>CAJUTC010000047.1 GCA_910589195.1 uncultured Lachnospiraceae bacterium
TTGAAGTTTCACAATCATTTCGATTATTATTCAACTATTTAGGTATGACACAGATTATATCGGGTGAAACTTGGAAGAATCGATTTTCATCGGCGAGATAGAGAAGGGAGGCAATGTTCTCGCTTCGCTGAGGCAGACCTATAAGTGGCATCGTTGACTGCTCACAACGCAGTCTGATGGAAATCCGCTTTCTGTGGAAACATGACAGATAGTGGAACAACTGCCCCATCTGTATCGTTAAAAACCAAAAAAGTAACCGAACATACGTCCGATTACCTTTTTGATTACCTTTCAAATTTAAAAGCTATGACAATCCTGCAAATTCAAAGCTTTTTAGATGGACCTGAGGGGAATCGAACCCCTGTCCGAAAACCAATTCCCTGTTCTTCTACTATCATAGTCTGTTATTTTACATTCCCTCCATTATCCGGAAGCAGACATCCTGATAACTTTAGTAGCTTCATTATACGCCCGCGCAGGCAAAGCTTACTGCGTGTCGTTTCCTACATAGTCGATGCCAGGCTCTCAGCGTGTAGGTGCGCTAAGGCTGACAGCTGCAACTAGGCAGCGATTGCTAAATTATCTTCAGCGTTTGTATTTAATTTTGCCATTTAACCCATCGCATGGGGATAGCTTCACCAGCTTCATGATCCCCGTCGAAACCAGTACAAGCCCTTACTGGTGTTTAAGCCCCGCTACAAACGAAAAGTGCGGAAAAATATACTCTAGCAAACGGTACAGTGTGTAAAAATCAGGATTTAACATAGATGCTTCGGTACAGTAAACCCCTGTACACTGCCGAGGCGTTACCATAAATGAAAGGGAGTTACCACAACCCTCCGATGGATGTACGTAAACCATTCAAAACCGATCCGCATCTCTTTTTACTTTACCACGGCAAAAAGGTGATGTCAAGCATGGAACCTATAAAATTCTGATAAATAAAAAGACCATTACTTATTAATACAAGTTTTTTACCTTAAATTCCCGCTGCAGTTCCCGGCGCTGATCTTTTTTTGCAATATCTTCCCGTTTATCATATAACTTTTTTCCGCGCGCCAAGCCGATTTCCACTTTTACCAGGCTTCCTTTTAAATATACTTGCAAAGGTACTAGCGTAAACCCTTTTTCCGCGATTTTTCCTGCCAGCTTAATAATTTCATTTTTGTGCATCAGCAGTTTTCTGGCGCGCAGAGGATCTTTATTAAAAATATTCCCTTTTTCATAAGGATTAATATGCATTCCGTAAACCCAAACTTCATTATGGCGGTCAATGCGGACAAATGCTTCTTTTATGCTGCATTTTCCCAAACGGATGGATTTTACTTCTGTGCCAAAAAGCTCAATTCCGCACTCAAATTTTTCATCAATAAAGTAATCGTGATAGGCTTTTTTATTATTTGCCACTAATTTTACAGCCTGTTTCAAATTCCACAGCCTCCTTTCTGTATGCAGGTATTCTGGCACTCTTAAGCGGAAGCTGCTTTTGAGGCTGATTGTTCAAGAATACCTTTTGCTTCCGGTTTCATCCTTATATTGCAGGAAAACTTTCCTGATTTCCCTTGTGATACAGAAGTCCCTTGCAGACCAAGCTTTTACTATGACATAGTGAAATTCTGCGGCAAAGTGGAATTACGTTACCAGGATCACCTGTTGAAGATCAAGAATCCTGCATGGCAGGATTCTTTTTAAAACCGGTTATTTCTAATCATACTATAGGAAACTGGAATAGTAAAGGAAAAAATCAGCCTTCTGCTACGATTTCTTCCAGCACCTGGATCAGGTCGTAGATGGTATTCAGGGGCACATTCCGCTCCAGGATTTGATTTTTCAAGCTGTCGGAAAGCTCTTCAAATTTTGGCTGGACAGCAGGAGAAATATACGACATGTTCATCACCTCTTTGCTATGGTTTCCCGAAATAAAAATATTATACCGATTCCTAAAGTAATTGCTTCGGTAATGGTGACAGCCAGCCACGTGCCGGTCATTTCAGCTAAAAAGGATAAGAGGAATGCCATAGGAAGGAGCAAGATAAAACCCCGGAGCAGTGATATGGCTTGTGCCGGAAGTACTCGTTCCATTGAGGTAAATAGCATGGATAATACAATATTAAAACCGGCAAATGGAATGGAAGTGAAAGAAATCCTAAGCCCGGTTACAGCAATTTGCTGTAGTCTGGCTTGCCCTTCGCTGTTAAAAGCTGCTGCAATAGGGGAGGCAAATACAAAAAGCAGCAGATAGATGAGAAAAGAGAGTATCAGGACCGATTCTATGGCATAGCAGCCAATCTGCCGGATTTGAGCATATTGGTTTTTTCCGTAAGCCTGGCTAATTAATGGCTGTATTCCTTGGGCAATCCCTGTAAAAACAGAGATTACCACAAGGGATAGATTGGCAATGATTCCATAAGCGGAAACTCCGATGGTTCCCAGGATTTCCAGGATAATAAAGTTAAATGTAACCATCACAATTCCAGATGCAGCTTCCCCAACGAAAGAAGGGAAACCGATGGAAAGAATGGGCAAAACCATAGAAGGAATGGAGTTTGACCATTTAAAATGAAAATGGTTCTGCTGGTTGCTCCAATGCCTGGATAAGATGCCCATGCTGATAATAGGAGCAATGCCTGTTGCTAATACGGCGCCAAAAATCCCGAAACCAAGAGGGAAGATGAATATATAGTCTAACAAGATATTGGAAAAGCTTCCTGCCAGCATGGCAGACATGGCTAAACTAGGGTTGCCATCGTTTTTAACAAAGCTTAGGAGGATGTCATTTAACATGAAACAGGGGGAAAACAAAAGAATTACCCTTAAATAAGTTTGAGTCATGGGAAATATTTCCTGATCGGCACCTAGCCATTTGGCCAGGTCAGGCGCAAACCATATTCCGGCCAGCATAAAGAATACAGCAAAAGCAGCCATCAGGCAAATGGCTGCAGAAAATACCTGATTGGATGGTTCTAAGGCTTTCTGGCCCCGGAAAACAGAATACTTTGCAGCACTTCCAATTCCAAGCATAAGCCCGCTTCCGTGGATCAGGCTGTACACAGGGATTGCCAGGTTAAGAGCGGCAAGGCCGTTTCCCCCCAGACCCTTTGCGACAAAAAAGGTATCAGCAAGGATATAGCAGGATAATCCAATCATGCCCAGTACGTTAAATGTGGTATAATGAATGAACTGACGAAAACAGGAGCTTTTTTGTTTCATAATAGAATTCCATCGCATATTAGTTTTGTGGATAAGTATTCAAATAAAAACGCCAGAACTTCCTGTCTTCTAAGACCTGATGACGGGAAGCCTGACGTTTTTCTTGCTTACCCGGTGGCAGGCAAGTTACGTTTTAAAATTTAATTTTGCGTTAATGATACCACATGAAATTACAAAATGCAATGGAATTTTTACTCTGGTTAAAAAGGCCATGGACGTTTAGGAGGCCGGCCTCCGTGTCCTGGCGGCGGGCCAGGCATTGGGGGTCTTGGCGGTTCTTGCGGAGGGAAAGGAGGCCTCCAGGGCCAGAACGGGTTTCCTGGGTTAGGCTTTCCAGGCGGCCCCGGAGGAGGAAAAGGCCTTCCGGGCGGCGGTCCCGGAGGAGGAAAAGGCCTTCCAGGCGGCGGCCCCGGAGGAGGGGAATGCCTTCCAGGCGGCGGCCCTGGAGGAGGGGAAGGCGGCCTGTGAGAAAGCGCGGGATGAAATAAGGAACGGCTGCATGGCTGGCAAGGTTTACAGAATATGCCTGTGCAGGGCCTGCAATTTTCATCACAGGCTTGCTGCCACTGCATCCATAAAACATGATTGGACATATGGGAAATCCCTTTTTGTTTTATCATATGCAGGTGAAAAGAGGCGCGCTAACAAAAAAGATTTAAAATTTTTAAAGAAAAGTGAACCGTTTGGCTTTTGACAGACTCTTATATAACAGATGCATCAATAAAGAAGTGGAAAGGAAGCGGGTTATGAAAGAAGAGATGATAGTCTTCGTAGAAAACATGATAGAAGGCGATGAGAGGGCCTTTGATGAATTATACCACTCCTATTCCAAAAAGCTATACCGTATGGCATACTTTATTACAGGAAATCAAAGTGACAGTGAAGATGTGTTGCAGGAAACATTTGTAAAATGCTTCCTGCATCGAAAAACACTAAAAAATCCGGAAGGATTTGAATCCTGGATTTATCAGATCCTGATTCGGACTGCATGGAGGATGGAAAAAAAGGGGAGAAAGAACAAGGAACTCTCATTTGAAGGAATTTTAGAACAGCGGGAAGAACAGGGAACTAAGCTGGCAGAGCGGTTAGAAGAAGATAAGCAGCAGGACGGGCCTTTGGATCAGATTCTAAAACAGGAGGTTTCCAACGAGCTTATGCAGGCAGTAAGCCAATTAGATGTAAAATATCGTACCCTAATCCTTTTATATTATTTCAACGAATTGGGTGTCAAGGATATTGCGGAAATTACTGGTCTGTTTGAAGGCACAGTAAAGTCCAGGTTAAGCAGGGCCAGAAAACTTTTAAAAGAAAGTCTAAGCCCACCGATGCCCATTTGCTGGGAACGAAACAGGCAGTGCTTTTAATGGGCTGGGAAAGCCGCAACCAACAGCCAAATGGAAAAACTGCAGGCAGGAGAAGCAGAACACAAGGAGGTGTTATGGTGAAGGGAAACCAGGAAGAATTGTTTAAAGATGAAATCCAGGCAAAGGTGACAAAAGTATATTTTTCGAGAGAAGCAGAAGACAGAGTGCTTAACAACATTCATTATCAGATTCATGAAAGGAGAAGTATTATGAAATTATCAAAAAAGAAAATGAGCATTGTATTAGTGGCAGCGATGATCGTTATCGGATCGGCAACTGCTATAGGGGCAGGAAGGATTGCCTACACATCAAGCCATACGAACCGAAATGAAGCAATCCATTCAGCCAGCCAATTGGTTACAGAAGCAGAGAAGAAATTAGGTCAGACTCCAAAGGTTCCGGAACAGTTTTCAGATGGTTCCAGCTTCCAGGAAGGCTATGTAATGGAAGTAGACGCATGGGATGATAACGGAAACCGTGTTGGAGGCTATCCAGAAGCTACGGTAAGGTATGCTGGGAGTAAGGATGTTTCTCTTTCGGTCTACAAACCGTTGGAAAGCAGCGCAAATAGTTCCAAAGCCCCCCAGGCTACCGAAACGTATCAGGATATCATAATAAAAGGAAATGTGGATAACTATTTATTCCTGCCGCCGGATCAGCAGCCAAGCGAAGCAGATCAGCAGTTAGAGCAGGCAGGAAAGCTGATGATCAGCTATGGTTCCAGCCAGGAAGAACGGAAAGCGTTTAAGAGTGTAACCTGGATGGAAGGCGGGTTAAAGTACCATTTGTATACATTTGAAGATGTAGAGCTGGAAACAATAATGAAGTTGGCAAAAGAAGTAATCGACAGCGGAAAATAAAAAATAGAACCAACTAATAGAACTATTATCATCATGAAAATGTGAAGATGTGAAAGCATTCAAAAAAATCTATCGCTTCTATCTTTTACCGATTAAGACATGAAAAAGCCGCAAGGAGGCTCCTGAGACCAGGCGTTTCCTTGCGGCTTTTCATGATTCTCCTTGCATTTCCGACAATTATAAAAATTGATCTTGGTCAGAAGAAACATAAACTGCAATATCCTGTATATTGCAGTCTAAAATCCGGCATAAATCGTTAATTGTAGTTGTGGAAAGAGGCTGATTTTTCCGGAGTCGGTTGATGGTAGAGCTGGAGATGCGGTAGTTGTTAATTAACGTATAGGTTGATTCGCCAGCCTTTTTCATAGTTTCCCAAAAAGGATCATATTGAATCATAAAATTTCATTTCCCCTGAAAAACAATTGTAAAAACCAATAGCTACACTTACATTTTATGAAATAGTCACACAATTGACTATAGTTGAAATGAAGACTATAAAAAGAAGGAACATTTTTTCTGTGCAGTTAAAAATAATACAAACAAACGTTCGAAAAAGGATTGAAAAGCAGTCAGATATGTGTTACACTAGAGAAGAACAAATGTTCTGAAATGTTATGCCAGGAAGGAAGTAGAAGGATGCTGATTCAGGAAAATCTTAATATACAGGAAAAATTGACAATTTTATCCGACGCGGCCAAATATGACGTGGCTTGTACGTCCAGCGGGGTAAGCCGTAAGGGGAAGCCTGGAAGCCTGGGTAATGCAGTGGAATCAGGAATTTGCCATAGCTTTTCCGCTGACGGCAGGTGCATTTCCCTATTGAAGATACTGTTTACGAATCAATGCGTTTATGACTGCAAGTACTGTATTAACCGCTGTTCAAACGATACATTGCGTACTTCATTTACAGTCGACGAAGTGTGTAAACTGACGATAGAGTTTTATCAGAGGAATTATATTGAAGGCCTGTTTTTAAGTTCAGGGATTCTGCACAGTGTAAATTATACCATGGAACAGATCTATCAGGTATTGTGGAAGCTGCGCCAGGAACTGCACTTTAATGGATATATTCACGTAAAAGCCATTCCGGGAGCCGATCCGGCACTAATCCAACAGACAGGCTTTTTAGCTGATCGGATGAGTGTGAATTTGGAACTTCCTACCGCGGAAGGTCTTAGGAAGCTGGCTCCCGCAAAAACCAGGGATAACATATTAAAACCTATGAAGCAAATTCAGATAGGAATTGCAAAGCAGTTACATCAGGAGGGGGGTTATCTGCCAATAGGGAATACGTTGCGCTTGAAAAAGGAAGAGCCTTCCGTGTTCCCGGAACCTGCAAGGGAAGGGAAGAATTTAGAAAGCAGGGAGGCCAGGGCAGAGAGTTATGAGAAGACACATTCAGGCCCCAAGCTGCGCCTTGGCCGTTCCCGTTATGGGAATTATGGTCTTGGCCGTGTTTTCGGGAAACGGGAGTATTTTGTTCCGGCAGGGCAGTCAACACAGATGATTGTAGGAGCTACGCCGGAAAGTGATTATCAGATGCTGGCTGTGGCAGAAGCGTTATATCAAAAATTTGGCCTGAAACGGGTTTTTTATTCGGCCTATATCTCGGTCAATGAAGACAGCAGCCTTCCGGCCCTTCCTGGCGGGCCGCCTTTGCTGCGGGAGCACAGGCTGTACCAGGCAGACTGGCTGATGCGCTATTATGGATTTGACGCCAGTGAGTTATTATCTGAGAGCCAACCTAATTTTAATGTGTTCCTTGACCCAAAGTGTGACTGGGCGTTACGGCATCTGGAACAGTTCCCGGTGGAAGTCAATCTGGCCGGATATGAAACGCTTCTCAGGGTTCCAGGGATGGGGGTAAAGTCGGTAGGGAGGATTGTGGCGGCGAGGAAGACAGCAGCTCTTACGTTTGCGGATTTAAAGAAAATGGGAGTTGTATTGAAACGGGCCCAATATTTTATTACATGCTCCGGAAAATTGATGAATCCGGTCAAAATTGACCAGGATTATATTACCAGTCATTTATTAGGAGATGAAAAGAGGAATGTCTTGGATATCCAGCATAAAGACAGCTACCGGCAGCTTTCTCTGTTTGATGATATGCATCTGGAACGGATACCTGGAAGAAAGGAAGCGGTTATATGACAGTATATGTATGTGAGGATTCCTTTGACGGAATATTATGTGGTGTTTACGATGCCTGGATGAGCCGGAAAGGGCATGAACAAGTGTGCCTTGAGATTGAGCAAACAGAAAATATCCGGTTGTTCTGCGAATATGTATCGGTGAAGGTTACGCCGGAAAAGGTGGAGAAAACGTGGATTGCGATCCGAAAAAAGTTATCAGAGCAGGTATATAAAAAGATATATCAGGCCTCTTTAAGCCAGGAGCCAGGGAGGGCGGACTGTATTTACCGTTTTTTAGTTGATGCGTTTCATTATGGAAGGGAGATTTTGAATATGCTTCATCTTCCGTCGGTATTTGAATTGTTTCGCTTATGCCGGTTTGTAATGAATGAGAGCCATCTGTTAAAAGAGTTTACCCGTTTTTCCAGAACCGAGGAAGGGCTTTTAATCAGCAGGATCGGCCCGAAAAATGATGTACTTCCTATCTTGGCAGTCCATTTTGCTGACCGTATGCCATCTGAAAATTGGATGATTTATGATGAGAACCGGAAACGTGCTATCTTTCACCCGGCGGGCGAAGACTGGTTTCTTGTACGTGGCTGCCAAACAGGCTGGAATGAATCGTTAAACTTGAAAACGGATGAAGAAGAATACCGCTCCATGTGGAAAGCCTTTTGTCAAACCATATCTATTCCCCAGCGGAAGAATTATGTTTGCCAAAGGAACCATCTGCCTTTGCGTTATCGTCTTTATATGACCGAATTTCAATAGCAGATGATAAATGGAAAATTGGAAGCATCTCAAAATAAAATTGGAAGGATTGGATGTTACCTTTCCTCTGATTCTGCTTACTTTTTGGAAAAAATCGGCTTTCCAATGGGGATAATATATGGTAAAATTATCCTTAAGCGGATAAGGGGCGTATGAATCGGCACAAGTATGGAATAACCTTGTCTAACCAGGATTTCAATATGCTCCAAATAATAGAACTAGGCAATTGGGAAACGGTTTCTCAAGCATCAAAATGATTCAGGCGTGAAACGCCTTCGGGCAGGATCGGGCAATGGCGCGGCGGAATGGGATCGCTGAAGCGAACCGTCACAAGCAGGGAATCCTACAGGCAGGATTTGTTTTCACGCTCGAATCCTAAAATATATAGAAACAAGGAAGGGTGAACATTTGCATATGGGAAAGATAACAGAACAGCAGATTCTTTCAATGGCTCCTAATAGCTCTGCAGTGGCGAATGCCAGAAAAATATCGGCTGGCGGCGGGTTCGTTTCTTTTTCGAAAACAGAAGATGATATGTTTTATCTGGGAGAATGTATGGGAAGCGGAAAGAGCAATTACACGGTTTCCGCGGATTTTATTGAAGGGGGACTCCCTCTGATAAGGTGCAGTTGCCCAAGCCGGCAGTATCCATGCAAGCATGGACTGGCTTTATTGTTTGAGATAGAGAAAGGAAAGCCATGTTCGATTTGCCAGCTTCCGGATACAATTCGGGAAAAACGGGAAAAGAAGGAGCGGCGGGCGGCAAAAAATACAGAAAAAAGCCAGGATCAAACTGGCAACGCTTCTTCCAAAGGGAAAAAGGCAGGAAAGGCAGCCAGAGTAAAGAAGATGAAAAAACAGTTGGAAGGCATTTCTGTGCTAAAAAAGCTGATAGACAGTTTATTAAGTTTCGGTCTTGGCACTCTGGAGGGAACTTCCCTGAAATCTTATAAGGATCTGGCAAAGCAGCTTGGAGATTATTATCTGCCAGGCCCTCAGATTCTTTTAAACCGTTTGATTTTAGAAAGTGAGGCATATCAAAAAGATCAGGATCCATCCCACCAGGAGCAGATTATAACCATCCTGGTTCATATCAATGCCTTAATAAAAAAGGCGGAAGAGTATCTGAAGGCCAAAGTGGAAACGGATAACGGGGAAGATGACGACAGTATCCTGTATGAGGAATTAGGAGGGATTTGGAACCTGGAACGGCTGAACCAGTTGGGAAGAAGCAGGGAAGGGGCAAAACTATTACAGTTGTCATTTGAAGTACATTTTGATGCCGCAAGAAAAGAACTTATTGACAAAGGCTATTACATAGATTGCGGCAGCGGGGAGATTCTGTCCACCTTGAACTACCGGCCTGTAAAGGCATTAAAATATGTACGGCAGGAAGATTCTGTGTTTGACGTTTTAAAAATTCCGCTTCTTACTTTTTATCCGGGAAACGTAAATCCACGTGTTCGCTGGGAGCGGGCCGATTTTGAACCTTTAACGCTAAAAACCCTTCAAGAGGTACGGGCATTGGCAGAACCAGAGTTGACGCCGCTGATAAAAAAGGTAAAAAATGTAATTAAGAATCCGCTAGACGCAAAAGAAGCTGCTGTTTTCATCGCTTATCAAAAAATCAGCATGATAGAAGCGGACAGGGCAAGTGGAAGCCAGGCTTTTTATGTATTGGAGGATAAGGCAGGAAGCCGGATTGTTTTAAGGGATTTAAGAGGCCGGGAAGGAACCGTTAACATGCTGCCCAAACTTTGGGATCGTGGATTGCTTTACAATCAAGCGCTATTTGGAATGATGTTTTATGACGCAACTGATCACCGGATTTGCGTCCAGCCATTCAGCATTGTAACAGAGCAGGCAGTTATCCGGCTGGCTTATTAGAAAGGTTTGATAAGTTTTGCTTTTAAGCAGGCGCTGGGACGTTTTCAGGGGTCTGATTTTGTTTAGGCGTTTGTGCCCCTTTATGATACCGGGTTTTGCCAAACTAGACAAAATAAAAGCGACTTGCCACGGTATCAGATCCTGCTTTTGTGTATTTTGACAAGACCGGTTACTCAGTGAGAACAGTTCCTAACTGCCTATTATTTTATTCATTGGAGGGAGAAAATTGAACTTACAGCCATTTTATGATTTAAGGGAACGTCTGGCTTTTACAGCAGCGGCAGGAACTCAGCTGGTGCAGGAAGACTTCCGTTTAAAAGAAGCCGGAAGGCAAATAGAAGCTTACGCAAAGGCATCTCCCATATTTGCTAAAATCAACCAGATGACCAGGAATTTATATGAAGGACCCAAGGAATCCAGAACAGAAACACTATTGGATCTGCTTGGCTTGCTGGATGCGTTTCTGATTACCCAGGGACAAAGCCAGGTGGAGGGCGAACAGAAGGATATAGATATGTTAAATCTGGCAGGAAATGATAAAGATGGGAAAGTAGAAGTGGAGGACAGTGAGTGCCTCTTAAAGTACAAACTAATTCCTTATAGCCGCCTGTATCCTTTTCAGAATGCGTTAACCTCCACAGGAAGCGGGCGTCAGGCTCTGCTTAGAGAGGCCTATGAGCTGGATCCGGAACTGATTTTTGATTACAGAATCAGCCCGCTCCTGGTGCAGGCTCTCGGTGACACTTATTCAGAGATTGCGGATATGGTATATACCTGGATTATCTGGATCGGAAAACCTATGGTGCCTTTGCTGAAGGAAGGGTTTGATTCAAACGGCAAAAAGGATATGGTTCGTCGTATCAATGCAATCAGCGCCATAGCAGGAGAAAATGAGAACGAATTTTATCGGAACCATTTAGAGGAAAGTAAGAAAGAGATTCGGGAGGCTTTCATTTTCGCCCTGCGCCACAATCAGGAAAACCAGCAACTTCTTTTTGATTTGCTGAAGACAGAAAAGGGAAAATTGAAAAATGCGGTTCTTTGGTCATTGAGCTTTATGGAAGGGGAAGAGGCCCGTGCTTTTTGGGATTCCCATACGTTTTCAAGCGGTTCTGAAATGGCGGATTTATTGGGAAATTCAGATGCGTCGTATATTCCTGGTCTTTTGGCAAAAGGCCTTAAGGAAGGCGCAATGAAGCTGCTGAAGGCGGAAGAGCAAGAGCCAGGCCAGGGAGATTCGGATGCCTGTAAGAAAAAGACAAAGCAAAAACCGATTCCAAAGGAAAAGTCTGGTGACAAAGAACAAATGAAGTGGGAAGAAGGATTTCTGAGTTTGCTGAACATGTGCGGTGGGCGGATGGAAGCGGAAATCCGTCAGGTTTTGGAATGGATAGGGGGAGAGCCCGGCCTTAGAAAGTTTAGAAAGCACTGTTCAGAAGTAATGATGGAAACGATCTTTTCAGTTTACCAGCCAGAAGATGAAAACAGCCGTTGCTATAAAGAAATGGCGCAAAGACTTCTGGAAACGTATGGGAATGTTTTTTTTGAACCGGTATTTGCGGCAGCGATGGTAGAAGGCCCTGCCCACCAGGTTTATCAGCAGTATCAAGGTATATTTGATGACAAAAGCGGCCAAGGCTCCCGTTTGTTTCATGTTATGCAGAGAATTTCCTATGAACCGGAGAAAGGGTATGTGGTTTACCTGAAAGGAAAGCCAAGCTATGGCCAGGAAATCCAGGGGGAGAGGGTTTGCAGCGTCTTAAAAGAAGGAATTGATATTCGGTGGTATCCTCTTTTCATGAAGAATAGGACGAAGTGTCCTCAAAATTACGCGGCTCTAGGTACTCCTTATACCGGATGTGATGCCCTGCTTTATCGTTTAAGGCGCAAGGATGATGAACGTTTAAGAGAGTGCTATAATCAATATTTTTATTCCCGTGCTATGCGGGAAGGGCCATCCGCGTCTGATGTGGCAATTTTGAAGGAAAATGGCTGGACGGATTTTAAAGGGTTCGTTGAATCAGCGTGCAAAACCTTTCAGGAAAGTGCCTGGGTATACCGGGTAAGAGAACTAATCTGGGCGCTGCCTATGGAACGTGAGCAACTGATGGAAGAACTGGAAGCTGTGAAAACTTTCTGGGCAGGGAAAAAAATTAATGGAAGCAGTGTGATTGACCGATGGCTGGAGCAGCTTCATAATGGCGCTTCCAAGCATGAAGTATTTTAATATATATGCTCTCGCTTGATAAGGGCATACACGGTCAGTGTGATCCCCGGCACCTGCCTTATTTGGAACAAATTTTCTGCTGAATGTGACTCATAGTTGGCAAAAAAATGTTCTGGCACGCTCCGGGAAAAATAAGCATATCAGAAAGGGAAACGGATATGGAACAGGAACAAAAAGTGCTTCGCCTTCCGGCTGAGCAATTATACCAAGAAGAAATTGATGCATTGATTCAGGCGGAAACCGATCCAGTACCGGAAGGCTGGAAAATGTCGCCAC
Source organism: uncultured Lachnospiraceae bacterium (assembly GCA_910589195.1). GTDB lineage: Bacteria > Bacillota > Clostridia > Lachnospirales > Lachnospiraceae > Caccovicinus. The sequence goes on from CAJUTC010000047.1 coordinate 12,728, forward strand.
GCTCGGTTTTAACTTATATTATTGGAGGAAGGGCAGGAACCAAGCAGATTACGCCAAAGTATATTGGACATCAACGTTTAGTGGAGATTGCGATTGCTACCTTAGTAACGGATCGGGCTCTGCTTTTGATTGGAGAGCCGGGAACGGCGAAATCCTGGCTTTCTGAGCATTTGACAGCCGCAATTAATGGAGATTCCACTAAGGTAATTCAGGGCACAGCAGGAACTACAGAAGAACAGATTCGGTATTCCTGGAATTATGCCATGCTGATTGCGGATGGGCCGTCTTTGCAGGCAATGATTAAAAGCCCCATTTACCGTGCTATGGAAACCGGAACGGTTGCCAGAGTGGAAGAAATTTCAAGATGTGCGTCGGAAGTGCAGGATGCCATGATTTCGATCTTATCAGAAAAGCGGATTTCCGTTCCAGAGCTGGGAATCGAACTGCCTGCTAAAAAAGGCTTTTCTGTGATAGCGACAGCCAATACCAGGGACAAAGGGGTAAATGAAATGTCAGCCGCTTTAAAACGCCGCTTTAATATTGTAGTCCTTCCTTCTCCGGAGAGCCTGGAATCTGAGATGGAAATTGTAAGATCCCGTGTCAGCCAGTTGTCAGCAAGCCTTGATTTAAATGCTCAGCTTCCGGAACAGGCAGTGGTGGAAAAGGTATGCACAATTTTCCGGGAACTTCGTGGAGGTGTTACATTAGACGGAAAGCAAAAGCTGAAAACACCTGGCGGGGTGCTTTCTACGGCAGAGGCCATCTCGCTGCTGGCAAATAGTATGGCCTTGGCAGGCAGCTTTGGAAATGGAAGGATCACCGATTATGATTTGGCAGCCGGGCTGCAGGGCGCGGTGGTAAAGGATGAGGCAAAAGACGGGAAGGCGTGGGAGGAATATCTGGAAAATATTATGAAAAAGCGAGGTTCTAAATGGCTGGGGCTGTATAAGGAGTGCAAAGAATTAAATGGCTGATGGTAGAAAGGCAAATATATTCGGGATCCGTCATCTGTCACCTGCCGGAGCGTATTATGTCCGGGACTTTTTTGAACGGGTTCAGCCGCAACTTATCCTGATTGAAGGACCCTCAGATTTTAACGAAATGCTTCCATCCTTAACTGATATGCAGGTGAAACCACCAGTTGCCATTATGGCTTATACCAAAGAAGCGCCAATCCGTACGGTGCTGTATCCTTTTGCGGAATACTCACCGGAATATCAGGCTGCTCTTTGGGCTAAGGAGCATGGGTGTGAGTGCCGTTTTATGGACTTGCCATCTGGCGTGGTGCTTGCTTTGGAGGAGAGGAAAGAAGATTTTGTAAGAGAGAAGGAAACAAGTGTATCGGAGAAAGAGAAAACTGAGCGAGAAGCGGCATCTCAAAAAGAAATGAATTTCCCCAAAAATGCGGCAGATCAGAAGGAAATGGATTTCCAAAAAGAAGCGGACGATCAGAAGGAAGCGGATTTTCAAAAAGAAACAGATGAGCGGAAGGAAGCAAGGGATCAGGAAGAAGTGGATCCAGTATCTTACATTTATGACAGGTTGGATCAGGTGTGTGGAGAGGATACCCATGAAACTTTTTGGGAGCATGTACTGGAGCAGGCTGCAGATGAGGAAGCCTACCGAAAGGGAGTCGCGCTGTTTGGGGAAAATATTCGCTTTTTATCCCAGGAAAAAGCAAAGGGAAGCGGAACTGAGGAAAGAAGCGATAAAAACTGCCTTCGGGAAGCATATATGTGCTATATGATTGACCAGGCGGCTAGCGAAATTCCCATGGAGAAAATTGCGGTAGTTACTGGCGCTTATCATGTTAAAGGTTTGACAGATGGGGAGGCAATGAAAGAAAAAGAAATAAAAAAGCTTCCCTGTGTGGATGCTATGATTACGATGATGCCTTATTCTTATTACCGTTTGTCTATGCGTGCGGGATATGGGGCAGGAAACTGTGCGCCGGCTTACTATGAATTGCTGTGGAAAAGCTTTTGCGAAAAGAAGCCAGAAATGGCTGCATATGAGTATTTGGCTCGAATCGCAAAGTTTTTGAGAAATTCAGGGAATCCTGTATCGTCTGCGTCTGTAATTGAAGCGGTGCGTTTGTCAGCAGCATTGGCGCAGCTTCACGGTTATCAGATTCCAGCGCTTAAAGATTTGCGGGATGGTGCTGTGACTTGCATGGGGCATGGAAACTTTTCACAGATTGCCCTTGGAGTAGCAGACACAGAAACAGGGACGAAAATTGGGGCGCTGCCAGAAGGAATGAGCCAAACTTCTGTGCAGACTGATTTTTATCAAAGATTAGAGGAACTTAGGCTTACAAAGTACAAATCCGTAATCCTCCAGGACTTGCAGTTGGATTTGCGGGAAAAGTTAAATGTAAAATCAAAAAAAGCAGCATTAATCGATTTGGAGCGTTCTTTTTTTCTGCACCAAATAAGGATCTTAAATATTCGCTTTGCGAAACAGGAATCCATAAGCCAAGAAAAGGCAACGTGGGGAGAGCTTTGGCATCTTCAATGGACTCCAGAGGCAGAAATCCAATTAGTGGAAGCGGTTTTAAAAGGAGATACGATCCGGCAGGCAGCCTCCTTTGTGTTGAAGGAGGCTGCGGAAGGAACAGAAAAAATCGGTCAGGTGGCCCATATAATTGAGGAAGCATATTGCTGTGGAATGCCGGAAGCAGCGGAATACGGAAGAAGGACTCTGCAGCAATTAGCTGTAGATGCCGCGTCTGTGCAAGAGCTTAGCCAGGCGGCGGAAAGTCTTTCTTTGTCAGTCAGCTATGGAGATATCCGGCATTTAGACGCTTCGTTTTTAATTCCTGTTTTGGAGCAGCTTTTTTTGCGTGCTTGTTTGATTCTTCCGGAAAGTTGTGCTTGTGATGAGCAAGGGGCCAAGGATGTCATATCCGGAATGGAGCGTCTGAACCGTTTAGTAAGGGATCAAGAGTTTATCGATGAAGAGCGTTGGCTTAAGGTTTTAAATGAAATTGCGAAACGGGATGATTTGAATACAAAACTTTCCGGCCTTGCTGCTGCCATGCTGTTAGAGAGAGGCAGGATGGATAACCTGTCATTGGGAATGGAAGTGGAGCGGAGACTTTCAAAAGGTATGCCGGCTGATTTAGGCGCTGGCTGGTTTGAGGGGCTGGCTATGAAGAACCATTATTCATTGATTGCCCGGATGTCTTTGTGGGAAAGTTTAAGCGGATATTTGGATTCCCTAGACGACCAGGAATTTAAGCGGGCTTTGGTATTTCTCAGAAGGGCATTTGCAGATTTTTCGTCTGCGGAGAAGAATACCATTGCGGAAAATTTCGGTGAAATTTGGCAGATAAATCCCAGACAGGTCAGCGAGATCATAAATGATAACCTGTCAGAAGGAGAAATGGAATTGCTGGCTGACTTAGCTGATTTTGATTTTGAATTGTAGAAACCGAAGGATTAGGGGAAGGATAGCATGGAGAACATAGAGCGGATCAAAAGATGGCGGTTAATTCTGGGGTCGGAAAGCGAACGTGGTTTTTCTCAGATGAACGGGCGAAACATGCCTCAATTATCCGATGAAGAACAGCTGATGGATCAGGCCTTAGCCGCAATTTATAATAACACAACAGAAGGCGGCTTTGGAAAAGCTGGTGGAAGTGGCGGGGGACGTGGACCCTCCCATCCGGTGCTGACGAAATGGCTGGGGGATGTGAGAAGCCTTTTTCAGCAGGATATTGTAAAAATTATTCAGACGGACGCTGTAGAGCGATGTGGGTTTAAACAGCTTCTTTTGGAACCAGAGTTGTTAGAACATATGGAGCCAAATATCGGAATGGCAAGTGCCATTTTGATGCTGAAAGACCAGATTCCAAAACATTCAAAAGATAGTGCCAGAGAATTTATCCGAAGGATCGTGGAGGAAATTAACCGTCTGCTGGCAGATGATATCCAGCGGGCGGTTACGGCTGCCCTAAATCGACACCAGCATTCCCCTATTCCCTCTGCGGCTGCCCTGGATTTTCAGGCAACCATAAAAAGAGGATTGAAAAACTATAATTTGCAAAAGAAGAAAGTAATTCCGGATCACTTTTACTTTTTTGACCGCACCACCACATCAGCAGCTAATAAATATACCATTATCCTTGATATTGATCAAAGCGGTTCTATGGGGGAATCTGTTATTTATTCTTCTGTAATGAGCTGCATTTTAGCAAGTATGTCTTCTGTAAAAACAAATGTTGTGGCATTTGATACGCAAGTGGTGGATTTAACAGAACAATGCCAGGATCCAGTGGATTTACTTTTCGGATTTCAGCTAGGAGGCGGAACGGACATTAATCAGTCAGTGGCATATTGCCAGCAGTTGATTGAAAATCCGGGAAAAACCATATTTTTTCTTGTCAGTGATTTGGAGGAAGGCGGAAACAGAGGAGCCTTGCTGCGCCGCTTTAGTGAGATGAAAGAATCGGGGGTAACCGTGGTAAGCTTGTTGGCAATTGCGGATGGAGGAAAGCCTTATTATGATACACAAATGGCAGGACGCCTTGCTGCCATGGGAATTCCTTGTTTTGCCTGTAATCCTCAGAGCCTTCCTGAATTGTTAAAACGGACGTTGAAGGGAGAGGATTTAAGCCAATTTCAGAAAATGCTGGAAAAGGGCTCTTAAGTATAGGATTATAATAGAACAAATATAATGGAATGAGCAAGGGATCAAGGTCTGCCTCATCCAGGACAAATTTTTCGCAAAATGCGTCCTATATCTGGCAGAAGGTAATATAATATTCTGGTACGCTTTCTCATTACAGTGGACAGACCAAACTTAACAAGTTACAACAAGCAAAATTAGCTCTTACTAAAATTGGATTCTGATTATTCCAATTGAAAGTCGGCGAAAATTGGTTAATTTCAACATGTAAGATCAGCAATGTTTGTTGCAGCGTTAGGAAAATAAAACAGCAAAAAACTTAAACTAGCAAAATAGCAGTAAAATAAAAAAATCCTGTAAAAGTCATTGACATTACAGGATTTTTTTGTATAATCAATATATGGAAAATATTGGAAATAATATACTGAAATTGGAAGAAAAATAGAAGAAGAAAATGAATAGGAAGGTTTATTCTATAGCAGGATTCCAAGTACTTTTGATAGAAAATGGTGTAAATTTGTTGATTCCAAAGTGCTTGTTGATTTCAAAATGCAACATATGGTATGTCTGCGATGGTGTTGAAAATTAGGGGATAGGAGTTTGAGGAAGAGGAGTGGGATTAGGTAGGATAAGGATAATAGTAAAATAAGAACTAGAAATAAGAATAGGAATAGGTATAAGAACCAGAGATAAAGGGGGGAGCTCAATGTTTCAAAAGGTATGGAGCGCAGGCATTTGGGGAATCGATGGATTTTTAGTTTCTGTAGAAGCAGATGCCCATGACGGACTTCCAGGGTTTCATATGACAGGAAATTTATCTCAGGAAACGAGAGAAGCCCAGGAACGGGTATGGCTTGCGTTAAAGAATGGTAAATTTCACCTGCCGCCAAAGAAAATTATGGTTAATTTGTCGCCTGCAAATATCCGGAAAGAAGGCACTGCTTATGATTTAGCAATTGCGGTTGCTATTTTAGGCGCCTTTGGGATCATTGGATCTGATTCGCTTGATTCCGTCATGATTGCTGGGGAATTGGGATTAAATGGAGAGGTAAAGCCGATACGTGGTGTATTATCTCTTGTTACAGCGGCAAAGGAGGGAAATTTAAAACGCTGCTATCTTCCAAAAATAAATGCTGATGAAGGAAGCGTGATTGAAGGGATTCAAGTAGTTCCTGTTTCCCATATCCGGGAATTGGTAGAGATGTTTCAGAATCCAGAGCGAATACGTTCAATAGAAGGAAAGCCATGGGAAGAGTTAAAAAGACGCTTTCACCACGCTTACGATCTTGACTTTTCCGATTTAAATGGACAGGCTGTAATAAGGCGGGCAACAGAAGTGGCGGTAGCTGGACGGCACAATATTCTATATATTGGTTCTGCCGGATCCGGAAAAACTATGGCGGCCAAACGGATTCCTACCATACTACCGCCTTTAAGCCGGGATGAGAGCATTGCCATATCAAAAATTTATAGTGTATGCGGCCTTTTGCCAGAAGGAGCTCCTCTGATGACAAACCGGCCTTTCAGAAGTCCCCACCACACCATTACACCAACTGCTTTGGCCGGGGGTGGAGTAATACCTAGACCAGGAGAAATTTCGCTGGCATCTGGCGGCGTGCTTTTTTTAGATGAGCTTCCTGAATTTTCTGGAAAAGTTATAGAAATATTGCGTCAGCCATTGGAAGATCGGGCAGTTACTATTTCCAGGCTTTCCGGAGCTTGTACCTTTCCAGCCAATACAATGGTTGCGGCGGCAATGAACCCCTGTCCTTGCGGATTTTATCCAGATCGCTCCCAGTGCAGATGTAGCCCATGGCAAGTAAAACGATATATTGGAACCATATCAAAACCAATTTTGGACAGAATTGACGTTACAGTAGAGGCAGCTCCCGTAGCGTATGAGGAGTTTCGCAAAAAGGGGGGAAATGAAAATTCAGAAACAATCCGAGAACGGGTGGTAAAGGCTCAACAGATTCAACGAAAACGATTTATAATACAAAACCAGAAAAAGAATGAGAGCGGCGCAAATAAAAACCAGACAGCAAAAGCACAGATATGGTTTAATGGAGAGATGGGATCGAAGGAAATTGAAAGGTACTGCAGACTTAAGGATCCGGAAGAAGCCTATCTGAAAGAAGTTTATAAGCAGATGAAATTAAGCGCCAGGGGATGCCATAAAATCTTAAAAGTAGCAAGAACAATAGCAGATTTAGATGGAGAGGAAGAAATCTCCAGAACACATCTGAGCGAAGCCATAGGATACCGTTCTCTGGAAGAGAAATATTGGCATGTAACAGAACAATAGAGATTACAACAATAGTTTTTAGAATGATAGCCAGCTTGATGAATGGTAAATGAATGGAAACGATAGATGGTTGTGAAATCTCTATTCAAAATACTGGATCAGACCATAGTATGCTGACCAGATTCGATTCTGGCAAACCTCCTTGTTTCAATTTCCACCAGACTGGGTTGTGAGCGGTCAATATGCCATCGCAGAGTCTGCCCAAGAGAACGAGGGCATCGCCTCCTTCTCCGCCTTGCCGATGAAAACTGATTTTGCTAAGTTTCGCCCGATATAATCTGGTCAGTACACGAGGAGGAAGGATGAAAGAAAAACAAGTGCATATGACAGAAGAAAATAGGATTCAGGCAAATCCGGCTATTTACTGGCTGAATAAAATTCCATTTTTGGGACCGGTTTCCATCAATAAAATGAGGTGCCATGCAGGTGGATTTTCAGCGATATATAATATAGAAGGAACAGAATGGATTCGTCAGGGAATTTTAAAAGAAAAGGAACTTGCGACTTTTAATGAAGCGAAAAAATGTTATACAAAAGCGGTGTCCGAATATCATAGTTTAAAAGATCAGGGAATAAAGTTTATTACCATCCTAGATCCGAGTTATCCCAAACGGCTTCTGGAATTGCCGGACTCCCCTGTAGGTCTGTTTGTAAAAGGGGAACCTCCAAAAGATTCTATGCCTTCCATTGCCATTATTGGATCCAGAAATGCCACCCAGTATGGACTAGAGGTGGCAAGGTGCTTTGGGAAGGAACTAGCCAGGGAAGGGATACAAATTATCAGCGGTTTGGCGGCTGGAATTGATGGAGCAGGGCACAAAGGAGCGTTAGAGGGAGGAGGCTCCACTTATGGAATATTAGGATGCGGGATCAATATTTGTTATCCAAAAGAAAATTTTTACTTATATGACCAGATCATAGAAAAAGGAGGGCTCATCTCAGAATACCGATTAGGGGAACCTCCCAGAGCCAGGAATTTTCCAATCCGAAACCGAATAATCAGCGGTTTGGCAGATGCTGTTTTTGTTGTAGAGGCCAGAGAAAAAAGCGGTTCCCTGATTACAGTAGGGATTGCCTTGGAACAGGGAAAAGAGGTGTTTGCCCTTCCGGGAAGGATTACGGATTTTGGAAGCAGGGGCTGTAATCAGTTAATTCAATCGGGAGCGGCGTTGGTCAGCAGTCCTGGTGATCTGCTGGAATATTTTGGAATGAAATTCTGCAAAAAATTATACCTTTATGAAAAAAGTGAAAAGGGACTTGCAAAGAAAGAAAAAATGGTGTATAGTTGCCTCGATTTACAGGTGAAACATTTGGAAGATATTGTAAGTCAAAGCGGATTGCCATTGAGCGAATGTATGATGATTCTTTTAGATTTGGAACTGAAAGGATTTATTCAATGTACAGGAGGCAGTTATTATGGCAGAAAACTTTCCTAAGGAGTTATTATGGCAAATTGTTTAGTTATTGTAGAGTCGCCTGCAAAGGTAAAAACAATTAAGAAATTTTTAGGGACAAATTATGAAGTGGATGCTTCCAATGGACATGTTCGTGATTTGCCCAAGAGCCAGCTTGGTTTTGACGCAGAGCAGGGGTTTGAACCCAAATATATTACGATCCGTGGAAAAGGTGATATCTTGGCTAAATTGCGGAAAGAGGTAAAGAAGGCGGATAAGATTTATCTGGCTACGGACCCGGATCGTGAAGGAGAGGCCATATCCTGGCATCTGATGAAGGCATTGAAATTAGATGAGGCAAAAGATAAACAAGTATACCGGATCAGCTTTAATGAGATTACAAAAAATGCTGTGAAGAATTCCATTAAAAATCCAAGAGATATTGATATGGATTTAGTAAATGCCCAGCAGGCCAGACGAATGCTGGATCGCATGGTGGGGTATAAAATCAGCCCTCTTTTATGGGAGAAAGTAAAACGTGGCTTAAGCGCAGGCCGTGTCCAGTCTGTTGCGCTTCGAATGATATGTGACCGTGAAGACGAAATTAATGCGTTTATTCCAGAAGAATACTGGAGCCTGGAGGCAGATTTAAAAGCTGAAGGTGGAAAAAAGCCTCTTACTGCCAAATTTTACGGAACAAAGGACGGAAAATGCCCGATTTCTAATAAAAAAGAGCTGGACACAATTAAAAAAGGACTTGAAGGGCAAAAATACCTGGTGGAAGAAGTAAAAAATGGAGAGCGGACAAAAAAATCCCCCATTCCATTTACAACCAGTACACTACAGCAAGAAGCATCGAAAGTGCTCAATTTTTCTACACAAAAAACCATGCGTTTAGCACAACAGCTTTATGAAGGCGTAGATGTAAAGGGCCATGGAACAATAGGGTTGATTACCTATCTGCGTACAGATTCAACTAGGGTTGCGGAAGAGGCAGATACAGCAGCCAGAGCTTATATTAAAGAAAATTTTGGAGAGCCCTATGTGGCAAAGGAAGAAAACGGCAAGAAAACAAGCGGCAAGATTCAGGATGCCCATGAAGCGATTCGCCCTACGAACATTGCACTCACACCTGCGGCGGTAAAAGATTCATTAGCAAGGGATTTATTCCGCTTATATCAGCTAATCTGGAAACGTTTTACTGCCAGCCGAATGGCATGGGCCCGGTATGAAACCACCTCAGTAAAGGTAGGAGCCGGGGAGTATATGTTTACGCTGTCAGCGTCAAAACTGGAATTTGATGGATTTATGTCGGTTTACATTCAAGACGATGAAAAAGAGGAAAATAACCGGTTATTGGGAAAATTGGAAAAAGGAATGGCTCTTGAATTGGAAGAATTAAGGGAGAGCCAACATTTTACTCAGCCGCCGGCTCATTATACGGAAGCTTCTTTGGTGAAAGCATTGGAAGAACAGGGAATCGGACGCCCCAGTACCTATGCTCCTACGATTACTACAATTTTAGCTCGCCGTTATGTGACAAAAGAAAATAAAAATCTTTATGTAACAGAACTTGGAGAAGTGGTAAACCGAATGATGAAACAATGCTTTTCCAGTATTGTAGATAAAGATTTTACAGCAAACCTGGAATTTCTTTTGGATAAGGTAGGAGATGGGACGGTTGACTGGAAAACTGTAATCAGCAATTTTTATCCTGATTTGGAAGAAGCGGTAAAAAAAGCAAAGGAAGAGCTGGAATCGGTAACCATTGCGGATGAGGTTACAGAAGAGGTTTGTGAAGTGTGTGGGCGCAATCTGGTAATTAAGTATGGCCCTCATGGAAAATTTCTGGCTTGTCCAGGATTTCCAGATTGCAAAAATACAAAGCCGTATCTGGAAAAGATTGGGGTTCCGTGCCCCAAATGCGGAAAAGAATTAGTAATCAAGAAAACGAAAAAAGGCAGACGTTACTATGGCTGTGAAAATCACCAAGAATGCGATTTCATGTCTTGGCAGAAGCCATCTTCTCAAAAATGCCCGGAATGTGGAAGTTATATGGTAGAAAAGGGAAACAAACTGTTGTGTGCTAATGAATCTTGCGGTTTTAGTACCGATATTCCTAAGAATTAAGTCTGATAGTAGGAGAAATCGATATATTAATTAAAAAAAACGAAAATCTTCCAAAAACTCTTGTGAATGCCGGAAATTTGTGATACAATTTATCCAGAATACAAGTGTTTTTTCCTATGCTATCTGAAATCAATTAGGAGGATTTGAATATGAGTGTACAATTGCTTGATAAAACCCGTAAAATTAATAAATTATTGCACAATAATAATTCCCATAAAGTTGTGTTCAACGATATATGTAAGGTTTTAAGCGAAATCCTGCTATCCAATATCCTTGTAATCAGCAAGAAAGGCAAAGTTCTGGGTGTTAGTATTTGGCCAGGGGTGGATGAGATTGAAGAATTGATTGATGATAAGGTAGGCGGATATGTGGATAAAATGCTCAATGAGCGTCTTTTGAGCGTTTTATCTACAAAGGAGAACGTAAACCTGGCTACATTAGGGTTTGCGGAAGAAAATGTAAAAAAATATCAGGCAATTATTACACCGATTGATATAGCCGGAGAACGTTTGGGAACGCTGTTTATCTATAAATGTGATTTTCAGTATG
>CAJUTC010000048.1 GCA_910589195.1 uncultured Lachnospiraceae bacterium
GATGGTATGCCTCTAAAATTTCGTCATGTTTTTTAGGGGGTGTCTGAACTGTTACTAAAGCTTGTGTTTACCGTGTCATTATGTATAAATGTGGCTTTACAGACTGCGAAAAGTGTGTTATTTTATATAAAAAGCGTACCCTCTTCTGGGTATATGGATGCTTTTGCATATTTTACAAATTTATTCTAAAAAGGAAAGGAAAATGATTATGAACAGAAAGAGAATCCGCACAGCAGTAATCGCATTGGCTATGGCAGCAGCAAGCTGCTTCCCGGCATTAGCATTTCCAGCTACAGAAGCTGGCACGATGCCAAATGATATTGAAATAAAGAATGGGGATGGGACTCCGGTGGAACAGATTCCACTGGGAGATGCATTTGGTACGGCGTATATTGAGGATGAGTGGATGAAAGAGAACTATTGGTATGAGAGCGAGTATTTCAGAAGAATGCCGGACACACCAGCCTATAGAGTCCACGAGGATGCGGTATTTATCATGCCTGCGGACGGATATTATGAGATTTGCATTGAAGGAAGCGGATATCAAAGCTACAGCGCCGGAGTGAAGACCTCGACAGAATGGGTTGAAGCAAAGAAAGGCGATGTCATTCCGCTGGTAAACAAAGAGATTAAATTGAGTGGAGGAGATATGGGTAGTTATTTGTATCGGATGTATCTGGTTGCTGGGATGGACGATAGCTCATTGTCCGGAACGTCTTCCTGGAGCTACCGGGTAGGTACAGGCAGTGCCCAGTCCGCCGGGGAAACATCTGTTCCGGCTGCAGGCTGGAGCCAGGATGACAAGGGATGGCGTGTTCAGAATGCAGATGGCTCCTGGATGATGGATGAATGGTATCGGGATGATGACGGAAAGTGGTACTATATGGGCGCTGACGGATATATGCTGACAGATACCACAACCCCGGACGGATATAAAGTAAATGCAGATGGAGTCTGGATACAGTAAAATAAGACCGGATGAACGTGAATGGGCAAAAATGCAGATATGCTCTGCAGTCCGAGCCGGAAGTTATTTCTGATCAGGCTTGTTTTTGACCCAAAGCGGAGCATCGTGACTTTGACCAATGGGCAGGAGGGCTGGATAGCATAGCTTATGAGAAGCACGTTTAGCTTCTCATAAAAGGCGCATACGCTTGCGCCGCCCATCCGACTATAGGAAACTGCTTTTGTTTCCTAATAGTATAATTTTTTGGTAAGTTAATATGTTTGGTCATACATAATTTTACACCAACTGCCGAAAGGGGCTGCGCACTAATTACTTAGTGCGGCAGCCCCATATTTTAAGCAGTGAAAGTCTGCACCGTGTTTCCCGACCTGGTCAGAGCCTTTCGCAGAAAGGTGTATCCTAAACAATGAATATTTGGAGTGGATTTAGAAAAACAAGAGTTCTTTTCCTGGCGACCCTTCTGGTCTTATCCGGCGGGCGGCAGGGGTATGCAGCGGAAAACAGAGAGGATTACCTGGCCGTGTTTGATGCGGATTACTACTATAGCCAGTACCCGAACCTTCAGGAATCTATCGGTTATGACCCGGAGAAGCTGCTGGATCATTTCGTGTCCACAGGTGCAAGAGAGGGGCGTTCAGGCAATCCTGAGTTTAACCTGCGGGGCTATGTTTTCCACACTTTACGGAAACATATGCCATGCGCTTCTGCCGGCAACGGAGCGTCATCCCCACTCATCTGGGATTTCCTATATCCCGGCAGGTCTGGATACGACGATTTCAGAGGGATACAAGGATCTGAAATTTATCAATCCATATCATATCAGGAGCTACTTATGATCGTGGCAGAAACAGCAGATGGGATCCTGACAGTTTCCCTGGAGTCTGCAGAACAGGAGATGAAGCCGGAAGAGGGTAAAGGGGGAAGCCTCATAGAGCAGGGCAGCAGGCAGGTGTCAGGGTCGGGTGTGGAGTATCAGGAGAAGATATGGAGCATATGGAATCGACAAAAAACGGAACAGAAGCGTCTGTAAGCAGAGTGATCGAACAGCCACAGAAACCGGCACAGTAAATCCTCGTCCGATATCAATGAATACCCGTCATCCGGCAGCCCGGATTCCGGCCACTACGTGCATCCTCCCAGCCGGTCAGCGCAGCGATTCTCATGGGCAGATGCCGTAACAGTTCAAGGGGTATCTGAACTGTTACTTGGAGATAGGAAAAAGAGAAACAAGAAAGATATGGCTATCTATCATGGAAAAATGAAAAAGTGTCTGCCCGCAAAATTTATTTTGCGGGCAGACACCTGATAGCTGATAAAGATTACTCAACAATGGTCATGCCAGCAATTTTTGCTAGTCTGCGAATTGATTGCCTTGAAACCTTCCGGCCTTCAAACTCAATCAGATCTTCTGTACTTCCATCAAAAATATCAGCCGACTCGGCTTTTCGCAGGATAATGCAATTATCCTGGACTGAAATTTCCAGTCCGTCCTTCACATCCAGATCAAGGCTTCTCCGAAGCTCAATAGGGAGTGTGATTCTTCCAAGTTCATCAAGTTTCCGTACAACTCCTGTGGTTTTCATAGTAAACCCCCTTCTAACTATTACGCAATTCATTGTGCACCCCCTGCGTTTTTATAATACCATATATTGTAAGGAAAAGTCAATGTTTTCCGATATAGTCAGAATATTGTCTAAAAAAGATAATGGAAATCGTTTTTGATATAATGGAATTTAACATAATTGCAGCTCTTTTCAAAAAAGTATTGACAAACGAAAATATATCCTCTACTATTACTTTGAGTTTCAAAGTATTTGTAAATTTTAATCAATGGTTAAGGGTGGATTATGACAACAAGAATCATAGGAACCGGATCCTGCCCCGGGGATCATGTAGTATCCAATGGAGATTTGGCCAAAATTGTGGAAACCAGCCATGAGTGGATCTATACTCGGACAGGCATTCAAACCAGGCATTTAAGTACAGGTCTGGGAACTTCCGGTATGGCGGCAGAAGCAGCAAAACTTGCCTGTGACAACGCAAACATAAATCCGGAAGATTTAGATTTAATTTTATTGGCAACCTCAACCCCGGAATATTGTTTTCCCAATGGAGCGTGCCAGGTGCAGGAAAAGTTAGGGGCGGTAAACGCGGCTGCATTTGATATCAGCGCGGCATGCTCTGGTTTTATATTTGCCCTGCAGACAGCAGGAAGTTTTCTTGCTTCTGGTACATTTCGGAATATATTGGTAATCGGAGCAGATGATTTAAGCAAAATAACAGACTGGGGAGATAGAGGGACTTGTGTTTTATTTGGCGACGGCGCTGGAGCTGTAGTGGTACGGGCAGAAGAAACAGGCTGCTTTCACGGAATTATGAAAGCAGACGGTAAGAAGGGAAAGGTTCTGTCTTGCCCTGCAAGGTCAGAGGGAAATTTCCTTACAGGGAAAACTCCTGAAATGGGATATATTTCCATGGATGGGCAAGAAGTCTTTAAATTTGCCGTAAAAAAGGTTCCGGAATGTATCAGCCAGCTATTATCGGAACAGAAAATCAGTAAAGAAGAAATCAGATACTATATTTTGCACCAAGCCAATAAAAGGATCCTTGAGGCAGTTGCGAAAAGGCTGGATGAACCTGTGGAGAAATTTCCTATGAATATTGGGGAATATGGAAATACTTCTGCCGCTTCTATTCCGATTTTATTGGATGAAATGAACCGGGAAGGAAAGCTTGACCGGGGAGATAAATTAGTTTTAGCAGGTTTTGGAGGAGGCCTTACATGGGGATCGGTACTGCTTGAATGGTAACCAGATCCGGACACCCTAAAAAATCAAATTATAAAATCAGAGGTTCCGTCAAGGAAATTAAGAAGAGGTTTCGCAAACGCCTAAAATAAAAAGATAATAAAAGGAGATTTAAAATCATGTTAGAGAAGATGAAAGAGTTAATTGCAGACCAGTTAAGCGTAGAGGCTGATATTATTACAGAAGCTTCCACATTTAAAGATGATTTAGGAGCTGATTCCCTGGACTTATTTGAGCTGGTAATGGCTTTGGAAGATGAGTACAGCGTTGAAATTCCTGCCGAAGATTTAGAAAAAATGGTTACGGTAGGCGACGTTATGAATTATTTAAAAGATAAAGGTGTTGAGGCGTAATCATGGAAACAAGAGTTACTAAAATGCTGGGAATCCAGTATCCCATTATCCAAGGAGGCATGGCCTGGGTAGCAGAGCACCATCTTGCAGCCGCCGTTTCGGCTGCAGGAGGTCTGGGGTTAATCGGCGGCGCAAATGCCCCGGGAGAGGTAGTCAGGGAAGAGATCCGGAAAGCAAAAGAATTAACGGATAAGCCTTTTGGTGTAAATGTTATGTTGATGAGTCCATATGCGGATGATGTTGCGAAAGTAGTTGTAGAGGAAGGCATACAGGTTGTAACCACAGGGGCTGGAAATCCGGAAAAGTACATGGATCTTTGGAAGTCTGCCAAAATTAAAGTAATCCCGGTAGTAGCTTCCGTAGCATTGGCAAAGAGAATGGAAAAATATGGGGCTGACGCGGTTGTAGCAGAAGGATGTGAATCCGGTGGCCATATTGGGGAAGCAACTACGATGACCTTGGTTCCCCAGGTAAAAGACGCCGTGTCTATTCCGGTTATTGCGGCCGGAGGAATTGGAGATGGAAGAGGAATTGCCGCTTCCTTTATGTTAGGAGCGGAGGCTGTCCAGATAGGAACACGGTTTGTAGTTGCAAATGAATCCATTGTCCATGAAAATTATAAGCAAAGAATCATAAAAGCAAAAGATATTGATTCAGCAGTAACCGGACGGAGTCATGGTCATCCCATCCGTGGCCTTCGAAATAAGATGACCAGAGAATATTTAAAAATGGAGCAGGAAGGGAAATCCTTCGAGGAATTGGAATACCTTACCTTAGGATCCCTTAGGAGAGCAGTCCAGGAGGGAGATGTCCAGGAAGGAACCGTAATGGCTGGACAGATTGCTGGAATGATTGGAAAAGAGCAGAGCTGTAAAGAAATAATTGAAGAGATGATGGCAGAGGCCAGCGCCCTTTTAAAGTAGTAATTCCTTTAATAAGCGGCGGCACGTCAAGCCAGGCGTATGAACGATGAAGATTTAGGCTGAAAAGAAATGAATTCAGAGAAAAATTAAGGAGCCGCATATGAGCAAAATTGCATTTATATTCCCAGGCCAGGGTGCCCAGTACATTGGTATGGGCCAGGATTTTTATGAAAATACGGAAACCGGAAGGAAAATATTCGAAGATGCTTCTGCTTGGCTGGGGTTTTCTGTACCAGATTTATGTTTTCAGGAAAATAAACAGTTGGATATGACCGAGTATACCCAGGCCGCAATGGTAACGGTAAGTATTGCTATGATGAAGACACTTGAGGAAAAGGGTGTAAAGCCTGACGCGGCAGCAGGACTGAGCCTGGGAGAATATGCGGCTTTGGTTGCGGCAGGCGTGCTTAATGAAAAGGATGCCATAACCACAGTACGCCAGAGGGGAATCCTGATGCAGGAAGCAGTTCCTGTAGGCGTAGGCGCCATGGCAGCCGTATTAGGTCTTGGCGCAGAGGCAATTGAAGAAGTTGTATCGGATATTCCAGATGTGTGGATTGCCAACTATAACTGCCCAGGCCAGATTGTAGTTTCCGGCAAAAAAGAAGCAGTAGAAACGGCTTGCGCGGCTTTAAAGGAAGCCGGGGCAAAACGGACAATCTTTCTAAATGTAAGCGGCCCCTTCCATTCCGGAATGCTTACAGAGGCAGGAAGAAAGCTTGGAAAGGTGTTAGAAGCCGCACAGATTCATACACCAAAGATTCCTTACGTGGCAAATGTAACAGCAGAGTTTGTAACAGACGCTTCCATGGTAAAACCTCTGTTAGAGCAACAAGTATCCTCTTCTGTGCGTTGGCAGCAAAGCGTGGAAACTATGATTCAGGATGGAATTGATACATTTATTGAAATCGGGCCAGGAAAGACTCTGGCCGGCTTTATCAAGAAGATTAACCGGACTGTAACAATCCTTAATATAGAAAAGTTAGAAGATGTGGAAAAGGTATTGGAGGCACTGCAAAAATGATGTTGGAAAATCAGGTAGCATTAGTAACAGGAGCAGGCAAGGGAATTGGAAAAGCCATTGCCCTTGCGTTAGCGTCAAACGGGGCTGCAGTAATCGTAAATTATAACGGATCCAAAGAGCGGGCAAAAGAAACCGTTAACCAGATTCAGGAAAATGGTGGAAAAGCGGAAGCCATTGGGTGTAATGTAGCAGACTTTAATTCCTGTAAGGAAATGCTGGAGGATGTAATTTCCCGTTACGGACGTTTGGATATTTTAGTAAATAATGCAGGAATTACGAAAGACAACCTTTTAATGAAAATGAGTGAAGAAGATTTTGACGCTGTTATTGACATTAACTTAAAAGGGGCGTTTAACTGTATGAAACACGTAGCCCGCCAGATGATAAAACAGAAATCAGGCCGTATTATTAATATATCATCTGTATCTGGCGTGGCAGGAAATGCAGGACAGGCAAATTACAGTGCTTCAAAAGCAGGTCTTATCGGCCTTACCAAAACAGCCGCAAAGGAGTTGGCCAGCAGAGGGATAACGGTAAATGCCATTGCCCCCGGATTTATCCAGACCGAAATGACAGACGTGCTTTCTGATGCCATAAAGTCAGCCGCTTTGGAAAAGATCCCAATGAAGCGTTTTGGGGAACCTGAGGATATTGCGCAGGCTGTTTTGTTTTTTGCTTCTGGCAATGCAAAGTATATTACCGGACAAGTAATCTGTGTAGACGGCGGCATGGTAATGTAGGATTGAAAAAGGAGATTGGATATATGAGCAGGCGAGTAGTAGTAACCGGTTTGGGAGCCATTACTCCCATCGGAAATGATGTGGACAGCTTTTGGAACGGATTAAAAGAAAAAGAGGTTGGAATCGGACCTATTACCTATTTTGATACGGCTGATTATAAAGTAAAGCTGGCAGCCCAGGTAAAGGATTTTAATCCAAAAGATTATATGGATCCAAAAGCGGCCAGAAGGATGGAACTGTTTTCCCAGTACGGGGTGGCAGCGGCAAAACAAGCTCTGGAAGATTCTGGGATTGATATGTCCAAAGAAGATCCTTACCGGGTAGGGGTAGCAGTAGGAAGCGGAATCGGATCCCTTCAGGCGTTTGAGCGGGATCATATAAAATTAATGGAAAAAGGGCCAAGCCGGGTAAATCCTCTTCTGGTGCCTTTAATGATTAGCAATATGGCCGCCGGAAACATCGGGATCCAGTTTGGATTAAAAGGAAAGAATATTAATGTGGTTACTGCCTGTGCTACTGGTACTCACAGCATCGGGGAAGCGTTCCGTTCCATTCAGTATGGGGAAGCGGACGTTATGGTGGCAGGAGGCGCGGAGGCCAGCATCTGTCCTATCGGTGTAGCGGGATTTACTGCTTTAACAGCTCTTTCTACTTGTGACGATCCCATGAAGGCTTCCCGTCCCTTTGACGAGAATCGAGATGGATTTGTAATGGGAGAAGGTTCTGGTGTAGTAGTATTGGAAGAATTGGAACATGCCCTGGCAAGAGGGGCAAAAATTTACGCGGAAGTTGGCGGCTATGGCGCTACTTGTGACGCATACCATATTACTTCACCCGCTGAAGATGGAAGCGGTGCCGCTATGGCTATGGCAAATGCAATAAAAGACGCAGGCCTTACGCCGTCTGATATTGATTATGTAAATGCGCACGGAACCAGTACCCATCACAATGATTTATTTGAAACAAAGGCAATTAAGCTGGCGTTAGGAGATCAAGCCTATAACGTGAAAATTAACTCCACCAAATCTATGATTGGCCATTTGTTAGGAGCTGCGGGCGGTGTGGAATTTATTGTCTGTGTAAAATCCATCCAGGATGGATTCGTTCATGCTACGGCAGGTTTGGAACAAGAAGGGGAAGGCTGCGATTTAAATTACACAAAAGGACAAGGAATTTCCATGGAGGTTAACTGTGCCATCAGCAATTCCTTGGGTTTTGGCGGGCATAACGCAAGCGTAGTAGTGAAGAAATATATGGGAAACGACAAATAACATTGCCATTTCCTAAAACCCTGCATGCTCAGGGTTTCGTGGCACTACCATGAATAAAAGGGGGTTACTGGAAACCCTCCGGGGAATGTGCAAAAAACGGGCAGGGAAGCTGTTACTTCGTGATCCCGTTTTCGCACAGCTCAGCGCCGGAGCGCTGAGCTTTCTCAGTGAAGAAAAGTGGAATAAAGGAGATGGCATATGGACATTAAAGAGATTATGAAGCTGATCCAGGGTGTAAGCGACTATGGTTTGACCAGCTTTGAATTAGAAGAAGGAAATATGAGGATTTCTTTGAAGCGGGAAAAGGAAACCATTCAGGTTCAAGCTCCAGTGTTGCAAACAGCAGTTCCTGCAGGAACCATTTTAGGGACAGAGGTTCTTCCTGCCGCAAATGTGGCTGCCGGGGCAATTCCAATGCCTGCTGCCGGATTGAGCGGTGTGGCAGGAAATCCGGCAGGTGTATCTTCTTTGCCAGAAGTTCAAGAAGGGGCAGGTATTGATTCCGATCAGGTGGTAACCTCTCCCTTAGTAGGTGTATTTTATGCAGCTTCCTCCCCTGACGCGGAAGCCTTTGTCAAAGTAGGAGATTCGGTAAAGAAGGGACAGGTACTAGGAATTATTGAAGCGATGAAGCTGATGAATGAAATAGAAAGCGAATATGACGGAGTGGTGGAAGCTATTTTAGTGAAGAATGAGGATGTGGTAGAGTTTGGGCAGCCCTTATTCCGTATTCGTTAAATTAAGCTTATACTGTTTCAAAAAGCATAGTAAAAGCTGAATGAAAGGGGATTTATATGCTGGGAATAAAAGAAATTCAGGAAATTATCCCTCACCGCCATCCATTCCTTCTGATAGATTGTATTGAGGAAATGGAACCAGGTGTATTTGCTGTGGGATATAAATCGGTTACGTACAATGAGCCGTTTTTTGCCGGGCATTTCCCACAGGAGCCGGTAATGCCTGGAGTGTTAATTGTAGAGGCGCTGGCTCAGACAGGAGCGGTTGCGATTTTATCAAAGGAAGAGAATAAGGGAAAGATAGCTTATTTTGGGGCCATTAATCAAGCAAAATTTAAGAAAAAAGTGGTTCCAGGAGATAAGCTGCGTTTAGAGTGCAGGATCATTAAGCAGAAAGGCCCGGTAGGAGTAGGAGAAGCTACTGCTACCGTAGACGGAAAAGTAGCGGTTTCGGCAGAATTAACCTTTATGATTGGTTGATAAGAGGAGTCAGAAAAAGTCATGTTTGATAAAATATTGATTGCAAACCGGGGAGAGATTGCGGTCCGGATCATCCGGGCATGCAGAGAAATGGGAATTAAGACAGTAGCCGTATATTCAGAGGCAGACCGGGATTGCCTTCACACTATGCTGGCAGATGAGGCCATCTGTATTGGCCCGGCAGCTTCTTCCCAAAGTTATCTGAATATGGAACGGATTCTGACTGCGTGTGTGGCCATGAAAGCAGATGCCATCCATCCCGGATTTGGATTTTTATCAGAAAACGCCCGTTTTGCCGAATTGTGCCAGAAGTGCCGGATTTCTTTTATTGGTCCTTCAGCAGAGATTATCCATAAAATGGGAAATAAGTCAGAGGCCAGAAAAACCATGATGGAAGCTGGGATACCGGTAGTCCCGGGAACAAAAGAGCCAGTGTTTACAGCAGAGGAAGGTTTAAAATTGGCAGAATCCATTGGATTTCCGGTTATGATTAAAGCTTCTTCCGGAGGCGGCGGAAAAGGAATGAGAATTTCAAGAAGCCGGGAAGATTTTACAGAAAATTTCCGAAACGCCCAGTTAGAATCAGTAAAAGGTTTTTCTGACGATACCATGTATATTGAAAAATATGTGGAAAAACCAAGGCATATCGAATTCCAGATTATTGCGGACAAGCATGGAAATGTGGTTCATTTAGGCGAAAGGGATTGTTCGATCCAGCGGCGCCATCAAAAGGTTCTGGAGGAGTCCCCATGTGATGTAATTTCGGAAGAATTGCGCCAAAAGATGGGCGAAACGGCAGTCCGTGCCGCCAAGGCGGTTCATTATGAGAACGCAGGAACAATTGAGTTCCTTTTAGATAACGATAAAAATTTTTATTTCATGGAAATGAATACCAGGATTCAGGTAGAGCATCCAGTAACGGAATTGGTAACTGGCCTGGATCTGATCAAAGAACAGATTCGGGTGACGTCAGGAGAGAGGCTAAGTGTAAGACAGGAGGATATCCGGATTCAGGGGCATGCCATAGAATGCCGGATCAACGCAGAAAATCCTTCCAGAAATTTTATGCCATGTCCGGGCCAGATTACGAATATTCATCTTCCAGGAGGGAATGGAGTCCGGGTGGATACTCATATTTACGGAGATTACCAGGTTCCTCCTAATTACGATTCTATGCTGCTTAAAATGGTGGTTCATGGAAAAGATAGAGAAGAGGCAATTCAAAAGATGAGAAGCGCTCTTGGAGAGCTGATTATTGAAGGAATTGAAACCAATGTGGATTTTCAATATGAGATTTTAAACCATCCGGCTTTCCAAAAGGGTGAAACGAATACAGGCTTTATCCCGGAATATTTTCCACAGTATTGCAAATAGAGTATTCTTGAAAACGTTTTGTGCCTGTAAGAGCGCTTGAAACAGTAGTTTCCATATTTCTTGGTACCAGGGTCAAAAGGTCTTTTGCCCCCTTTTAATACCGGATTACTCCTCACTTTGTGCTCCCGTAATCCTCAAAAACATAAAAAAGCAGCCCGATCCGGGCGGGTTTTTCATGTTTTTGGCGGGCCTCAAGGGTAAAAATCTTCTTGCAAGCAAGCTTGCATCGGATTTCCGGCCTTTTGACCCTGGTATCATGTTATTCGGTTAATAGGAGTCATAATGGAGTGCTCCCAGAAAAGAGGTAATGTATGCTCAGGGATATGTTTAAGAAAACATATACATTGATTGATACCAAATACAGCAAATCCAAGATCCAGGATCCGGAAAAAGAGAAAGAACCGATTATTCCGGAAGGCCTGTGGAGAAAGTGCAATAAATGTGGACAGCCGATCTATGTGGAGGATGTAACCAATAACCATTATGTATGCCCGAAATGCGGAGGTTATTTCAGGGTTCATGCTTACAGGCGGATAGAAATGCTGGTGGATGAAGGAACCTTTGAAGAATGGAATCAGGATATGAAATTTTCAAATCCCCTAAATTTTCCGGGATATGAAAAAAAGGTTCAGGCCGCAAAGGAAAAGACCAGATTAAGGGAAGCCATTGTAACAGGAAAAGGAACCATTTGCGGTCAACCCGCTGTAGTCGGCGTATGTGACGCCAGATTTTTAATGAGCAGTATGGGCCATATCGTAGGGGAGAAAATTACAGAGGCAGTGGAGCGGGCTACAGGTGAACAGCTTCCGGTGATTATTTTTGCGGCTTCCGGCGGTGCCAGAATGCAGGAAGGAATTGTATCCTTGATGCAGATGGCGAAAACGTCTGCTGCTTTAAAGCGCCATCATGAGGCGGGGCAGCTTTTTATCAGTGTCCTTACCGATCCCACTACAGGGGGAGTAACAGCAAGCTTTGCTATGCTGGGTGATATTATTATTGCGGAGCCAAAAGCATTAATCGGTTTTGCGGGTCCAAGGGTAATTGAACAGACAATCGGTCAAAAACTTCCGGAAGGATTCCAACGGGCAGAGTTTTTGCTGGAGCACGGATTTGTAGATATGGTGGTTGAAAGAAAGGATCAAAAGGAAATCATAGGCCAGATCCTTTCTATGCACAGAAAGGAAAATCGGGATTTTGTCAGTGAATGGGTTTCGGATCAGACTTTGAAGCAACAGAAAGAATGGTTTCGTAAGGCAGAGTCAGCAATAGAAAGAACAGATAAAAAGAAAAAGAAAAGCCAGGAGTCAAATACTGCCTGGGATACGGTTCTCCTTTCTAGAAAGTCGGATCGGCCTACTGCTATGGATTATATTAACGGCCTGTTTGATCACTTTATTGAATTTCACGGAGATCGGTATTTTAAAGACGACGGAGCAATTACAGGCGGAATCGCTCTGTTTCATGGAATTCCAGTGACAGTAATCGGCCAGGTGAAGGGAAAGAATACAAAGGAAAATATAAAACGGAATTTTGGAATGCCTTCTCCTGAAGGTTATCGGAAAGCATTGCGCCTGATGAAGCAGGCAGAAACCTTTGGACGTCCTGTTATTTGTTTTGTAGATACCCCAGGCGCATTCTGCGGTCTGGAAGCAGAGGAAAGAGGACAGGGGGAAGCGATTGCTAGAAATTTATTTGAAATGTCTTCCTTACAGGTTCCCATCCTTTCTGTGGTAATCGGGGAAGGAGGAAGCGGCGGCGCTTTGGCTATGGCGGTTGCCAATGAGGTATGGATGATGGAACATGCCGTTTATTCCATACTTTCTCCGGAAGGATTTGCCTCTATTCTCTGGAAAGACAGCAAAAAGGCGCCGGAAGCTGCAAAGGTAATGAAGATTACCGCTGCAGATTTATATGAAATGGGATTGATTGAGAGGATAATCCCAGAGGGAGAATCGCTGAATCAGGATTCCATGCCTCAGGTGCTGGCTTATATAGAACAGGCAATGAAAGAATTTTTTATTCAGGTTAAGGATTTAGACGGAAAGCAGTTGGCCGAAAAGCGGTATGAAAGGTTTCGCCGGATGTAACGATCAGGGAAGGAAAATAAGGAGAATATCTGTTCAGTTAAAGGCTGCGCCTCATGTAAATGCATGAAGGGTTAGGAGAAAATATCATGGGAAGATATCAACCTCTGAAAATAGGGGATTTATATGTGAAAAACCCGGTAGTTCAAGGCGGGATGGGAATCGGCATCAGTTTATCTTCATTGGCAGGCTCTGTGGCAAAAGAAGGTGGTCTGGGATTAATTTCAACAGCACAAATTGGTTTTCGTGAACCGGATTTTGATAAGCATCCTAAAGAAGCTAATTTAAGGGCAATGGAATCGGAATTAGAGAAAGCAAGGAAGATTGCCCCAGAAGGGGTAATCGGTTTTAATATTATGGTGGCCACGAAAGATTATGGTGACTATGTAAAAAAAGCAGTGGAGATAGGTGCAGATGTGATTGTATCTGGCGCTGGTCTTCCGGTAAATCTTCCAGAATATACGGCGGGAAGCCGGGTAAAAATAGCGGCCATTGTTTCATCCCCAAAATCAGCGTCTGTTATCTGTAAAATGTGGGATAGAAAATACCAACGTGTACCGGATTTTGTAGTGATTGAAGGACCTTTGGCTGGAGGGCATTTGGGATTTTCAAAAGAAGAATTAACAAGTTTTAAAGCAGACCGGGCGAATACGGATCAAGTATATGACAGGGATGCTTATGATAAAGAGATTTTAGGAATTTTAGCAGTAATTGAAAAATTTCAAAATCAATACGGATGCAGGATTCCTGTAATTAGTGCAGGAGGCATATTTTCAAAAGAAGATATGGCCCATCATATGGATTTGGGTGTGGATGGCGTTCAGGTAGGAACCAGGTTTGTCACAACAAAAGAATGTGATGCGCCAATCTCTTATAAAGATGCCTATATCCGTGCCAAAAAGGAAGATATTATAATTGTAAAAAGTCCTGTGGGTATGCCGGGAAGGGCGATCCGAAATGCTTTTTTAGACAAAATAAAGAAAGACCCGGAAAAAATTACTCATTGTTTCCGGTGCCTGGAACACTGTGATCCGGCTACCGCTCCATACTGCATAACCATGGCTTTGATCCGGGCAGCCTTAGGCCAGACGGACAATGGGCTTTTATTCTGTGGATATAACGCATTTCGCTGTAATCAAATCGAAACAGTAGCAGATGTGATAGCTGATTTGTGCGGATCATAGGTGACAGGAACGAAAAAGCGGTAGGAAAAAATAAATCCAGAATATTGACCGAGTTTTTCGGAGAACTTAGAAAAAATATTACATCATTTATGGATATTTGGTATCCAAATGATTGAAGCAAACTCTATGGATAGAAATAAATATATGGGGTCTGTAAAATAGGTGATTAAAAATACGGTGAGAAACAAATTTCAGAGTGTGCCGTATTGAAAGAACCGCCTGTTTTGCAGTACCCCATTATTGATCTGCGTTTGCAAAAAAGTTATACATGGAACCGGTTGTAATCATGATAACAGTCAATGCAAAGTTTTTGATCGCCTAAAAGGCGGATCCAATTGGAACCAGTTACTTCTTTACAGCAATCACAGACATAGGAATCGAAAATCCGGGCTTGTTTAGGAAGAGGGATTTTCGGCGCCATAACCGTAAATAGGTCTTCCGGCTTTTTGCTTTGATAATAGGAAAGGGATTCTTCCCTGGTGATATTATTTGGTTTTGGCTTTAATAGCAGCCGGACAGACTTATTATTGTTCCGGTTATAAAAGGTGAATGCCTGCTTTCCTGTCATATGGAATAAAAGATTCCCTTTACCCACGCTGCAGCCTAACATTACCTGGATGGCATCAACGCCACAGGCATCATTTTCAGAAATGCATACAATCTGTTCATCTGGTGAAAAATTTAATTCCAAAAGTTGGCCGGCATACAAGGCTGCCTGATAGCCAATCGTCAGGCCGCCGCATTCGTGTCCGTGAAAGGATACGCAGCGGTTCCAAAGTTCTTTGCTATCCATTTATAAATCCTCCTTCTGTTTGGTCTGATTCTTTTTGATTCCAGTACTGTGACGTTTCTTAATATTGACATATGGGGCGCGAATCGTTCTTTAATTTGTTACAAAAACCATATGTTGTCCCTCTACTTCTACCATCTTAGCGTCAATATCATAGACCTCTTTCAGGGAAGAAGGATCCAAAACAGAATAATTTCCATATCGGTACACTTCTCCATGCCGCATCAGAAGGAAGCGATCGCAAAACTTAAGCGCAAGGTTGATATCATGAATTACCATAATAGAAGTAATGCAATCTTTCCGGCAGATATCCCGGACAAGTTTCAGCACCTGGTATTGGTTATGGATATCTAAACTGCTGGTTGGTTCATCAAGTAAAAGGAGTTTAGGCTGTTGGGCTAATGCCCTGGCAAGCATTACTTTTTGCCGCTCCCCTCCGCTAAGCTGGTTTAAAAATCTGCCGTTTATATCTTGGTCAAGATTCAGACGTTTCATTACCCGATCTACAATCTGATAGTCCTGCTTCGTAAACCCCCAACGCATATAAGGTTTTCGCCCTAACATTACCATATCCCGAACGGTCATCTGGGTATTGGGAACGATTTGGGAAACAAAGGCAATATACTTTGCGACTTCATGGCCAGACATGGCCATAAAATCCTTCCCGTTTAACAGGGCACGGCCAGAATCTGCTTTCAGGATATGATTTAAGCATTTTAGTAATGTACTTTTCCCGGCACCATTATTTCCTAAAATAGCAAGAAACTGCCCTTCTTCCAGGGAGAAAGAAATATTCTGAAGGATATCCGGGTGATTTCGGTAGTGAAAACAAATATTTTCAATGTTGATCATAGTTGGTTTCCGTCCTTAAATAAAAGATATAAGAATAAAGGCCCTCCTAAAAAAGAGGTGATCGCCCCGATGGGAAGAATAACAGGGTTAATGATAGATCTGGAACATAAATCGCTTAAAAGCAGCAAAACCGCGCCGGTTAAGGCAGAGCCTGGAATTAAGTATACATGGTTATTCCCGATCGCCATCCGGACAATGTGGGGAGCCACTAAACCAATAAAATTAATTAACCCCACATTAGCAACAATAATGGAACTGGTCAGGCAGCAGAGAACCATATTTACCAGTGTCAGGCGCTGTACATGGATACCTAAGCTTATGGCAGTTTCTTTTCCGCTTAAAAGGGCGTTATAATCCCAGCGATGGGCAAAACAATATAGGATTAAAAACCCTGAAACAATCCCCATATGTGTCACCTGATCCCATCCGGCGCTTCCTAAATCGCCAAATGTCCAGTATACCAAAGAGGCCAACTGAACCTCATCAGCGAAATACTGAATTAGTGTGGTTGCGCCGGTAAACATGGAACTGATGGCAACACCGGAAAGAACAATTCCTTCCGGTGAGATTGGCCTGAATTTTGACAGGCCGAGAATGATCAGTGCTACCGAGATGGATCCCATAAAGGCACAAAAGGGAACCCCAATTCCAGAATGATTGCCAAGACCAAGGAGAATAATCGCTGCCGCCGCGCCAAAGCTGGCTCCCTGGGATACGCCAAGGGTGGAAGCAGAGGCCAGCGGATTGCGCAAAATAGCCTGAAAAACGCAGCCAGATAGACCAAGCCCGGCTCCGGCAATCATGGCAGTACAAATACGGGGAAGCCGGTTATTTCGCACCACAAGATTGATTTTGCTGTCAGAAGAAGTTCCGAAAATCCCTTTTACCAGCTCGTTTACCGGAGTTTCGTAAGAACCTGCTTTTAAAGCAAATAAAACGGTGATCATTAAAATCAAGCTAAGCATAGTAAGAAACGCTACACTTTTTATTTGATTTTTGCGGTAAGCCCGGACCGCTCCATTATGAGCCAATTGTGATGGGGCAGAATTCATATCCAGCCTCCTTTAAGTCAGGATAAGGATTGGAGCCTAAAAGCATTTGGAAGATCTCCCCGGCTTTTTCTTCCGGGTCAATATCTGCAAACTGTTCCGGATACAGAACGCTGGCTCCATAGTAAGCGTCCGCAAGGGCAGTTTCCAGATTCGAAGCATAGGAGCGGAAGGATATCTGGGAATAAACCTTACCTTGTGAAACAGCCGTCAGGCTGTTGTAATAATCCGGATGCTTTCTATAGTCTTCATGGATAAGATCCATGCCATTGAAATCAAGGAAAATAACATCCGGATCCCAATTTAAAACCTGTTCTAAATCAATATCAAAGGCACCTGTCTGCCCCGTTTCATTGGCTAAATTTTTGGCATGTATCAGCTCAAATGGCCCATAATAGGCTTCCGTTCCTTCAAAACCGTGATTTCCCTTAAAAGAAATCCCGGCCACATATACGCTGGGTTTTTCAGAATCTGGAATGGCATTTGTACGGCGGTCTAAGTCGGTTTGAATATTTTGTAAATAATCGGTTAATTCCTTTGCCCGTTCCTCTTTGCCAAAAAGTTCTCCTAAAATGCGGATGGTTTCATAAGCCTTTTCATCTAAAGTAGTATCGCTTCCAGGAACCATAACAACAGGGATTCCGGTTTTTTCCTGCAATACTTGCGCATCTGCATTTGCGTAAGAACTGGAGATAATTACCTGAGGGGAAAGGCGAATGATTTCTTCTGTATTCGGTTCGCCGTTTGTGCCGATAACAGGCAGGTCTTTTAGCAGATTAAAATTAACGTATTGGTACATGCGGGACAGGCCTGGTTTCCCTTCATAATCTTCTATCCCCACTACCCGGTCAGCAGCTTCCATATAACAGGTATAGCGCAAAGCGCCCACACCCACACATACGATTTGTTCTACTTCAGAAGGGATCGTAACATCACGTCCTAAGGAGTCCGTTATAATCCGGGAATTTGCGGCTGCGTTGTCTGTAGGTATGGAAGAGTTGCTATCAGACGTGGATTCTGCAAGTTTGCTGTTGCCACAGCCGCTAAAAAGTAGCAGAATGCAGGTAAGAAGTAAAAGCAGTGATTGTTTCATAATCGGTTTCTCCTTTCGATTTTATGAAAATTGGGCAATTGCGAAACGTTCTCCCGGCGTGACGGATCTGGCCAAATCAGGAAGCAACGGACTCTGATATGGTGATATTTGCTTTTATTTTGTCTGGTTTGACTAACCTTTGTATCTTTTAAGGAAGATTTGCGATTGCCTCTTACAAAAATAATAAAGTAATGTTTCCATATTTGCATACGAAAAGGCTGCCCAGCCTGCACTTCTGACAGACTAAGCAGCCTACTTGGCTACTGGTTTTATGTATGGGAATAAACAAGTTAAAGGATAAAAGATAACCGGCTTGGGCCGATGAAAAACACTTCATGTGCTTTTACCATATGGATAGTATAAAATGAGAATTTGATTTTGTCAATCATAGAAAAATGATTGAAATGTTTGCTTCAAAATATCTGTTTCAAAAAGTTTGTTTTGCTAATTAAATGTCCGGGGCATCCTGGATTCAGGACACGCTAATAGGATTCGTATTATTTATGGGGATTCTTATTTTATGAAAACTGTATGGAAACGGAAAGGAAATGATGTACTCTTGTGGTAAAAATATTGGATTAATTAAGAGATAGTGGTATAATTTTGATAGGATTATACCTATCAAAGATAAGAGAACATAAACATAAAAAACATATGTTTGATTTTTGTATGGATTCCCAATAGATCAAGAAGACCAATGGCTTTCTATAATAGATCAAGTAAGGCCGCAGTTTTATATAATAAGTTTTTCTGGCATAAAAAGTTCGTGACCAAAAGGAGAATGGAGGAAAGTTAAGATGAAACGTTCAGAAATTAATCAGGCATTAAAGGAAATGGAAGCAATGATCCAGAAATATCGGTTTGCCTTGCCACCCTTCTGCAATTTTACGCCAGAAGAGTGGGAGGAAAAAGACCATGAGTATGATGAGGTGCGTGATAATATGCTTGGCTGGGATATTACCGATTACGGTTTAGGACGGTTTCATGAAATTGGTTTTTCTTTGATTACATTAAGAAATGGAAATCCTAAAAAAACAAACCAGTATCCTAAGACCTATGCAGAAAAGCTTCTTTATATCAAAGAAGGGCAGATGGCTCCCATGCATTTTCATTGGTATAAAATGGAGGATATTATTAACCGGGGTGGCGGCAATGTATTAATCCGTGTATATAACTCCACGCCGGAAGGAGGATTTGCTGATACGGATGTAACCGTTCATTGCGATGGGCGGGTCTTTACCGTTCCGGCAGGAACTCAGATTAAGCTGACGCCGGGAGAAAGTATTACAGTATTCCAAAATATGTATCATGATTTTGAACTGGAGCCGGGAACCGGACCAGTACTGCTAGGGGAAGTATCTATGTGCAATGACGATGAAAATGATAACCGGTTTTATGAGCCGATTGGCCGTTTCCCTGAAATTGAAGAGGATGAGCCGCCTTACCGCCTACTCTGTAATGAATATCCAAAAGCGGAATAAAAGGATTCGTTATCTCGATTCCTATATCCCACTGGAAAAAATCTATATCCAGTTGCAAAAAGGTTGTACCCGAAACGTCGTCATCGACATAATAGCCGAACACAGTCCAGCCTTGTTCCCCATATTGCCATGTCCCTTCCTGCCCATCAGGGGCGACTGTGTAGGTAATGTAGCTATTTCACTACCAGCCTCGGTGTTCAAAATACCATCATTACCTACACGATCCTCGAGAATATCCTTGAGATAGACCCGACGACCCTTGCCGGTCCGCTTCAATCTCCTGTTTGAATTTCAATGCATCCAGCAGCTCCACCGCATACCCAAACCACCCATGCTGTTCACGTATAAAGTTCTGAACGGCGTTTCACGCTGGCTACGGTTCAAATGAGCCTGTGGAAACTCACCTTGAAATTCCTTATTGCTCATAAACAGCAAAGAGAGCGGAAACACTTACAATCATGGTTATAAATGGACAATAGAGCTATTGTTGAAAAGCAGCATTATGCTTCCCGCTGATGAGCAAGGAAATTCTGATTACACTTTTATGGAACAGCATGGCAGATATTTTATGTTGCAAAGTTACCAACGCTATTTTATGTACATTTCCGAGTGCAAGAGTGTAGCAAATTGAATTGTAAGTCCCCTTGAAAGGAAGTAGAGAATGGATACATATATTGCATATTTTGATGAAACTGGTGATGATGGTGTTACTACTGCTTCCAGTGAATTTTTTGTTTCACCAATCTATATATGAGCACCGAGAAATGGCAAAGCAACTTCAATAAAATCCGTGAATGTAGGAAATCATTGAAAGAACAGTTCGGCTTTCATATCTCAGAGGAATTGCACACAAAGCATCTTCTGTCCGATAAAGATCCATACAGAAAATATGGCTGGTTTCCTGAGCAGAAGCAAGAAATAGTAAAGGCTTTTACCATATGTATATCTAACCTTGACGCTAAAATTGTCAATGTGATTATCGACAAAACCCACTTTCGAAACCAGAACTATCATGTGCTCGAAAATGCATTGAAATACAATATCCAGCGCATTGAAAATGATAGCAACGGGCAGTGAATTATCTGATTATCACTGACCAGGGACGACTGCCTCCTATAAGGCATACAGCACGTGCAATTCGCGCATATAATCCCATACAGTCAAAATTTTCCTTCGGGTATACCAATCAACCAATCCATAGCCTGATTGAGGACATTTTGGAAAAAGATTCTGTGGAGTCATACTTTATACAAATTTGCGATTTCGTTTTCTATATCGTCCATCTTTACTATAAAACCCATGAAATGAAAGGAGCTCTCCCCAATCGTGTAGGAAGCACCAGAGAACACTGCACAGCAGGGTGTCCTCTGGTGCTTTCGTTTTTCTGTCAACACAAAGGGAGAGAGATGTTGATTATATATCAATTCGCCACAGATAATCTCCTTAGCTCGACTGACGATGCTATTTATGACGCTGCTCCATTCCCACTGCGACTGGCGTTTCAATTCTTCGGTTACGCTCTATGCTGCGGCCATCCGGCGAATAAGTACCCGGCAACGCTCCTTTTTGTCATATAAAAAGGGCATGGATACGATACCAGATAAATTTTTTTAATCAAAATGGTATCGTTATCCTACCCCAACAAAATATAAAACAGAAAAAACGTTAATGATTCATTTCAAATAAAAAGCGAACAGCAAGGGCAAATTCCTGTTTGTATATAAGTAACAGGAATATGGCCTTGCTGTTTGCTTATAAATTAGAGAAAGGCAGATAAAAAGCAGATTGGCAGAGTTTATATGTTAAATTATTTATGGTCTGGAATGATTTTACTTGGTGTAGGATGGGCAGCATTCCATGGGAGGCTGGACGCGGTAACCATGGGAATATTAGATGGGGCAAAAGACGCTGTAACATTGGGAATTACCATGCTGGGAGTGCTGGCCTTTTGGAGTGGGATTATGGAAATCGGACAACGCTCAGGCCTGGTAGATTGGCTGGCCGCAAAGATGGATCCGGTTATGGGGTTTTTATTTCCCAGATTAGATAAGAAAAGCCTGGCGGTAAAATATATGGCAGTGAATATGATAGCCAATTGTTTCGGATTGGGCTCTGCCGCAACGCCTGCCGGACTGGCGGCCTTTCGGGAACTGGAGAAGCTGGAAGAGGAAAGGCGGGAAAAAGAAAGGAACTGGAAAGAAGATAAGAGTAATAAGGATTTCGCAAGTCATAGAAAAGTCGGCGAAAAGGGGCGAACTGCGCTGCCAAAAGGGACAGCCGGCAATGAAATGTGTACCTTCCTGATTTTAAATATTTCCTCCTTACAGTTAATACCGGTTAATATTATTGCTTACCGGAGCCAATATGGAAGCAGCAACCCGGCGGCGATTGTGGGGCCTGCGATTGCGGCAACCATGGCAAGTACGCTGGCGGCAGTGGTGTTTTGTAAGGTGATGGATAGAAAGCGATGACGGTTCAATAACCACATCCTTACTATTTTGTTGCATACACTTTTTATTTCACCATTTCTCCAAAAGACAGCGATTTCGTATATTGTATTATTTTCAGAGTCACATAAACCGCAGCCAGAAATTCCGTAATCGGCATTGCGAACCAAACTGCATTTGCTCCTGCCACAGCAGGAAGGATGCAGATTAACATCCCGCTGACCACAGCGCCCCTGGCAACAGAAATAATGAAAGAAGCCATTGGTTTCATCAGCGCCTGAAAATAATAAGTAGAAAAAATATTAAACGGAAGCAGCAGGAAAGAAATGCCATAACTGCAAATAATACTTGGAGCAATGGCCAGTATTTCCTCTGTTGGCGTCATAAAAATACGAACGAAAAAATTGGGAATAAAAACAGCAAGTGCCGTCCAAACAACTCCAAACACTGCTGCTGTTCCTAATGCGTATTTCAAAATCTGTACAATACGTTTCCCTTTTCCAACGCCAAAATTCGCAGAGAGTATTGGCTGGGATGCCTGCCCGATACTGTAGGCACAGCATTGGACAAATGTGCTGATATTGATGATAATACCGTAGACTGCCAACGCATCCGTTCCTAAGTATTTTAAAATTTGTCTGTTAAACAGCATTGTAAGAATTCCCATTGCCACATCAATAAAAAAGGTGGAAAATCCGGTGATACAAATTGACTTCAGAATGAAAAATAATCGCACAGGTTTCACAAACCTTAAAGTATTTTTTCTACTGCGGAAATGTGTCAGCATTACCAGCAGAGAAAAAACAGATCCCATGGCGGTTGCAAGTCCTGCTCCCATGATTTCCATTTTCAATATAAATACAAAGAAGTAATCTCCAAATATGTTAAAGATTCCGCCAAATAACACTGCCTTCGTAGCAAGTGCAGGATTCCCGTCATTACGCAGAAAGGCTGAAATAAGCTGTGTAAACAAGAAACTTGGCACTACAAATTTAATCGGAAGCAAATAATTCCTTGCCAGAGGGAGCAGTGTTTCCTCTGCTCCGAACAGCCGCAATAGCTCCACGTCAAAAAAGATCACTGCCAGCCATGTAAGAGCAGCTAAAACTGCTGCCCCAATCATCGCCGCAGTAAAGTATTCATTAGATTTTTTCTGATTCTGTTCGGATTCTCCTCGCAATGTAGTAAAAAGTACAGAACCTCCAATTCCCATAAGCAGGCCCAGGCTATATATGATATTCCAGACAGGGGCAACCACGGCCAGCGCAGCTGTGCCTTTTGGTCCCTGATACTGTCCGACCATCGCCATATCCACCGCACCATAAATGGACGAAATCAGCGCGCTTACGAATGCCGCAGCCAGATATTTAAAATACATTGGTTTTATTTTATTTGTAAGCAAATCCATAATGTTTCCTTCCTCACATGATTTCTTTTTCCTTTCCAAAGTAAACCTTCATGCGCCCGGATGCGGATGCACCACCACCCATGAAAGTCCGGCGGGCGCATTTGGCATCCCTGAATTTATGCCGTTTATTCGGCGGCAGGTCTTTTAAAATAAAAAAGCTGGATAAAGAACAGACTTTTCAGTCTGCGCCTTATCCAGCACATTACTTCCACTTAGTAATATACCCTCCGAGCGAATAATAGTCGTATTATATAAAAAATAGAGTTATTTGTCAAGCTAATTAAGGAGAACCTTTGCGGCTTAGATCCAAAAGCTGTAACAGTTCAGACACCCCCTAAAAAATATGACGAAATTTTAGAGGCATAC
>CAJUTC010000049.1 GCA_910589195.1 uncultured Lachnospiraceae bacterium
ATAAAAATACTCCTTTTCGATAAGAATTGTCATATCTGAATTCTTACCAAAAAGTATCCATTTTTTTCCAAATATACAAACTATTTTACACTGCCAAAATAAGATAAAAATTTGATTGAATTTTTAATATTTAATCATTTCCTCTAATTTCATATTTAGTGCATTATTCGACATAACGTGCTATAATCCTTTAGTCAGATTAGAGCGAGTAGGGATAGCCTGTGATCCGTTTTATTTTTCTAATAGAATAGCGATGGTTGCGCTATTTTTTCTGTAATTATTTC
Source organism: uncultured Lachnospiraceae bacterium (assembly GCA_910589195.1). GTDB lineage: Bacteria > Bacillota > Clostridia > Lachnospirales > Lachnospiraceae > Caccovicinus. Next base: position 285 of record CAJUTC010000049.1, read on the forward strand.
CTGCAGCATCACTAGATAGACCACTTAGCTTAAATCCTGTTTCCATGGCTTCAGCAGTCAATGTTTTGACCGTAAAATAAGTATTTCACAAATAATAAGTAGTAATTTCGTTTTTTGAAATAATGGAAATATGTTCTAAAGTTACTGTGTCTGAATATTTGTAATTTTTACTTAATGCTATATATTCATCATTACGCCAGAAACCACCGCCAGGACAGATATCCCATATTTGATTTTCCTGAAAGGAATTTTCCAATGGTAAGGTGCTTAGTGCCTATTCGCTTTAAAGTTAGCTGATGAGTGAAAACTTAATCTTGAAGATAAAATCGCATCTTTCTTAGAATCTGCTCTGCTTACCAATGATAAAAGATTATATGGTATAACTTTAAAACAATTATTATGTCATACGGCGGGTTTTTCTGCTTTTTTGAATTAGGCATTGACAAGAAATTATATTCAAATCCTGGTGAGAAATTTACTTATTCTGGAGTGGGGCATATTTACCCACAAAATATAATTGAAAGTATCAGTGGTATGACGATGGAACAGGCAGCGAAATATTATACTTTTTAATCCTTTGGGGATGAAAGACAGCACTTTTGGACATATCAGAACAGTTACACCTTATATGAATTTATCTTTGGCTGTAATATATATTAACGGTTTTTATTATTGTGCTTATTGTCCTTTTACTGGTTGTTTTCCTTATGGGGAAGATAACAAAATTCCGATTTTTCCCCCTATAAAATCAACCTGATTGTTTGTTTTATTATAGCTGGCATTGCGAACATATTTTTTTGTTTGCTTTGGTATCAAAAGCAGTGTTTGCTTTTGAGATATGTTTTGTATTTATGGGAGTATCTTTATTTTTCACTCCAAAAAACACTAAAGTTTTTTAACGCTATTATGCCAATAGAAACAATTCTTATTTTGGGTTTAGGATGTGCGATTCCTGTTAGCATGCCAGTTACAAATGATATAGTAGAAAAAGCACCAAACTGTGCATATACCCTAAAATCTACAAGTAAACCTTCATGCGCCCGGCTGCGGACGCTCCATCAATCATGAAAGTCTGGCGGGCGCATTTGGCATCCCTGAACTTTTAGAAATAGACGGGAATTGGGACATTAAAAGGTAAAAGATATATATGAAAAAGTAGCCCGATTTGGGCGGATTTTGAATATTTTTGAGGATTACGGGAGCACGAAGTGACATCTTTCATTCCCGTTTTCTGTGCATCTCCTGGATTTTTAAAGAAAACCCCGTTCATTCATGGTGGCGCCTCAGCGGGGTATGGGGGTTCCTGCAAATTTCTTCGGCGTGCAGTATCGTTTAAGATTGAAACGCAGAGCTCTCCATGATATAATAAGAACGTTAAATCGGTATTTTTTATATAAATTCTACAAGGAGAAACAGATGGCGCATTACATTGTTTATTGGCCCCAGGATTGGGTGCGGGAACTGAAAAAAACAGGAGATAGGGGGCCAATCAAGGTGGTGTTTGGCAGTATTCATTCCCGAATGCCCTCTATTGTTTCTGTTAAGGTTGGGGATGTGGTGTTTCCTGTTACCCTGATAAAAAAGAAGCTCTATGTTATGGCCAGGTTGCCAGTGACCCACAGGGAGCGCGCCTTTGATTACTGTATGCGGGAACTGGGGCGCGAATACGGTGCGCTGATTCCAGAGGGAATTGTTGTAAAGAAAAAGGACACGTTCTACTGGGCAAAGGGGAAAAGCTTTAATTGCGCAGAAGCTATTCCCGATGGAATGACGCTGATGATTGAGTCGGACAAGCCTCATACAAAGCACCAAGAGCCCTTTAATTGTTGTTCTGAGTGGGCCGTTTGGGGGGAGGACGGCAGTAGCATCGAACCTCGGCTCATGCCCGATGAGGCGATATCTCTATTGCGCTTCGGTTATCCAAAGAGCAAGGAGAAACCTGTCCGTCTGGATAAGGCCGGAAATGTGCTGTCCATGAGCCTTACTGCTACTCGACGCATGTCAGAAGAAACAGTTAAGATTTTTGAAGCCCTCTTTTGATTTTGGCTTATCAGGCAGATAAACAGAACGAAAAATCGGAATATGATAGAGAGGTGCTTGCCAATGGAAAGTGGTATTGAGTAGATACAGCTATTTATGGAATATGAATCTGATGATATGCCCGTGGTATATTTTTATGAAGTAGGTTCGAAGGATAACCGCTTTGCGCTTAGAGAGATGGAAGTCTTTGCAGACAGGTCAGTAAAGATTGAGAACTTCCAGTTGCGCGCCCGGCAAAGAGCAATTAACCTAACAGGTGCAAATCCTGTCTGCAAAGGCCTGGCCAGCAGTAGGGCCGCAATGCGATTGAGCCCCGAAATGTTATAATCATGGAGCAGATTTTACAGAAAAATCCGCAGGCTGATTTTACCGGACCTTGTAATTATATCAGGCAGTTACAGATTTAGATCAATAAAAGAACCCGCATAGCTGTTTTACGTTTTGCTGTGCAGGTTCTTTTTTCGCCGTAAGGCTCATTTGCAAAATCATTATTTTTTGCTTTGGGAAGGGCAGCATACAGGCTGTATGTCCAATCTGTCCCAATATGCTGTTCCACAATCGCACATGGCGTTCAGTGCGGGTATTATACTTTTTCTGAAAGCAGTAAGCGAATAATTGTTCTTGTTCCATTTTCATTTTGGATCTCCTAACTGCAAGGATGTTATCATGTTTGAAAGCATCTATCAAAAAAGTGCATTCTTGCTAAATTGTATTTTAGCGTTACAATAAAGTTGTCAGTTGGTTTGGCATACTAAATATAACATAAGAAAGGATTTGATACTATGGACTTTTTAAGCATTGCAAAACAGCGTTTCTCTGTGCGCAGTTACACCAATCAGGCTGTGGAAAAGGAAAAGCTGGATAAGATTTTGGAAGCTGCCCATGTAGCTCCAACCGCCGCGAACCTCCAGCCTGTGCATCTGATTGTGGTGCAAAGTGAAGAAGGGCTTGCGAAAATAGGACAGGCGGCAAACCTTTATGGCGCGCCGCTGGCAATTATCGTCTGCGCCGACCATGAAAAAGCGTGGGTGCGTCCGTTTGATAAAAAGCAGACAGGCGACATTGATACCTCCATTCTGACAGACCACATGATGCTTCAGGCTACAGAGTTGGGTCTTGGCTCTGTATGGATTTGCTATTTTAAGCCGGATGTTATCAGCAGGGAATTTGGGCTTCCTGACAATCTGGAACCTGTCAATATTCTTGCAGTTGGTTATTCGGATGGAGAAGCCGCTGATCCGGAACGCTATTCAAAGATGCGTATTCCGATAAGCCAGTTGGTATCTTACGAAAATCTGTAACAGGAGCGCTTTACGATAGAGGAACGTTCCAAAGAATACCTTATCAATACGGCTGCTTTAAAAGAATAAAGATAAGACAAGTTGGTTTAACAGTGTTAGACATATGGAAACGATTGTACTTTTGTCCCCAAAATCACCAGATAGCACAATTCATGTAAATTTGAAAGGTATGAATATGGATTTCAAAACACTTTTACAGACAACAGAATATAGTTTTATCCGGAATCATAAACGTTTCGGAAACCGGATCATGTTTTTAGGTATTGGAGGAAGCTATGCTTACGGTACGAATAATGAAGGAAGCGATATTGACGTTCGGGGCGTTGCGTTACAGCTACCATCCGATCTGATTGGACTTACAGAATTCGAACAGTATGAGGACGATAAGACCGATACGGTCATTTATGGCTTTAACAAGCTTGTGAAATTGCTGATGGAATGTAATCCGAACATATGTGAGATGCTGGGACTTGATGAGGATCAACATCTGATAAAATCAGAGCTGGGACAGGAACTTATTGATAATAGCAGAATGTTTCTTTCCAAGCGGGCGATCAAATCCTTCGGTGGATATGCGGACGCGCAGCTCAGGCGCCTGCAGAACGCGATAGCCAGAGATACGCTTTCTCAAAGTGATAAGGAGAAGCATATCCTGAAGTCTGTCATGAATGCGCTGGATGACCTTAACCGCAGATATTCCGGGAAAGATGCCGGGAGTATAAGACTTTATATCGATAAAGCGGAAAAGCCTGAGCTGGACACAGAAATCTTTGTGGATGCTGACTATAAGCATTTCCCGTTGCGGGATTATACGGAGCTGTGGGGAACAATGCGCACAGTAGTGCGTGACTATGACAAAATCGGAAAACGTAACAAAAAGAAGGACAACAATCATCTGAACAAGCATGCGATGCACCTTATCCGGCTTTTTATGATGGCGATAGATATATTGGAGAAAGGCGAGATCATTACCCACAGAACCAATGATCTGCCGGTTCTATTGGCTATACGGCGGGGCGATTACATGTTAGCTGACGGGACATTTTCCCCGGAATTTTACGAACTACTTGAAGAATACGAGCGAAAGCTTGATGAGGCAGCGGGAAAGACCATGCTTCCGGATAAACCGGACAGAAAGGCTGTGGAATGCTTTGTGGAGCGCGTAAACTGGTATGCGGTGACAGGAGAACTCTTATGAGAGAAATTGAAAAGGAAATCAGGGAAAAGCTTGATGAGATAGAAAAAACAGAGGGCGTGCGGATACTTCATGCCGTTGAGTCGGGAAGCAGGGCGTGGGGATTCGCATCTCCTGACAGTGACTATGATGTGCGGTTTGTATATGTAAGACCGGGGGAGGACTATCTTCGGCTCGATGAACCAAGGGATGTGATCGAGTGGCAGTTGGATGAAATATTTGATATCAATGGTTGGGATTTGAAGAAAGCGTTGCGGCAGTTCGCAAAGGGAAATGCTACGCTTTTTGAATGGAGCAATTCTCCAATTGTGTATCGGACAACGGATGATTGGCAAACGATCCGGAAGGTTTCAAAGCAGTACTTTTCAGAGAAAGCGGCAGTTTATCACTATTATGGAACCGCAAACAGTACCCTCCAGGGATATCTGCTTAGTGATACTGTTCAGTATAAGAAGTATTTCTATGCGCTTCGTCCACTACTTGCGGCGCAGTATATCGAGCAGCATCACATAGCGCCGCCGGTCTTATTTGCTGATCTCCTGAAACGGAACATGCCACAGGAGCTTAAAACCGCTATCGACAAATTGCTTGAGTTTAAGAAAAAAACAACTGAAGGAGAAGAAAATCCTAACATGCCTGTGATCCGCTCTTTTATTGAAACAGAAACTGCTAAGCAAAAGGAAATAGCGAATGCGCTCCCAGATGACCACAACAAAGACTGGACAGCGTTGAATACAGTTTTCAGAAAAATGATTTCTGGAAAAGGAGAAGTAATATCAGTTGAAGACAGTGTTGCCTGTGGGTATATATAGGAAGAAAAAGAAGGAGAATGGTATTTAAGATGAAGCTGAAAAATATACTGATTGTAGTTAACGACATGAAACGGTCAATCGCATTCTACCAGGAACTGTTTGGATTGCATGTGATACTTGACCAGGATGGGAATGTTATTATGACCGAGGGCCTGGTTCTTCAGGACAGGGCGATATGGGAAAACTTTACAAAAGGAACGGTAATTCCAAAGAACAATTGTTCGGAATTATACTTTGAGGAGCCAAATATTGAAGCTTTTGTAAAAAAGCTGGAAAACTACCAGGAACCCATTGAATATGTGAACCAGTTGACAAAACACTCATGGGGACAGAAGGTAATCCGTTTTTACGATCCAGACGGAAATTTGATAGAAGTAGGCACCCCTATGGGGTGATTCGGGAAAAACTGCAATAATCAGGCTGAAGATAGAAGGCTGGCGCGCCAATGGTTAAAAATCAGGGTGCTAAGGCCTTCTTTCTATTTCAAAAAAAAGAAGGCTGTGTTATACTGATGGAAGGTAAGCGAAAACAGAATGGACAGAACGTGATATTACATAAATTATAATTATATTTATGAGGGAGGACGGTGAAGCCGTGCTTAAGGGAACACATGTAGAGAAAAAGGGAAAAAGGAAACAAAAAAGAAGGGTTCTTATTTTTGCTGTATTGGTAGCGGCAATTTGTGGACAGGGAGTTGGACTGTCAGGATGCGGACGTAAACAAGAAGAAATGGCAGCTTCTGATAATGAAACTCTATTCCAGGAGTCAACAGAAAGCCTTCCAGAATCTTCCGCAAAAGCCGTTAATTTTGAACGGGAGCTGGATGAATACCAGCCTTCAAAAAAGGAATATAATTTTTACTTTACGTATAAGATGATTCACCCTTGGTGGGACGCGGTTGCTTTGGGGATTGAAGACGCGGCAAAGCTGTATGAGGAAATGGGCATAGTGATCAATTATGAATATCTCGCTCCCAATTATGCTTCAGCCCAGGATCAGATTAAGCGCTTGTCTGAAGCGTCTTTCCGAAATTTTGACGTGATTGGCGTAGATGTAGCAGATGTGGAACTGGTTACTCCTGAAATCAACAGGCTGGTGGCAAATGGCCAGAAGGTTATGACGTTTTCCAGTTCAGACGCGGCAAAAGAGGATGGGTGCAACCGGATTGCGTATGTGGGGAATACGCATAATTATGAAGACGGCGTTGCCCTTACGGAAGCTATCTGCGAAAAGCTGGGTTATTGTGGAGAAGTTGCGGTTTTAGTGGGAACAAGGGGAGCGCCGTGCCATGAAGACAGGGCGCTAGGCGTACAGGATGTAATTGCGAAATATCCGGATATGGAGATTGCGGAAATTGCCTATGATGAAGATTCCGTGGATAAAGCCTACGAATTTACCAAGGGATTTCTGGCCAGGCATAGTGATCTTTCTGGGATTATATGTTGTAATATGAGCAATCCGGTTGGGGCGGCAAGGGCTGTAGTGGAAGCCGGACATATGGAAGAAATCGTGATTGTAGGGATGGATCATGATCAGGAAGCGCTTCGGTATCTGAGAGATGGGGTTATTTATGCCCTGGGTGTTCAAGACTGCTATTCTATTGGATTCGACACGGTACAGGTAGCGGTTAAGATTGCGGACGGGCATTTGCCGGGGGAGGCATATCCAGAAAAAACAGAGGAAATTACCACGATTATTTACCAGGATGGAGCATCGGCTATGCTTCGGACCCTATATGGTGAAATTGACTGAGAATGATGAGGACAACTATGGTTCAATCACGGCAAACAGGTTTAAACGAAAAACAGAAAAGGCAGACCATCACGTCTGCCATATGGGGCGGCATAGTGATTGCCCTGATTCTTTTAATTACAACAATCTGGGTATCAAGCGGTGCGAAAATCGGAACAAGCCAGGCGGTTAACAGAGTCAGCGAATTTTATCTGGAAGAACTGGCAGGGCGTAGGGCACAGGTCGTTAGCGAAGATTTGAAAATTAATATTGACTATATGAAGAATGCGCTGGAGGTACTGGAGGATTCTGATTTGGAGTCCCAGGAAACCCTGCGCCGGTTTCTGGGAAAAGTGAAAAGGCTTTATGGGGTGGATAAGTTTGCTCTGGTAGATGAAAATGGAATTGTTTACACCGAACACAACACAGTATCAGGCCTTAGCCGGTATGGCTTTCTTTCTGAGGGACTTAGGGAGCCAGTTATCCACACATTAAACCTTTACGGGGCAAAGAAGCAAGTAATTCTTGCGATTCCTGTAGATGGTCTTGCCTTTCAGGGAGCACAGATAAAAGTATGCTTTATTCAGATCGATATTAATGAAATGTTAAGCTCCCTTACCATACAAGCCAGTGGCAGCGAAACGTATTGCAATCTCTATTACCGGAATGGTGAGAGCCTGACCAATGATGCCTTTGGCTATCTTAGCGCTGGAAAAAATGTCCTTTCCGCACTCTCTGAGGCCAAGCTGGATAAGGGCTACAGTGTTGAGCAGATGAAGGATGATTTTGCAAATGGCAAACAAGGGCAGGTATCGTTTAATTATCAGGGCTATCGGGAGGAGCTGTGCTATATTCCGGTAGAGGGCACAAACTGGATGCTGACGATCCTGGTTCGGGATAATGTAATCAGCCAGCAAATCAGTTCGGTTAGCTCACGTATGATGAACCGAAGCAGAATCCAAATCATTATTATGGTGTTTGTAATGTTTTTGGTATTTTTTGTACTGATTGATCAGTCCAAGAAGAATGCGAAATTTGTTCTGGAGCAGGAAATAGCAGATAGAGATCGGCTCCGAATTGCTTTTTCCCAGGTTGAGAGGGAGCAGACTGCCATGGAAAATATCCATGCGGCCATGGGATCTGGCCGCTGGAGCATGGAATTTAATGAGAATGGGGAAATGGTTTCTTGTAGCTGGTCCGAAGTTTTCCGGAAAATGTTAGGATATGAAGGGGAAGAGGACTTTCCAAATGTGCTGGAATCCTGGTCTAACCTGCTGCATGCGGAAGACAAGGAACGGGTTATGCAAGAATACTGGGATACGGTAAATGACTATACCGGCCAGAAGACCTATGATGTGGAGTATCATCTTCAAACTAAACATAAGGGGTGGAGATGGTTCCATGCGGCTGGAAGATTATCAAGGCGTCCAGACGGTTCGCCCATATTGTTTGTGGGACTTTTTGTTGACATTGATGACGAGAAAAAAATGGAGGAGCTTTTGGAGAAGCAGACGGTGGATCTTCAGGATGCCCTGGCTGCGGCGCAGCATGCCAATAAAGCGAAAACCACATTTCTTAACAATATGTCACATGATATCCGTACACCGATGAATGCGATCATTGGGTTTACATCTCTTGCGGCGGCTCATATTGACAATTCCGAACAGGTTCAGGATTACCTGGCAAAGATTACCACCTCCAGCAACCATTTGTTAAGCCTGATTAATGATGTGCTGGATATGAGCCGTATTGAAAGCGGAAAAGTAAAAATAGAAGAAAAGGAAACGTCCCTTCCGGAAATCATGCATGATTTGAAAACAATTGTTCAGGCAGATATTGCGTCAAAACAGTTGGATTTTTATATTGATACAGCCGATGTGGTAAATGAACATGTTTTTTGCGATAAGTTAAGGCTGAACCAGGTTTTGCTGAACCTTTTGAGCAATGCCATGAAGTTTACAAGCCCTGGAGGGATGGTGGGGGTTCGTGTGCTGCAAAAAGGAGCGGCACAGGAAGGCTATGCATCCTATGAATTCCAAGTAAAAGATACCGGAATCGGTATGAGTCAAGAATTTATCCAGCATGTTTTTGAACCATTTGAACGTGAGCAGACAAGTACCGTCAGCGGAATCCAGGGAACGGGTCTTGGAATGGCAATTACCAAGAATATTGTGGATATGATGGATGGTAAGATTACTGTTATCAGCCAGGAAGGAAAAGGAACTACCTTTACAGTAGAACTGCTGTTTCGGGTTTGCTTTGGCCCGGTAAGGCAGGAGGTGATTCCGGAGCTAAAAGGACTGAGGGCGCTGGTGGTTGATGATGACTTTAACACTTGTTCCAGCGTTACGAAAATGTTATCCATCATTGGGATGCGTCCGGACTGGACCACATCCGGGAAAGAAGCTGTGCTCCGCACGAAGCTTGCGGAAGAGCAAAATGATGAATATGCGGTATATATTATAGACTGGCTAATGCCAGATATGAATGGGATCGAGGTGGTAAGACGGATCCGGGGGATCATCGGAGAAGAAAAAACGATTATTATCCTGACAGCATATGACTGGTCCGATATTGAAGAGGAGGCCAGAGATGCGGGAGTTACCGCCTTTTGCTCAAAGCCTATCTTCTTATCTGAGCTTAGGGAGATTTTGGAATCGCCGTTTATCATTCAAAATACGGAAGATGAGGGTGGAGAAGAAGAAACTTCCTTTACTGGCAAACGAATTTTTCTGGTGGAGGACAATGAACTGAACCAGGAAATTGCCGTAGAGATTTTGCAGGAAGCGGGATTTGTTATTGATGTGGCAGACGACGGCGCCATTGCGGTAGAGAAGATGAAAATCACATCGCCCGGCCAGTATGATCTGATCCTGATGGATATTCAGATGCCGATTATGGATGGCTATGAAGCCACCAGGCAGATCCGAGCACTGAGCAAACCGGGGATTTCCGATATTCCGATTATCGCTATGACGGCCAATGCGTTTGATGAAGATGAAAAGGCAGCATTTAACGCAGGGATGAATGGTCATATCGCAAAGCCAATTGATATTCCAAAGCTGCTGGCGCTTTTGAGGGAAGTGCTGAAGTAAAATAAACAAGTCAGGCCAGTTTGCTATAAATTAGAAAATATATCCATTTGTTTCCGCAACTCACCTACAATTTCCTGATTGGTATCCATACGGGCAGTAATGCCTGACATGTCTTCTGCCAGAATATGTGTGCTGCTTGCGGTGCCGGTTACATCAGGCAACGCTCCGTCAATTGCTGCGGAAATGCTGGAGATGGCTCCGGCGATTTCATCCATAGCGGTTCGCAGCCGATCCGATCGGATGTTAAAGGCTTCCATGGAATCTTCAATGTAGGCAGCATCTTTCCGGTATTGCTGTCCGGACTGGACAGACAGTTCAAATTGTGCCAGGATATTTGTTCCAAGATAATCCACCAGCTCTTGGGCGCTTTTGGAGAGATAATCAACCGCGCTTGTAACCACGGTGCTAACTTCTTGGATGTGTCCGGCAGTTTCCGCACAGGAGTCGGCCAAATGGCGGACTTCCTGTGCTACAACAGCAAATCCTTTCCCTGCTTCGCCGGCTCTGGCTGCCTCGATGGAGGCATTGATGGCAATCAGATCGGTGGAAGAAGAAATCGAAAGAATATCTTTTGTTAAGCTGTTAATCTGGTTGACGCTTTTGCTTTTCTCGATGGCTTCGTTTAGCACAGACATAATTTCTTCGGTCTTGGCATGGATAGCATCTTTGCTTTTCTGAGCGGAGTATTCCATATCCTGGGCCCGCTTGCGCATTTCTACAGAATACGCTGTGATTGTTTTGCATTCCATAGCCATACAATTTGCGTCGTTTTGTGTGACAGAAGCATTGTCACGGATAGCAGAGGCATTGCTGGCAATCTCTTCAAAGGCGGCGGAAAGCTCATCTGTCAGACCGGATAGTTTTCCTACGCTGTCATGGGAAGTGCGGGTTCTGCCGCGGACTTCGCTTACTACGCCACTTAAGCGTCCGGAACTGATCTGCAGCGTGCTCACAGCATTTCGGATAGGAGCAATCACATAGTTTTTGATCATACGGAAAGCGGCCATTACCAGAAAAATCCCGGCGGTTAAGGTGGCAGCGCTGGTAATCAGGGAAATTGCGTATACGACAAAAAGCCGGCTGCGGGCAGTTTCTGCCTGTGCGCTTACAGAAGCATAGAGGGAGTCAATATGGGCTTCCGCTTGTTCGCTGAAAGAAGCTACATCGCCATTTGCCATGGCATATGCCTGCTGGGTTTTGCTGTCTGCGCTGGCACAGACCAGAAAAACCAGGGAATGTTTGAATGAGTCGTATGCTTCCAGAAGTGACTGGTACGTTTCCATATCATGTTCCGTCACATAGTACTCATAATCGATTAGCTTTTCATCTAAACTCGCTTCTTCTGTTTTGATTTCCCCCACCAGTTGGATCATGGCAGCATGTTCCGCGGCTACAATATGGGATAATGCTAAGCGATGGATGTTCATCATCGAATGGCGGATATCCTCCAGAAGCGCTTCGCTGACCATGTAATTATCAACGATAATGCCTGCTTTGCGATTAACATTATTAATACTGAACACCGCCAGGATATTTGACAGCAGCGTAATCAATCCTAACAGGATAATTGGCAGAATCAAACGCTGCTGCAGTGTCAGCTTGCTTTTCATATAATTTCCTCCTAAATTAGCAATTATAATTTCTAAGGCTGCCGGCCATTCCTACCTTGACGTAACATCTTCTACCAATTTGTCAAGTTGATTCTGCAAAGGCGTGCCGGAAGGATTTCCCTTAGCCATGCTTTCGGCAAAAGCAGCCACAGGATCCCAGAATTTTCCACTTACCCGCTGAAGCTGGGAGAATTCTGACTGGGCCAATAATGCCGCGATAGCAGGAGATTCCTGAACAGCAGGGGAATTTGCAGCATTAATATTTGAAGGCCCCTGTCCCCGCCGCTCAAAACGAAGCGTTTGGTTATCCTGGTTGCTGATCCACTCCGCAAGGCGTGCAGACCATTGGGGATACTGAGAATAGGCATTTACGCCAATCAGCTTGCAGCCGGAAAATGAAGCCATCTGAACCTGCTGGTTCTTGCAGGTATAGGAAGGAAGTTTGGACGCGCCTGTATGTTCACCCCAAGCTTCCTGGATCGCTACGTCGTTCCATACGCCGCTGACGCCGGCAATCACAGAGCCGTCCTGTACTCCTTTGAGAAATTCGGTATCAGTACGGCTGGCAAAGCCTGGGCTGGCGGCAAGATCCATCATGGCCTGGGCAACATCTATGCCACGGATAGGGCCGTCTGAACGGTTCCAGGTACAATAGTTGGTTAGGCCGTCGTCGTTTACCCCTACCTCCAGACCAGTATTGCCGAAAAATGAGTAAACGTACCAGGCAGAAGACCAGTCCATGGTTACAAGCCGTTCCTGCTCGGCTGCGATTTCCACCATCCGGTTTAGGCTCTTTATATCAGATTCTGAGAAGTATTCTTTATTATAATAGAGAAAATAGCCGTTATCTGCTGTCAGTGGATAGGCGTAAAGGGTATCTCCCACAGATGCCGCTAAAACAGAAGCAGGCAGATTTGCGGCACGGATGTTTTCTGCCTGTTCAAGGGGTTCTAAAGCTCCGGCTGCCGCCAGGGCAGCTACTTGATCGTCTGCAAAGGTAAAAACATCCGCGCCGCCTTCCAGATTCTCCAGCAAAGCGTCTTTACAGCTTGATTCACTTTGGGCCTGATATGTAATTTGAAAATTGGCTTGATCCCGATAGTGATCTTGAAACGTAGAAAAAATTTCTTTGAGCAATGCTTCGTCTTCTTCGCTGCCCCAAACAGTTAGCGCAATTGACGGAATGACAGTTTCTTCTTCTGGCATTTGCGTTTCCTGCTTTGCGCAGCCATTTAGTAAAAAAAGCCCTCCTATAGCCAGAAAAAAAAGAGAACGGTATTTTTTTTTCATAACCATAAATTGTTCCTGCAAATTTCATACCATTTTGCTTGCTGCTTTACGTATTTTATGATTGGGATAACAGACGCAATCAGGTATAAAATTTAATATCCTTCCCTGTTTTGTTATGAAATTATTATACTAAAGAAGCTATGGTTTTTCAAGCAGGCTAACAGGATTCTTAATTGTGTTTTTTACAAGACAGGATTCCTTTTTTTCTGCATATTTGGTAAAATAGGTTAAGCGGGATTTTGGGTGGCATTAAGGAAGAACGCCAATAGCGGAGGGAGGACATTGACGTATGAGAAAGGAGCATGCTTGGGCAGTGCTTTGCGCCCTTGTTTTGACAATCATTCTGACGCTTTTGTCTGGGATACCAGTTGTAAAACAGGCGGATCTGGCAGTTTCCGACGCATTATACCAGCAGCCAGCGGCATCAGACGGGGAGATTATAATCGTGGGCATTGACCAGAAGGCGTTAGAAGCATATGGACCCTATTCCCGGTGGGGAAGGGATAGGATGGCTCAGGTACTGGAAACGTTAAATCATTCGGAAAGCTGCCGTCCGGCTGTGATTGGAATCGATGTGCTGTACAGTGGGCAAACGGATTCGGAGGGAAGCCGGAAACTGGCAAAAGCAGCCGGGCGGTATGATAATGTGGTGGCAGCCTGCGCGGCGGAAATAGGCACTTCACTTGTGGAATACAAAGGAGAGTATGCGCTCCATCCATTTATGGTGACTGCCTTTGATGAACCGTATCAGGAATTAAAAGAACAGGTTAGCCTTGGGCACATTAATGCGATGCTGGACGCGGACGGTATTTTGCGCCATCATCTGCTGGCCATTAACCTTCCGGACAAAAGACAGGTGCCCTCCCTTGCCTTGGCGGTGGCAAGAGCTTACAAGGGGGAGGAAATAAGCTTACCGCCTGTTGACTCTCATGGATTTTGGTACTTGCCTTTTTGCGGTACTCCTGGAGATTTTGCTGAAATTTCGGTGGCAGATGTGCTGACCGGGAAAAGTTCCCCCGATGATTTTGATGGAAAGGTTGTGCTAATTGGCCCTTATGCCGCAGGTCTTCAAGATGGCTATATGACAGCCGCTGACCACGCAAGCCCGATGTATGGGGTTGAATACCAGGCAAACGCAATACAGGCGCTGCTTTGGGGAACGTATAAGCAGGAAGTACCAGCGCTGATTCAGAGCCTGATTCTGTTTCTCATTCTGCTGATAAGCCTTGTGATATTGAAGCAATGCGGAGTGCGGACAGGTGTGTTGTTATGGGCAGCTTTTTGTGGAGGATGGCTGCTTCTGTGCGTGGGAGCATGCCAGGCCGGATGGCTGCTCCATGTGCTTTGGGTTCCGGTAGGGGTTACGGTTAGTTACTGTGGATGCCTGGCGGTAAATTATGTACAGGAGGCATTGGAGAGAAAGCAGATTACCAATACTTTTCGGCGCTACGTGGCGCCAGAGATTGTAGAAGCGCTTTTAAAAGATAAAAAGGCAGCGCTTGAACTGGGAGGAAAGCTGACAGAGATTGCCGTGCTTTTTGTGGATGTGCGTGGATTTACTTCTATGTCAGAGGGGTTAGGGGCGGAGCTGGTGGTAGAGATACTAAATCAATATCTAACGCTGGTTTCCGGCTGCATCCTGAAAAATGGCGGGACTCTGGATAAGTTTGTGGGTGACGCCGCTATGGCATTTTGGGGGGCGCCGCTGCCCCAGGAAGACTATGTGATGCTTGCGGTAAAGGCGGCCTGGGACATGAAGGAAGGCTCGAAAGCCTTGTCAGAAGCCTTGGAGAAGCAGTACCAAAAAAAGGTTTCCTTTGGCATCGGAATTCATATAGGAGAGGCTGTGGTAGGAAATATTGGCTCTCCCAGACGTATGGACTATACGGCCATAGGGGATACCGTAAACACAGCGTCCCGTCTGGAGTCCAATGCGCCTGGTGGTACAATTTTTATTTCCAGAGAAGTTGCGGACAAACTGGAAGGCCGTATACGGGCCACTTCTCTGGGAAGCTCTATTAAACTGAAAGGGAAAACAGAAGAGGTTGAAGTGCTGGTGCTGGATGGGATTTTATAGAACAGTACATAGGGGTTCTAAATGTCGCGGCAGGAAAATTGGGAGAAAAGAGGGAAAACAAATGGGACAGGACTGGCGGGTGAGGGTTTGGGGGGTTCGCGGTTCGGCGCCCAGGCCAGAAGCGGATTATATGAAATTTGGCGGAAATACAGTATGCACATCACTAGAGTATCAGGAGGAGTTGATCGTGCTGGATGCGGGCAGTGGCCTGCATGCTTTGGGAAATAGGGTAACAGCAGATAGGTTTAAGCGACTGCACATCCTTCTTGGGCATCTTCATGTGGATCACATCATGGGTCTATTTTCTTTTTGGCCTTTTTATAATCCAAAAGCGGAGATCCACCTATATGGCAGGGCCGGATTCCAAAAGGAGTTAGGGCTGCTTATGGGGCCGCCTTTCTGGCCCCAGGGATTTGGTGATTTTTCCGCTAAACTGTATTTTCATGAACTGTACCCAAAAGAGGTATTTGGGGTAGGCGGTCTGAAGGGGGATACCATGGAGGGAAACCATCCTGGCGGAAGCCTTCTTTATCGTTTAGAAGCCTCCGGGAAGCGGCTGACCTATGCGCTGGATTGTGAAATAAGCCCAGATAACGCTTATGAATTGGAGGACTTTTCTTGCAAAAGCAGCCTGCTAATATGGGATGCCACGTTTGCGCCTGAGGATATGCGTTTTGGATGGGGGCACTCCACCTGGAAACAAGGAATTGCGTTAGGAAGAAAAGCCCAGGCAGAAAGGGTTCTGATGACGCACTATAGCCAAGAGTATACTGATGTATTTTTAAGCCGACAGGAACATCTTGCTATGGAAACGGATTCGATTAGCAGTTTTGCGAGGGAAGGAATGGTGATTCAATTATGAAACAAGATGAGATCAGTAAGATTTTAAAGGTTGGCGTGCAGTTGTCAGCAGAGCGGGACTTAAATAAGCTGCTAGAACAGATTTTAACCTGCGTGATGGAATTGGCCAATTGTGACGGAGGTACGTTGTATTTGCTGGATCAGGATGCGCTGCATTTTAAAATTATGCTCAACCATACCCTGAACATATATTCCGGCGGGGATGGGCAGGAGCCAGAAATGCCGCCAGTGCCCCTTAACAAGGAAAATATGTGTGCCCTGGCATTGCTGGAGGGGCGCACTATCCATGTGGCGGATGTGAAAAATAGCCAGGAGTATGATTTTTCGGGGCATATCCGCTACGATGGGATTACGGGATACCATACACAGTCCATGCTTGCGGTTCCCATGTGCAGCAGGGAAGGGAAAAAACTGGGAGTTTTGCAATTGATTAATGCTATGGATGAAACGGGGGCGATTCAGCCGTTTTCAGAAGATATGGCTTTAGTGCTGGAATCTGTGGCATCCCAGGCCGCTATTACCATACAGAATGTTTATTATATCCAAGAGATCAAAGAATTGTTTCATTCCTTTGTCCGTGTTATGTCTTCAGCGGTAGATGAACGCAGTCCTTATAATGGCAATCATACCCGGCATATGGTAGCATATGGGAACCGCTTTTTGGATTACTTAAATAAACGGGCAATTGAGGCCGGGCAGGAACCGCCTTTTTCACCTTCCGGACGGGAAGAATTGCTAATGAGCATATGGCTCCATGATATTGGTAAACTGGTGATTCCCCTTGAGGTGATGGATAAGCCCACCCGCTTGCTTCCGGAACAAAACCTTGCGTTTTTCCACCGAATGGAGGTAATACGGCTGCGTGGGGAAATTGACCAGTTGTCAGGGCGGATTTCTGCCCGGGAACAGGAATCCCTATGCTGCCGCACGAAAAAAGCGGAAGATCTGGTAAAGGAGCTTAATTCGGCGGGAATTCTTTCAGAAGAAAATAGGAACGAGCTAAAGGCACTGTCAAATCAGACCTACATAGACGAAACGGGAGCTACCTGTAAGTGGCTAACACCAGAAGAATATGCAATGCTGTCTATTTCCAAAGGAACCCTTTCCCAAAAAGAGCGGGAAATTATGGAGGGACATGTGGCAATGACGGACAAGCTTCTTTCACAGATCCAGTTTTCCAACGAATTTTCTCATGTACAGGAATGGGCGGCAAAACATCATGAATACTTAAATGGCAGCGGATACCCTGGTCATTTAACGGAAGAGGCAATTCCTACAGAAGCCAGAATTGTTACAATCTTGGACATTTTTGACGCGCTGACAGCCGATGATCGTCCTTATAAACCGGGGATGCCTGCCCAAAAGGCGGTCTTTGTACTGGAAGCCATGGCCCAAAAGGAAGGAAAGCTGGATCCGGAACTAACTCGTCTGTTTATTGAGAGCAGATGCTGGGAGCCGGATCCAAATTAAGTAATGTTAGCCAGAGGGATACAGTTCCGGGCATCCGGGCTTTTGGAGCTGTAGGATCCGCTGATTCCTGCTTCCACGGAATTTCAGGGAGATATCATACAAATCCTGCTCAAATTTCCCATCTACCAAAATATCAATACACTGGAGAAGCGGCTCGGTTGCTTCACAATGAGCCGCGCCGTCTGAATTTACCAAGTCGGTTTCATAGGTATATCCTGTATAGCACCAGATGGTTTTCCCTGGATATTGTTCCTTAAACTGGCGGACAAGGGGAAGTAGCGCCCTCTGGTTGGAGGGTTCCATAGGTTCCCCGCCCAAAAGGGATAAGCCAGCGATATAACTGGGACGGCAGGAATCCAGAAGGGTTTTTATGGTTTCCTCCGTGAATTCCGTTCCATAATTAAAATCCCAGGCAATTTCATTAAAGCAGCCGCTGCACCGATGGGTGCAGCCAGATACGAATAGGCTTGTCCGAACGCCTAAACCGTTTGCAATATCGTAATATTTAATGTTTGCGTATTTCATAAAATCATTTCCGCCTTATAAATGCATAACCCGTTCCTTTATTTCCTGTGTCCGCCCCTGGTTCCAGAATTGGGTGCCGATATAGCCACAAGTGCGTCTGGCTACGTTCATTTTATCCTGATCCGTATTGCCGCATTTGGGACATTTCCAAATCAGTTTGTGGTGTTCATCTTCCAAAATCTGGATTTCCCCATCATATCCGCAACGCTGGCAGTAGTCACTTTTGGTATTTAATTCCGCATACATAATGTGATCATAGATATGCTGCATGACAGCAAGCACAGCATCAATATTATCCTGCATATTCGGGACTTCCACATAGCTGATGGCACCTCCGGGGGACAGCTTCTGGAACTGAGCTTCAAAGGTTAACTTGTCAAAAGCGTTAATCTCTTCTGTTACATGGATATGATAGCTGTTGGTAATATAATTTTTATCGGTAACTCCAGGAATCATGCCGAACCGATCCTGGAGGCATTTTGCAAATTTATAAGTAGTGGATTCCAGAGGGGTTCCATAAAGGCTGAACGAAATATTGCTCTCGTCTGCCCATCTGTGGCAGGTATCATTTAAGTGATTCATTACTTTTAAGGCAAAGGAAGTTCCGTCAGGATGGGTATGGGAATGTCCCGTCATATAGCGGACGCATTCGCACAATCCGGCATAACCTAAGGAGATGGTAGAGTAGTTGCCATAAAGCAGCTTATCAATGGTTTCTCCTTTTTTCAGACGTGCCAGCGCGCCGTTCTGCCATAAAATCGGAGCCACATCAGAAAGGGTCCCCTTTAAACGGTTATGACGGCACATCAGGGCGTGATGGCATAAATCCAGCCGTTCTTCTAAGATATTCCAGAATTTTTCCATGCTGCCAGAAGAAGAGCAAGCAGCGTCTACCAGGTTGATGGTAACAACACCCTGGTTAAACCGCCCATAAAACTTATACCGTTCCTCTTCATCTTTGTAAACTGTTAAGAAGGACCGGCAGCCCATACATGGATAGCAATTACCATCTTTTAATTCCTTCATAATTTTTTCCGAAATATAGTCTGGAACCATCCGTTTGGCTGTACATTGGGCAGCCAGGCGTGTTAATTCCCAGTATTTTGTACCTTCCCGTACATTATCCTCCTCCAAAACATAAATCAGCTTAGGAAAGGCAGGGGTAATGAAAACGCCTTGTTCATTTTTTACGCCTTGAATCCGCTGGCGCAGCATTTCTTCGATAATTAAAGCTAAATCATCCCTGAGCTGGCCTTCCGGAACCTCGTTCAGATACATAAATACAGTAACGAAAGGCGCCTGCCCATTGGTTGTCATTAATGTAATCACCTGGTACTGGATCATTTGGACACCCTGCTTGATTTCCCGGCGAACTCTCATCTCTGCCATCTGGGATACCATGGTTTCGCTGGCGTCAATATTTTGGGCTTCCAGCTCCTGGCGTACTTCCCGGCGGAACTTTTCCCGGCTCACCTGGACAAAGGGGGCAATATGAGATAAGGTAATGCTCTGCCCGCCGTATTGGGAGCTGGCGATCTGGGCAATGGCCTGGGTGGCAATATTGCAGGCAGTGGAAAAGCTGTGGGGACGTTCGATCATTGTTTCACTGATGATCGTGCCGTTTTGCAGCATATCCTCTAAGTTTACCAGGCAGCAGTTGTGCATATGCTGGGCAAAGTAGTCTGCGTCATGGAAATGGATGATTCCTTTTTCGTGAGCCTCCACAATGTCCTGGGGAAGCAAAAAACGCTTTGTAATATCTTTGCTGACTTCACCAGCCATATAATCCCTCTGGACACTATTAACCACTGGGTTTTTATTGGAATTTTCCTGAAGGACTTCTTCGTTATTGCATTCTAAAAGGGAGAGGATTTGCTTGTCAGTAGAATTGGACTTCCGGACAAGTTCTCTTTTATAACGGTAGGTGATATAATTGGTGGCAACCTTATACGCCCGCTGCTTCATAATTTCTTCTTCTACCATGTCCTGGATTTCTTCTACGCTTGGACTGCGCTTCATGCTTGCGCACAACTGGGTAACGGATTCCACAACCGATTTAATCTGCTCACGGGTAAGCTGATCCGATTCCTGAACCGTGCCGTTTGCCTTAATAACGGCGTCTTCTATTTTAATGGCGTTAAAGATAACTTCTTGGCCGCTTCTTTTGATGATGTTCATCCATGTTCCTCCCTTAGATATATATATTGTATATTTTATTAGAATTAAACGCTACATATAGTATTATAACCGAAGTTGTAAAATAAGCAAGAGGATTATTTACACTGCCAGGATTTTTTTTGTTTCCTTAATTTTCCTGCTTTTTCAAGCCGGTTACAACGCTGGGTTTTCAGCCAATCCGGAAGATAGCGCCGGATCAGGGGAAAGGGGGCCGGGCCGAAATCAAGGAAAAACCGATGGAATGCCATCTCGTCAAAGGTTTCTCCCAAATGGTCAGCCGCCAATGCTTTTATCTGACGGATTTCCAGATAACCCATATATTCCGTAACACATTCTCCCGGTGCATACAGGGCGCTCCGGTAAAGCCTGTGAGCCACCTCTTTATCTTGCAAGCCATACTGCTGAGAAAGAAAGGCGGCTACATCTTCCAGATTCCAGCCATAATAGTTTACCTGAATGTCAATCAGGGCATGGACTGCCAGAAAAGAAGAAAGGGTAAGGCGAGCCAAACGGCGCTCTGTGGGAGTAAGGCCGTTTTCAAAGGAAATGGCGTAGCTCCTCCCATAAAGATCCCACCCCTTTTCCCACCCGGGTAACGAAAGAAGGGAAAGAAGGGGGCCGTCAGGATTGTGGGCTAAGTAGGTTTCCCGGTAGTGCCTGCCAGGAAAGCCAACATAGGATAAAGCAGAATAAAGCAGGGCCTGGTCGTCTGTTGTATGCTGGTTTAAAAACAGCGTACGCCTAGAAAGGTGGCAGTCCAAAGCCTGGTTTTCCAGGCAGGGAAGGTTCCAGGAGTCCTGGGCGTTATCCGGAATAACCGTAATCTGCAGGTTTGCCTGATCTTCAAATGTAGGAAAATAGGCCATTGCTTCCTGCTCTAGGAAGGAAAGGGTTTGGTCAGGCTCTTTGGATAAGGGCCCAAGCGCCTGGGGCTGTTCTTGCCCTCCGGAAAATTGCGACAAAAGTTCGTTTAAGATCTGGGTATTCTGTTCCAATTGCTCGGTAATAGCAGACATTAACAGCCAGACATCTGCGTAAGAAGTCCCTGAGCAGCGGTTTATCAGAAAATGATAGTAGGAACGGCCATTTTTTTGCCCGCATAAGCCCTCATATTCCATAGAACGGATCGGGAGCATCCGAATTTCCTGGCCCAGCTTCTGATAAGCCGGAATCACATATTCCGTAACTGCTTCCTGGTTCCTTGCCTCATATGCAGCGATTTCCTCTGGCGTTAATTCAGAAAGCTGGCTTAAGCGGAGGGAAAAAGAGGCGACCAGGCTGTTGTGCTCCGGCGTCAGGCTATAGGGAGCGCAGGAAGCGGAAGCATCCTGAATCCACTGGTCGGTAAAGGTAAGCTGTTCCTTAGCGGCTTCCTGGCACAGGGCGGTTAAATCGTTAAATAAACGGGGCAGATCCGACAAAAGAACCAAGTAGTCTTCCACATCCTGCCGGGTTCTGAACGGAAAGGCGTTCAGCTTTTGCGGAATCGTTACCATCAACCCCTTATCCGGCGACAGGTACTGGAGCAGAAGGAAATGCTCCATGCCCTCCCAGGCCAATTCCCAATCTGCGTATTGGCTCAATAAATCATAAAAGAACTGCTGGTCATGGTTTAACAAGGTTTTATCAATAGCATCTAACTGGAGCTTCAGAGATTTTATAATCTGGCTGTAGGAATACCATCCCATTTCCGATAAATCCCAAAAAGAAGGATAACAAGGAATTAGACCGGAAGCTTCTGGATCCTGGAAATAAGCATGCTGTGTCAGGTAATTGGAAGAAACCAGCTGTTCAAAAAGTTCCTGCTTAAGCTGTTCAAATTCGCCGGATGTTTCCAGAGAAAGAGAATCAGGTTCCATAAAAGATGAGGTTTCTTCCAACATGCCAGAAGAAAATTGCTTGGCGTTATTTGCTTGTCCAAATATAGATTCGTTCGTACTTTGGGGGAATGACCCTTGGTCTTTAGGGCGGCTTAAGGCATGGCAGACCCAAAGAATAACGCAGGCAGCCATAATAAAGGCCAATATCCGGCAGAGCTTTCGGGGAGTCTGGTTCATACTTGGATCACCTCCAGGATCCGTAAGGGATATTTTTATGTGCGGTTTGCCTTTGCGCAAAAAGGAAAGATAAGCGTTATTATATATTATATTCCGATGGAATACAGTAACAGTTCAGACACCCCCTAAAAAATATGACGAAATTTTAGAGGCATACCA
>CAJUTC010000050.1:0-466 GCA_910589195.1 uncultured Lachnospiraceae bacterium
GTCAATATTTTCTTCTTTGTTTTTTTTCTTTTTTATGATACTCTATTCTTAGTCCCTCTTGATTAAGGGACTTGTCTATTATTTCATCATAGAAGTAATAGCGGATTGAAATATTTAGTATTACTTTTTTTATCTGGAGAGAAATATCAGTTTCTCTCCCTCTTCATAACTTTGATAATAGTTCCATTGCCATTACACAACCTTCTAAAACCACTAATTTTATAAGATACCAGGATCAAAAGGCCGAAAATCTGACGCAAGCTTGATTGCAAGAGAATTTTGACTTTGGGATCCGCCAAAAACATGAAAAAGCAGCCCGAATAGAACAGATTTTGAATGTCTTTGAGGATTGTGGGAGCACAAAGCGCAGAACAATCTGGTATCGAGGCGGAAAAACTTTTGACCCCAACATCTTTATAATAATCTATCATAAAAAAACAGCTTCTCCGAATTTGGTATCCATTAC
>CAJUTC010000050.1:476-21028 GCA_910589195.1 uncultured Lachnospiraceae bacterium
TTTCTAAATTGCGTAATAATGCTATTTCTTGATCTAACTGCTCTAAATATCCCGCTGCTCGCAGTAGTTCAAAATCTTTTTCGTATACTTGAACACTATAATGCCCAATTTCCCGCATTAACTGTTTTGAACGTTCTCCGCAAAAAAGCCTGCGCACTAATTCTTTTGCCTTATTTTCTTTAGCAATAATAATCGCTTTTTCCTGATTTTCAATCATTTTAAACTCTTTTGCTACAGAGGCGAATGGATATTTTCCATTTGATGCTTGTTTTTCCAGTTGATTTAAAATTCCCTTTTGATCCAATTCTGCTCCTTTAATATAATGAAGTTGAACAAAATAAGATTCGATTGCTTCCAATGATGTAATATCCTCAAACGATTCTGACACTATCTTTGCAACTTCTATCGACTGCTTCACCTCAGCAGGGATAAAATTCCGTTCTTTCAATTGAAAAACGAATACAGAACTCTCATCTAAAGGACGTTTTCCTTCCCGATTACAGCGACCTGCCGCTTGAACTACAGAATCCACGCCTGCCAACTCACGGTATACATGTTGAAAATCTAAATCCACACCTGCTTCTACTAAGCAAGTTGAAATTACAATACATTTTTTATTATCGTTTAACCGCTCTTTGATTCTTGCCAATATCTTTTTTCGGTGCTCTGGATACATAAAAGTTGAAAGATGATAATAACCCTCTTTTTTCAAAAGCTGGTATACTTTTTGTACTTGTTTCCGGTTATTTAAGATACATAATGCTTGATTTTCTTTTTTAAGTTTTTGAATCAGTTCTTCTTCTGAAATCATTCCTATATTATTTACTTGCACACGTCTAAAAAATTCAAACTGCTCCTTCATATTAGGGCACAACTCCTGAATCCGCAAATCTTTTGCGAAAAAATTTTGAATTGATGGCTGTGTTGCTGTACATAACACTATTGTACTCTTATAGTTAATAGCCAATTCTTTTATTGCTCTTATACAAGGTTTCAGATATGAAGTTGGAAGCATTTGAACCTCATCAAATATAATTACACTATTTGCCAGATTATGTAATTTCCGACAACGGGAAGAACGATTTGAAAATAAGGATTCAAAAAATTGTACATTTGTAGTAACAATCACAGGTTTATCCCAATTTTCCGATGCTAATTGCATCTTTTGAAATTCAAAGTTATCCTCATATTGAACATTAGAATGATGTTCTAGTACTTGATCCTCACCTAATATCTTGCGAAATATTTCTGCGTTTTGCTCAATAATGCTAGTATACGGAATTACATAAATAATCCGATCCTTCTTATTAACATGAGCATGCTGTAAAGCAAATGTTAGAGAAGATATTGTTTTCCCTCCTCCCGTCGGAACTGTTAAACTGAAGATATTAGAACACCCATTCTCATGCTTAATATTTCCAATCTTTAAGCATTCCCGCAAGATTTCAGTTCTTCTCCCATTCACAGTTTCCTTATTTTCATTCGTTAACCATTCAGCAACATAGTTCATCACTTGCTCCACTAATTCTATCGTTATTGTACCAGGTTCTCTATTGGTTACATGATTTGTCATAAAGTTTTCTGTTTCTAAGAAGTCAGCATCTACTAAACAAGAATATATCATTCTTATAAAAAAAGAAACCGAATATCCATCTATTACCTGAATTGAGGGCATTGTTAACTGCGGAATTGAAATTTCTTTCTTATAGTCCATATAATCTGCAAGTTTCTTTTTCAATCTTCCTTGCATAGAGGCACTTCCGGCAGGATCGGAAGTTGTTCCCGTATCTGGTAATCCCGCATGATGCCCAGCTACACAATATGCAGCAAGAAGATATAGTCCATTCTCCTTACTCAGCTCTTTTGCACCAGCCGTTGCATGATCTACCGGAGCGCCGCCATGCAACCTTTCGTAAAATTCTTTTGAATACTTTCCAATATCATGCATCATACCACAGCAGTAACCCCAATCTGCCGCATCAAAAATTTCCGCAAAACTTTTCGCTTTCTCTGCAACCTTTTGGGCATGTTCAAATACACTCTCTTCTCTTTTTTTATCCTCGCTGATATGAGCTAAATACTTCATGTTACGTTATTCCTCCCCTATATCCCTCTCCTCAAAAACTCTTCCCTCAACCAAACAGCCTCTTCCATACCAGATTTCCAGCCATACTTGTTTAAATCCACCTGCCAGCCCTCTCCTTCTCTGACTTTCGATACCGCCACCCCTTCTTTTTCCAGAAGAAGCTTCTGCATCTCATGCGTTTCAAAGGAAGCGGCGCCGCTTAAAATCCCTTTGGAATTTACGACCCGGTGGGCTGGCGCCTGTTTTCCTGCCAGATTTCGATTCAGCGCAAACCCCACCTGCCTGGCATGGTTTGGCATACCACATAAAAGGGCAATCTGTCCATAAGAAACTACCGTTCCATAAGGAATCCGGCTACACACCAAACTAACCCGTTTATAAAAATCCATCCTGTTTTTCTGCCTTTCTCCTGACTTCTTTCTCCTGACTTCTTTCTCCTGACTTCTTTCTCCTGATTTCACAATACACCGCACTCTCGTTTTGGTTAGCTTCCCCTTATCTAACTTCTTCTATCATTATAGCATGATTCCATTCCGGCCTACAATAGAAAGGAGCCCGTTAAAAACTTTCACTGAAATCACACATCCCTCCTGTAAAATGAATGCAGCCCTTTCCAATTCTCTGGCACCCCGGCAGATTCCGCTGGCAATGCCCCTGTAGCATGAACGCTGCCCTTTCCAACTGCGTCTGATTGATTGCAGTCTGATTGATTGCAGCCCATCTTTTGCAGCCCATCTTTTTCCCCGCCGTAATATGGACAATTCAATATAGTTTAGTATATAATAGGTAATTGCTGAAAACAAAAGCGTACATTCAAAATTTTTACACAAGCAAGCTATCAGAACACTTGCCATTCAAAGGAGATTTTATTATGGATCACAAACAAACACTGCAACGAAATGCCGGATTCGCAGCTTTTTTCTTAAGCGGTCTTTGTGCCATCAGCAGCGGCGTGGTGGTAAGCCTGTTGCAGGAAACTTATGGTTTTGCCTACAGCATGACCGGAACCTTGCTCTCTTTTATGAGTATCGGAAACCTGATAGCAGGCTTTGCATCTGGAATCCTCCCTTCAAAGATGGGAATGAAGCCTTCCGTCCTCCTGCTGTCTTTTGGTTACGGGATAGGATATCTGCTGATGGGTCTGTCCGGCTGGATTCCTCTGCTCATGCTTGCCTTTTTCCTGGCCGGGATCGCTCGTGGAAATGTGATTAACACTTGCACCATCCTGGTAGGGGATAATTCAAAAAATCGAACAAGAGGCCTAAACCTTCTTCATGGCTTTTTTGCCTTCGGCGCCCTGCTTTGCCCTTTTATCATCGCAGCCGCCTCAGCCTGGCGTCCAAACCTGCCTATGTTGATTTTAGCAGCCGGCGGCGGGATTATATGGCTGATTTTTGCGGCAATCCCTATGGAAACCAAAAGTACAAACCAAAAAGGAAAAACCGACTGGAGTTTCTTTCGAAGCAAGCGGTTCTGGATGCTTACCGGTCTTTTGTTCTGCCAGACTGGAACTGAGGGCACAGTAGCAGGATGGATGGTTACATACTTTAAAGGCAGCCAGATCATTTCCAGTCAGCTTAGCCCTTACACAGTGACCATCATGTGGGCATCCACGTTAACCGCGCGGATGCTGACCGCCTTTTTTATTCCGGTGAAAAAAGTCTATTCTGCCATGATTACCATGAGCATTGGTTGTGTCATTTTTTATCTGGGGTTAATGGCCGCGAAAACCCAGACTGCGGCTATCCTTCTCCTATTTGCCTTTTCCTTCTCCATGGCAGGCATGAACCCTACCATCGTTTCCTGCGCGGGCCGTATGACAAGCCTTGCCAGCATCGGAATCATGCTTCCGGTTGCAAGTATTAGTGCCATTATCATGCCATGGCTCCTTGGAATCATAGCAGAACACAGCACCATCACCTTAGGTATGAGCAGTATTATTGTCCTTTGTGTAGGAATGCTGGTTTTCTCCATTGCAGTCAAACGCCTTCCGTCTGAGGAAGCAGGTAAAATCACTAAATAGCAAAATAGAACTTTTAAACACCATGAAACATTGCTTTTTTATCCACTGCGGTCTGCACTATATGACACCGTTTGCTGTATTTACATATTCAGGTAATATAGCTTTCCATCTAATGCGGGCCACACTTGGCAGGGATTACACTAAATGGTATCTTTCATGGTCTGCTGTAGCAAAACAGCCCATGGTTTCCTTCGCCATCTTGCGGAATGAACATCCCGTCCGTAAAACGGATGAAAAAATATCAAAATGCTTTGCCTTTTTTCCCATTTCCGAATATAATAAACTCAAAAACAAGGAGGACAAAGAAATGCCAAAACGAACTGACATTCACAAAGTACTCATTATCGGCTCCGGCCCTATCATCATCGGCCAGGCCTGTGAATTTGATTATTCTGGCACCCAGGCCTGCAAAGCCCTAAAAAAGCTTGGCTATGAGATTGTTCTGGTAAATTCCAACCCCGCAACAATCATGACTGACCCGGAAACTGCCGATGTCACTTATATTGAACCGTTAAATGTAGAACGCCTGGAGCAGATTATTGCCAAAGAACGTCCAGACGCCCTGCTTCCTAATTTAGGCGGTCAATCCGGATTAAACTTATGCGCTGAATTGAACAAGGCCGGGATTCTGGACAAATACCAGGTACAGGTAATCGGCGTCCAGACCGATGCTATTGAGCGTGGGGAAGATCGGATTGAATTTAAAAAGGCAATGAATGCCCTTGGAATCGAAATGGCCCGCAGTGAGGTCGCTTACAGCGTGGAGGAGGCGCTGAAAATCGCCGATCAGTTGGGGTATCCTGTAGTCCTTCGTCCTGCCTATACCATGGGAGGAGCCGGAGGCGGCCTGGTTTACAACCGGGACGAATTAAAAACGGTTTGTGCCCGTGGCCTGCAAGCTAGCTTAGTGGGACAGGTTTTAGTAGAAGAATCTATTTTGGGATGGGAAGAATTAGAACTTGAAGTAGTTCGGGATTCGGAAAATAATATGATTACTGTCTGCTTTATCGAAAATATTGACCCCTTAGGTGTCCATACGGGAGATTCCTTCTGCTCCGCTCCTATGCTGACCATTTCTGAGGAATGCCAGAAGCGCTTACAGGAACAGGCTTATAAAATCGTAGAATCTGTCCAGGTAATCGGCGGAACTAACGTACAGTTTGCCCACGACCCGGTAAGCGATCGGATTATCGTAATTGAAATTAATCCCCGTACTTCCCGTTCCTCCGCATTGGCATCAAAAGCCACCGGATTTCCCATTGCGCTGGTGTCCGCCATGCTGGCCGCCGGCTTAACCTTAAAAGATATCCCTTGCGGGAAATATGGCACCTTGGACAAGTATGTTCCAGATGGTGATTACGTGGTGATTAAATTTGCCCGCTGGGCCTTTGAGAAATTTAAAGGGGTAGAAGACAAACTGGGAACGCAGATGCGTGCTGTGGGCGAGGTTATGAGCATCGGAAAAACTTATAAGGAAGCCTTCCAGAAAGCGATCCGCAGCCTGGAAACAGGGCGTTATGGCCTGGGCCATGCCAAACAATTTGATTCCCTGTCCAAAGAGCAGCTTCTTAAGCTTTTAATTACCCCTTCCAGTGAGCGCCATTTTATTATGTATGAAGCTCTTCGAAAAGGCGCCAGCATAGAAGAAATCTTTGAAATTACCAAGGTGAAAACCTATTTTATTCAGCAAATGAAGGAGCTGGTTGAGGAAGAAGAGCAGCTTTTATCCCATAAAGGCTCACTTCCCTCGGATCCCATGCTGATTCAGGCAAAAAAAGATGGCTTTTCTGATAAATATTTAAGCCAAATCCTTGAAATTCCGGAAGATAAAATTCGGAACCGCCGTCTGGCTCTCGGAGTGGAAGAAGCCTGGGAAGGCATCCATGTAAGCGGAACAAAAGACAGCGCCTACTACTATTCCACCTACAACGCTCCTGATCAAAACCCGGTTTCAACAGATAAGCAGAAAATTATGATTTTAGGCGGCGGCCCTAACCGGATCGGTCAGGGAATTGAATTTGACTACTGTTGTGTTCACGCCTCTTTGGCTTTAAAAAAGCTGGGATTTGAAACCATTATCGTAAACTGTAATCCAGAAACCGTATCTACCGATTATGATACCTCCGATAAGCTGTATTTTGAGCCTTTGACCCTGGAAGATGTGCTAAGTATTTACAACAAAGAAAAGCCTTTAGGGGTAATTGCCCAGTTTGGCGGACAAACTCCTTTAAATCTGGCGGCAGAGCTGGAACAAAACGGTGTCAACATCTTAGGGACTTCCCCTTCTGTGATTGACCTGGCAGAAGACCGGGATCAGTTCCGTGCTATGATGGAAAAGCTGGAAATCCCTATGCCGGAATCTGGTATGGCCACTACCGTAGAAGAAGCGGTCACTATCGCTGAAACCATTGGCTATCCGGTTATGGTTCGTCCTTCTTACGTTTTGGGCGGTCGTGGTATGGAAGTGGTATATGATAAGGAAAGCATGACCGGATATATGAATGCGGCAGTAGGCGTAACTCCGGATCGGCCTATCTTAATCGACCGTTTCCTGAACCACGCAATGGAATGTGAAGCAGACGCTATCAGCGATGGCACCCATGCGTTCGTTCCCGCTGTAATGGAGCATATTGAACTGGCAGGCGTCCACTCTGGCGACTCAGCCTGCATCATTCCTTCTGCTCATATATCAGCGGAAAATGTGGAAATTATTAAAGAATATACCAGAAAAATCGCAGAAGAAATGCATGTGAAAGGCTTAATGAACATGCAGTATGCCATTGAGAACAATAAGGTTTACGTTCTGGAAGCCAACCCAAGGGCATCCCGCACCGTGCCTTTGGTATCGAAAGTTTGCAACATCCGCATGGTTCCGCTGGCGACGGATATTATTACCTCTGAACTGACCGGGCGCCCTTCCCCAGTACCAGAATTAAAGGAACAGGCAATTCCTAATTATGGTGTGAAAGAAGCCGTATTCCCCTTTAATATGTTCCAGGAAGTTGATCCTATATTGGGCCCGGAAATGCGTTCCACCGGGGAAGTGCTGGGATTATCCCCTTCCTATGGCGAAGCGTTTTACAAGGCTCAGGAGGCCACCCAGTCCCGGCTTCCATTAGAAGGTACTGTGCTGATTTCCGTAAACCGCCGGGATAAAGAAGAAGTAGCCGAAGTAGCCAGAAGCTTTTATGAAGACGGGTTCCGCATTCTCGCTACCGGTTCTACGTATGAGCTAATCCGAGGCGCTGGGATTGCGGCAGAAAAAGTAAAGAAGCTTTATGAGGGAAGGCCTAATATTCTGGATATGATTACCAATGGTACCATACAATTAATTATTAATTCCCCTTCCGGAAAGGAAAGCGTCCATGACGACAGCTATCTGCGGAAAGCTGCCATCAAGGCAAAGATTCCTTACATGACTACGATTGCAGCCGCCAAGGCTACTGCCAGCGGCATCCACTATGTAAAGACCCATGGACAGGGCCAGGTGAAATCCCTGCAGCAGCTTCATAGTGAAATTCATGATCGGTAATGCTAACGGCTGGAGAGGTTACGCCTCTCCAGCTTTTTAAATAGCCGTATCAGCACAAATACAGCCGCTGCCGCCAGCACCACTTCCGCTGTAAACTGGGCATAAGCCAATCCATATAAGGGGAATAGGTAATTCCACAAATACAGTGCCGGAATTTCCAGTACAATTTTCCTCATAATGGCAAAAATCAGCGCTTCCCGCCCCATTCCTACTGCCTGAAAGACCCCTACCGCAAGAAAATCCATGCACAGAAACGGAAGGCCTAAACAAAAGCCACGCAGAAACCGGGTTCCGTATGCAATAATGGTTTCATTTTTCATAAACAGACCAATCACGTGTCCGGCTCCGGCAAAATATACAGCAAACACTATTACAGTAAATCCAATTATGGATTTCGCTGAAAAAAAGATGGTATCTTTCATTCGTTTATGATTGCCGCTGGAATAATTATAACTGATCAGCGGCATAATCCCCTGGGAAAGACCTAAAGCAATATACATGGGCACCATATTAACCTTTTGGGAAATCCCCATGGCAGCCACAGCGTCCGGCCCATAAGATGATGTAAAATTGTTTAAAATTGTCATTCCAGTTACATTTAAAAGGTTTTGGATCGATGCCGGAATCCCAACACCGCAAATTCCTAACACAATCGCCCGGTTCAAAGAAAACTTTCCGGGAGCAATGGATACATATGTGTTGCCTCTTTTAAGAAACAGCAATACAAGAAAATATATGCAGGCAATGCAGTTGGAAAGGAATGTGGCAAGACCTGCCCCTGCTGCTCCCATATTCAGTCCCCAGGGAAGAATAAAAATCGGATCCAGAATAATATTTAGCAGACATCCGCTCATCGTTCCCAGGCTGGCATGAAGGGCCGCTCCTTCCGAGCGCACCATATAAGCCATAACAACATTCATAATAGCCGGAACTGCCCCAAAGCTGACGGTCCATTTCATGTACGCGGCTGTTGCCGCTGCCGTTTCCGCATCAGCGCCCAGCAAATTTAAAAGCGGTGTTTTAAATATGGTACACAAACAAGCAAACAGGCATCCGCAAAACAGCGCACAGTAAAATCCAAATGCAGAACTTCGTTTCACGGTTTCAAATTCTTTTCTTCCCAGCGCGCGGCTCATCATACTGGAAGTACCTACGCCAAACAAATTATTTATGGCATTAAACGCCAGGAGGACCGGGGCTGCCAGCGTTACTGCCGCATTCTGTACCGGATTATTAATCATCCCAACAAAATAAGTATCTGCCAAGTTATAAATTACCATTACCAGTGAACTTAAAATCGTGGGAATGGCTAACTGAGCCACTGCTTTTTGCACGGGGACCCGCTCAAATAGCTCTAATTTCTTTTCATCCTGCATTACTTTACTCCTTTATCCGTTTGCTGTGCCTGCTTCTGACTGCTTCTGGCTATCTTCTCTTTTTATTTTTTCATTCTATCATACGTATCCGCTTCATTCAAGGTACATTGGTAAAATCGCCAAAGCTTACATCCATCGCTTAAAAACAGAAACGTATTTTTTTGTTTTTTTCCTATATTTTTATGCACATTGCATTATTTTCCCTAAATATTTTTTAGCAAAAGATTGATAGACAAAAAAAAATTTAGATGCTATGATAAGAATACAAACAGAAACCAATCATATTTATTAATTATGTATATTTCGGGAATCGGCCCGAAGTTTCTACCAACTGCCGTAAGAGTTGACTACATGATTATATGTAGCCAGCTTTTTTTGTGTTCATTTTTCCCACTTCTGCTGGCTGTGATTGGAAAAACTTGCTTAATGATCGCAGGATAACAATTTACAGAAAAGGAGGGTTGCGCAAAGACCGTTGGATGCGGCGACTTTAACAGCGTTCACCGGAGATAAGATAAATTCAGTTCCAAATATGGTTCAAACTCAATCTTATTTTAAGGAGGAAACATTATGAGCACAAAATTAGAGCATCTGTTTCAGCTAAAAGAACACAATACCACCATAAAAACGGAAGTCTTAGCCGGAATTACCACATTTATTACCATCGCCTATATTTTAATTTTAAACCCCCAGATTTTGTCTGACCCTTATGTGATTGCAGGTGACGGGTCTATGGCGGAGAAAATTTCAAACGGCGTATTTATCGGAACCTGTATCGGCGCATTTATCGGAACTATGTTATGCGCCCTATATGCAAAAGTACCCTTTGCCCAAGCGCCTGGAATGGGATTAAACGCATTTTTTGCCTATACAGTTGTTCTTGGTATGGGGTATACTTATAACCAAGCGCTGGTAATTGTTTTTCTCTCTGGCATCTTCTTCATTATAATTACAGCAATTGGTCTTCGGGAAGCGATTATCCGCTCCATCCCTGACGCGGTAAAATCAGCCATTACGCCAGGCGTAGGTTTATTTATCACAATTATTGGCTTAAAGAATGCCGGAATTGTGGTGTCCAATTCGGCAACCCTTGTAGGAATGGTTGATTTTTCTCAATGGCGCGTCGCGGATGGCAACACCACATTAATTTTCAGTGCATTAACCGCATTAATCGGCCTGGTAATTATGGGGGTACTGCATGTGCGAAAGGTAAAAGGCTCTATCTTCCTTGGGATCCTTTCCGCAACTTTAATCGGGATTCCTTTTGGCATCACCCATATCGCTAACCTGGATATGAATCTGGGAATGAAGTTTCAGGATTTTGCAGAAGTATCGTTCTTAAGCATGGATTTTGCCGGGCTATTTGCCGGCCCCAATTGGATTGAAACCCTATTTACTGTTTTCATGCTGGTAATCAGTTTTTCTTTAGTTAACATGTTTGACTCTATTGGCACTCTGCTGGGAGCTGCCAGGCAATCTGGCATGATTGATGAAAATGGAGAAGTCATCCGCATGAAGCAGGCTCTGATGTCTGACGCAATTTCAACAGCGGCTGGAGCCATGGTAGGAACCTCCACTATTACAACAGTCGTAGAATCCAGCTCCGGAATCGCTGCTGGCGGAAGGACTGGTTTAACCAGCCTGGTTACCGCGCTGCTGTTTCTGGGCGCAATCCTTTTCGCCCCTATCGTCAACGTGATTCCTTCTGCTGCAACCGCTCCTGCTCTGATTTTTGTAGGAATTTTAATGCTTGGAAATATTAAAGATGTGGATTTCAGTAATATGAGTAATGCCCTGCCTGCCTTCTGCACAATTATTTTTATGCCATTTACCTATTCCATCGCAAATGGAGTTGCCTTTGGTTTAATTACTTATTGCCTGATGAATCTGTGCACCGGAAAAAAGCAGAATGTAAAAGCATTGACCTTTGTCATTTCTTTTGTGTTTATTATCCGGTATGCATTTATGACATTAGGGTAAATCGGGAGGAATTAAGATGAAAACGGATTCTTGGATTTTAAAAGGAATGATTTGTTACAGCAAAACAAAAGATGAATTGGCTGTTTTGGAAAACGGGTATCTGATATGCTGCCAAGGAATTTTGCAGGGCGTTTATCCGGTAATCCCGGAGGAATTTCGGACCCTTCCCTTAACGGATTATGGCGACGCTTTAATTTTTCCTGGTATGGCGGATCTTCACCTTCATGCCCCTCAGTATCCCTTCTGTGGTCTGGGAATGGATCTGGAACTGCTGGAATGGCTGGAAACCCATACCTTTCCGGAAGAAAGCCGCTATCAATCCTTGGACTATGCAGAGCAAGCCTACACCATCTTTACAGAAGATTTAGCCTGCAGCCCAACCACAAGAGCTGTCATTTTTGGCACCATCCACACCCCCGCTACAAAGCTTTTGATGGATAAGCTGGATGCCACCAATCTGAAAACTTACGTAGGCAAGGTAAATATGGATCAAAATTGCCCGGATTGTTTAAGAGAATCTGATGCCGTTTCCGCATTAGAAGACACCAAAAACTGGCTTTTGGACACAATGGACGCATATAAAAACACGAAACCTATATTAACCCCTCGTTTTGTCCCCACTTGCAGCACTGACTTGATGGAAGGTCTGGGAGCCCTTCAGAAGCAGTATCGCCTGCCTGTCCAGTCCCACCTTTCGGAAAACCCGTCAGAAGTTGACTGGGTTAGGCAGCTTCACCCCTGGTCTTCTTGTTATGGTGATGTTTATGACCATTTTGGACTATTTGGAGCAAAATCCGGCACTAACTGTCCTGCCATTATGGCTCACTGCGTCTATTCTTCAAAAGAAGAAATTCAACGGCTCAAGCAAAATAGCGTATATATCGCCCACTGTCCTCAGTCCAATACGAATCTTTCCTCTGGAATCGCGCCCATACGCCGCTACTTGGAGCAAGGTCTTTTGGTCGGTCTGGGAACGGATCTGGCCGGCGGAGCAAACTTGTCTATGTTCCGCTGTATTACAGACGCAGTGGCAGTATCAAAGCTTTACTGGCGCTTAGTTGATTCTTCTGCCAAGCCTTTAACCATGGAAGAGGGATTTTATCTTGCCACCATCGGCGGCGGCTCCTTCTTTGGGAAAATAGGAAGCTTTGAAAAAGGCTATGAAGCAGACGTTTTGATTGCCGATGATTCTATGATTCCCCGCTCATCAAGCTGGGGAATCCGGGAGCGGCTTACCCGTTTCCTTTATCTGTCAGGCGAAAAAGGAAAACTGATAGGAAAATATGTTGCTGGGGTAAAGATATTTTAATGAAATTCTTTGCAAGCTGTTATTTACCAGCGCATTTTGCCGGAACTTCATAATAATTTCGCCGCAGGCAGCAGATAATTTTGCCATCTGCTGCCTGCGGCGTTTCTCATCACACTACTATTTGTTATTTCCCATCTGGCTTGCCTCTAATTTGCTTATTGGCAATTATACTTCATCCGATGGTGATATTATCCCATTTCATTCCATTTTCTGTATTTTTCAATCCATCGGGTAACATACTTCTTGTTTTCCTAACGAAACCTTCAAGCTAAGGTTGGCGGTCTGTGACACCATATCCTCCGGAATCTGGAAGTACAGTTCGCCTTCTTTTGATTCACCGGGATCCAAATAAG
Source organism: uncultured Lachnospiraceae bacterium (assembly GCA_910589195.1). Lineage (GTDB taxonomy): Bacteria > Bacillota > Clostridia > Lachnospirales > Lachnospiraceae > Caccovicinus. The sequence continues at coordinate 13,136 of CAJUTC010000050.1, forward strand.
TGCCTACTAGGCATTTTCCATTTGTAATCAGATCCACGCAATCATATTCTTCATCTCCATTTGTATTAACAAGCTGGATAATCGGGTCTTCCCCAACTCGGTAAAGCATCGGCATAAACCCATCGTTCTCAGTTCCTTTATTTGTGATGGTAAAGGAACACCTGGCAAACTGGTATCCTTCATCTGCCGTATATCGGTACATCCCTTCGTCAAATTCCTTTATTACCTGTCCGGAATGGTACACGATAGACCAATTTCCCAATATGATTTCCTCGTCCTTTTCCAGCATGGATTTTCCGCTTGTGTGATCTAACAAAGTAGCATAAGCATCCGGCTCATTAATGTGATGATAAATATAGTGCAGCACATCCGCCGACGTGGGATCCGGATATTCCACGGTCTGATCCCTGTTGGTCATTATGCTTTCCGGCGGCAATTCCATTACATTTCCAATATGGCGAATCAGCGTTCTAGTAGATGCCTCATATAAGTCAACCGACGTACTGGATACGATCTGCTGTACATTTGTATCATTTCCTCCATATGTCTGGTAATAATCCCCATATTCAAGATTGGGTGTCAATACCAGAAGATAATCTGCTTCCGCAACAGAAGCCGGGAACTCCTCTGCCGGAAGTCCCATCATAAAATCTCCCATTACCTGCAGTGGGGAAGCAAACCCTTTAAACTCCTCTGACTGAAGATTCCGGTAACAGGCAATTACCTTTTTCCCTTCTATTTGAATGCCTTCTGCCTGTCCTTCTTCCAACACCTCCCCTTCCGGCGCCGCTTCTTCCTCCGGCTGGTTTTCCCCTTCCTGTCCTTCCTCTGGTTGCAGATTTTCCTGAGTTTCTTGCAGTTCCAATGTTTCCCCTACCGTAACCATCATATCGGTATCAAACCAGTCCTCTCCCAGCAGGGAAGATTCTGACTTTAAAAAGCGTCCATTTGAACCAGACTCCAGCCTCGGGACAAGTGTATCCCTCATATACGCAATGTAAGCAATTGCCTCATCCATGGTTTTTGCCTGAATCCGATCGGGCCTGGAAGATGTGTAGAAATAAACGGATTTCCAGTCATCCTCTGTCCATCCATTATAATATCCGCTTTCTTCCAAAGCATCTCCTACCGCTGGAACCGCAATCGGTTTCTCCTTCACCCATTCATCCATGGCTTCTTTTAATTTGCTTCCATATTTGCTGCCTTCCGGAATCCCATTGATAATATTTACCACAGTCTGTCCGTCTAAATCATCGGCGGCTGCAATCATAGGCCAAAAACAATCATAAGGCGAAAACGAATCTCCAAGCGCTTTCCAAAACTCTTCTCCCTGTGTATTCACACTGTCCAGGTACTGCTTTGCATATTGGGAACTATCCGGATAGTCAACCTGGAATGCCCTGTTTACCCAGGAAGAATTTTCTTCCGCCTGGCCTTGGTACTCGATTGCGCACAGAAGGGCGGTAGCCTTAAACTTTTGGCTTGCCGAACTTTCCCCTGACGACGCTTCCTGTTTTAGCACTTCCAAATCCAGTTCGTCCTTATGTTCTGTCACGTACTCTTCCAGGCTTTTTGCCTTTTGGGCATTCTTCCAATAGCCCTCTGCCACCGTACTTTTCCCTACGCACCCAGAAAGGCAGGCCAGCAGAAAAACACTTAAGGCAATGCCTGACTGTTTCCTGAATTCTTTTCTTTTCATCCCTTTTTCCTCCTCTTATTTCAAACGCATTCCCTTCCTGCCATCACGTCCACATTTATTGTTTCCTTGTGTGCTTGTTCACTTTCCGGCGGAATGTATTCCTGAAACACTTTTCGTATGGAAACACCGTTTTCTGGAACGCCTGCTCCTTAACTGTGTGTTTCCCTGTCAGAAAAGGAATATGCACAATAAAACTTTACCGTATTTTCCTAATTTATGCAATAGAAACCTTACATTTTCCGCCGCAAATCCTTATCCTCAGTAGACCATGGATATTGCGTTATCACAGCCAATTCTTTTCTCATCTGTAAACGGATAAAGCGCAGACTAAACCAAATTTTCTATCTTGACATAAGTATGAAATCATACTATACTACATCAATACGGCTAACAAGTATGATTTCATACTTATGTCCACTATTCCAAACAACTTTTCTGGATAGGATAGGAAACGAATCAGATTATATGAAATGTACGCCTCATAAATTATGCGCCTCAGACAAAAATCATCTTACAAAATCAGGCACAAAGAAAATCCGAGCGTACATATAAAAAACAAGGAGGCCACTATGGATCAAAATAATTTTAAGCAAAATGAAGATTTGCTGGAATTTAACCGTCTGAATCAGAAAATTAATGAGTGCTACCATGAAGTTGCCGCAAAGCAGAAGCTGTCTGACAGCGCTTTTTGGATTTTGCTCTGTATACTGGATTTAGGGGATGGATGCCTGCAAAAGGATATCTGCAGCTTTCTCTGTATGAATAAACAAACTGTGAATTCTTCCGTTAGAAATCTGGAGAAAAATGGGTTTATTTCGTTAAAACCGGGAACCGGACGCAGGATGCAAATTTATTTAACAGAATCCGGCAGATCTTTGATGGAGGAAAAAATCTACCCGGTAGCCAAAGCTGAAAGCCAGGTTTTTGATGAGATGCCAGTTTCAGACAGAAAAGAACTCCTCCGATTGACAAATGCCTATCTGGTACAGTTCCGAAAAAAAGTTAAGGAGGCCGGAATTACATGATTCAACTTTCTGATCATTTTACTTACAAAAAATTGCTACGCTTTACCCTTCCAACCATTGTAATGTTAATTTTCACTTCTATTTACGGAGTTGTGGACGGGATCTTTGTATCAAACTTTGTAGGAAAAACACCCTTTGCCGCAGTTAACCTAATTATGCCTCTTTTGATGGTATTTGGCACAGTGGGCTTTATGATTGGAACTGGCGGCAGCGCCATTGTCGCAAAAACCCTAGGTGAAAAAAATCTCAAAAATGCCAACCGCTATTTTACAATGATGGTTCAAACAGCAATCATTTGGGGAGTGAGCTTAACGGTAATCGGTCAGCTCTGCATCCGCCCAATTGCGTCCGCTCTGGGGGCTGAAGGGGATATGCTGGATTACTGTGTGCTGTATGGCCGCATCCTGCTGGCCTCTCTTACCTTTTTTATTCTGCAAAATGTATTCCAGAGTTTTCTGGTTACGGCTGAACGGCCAAGTTTGGGGCTAATCCTGACCATCGGTGCTGGAGTAACCAATATGGTTCTGGATTATTTATTAATCGTTGTATTCCCACTGGGAGTAGCGGGGGCTGCTATTGCTACTGGCATCAGCCAAATCGTAGGCGGTGGCATTCCTCTGCTGTATTTTATCTTCCCAAACAGCAGCTCCCTTCGTCTGGTGCCTGCTAAAATCGAACTGGCTATCCTGGTAAAGGCCTGTATCAATGGTTCCTCGGAAATGCTTTCCAACCTGTCCCAGTCCCTGGTCAGCATGTTATACAACTTCCAGCTAATCCGTATTGCAGGTGAAAACGGAGTTGCCGCCTATGGGGTAATTATGTATGTTAACTTTATCTTTACCGGCGTATTTTTTGGCTACTCCATTGGAAGCGCATCGATTATCGGTTATCATTATGGAGCCGGAAACCATAATGAGCTAAAAAATCTGTTCCAGAAAAGTTTATGGCTGACTGGGATTTGGAGCGTAGCCCTGACTGGCCTTGCTATCCTGTTATCTACTCCATTATCCCGGATTTTCGTAGGCTATGATACCCAGCTCCTTACGCTTACCAGCCACGGATTTCGCCTGTATGCGTTGTCATTTCTTTTCATGGGTTTTAATGTATTCGGTTCCGCATTTTTTACCGCGTTAAATAATGGTGTGGTTTCCGTGGTGATTTCCTTTTTAAGAGCTCTGGTATTTCAAGTTGCCTTTACCCTGCTCCTCCCTGTATTCTTTCAGGTTGACGGAATCTGGCTGGCCATATCTGGAGCAGAGGTTACCACGCTGTTTTTAACTGTTTTTTTCTTTGTGACCCGTGCCAGGCAATACCACTATATGTAACCGTCTTTTCCTTAATAAAGCACATTCCTGTTATTCCTTGGAATGTGCTTTTCCCGCCTTTTTGGCGAAACCTGCTTTTGCTATCCGATCATAACTTTCCGCAATCATCCGTTTAATCTCTTTCTCAGGAATCGTTCCGTCTAAAATAATGGAATTCCAGTGTTCTTTATTCTGATGATACCCGGGGAGGACAGACGGGTATGCTTTCCTCCAAACATCACGCCATTCCGGATCTACCTTCACATTTACCCATATATGCCCATCCTTTTCGTACGTCCAGGCAAAGGCTTTCTTATTCTTTCGAAAGCGAAGAAGAATCCAGTTGGGATCATGAAATGGCTGATCTACATATACATCCGGAAAGGTTAAACCATATTCCAGTACCTCTTCTCGTTTTGTCATCCTTTTGTCCTCCCTAGTTTTTAAATGCGGCAATTTCTCTGAATAAGGTAAATCGATCGAGCATACTGACCAGATGATATCAGTTGAAACTTGGCAGAATCAATTTTTCCTTATTATATATTCCTTGTCCTTTTTTGAAAGAGCGCCTGAAACCAGTTTTTTATTTATGGTCTTCATTTACTTCTTTCTAACAGGGAAATATACTTCCGTTTCCCAATCTTCCAGCGACAACGAATCAAACTGGTTTTTCTTATAAAGGTCAAATGGCGCTCCCGCTATCTCATAACCGTTTTCAACGATCCAGGTAGCTATCGCTCCATACGCCTCTGAAAGTGTGGAATATCCTCCATGGTGGATAGTCATCGCACACTTGCATGGTTCCATAACCACATCTGCCTTGTCCTTTTCTTTAATACCCATAAACACCTGGATATCTGAGGATTCATGATTAAATTCCTCATCGTAATACCTGGCGCCGTTTAATCTGGTAGGGGTAACCTGCTCTTTGGGCACCCGCTCAAACAGAGCTCCGTAATAGTTTCCAAATTCATTCACTCCCATCTTGGCACGAACTGCCAAAACATTCATTTCCGGCGAATTCTTAATTTCAATGGTATAACCTTTCTGATAAGTCATAATATCACCTGTCCTTTCGAATACTGAAATGTGGGTCTGAAGCTCATTTTGGATCGCGGCCATTTCCTGCTGTTCCCGCTTCAGCTTGCTGCTTTGTTTTCGCAGCGCATCTGTAAGTTCTTTTTGGTCCGAAATGGTAATCAGGATCTGGATCTCTTCCAAAGAAAAACCATATCGCTTCAAACGCTTTAAGTAGTTCATCGTTTCAATCTGCTCTGTTTTATAATAACGATAGCCTGTGAAGCAATCTACTTTTGCCGGGGTAAGCAGGCCTAATTTATCATAATGGTGAAGTGTTTTAACACTGACCTGGCAAATTTTTGAAAACGCTCCGATCTGCAGCATCCTCTCATACCTTCTTTCGTGATGATAGATTCGAATCTGTAGTTAGTTTACACTCTGACCTAACAGGAGAGTCAATACCCTTTGTGAACTTTTTATAAAAATCCCAATTGTTCTCTAACAGATGTACCCGTCAATTCATTCCGCTGAAAATATCAGGCGTGAATATCAGATGCCATTAAAAACGAACAATAATTTTTCATTTCGCTTCATAAAATAACAGACCCCGGTAAATGCCCCGCCCTTATGCAGTGATACAATAATGTTTCTCATGCGGCGGTTTAGACGGTGGTAAATCAGCTTCCTTTCCCATGGAAGACCCTGTACATATTCCCGATCTTCTTCCTCCAAAAGAGCAAGTATCTCCTGATACCGCTTTGGATCCCGCCTGCTTCTTAATCCAAAGTCACAAGAAACATATGCTGTTTCTTCTCCATCTTCCGCGCACCTTCTGGATAGGCAAGAGCTCAGATCTTCTCCCTTATTTTCGGAAAATACTTGTTCCTTCCACAAAATCGGCTCATCCTTCACAGTATTTAATGTTACTCTCCGGAAACTTTTTCTGCCATACGCATCATATTCCGCAATATATTCATAGTTTTCCTGCTGTTTGGCCGTTCCTGGTTCCTCCAAGCGTAATATACCTATCGTAAGAAAATGTTCCCAAACCGCTTGCTGGATCCGATCATACGGCGTAGGAAAATCCAACCGCTTTCTTATTTGTTCGGTTGTATAGCCTAAATCCGCCAAATGGCGGATCGCCCCGCCACTGGCTACGTCAAATGTAAAATTTGACAGCGCGGCACGAAAATAGTCCTGTTTATCCCTGTTCTCCTCCAAAGCCTTAATCGTGTGTGGTTTCATAGCAATTCCTCACTGTTTCTCTCCTCAACTATATGGAACGGTTAGGGCGTTATCATCTATTCCAGCCCTTTCATTTTTCTATATAGTACGGAAATATCATGGCAAAATTCTACCATATTCTTTTCGTTCTGGCAACTAATGTAGGCCTATACAGCCGCAAAAACGTATCCCCAAGTTCGTGGTTCCTTGTGAACGCAGCCGCATATGCTTTAGCTCTTTCGCCATGCTGGCTCATGATGAATCAGCAGAGTGGTTCGTCATGGTGGAAACATTACAAATACCACTCTTTGCCTGTGTAAATACTTTATGTTGTATTGTAAAGTACAGGCTGTTATGATAAAATATCCTATAAGTTAAACGTATTTGCACAGACAAGCTCAAATAATTTAGGCACAGGTTACCTTGCGAAAATATCCGGATGCCTATAGTGAAGGAAAGGTAAGAACATATATATATGGAAAGACGATTTCATATCATGACATCTTGTGATGATAACCTGGTGCCTTAATTGGCGGTAGGTCTTACGGCAATGGCCCGCAATTTTCAGAACGCAACTATTAATTTCTATTTTTTCCATAGCCATATCAGTCAAAAGAATCTAGAAATGTTAAAGGCCTTATGCAAAGAACTTGAAAACGGAAAGATTCATTTTCATAAGATTTTAGTGCCACATCCAGAAATATATTCCGAATTGGCTAAGTATGGAACTGGATGGGCAGGTGAAGCATATTACTCTTTATGTGCTCATTTACTACTACCTGATAATGTTGACAGAGTTTTATATCTTGGCGCAGGTGACACTTTAATATTAGGTGATGTTGAACCATATTATTATTATGACTTTCAAGGAAAAAGCCTTGTGACAACTTGCTCTAGCTATAAACTGCGTAATGGAAAGCTGGCATTATTCGGCGTAGAAGATTTAGGCGATTGGAAAGAAGGGCTCCCCGGAATCTTAAGAGGTATTTTCAATTCTGGCTCGTATATGATGAATTTAAATAAAATACGAGAATACAAAAGAACTTTAGCCGATTATCAATATTTAGCCGAAAAACTCTGTGAAATTTTGGGAGGACATAACCACAATATTTATCGGGGCGACCAGGGATTTTTATCTACGGCTTTTGTAGGCGATATTCGATATTACGGATTTCCACAAATAAAGGATTTGTGCTATATGCCATATAACTTTTGCCTTTAGTACTATGACAGTATGAATAAAAAGCCTAATTACTCACCAGCAATTCTTCATTTTGCAGGAACCGCTTTTAAACCGTGGAATGGTACATATCCCACTTTTTTACATCGGTATCAGAAAAAAGAGCAGTTACGTTCAATGAATCCGTTGAGAAATGGGCAGGAAGAATATTTTTACTTATGGTACGAATATGCTGTCATGGCAAATACTGTTTTAGAAAAGATAGGTTTTAGGCCAAAAATTCCTATATGTTTAAAAAACCCACAAGCAAATATACCTGTGGGTTTCCATATACTTCCTAATCCGTAAATATTTGTTCCTATCTCTTGGAAAACTGTGGTGCCCGGCGAGCCGCTTTGAGGCCGTATTAAAATTCTCTTAGTGCCGTTTTTCCTTGATTTT
>CAJUTC010000051.1 GCA_910589195.1 uncultured Lachnospiraceae bacterium
GGGCTATACCGCCTAATCTGAAATTACTTCCCTCTAACCGTAAACATTTGATTTTCCGGGGTTTTTGAGCAATTTTGATACGGTTTGAACAGCCGATTAACGCTTGCTGAACTGCGGAGCGCGACGGGCCGCTTTGAGGCCGTACTTCTTTCTCTCTTTCATTCTTGGATCCCTGGTTAAATATCCAGCCTTCTTTAAAATCGGGCGGAAATCAGCATCTGCCTGCAATAAAGCACGGGAAATACCATGGCGGATTGCGCCTGCCTGTCCAGAAAAACCGCCGCCGTGTACATTAACTAAAACATCATACTTGTCTGTGGTTTCTGTTGCAACTAATGGCTGGCGAACAATCAGCTTTAAAGTTTCTAACCCTAAATACTCGTCAATATCTCTTTTATTAATGGTGATAGTTCCATTGCCTGGTACTAAATATACTCTGGCGATTGATTTTTTTCTTCTGCCTGTTCCGTAAAACTTATTAGCCATTTTTTCTTCCTCCTTCCAACACACTGATTAAAATGCTAAAACTTCTGGTTTCTGTGCAGCCTGCTGATGTTCTGGGCCTGCATATACATGAAGCTTCTTAATCATGCTCCTTCCCAGAGGTCCCTTTGGAAGCATACCTTTAACAGCTAACTCAATTACTTTTTCCGGCTTTTTTGCCATCATCTCACGTAAGGTGGTTTCCTTCATACCGCCTACATAATCAGAATGACGGTAATAAATCTTCTGATCCAGCTTTTTTCCGGTTACCTTAATATGCTCGGCATTTACAATTACCACATAATCGCCGCAATCCATATGTGGCGTGAAAATTGGCTTATTCTTACCTCTTAAAACCTTAGCTACTTCAGCAGCTAAACGGCCTAATGTATATCCGGTAGCATCTACTACATACCATTTTCTTTCAATTGTCGCTGGACTAGCCATAAAACTCTTCATGGTTTAACCTCCTGTTGAAAATCCAATTCCTACTTCTATCGTTTATCAAAAGATGCTCTCCGGGGCTTTGGTAAGCACGCTTTTGCCTAACGTCACAGTTATTAATTATATAATAGCTGGTAATCTGTGTCAACCATTTTTTCACGTTTTTTCGGGATTTTTTACCCTTTTTTCCACTTGTTCACGCAAGAGAGCTGTTCCTTTTTCTATCATTCTCATCAAACAAGTTACTTACGGCGCAGAAAAAGTCTGGACGCTTTCGAACTACTTGGAACCCGGCATTTTCGTAAAGATACCGGGCACTTTGATTGCTGTCGGCTACCATAAGCACCAATTTATATACTCCCTGTAGTCTGGCAAAATCTTCTACACAGGAAAGTACTTTCCTTCCATAACCCAGATTTCTGAATTCCTTTTTAATCGCAATAATATCAATCGAAATAAGCTCCATCCCATCTTCTTTCTTTGGAAGCAAAACCAGAACACCGATTTGCGTTTCCTCTGCGTAAATCCAGAAAAAGAAACTTCCTTTTTCTTCCTCCTCCTGAATCATAGTTTCATCATACGTAGCGGAACCAGGAAGTGTGAAAAAAGCTTCATTATAAGTTTCCAACCAGTTCTTCCAATCCTCTTTTTTCAATGGACAAAGCCAAACGGCGGATTGTATTTCTTGCAGCTTTTGTAATTCTTTGGTTTCTTGTATGTTTTGTGACTCTTGTAGTTCTTTGGTTTCTCGAATGTCTTTCGGCCCGTTTTGCTGCCTGGCTTCTCCTGCTCTTTCTGTTATTTCTTTCTCCATCTCCAGATAGCAGTAATTTTTGTTCATCTGATAATAGCCAAAGCTTTGTCCATCCTGAATCCGGCTGCTACTGTCAGCTACATAAATCCATTTTGCCCCGTTTCTGGCAGCCTGATGAACCAGCCGTGTTACAAGACGATGAAATTCCCCATCTTCACAGCGCCATATTACCACATATGCTTTTTTCTTTGGCGCAATCTCACGCTGAACCAGCAAATACTTCCAATACTTATTGGACACCATGGTTTCTGGTGGCAGTGTTTTCTCATACTCCAGATTGATCAGTGTCAGCCCCTTTGCTGGAAGCGTAGGGCCGGCTGCCTGGCGGCTTCTGGCATCCAAAATTTCCTCAACACGTTTGGGAGGATACAATCCAGTCCCTACCCGAAGCAGTGTTCCCGCTATAATCCGCACCATATTATAGAGAAAACCATTGCCGCTGATCCGGATTACTACAATATCATCCGCTCCCCGTTCTATTGTCAAGCTATGGATTGTCCGAACCGTTTCTTCTGCCTGGGTTCTGACTGTACAAAAGCTTCTGAAATCATGTTCTCCAACCAAATAAGCCGCCGCCTGTTTCATTTTGTCTACATCCAGTGGAAAATAACAAAAATATGTATACAGGCGGTTCACTGGCATATCGATCTTCCGGTTCAGGATCTTATATTCATATGTTTTGGTACAATTCTGCTTTCTGGGATGCCAGTTCATCAAAACTTCCTCCGAAGACTGAATCTGGATATCTTCCGGAAGCCTCTGGTTTAACGCAAAACAAATTTTATCTCCTGGCATCCTGTTTTCTGTGTCAAAAACCGCCACATTTCCCAGCGCATGGACACCAGAATCAGTTCGGCTGGCTCCAATGACCATAATTGGCTCCTTTAAAAGCTCTGATAATGTCTGATTCAACACAGCTTCGATGGACAGACCATTGGGTTGTAACTGCCACCCATGATAATGGGTTCCGTCATAGGCAACCACTAACTTAATTCGCTTCATCCCTCATTCTCCTGAATACCTTGATAACGGTTTCCTTGCTTCCTACAAAAAGCGCAGACCGATCATGCCAGCCAGATAGCCAAGCTGCAGGCCATAAGCCAGCCGATCACGGAGCGCATAGTGAAGAGGCTTCATTTTCGTCCTTCCATTCCCGCCACGGTAGCACCTGGCCTCCATGGCCATGGCAAGATCCGTCGCGCGCCGGAAGGCGGAGATGAAAAGCGGAACTAAAAGGGGCACCATCGCTTTTACTTTCTGAATCAGGTTTCCGCTTTCAAAATCTGCCCCTCTTGCCATCTGTGCCTTCATAATCTTGTCGGTTTCCTCCACCAGAATCGGAATAAATCGCAGGGCAATGGACATCATCATGGAAATCTCATGAACCGGCACTCTCACTTTATTCAAAAATCCCATACCCTTTTCCAGGCCGTCTGTCAGCGCATTCGGCGTAGTGGTCAGCGTCATAATCGTGGATCCCAATACCAGATAAATCAGGCGGATTGCCATAAACCCTGCCATCCGCACCCCTTCTCTTGTAATTTTAATGATCCAAAACTGTACCAGAACTTCCCCGGTGGTTAAAAACAAATTAAAGCTGACGCTGAGCAAAAGCAGAACCAGCATAGACCTTAACCCTTTTACCATAAAGGAAAATGGCACCTTTGTCATCTTAATTACGAAAATCAGAAAAACGGTAGCCAGCATATATCCCCAGACGCTCGTTGTAACAAACAACGATATAACAAAAACCAGGGTGCCAAACAGCTTCGTCCTGGGATCCAACCGATGGATCACCGAATCCACCGGATAATATTGTCCTAATGTAATCTCTCGCAGCATATCAGTCAACTCCTATCACAGCCATTTCGTCTATGTGCTTTGGCCTTATTTCCTTAGCGCCTTTAAAATAGCGTCCCTGGCTTCTGCTACTGTAGTCAAATCGTCAGCAATCTCCACTCCATGCTCTCTCAGCTCATGCACCACATATGTAATCTGTGGCGCTGCCAGCCCCATTTTTTCCAGTTCTTTATAATGCTTAAATACCTGTTTCGGACTATCATCAAACACCTTTTCTCCATGGTTCATAACCAGCAGCCGATCTGCATACCGGGCCATGTCCTCCATGCTGTGGGATACCAAGATGATGGTCATTTTCTTTTCCTGGTGAAGGGCTGAAATCTCATCTAATATTTCATCCCGTCCTTTGGGATCTAGACCTGCTGTAGGTTCATCTAAAATCAGCACCTGGGGGCGCATAGCCAATACTCCAGCTATAGCTACCCGGCGTTTCTGGCCTCCGGACAGTTCGAAAGGAGATTGTCGATAAAAACTTTCATCTAATCCCACCAGCTCTAACGCTCCTCTGGCCCGCTCCTCTATCTCGTCTTTGGAAAGCCCCAAATTTTTCGGGCCGAAGCATACATCTGAAAATACATCGACTTCAAACAACTGATGTTCCGGGTACTGAAAAACCAGCCCCACTTTACTTCGAAGCCCTTTCATGTCATACCCTTCTGAGTAAATATTTTCACCATTGTAATAAATGTTTCCACTGCTTCCCCGGAGCAACCCATTCAAATGCTGAATCAGGGTAGATTTTCCGGAACCGGTATGCCCAATCAGACCTACAAACTGCCCGTCCTCTATTGTGACATTTACATCTTTTAACGCATACTGTTCAAAAGCAGTTCCTTCTCCGTATATATGGTTCAAATGCTCTACTTTAATTGCCATTGCTCTCTCCTGTTTTTCGATTTCCAACTGTATGCAAGTTAGTCCAATCCATTCGGATAAACGATACTCACCCGAAGACCATTGGATTCCCGCCTATGCGCAAGTTATTCCTTATTTTTCCGGCAAAAACGCATGTTTACCCTTCCGAAAGCAAAGGAAGAAGGCATTCCATCAGCTCTTTCCTGGTCAGGATTCCTTCTGGCAGCTCCACTCCGGCTTTTTTCAGCTCATAGGCTAGTTCCGTTACCTGCGGAACGTCCAACCGGTAAGATTTCAGTCGTTCCACCTGGGAGAAAATCTCCCGTGGGGTGCCATCCATAACAATCTTTCCGTCATCCATTACGATTACCCGATCTGCATTTACCACTTCTTCCATATAATGGGTAATTAAAAGGACGGTAATCCCCTCCCGCTGGTTTAATTCCCGCACGGTTTTGATTACTTCCTTACGCCCATTGGGATCTAGCATTGCTGTTGGTTCATCTAAAATAATGCACTCAGGTTTCATGGCCATCACGCCCGCAATCGCCACCCGTTGCTTCTGCCCTCCTGACAGCTTATTGGGGGATTTCATCCGGTAGGCCGTCATGCCTACCGCCTCCAGGCTTTCATCTACCCGTTTCCAAATCTCCTCTGTAGAAACCCCTATATTCTCCGGTCCAAATCCCACATCCTCTTCTACCACATTGCCGATGATCTGATTGTCTGGATTCTGGAATACCATTCCGGCAGTCTTTCGGATATTCCATATATGGGACGCATCCTGGGTATCCATCTCCGAAATCCAAATCGTTCCTTCTGTAGGAAGAAGGATACCATTAACATGTTTTGCGAATGTGGATTTTCCGGATCCATTATGTCCCAAAATCGCTACAAAGTCGCCTTTTTGGATTTCCACGTCTACCGCGTCAATCGCCCGGTTTACTTCTTCAATGTTGTCGTTTTCATCTCTCCGAATATAGTCATAAATAAGCTTGCTTGCTTTTATAATTCCCATCTTAAACCTCGCTCATCCGAGAATCTGACAATTCCCTTCATCCCATAAGTCAACCTTATCAAGTCCTTTGGTTAACCATTCAACCCGTTTCTCCATTTTAGTAGATTCTTTCCCAATAGTCAAGGATTTGATATACTTTCCTGTATCCTTTTTATGCGATACGATTCCAAAAATAAGCGTCAGCAATGTTTCTGTATCCATAAACACAAAGAAAGGCTCCTATGGAGCCTTCCCTAAAACAATTTATTACGATAGCAGCAAAAAACCCTACTCTACCTTATCTTATCGTATCGTTAATTCCAATAAGCAAGCTTTCAGGATGCGTTTTCTGGCGCAGCCAGGTATTTTCCATCCCTTCCAATCGGATACTGGCCATCAATTACAGTATTTTCAGCCATGGAACCGTCTGGATTCATGTAATACCATTCGTTCGGGTCCGTCTGGAGCCACCCTACCGCCATCTGGCCGTTGGAATTAAAATAATACCATTTCTGTTCCTGCTCCATCCAGCCAGTCTGCATCTCTCCCTGCTGGTTCATGTAATACCAGTGATCCGATTCTTTATCCTGGAACCAGCCAGTAACCGCATATCCGTTTTCGTCAAAATAATACCATTTTCCCTGAATCATTTTCCACTGGGAGGCAGGAACCGTTCCGTCTTCTCCCTGGTATTGCCTCCCTGCCTGATAATTTCTCCAGGTTCCTTCTGTTTCTCCAAGCTGTTCCTGTTCTATTGTCACAACATCCATGGATGGAACATATTCTCCGGTAAACAGGTATTTTCTTTCCTGGGTATTTTTACCTTTTGCCCGGACTTCATAAAAGTAGCTTCCTTCTGATTCCAAATAATCGCTGATGTCAACACTGGTTCCGGTAACTTCCAGTGTTTTCACCCAGATATCATTCTGGTACAGACGCAGCTCATACATGGTTGCATAGGGAACCTTTTTCCACACAGCTCTTGTTTTATTGCTGTCGCTCCAACCAGCTTCCTCTGTCATTCCAAGCTGAATTGTTGGTGTATACCGGATCGTCACATGGAGTACGGACTGATTGCCTTCTTCAGCAGATGCGCTTCTGAAATCAGCGCCGCTGATACTGCATTTGCTGCTCTTATAATTCTCTTCAAACACTCTGCCCTCATTAGCAGTAATGGTCAAATACCCATACACTATCTTCCCTGGCTTCCAATCTCCCACTTCTTTGCTCCAACTCACCTCTGTAAGCTGGCAGCTTGAAGGGGTAATGCGGATGATAGGTTCTGTAATCTCCCCTTCTGCTTTTCCGTTTTCTAATGTAATGGTTAAATTCCCTATTGTGCCTGCTCCGAAAGCAGTAACGGCTGAACCTGCTCCAAAGAAAGCAGTTCCGGCGCCTGCCCCAATAAAAGCGGCAGCGATTCCAATCAGAAGTTTCCTTACTCCATGTCTGATTCCCATTTCCTTGTTTCCTTCCTTCATTACTTATGCCAAACCCCATTGGCATCCAGCAAAAAGCCATCTATGGTGGTATTGGCGGCACGGATACCCGTTCCGGGATAGAAGTAGTAAAAGCTTCCATTAATTTCCGTCCAGCCTTCCGCGCGAATACCATCTCCATTCAAATAGTAATAATTTCCATCCTGGGTAACCCAGTTATTGGCCACCATCACGCCTTCATACTGATCTTTGGTGGGATTCAGATAGTATACCTGGTTTCCTGCCTGAACCCAGCCGGTCAGCATGGCGCCGCTTTCATCCAGATAATAGTAAGAGCCGTTGCGGTTCTGCCATCCAGTAAGCATCCAGCCATCCGGATCGAACAGATACCATTTTCCATTCCAGGCAAGCCATTCATCCTTGGGTGAGCTTCCATCAGGATACCGAAAATACCAGCGTCCACCGCTTTGAATCCATCCTACTACCGTATTGCCTCCAGAAGGCGTTGTCCCGTTTGTCTGTCCGCTTCCGTCTGATACATTTTCTTCCGGAAGATAAATTTCATCTGAGGAAATCCAGTCGCTCTTTTTCCCGTATTTTCCTTCATCCGAATCTGACGGAATCACCCGGACTTTAAAATAGTAAGTACCTTTTTTCGTCATATAGGGGTAAAAATCATAATGAGTATTATTGGTTTCTACCTTATGGATTTGTGAGCTCCCCCGATATAGCGCAACCTCAAAGCGGTAGGAAGAAGAACTGTTTTCCATCTTCCATCTGGCATTTCCATACCCGGAACCGGTCCAATAGGCATCCTCAGGCGTTTCAAACTGCCCCTTTATAGGATTTAAGTCCACTGTGACAATCAGCTTTTTATTGCTGACAGACGCAGATTTAAAAGTTCCGCCTGTTATTTTTACATTGCTGGACTGGTAACCACCTTTAAACCTGCGTGTGTCATAATCTGTTACATCCAGCCATATTTTCATCCTGGGGGTGTCCCCTACCTGCATGGTCTTATTTTGGGAAGTAACCCACTCTGCTTTCTCAACAAAGTAATGTTCACTATTGGTATAAACATAAGCTCCGGAGCCGCTGTCCTTATCGCCAATTATAATATCCGGCAAACTATCCCCCGGTTCAAACTCATTCAACCCTACCCGGATATTCACAGAACTAATAGTAGAAACCGCCGCATATGCTGTCGCCGGATTTACCGTTGCCGCAAAAAGGCACACAGCCAAAATACTGCTTAAAAGTCTTCGAACCCATCTCATATGGCATCCTCCTTATCTTTATCATCACAAATAGTTGATGTGATATACTACATTATAATCAATAACCTGTAGCAGCGTCAACTTACAATATTCTGACCATTTCCTTAAAGGATTTGCGGCGGTTTCTTTGTTATATTGCACAATCAAAGCTCTTTTTCCTGCTGAAAGCCAATCCTGCTTCACAAGATTTCCAGCCTGCCATGAAGCCCCATAGCAGCATGAATCTTTCTTACCATGATAGGTTCTTAACTTTTTACGTCTTTTGTATCATAGGGAAGTCTGCCGGAGTTTTGTGCAGACCATACCCTAAGAATATAAAAAAGAGTCCGGCTTGCCGGACTCTCGCGCCGGAGCGTGGCTGCGCCAGCAGCCATTTTCCTTAGCGCTGAGTGCGCATCCTCTGGAGTTTTTTTGCTTTATAGGACGTATTTTCCTATAAAGCAAAAAACTGCCTTACCTTAATGATAAGACAGTTTCGTGTTTATTCTGTGAACATTCCTGTTAAAGAGATGGATTATACTAATTCCAGTAATACTTCCATTGCGGCATCGCCTTTACGTGGTCCGATCTTTATAATTCTGGTATAACCGCCGTTGCGGGAAGTATATTTGGGAGCAATCTCATCAAATAGCTTAGCAACCAAATCCACTTCTTTGGTGTTTCTCTTTCTTCCGGCAGCCTGGGTTGGCACTTCTGTTACACCATAAAGAACTTTTAACATTTGACGGCGTGCGTGTAACCTGGAAGGCTGATCCTTTTTGATCTCCTTCTCTACTTCGTCATATACGGTAACTTTCTTACCATCTACCACTTCTTTTACCCGCTTTCCGTCTTTATCCTTGCGAGGTACTTTTGCTGTTACTTTCACCGTATCAAAGTTGTCCTTTTCCTTTACTGCCATCGCAATCAAACCTTCTGCAACTTTGCGGATTTCCTTTGCCCTGGTTTCTGTGGTCCGGATCTTTCCATGATAAATTAACGCGGTAACCTGGCTTCTGATCATAGCCTTTCTCTGGGAAGAAGTCCTTCCTAATTTACGATATCCTGCCATAATAATCAACCTCCATTATCGTTCAGTCTGGAGAGCATTGCCGTGCCCTTTGGTCTTACCGGCCTGCGCTTCCTGTCAGTCAAAATACCTGGCCACGCATCATCGGTCTTACTGGCCAGGCATAAAATCACTATTTTGTTACAGGCCTGCTACTCATCGCTGGGATTTAACTGCAAGCCCAATTCTTTTAACTTGTTCAGCACTTCCTCTAATGATTTGCGCCCCAAGTTCCGGACTTTCATCATATCCTCTGAGGTACGGTTGCACAATTCCTCCACAGTATTGATTCCAGCCCGCTTCAGACAGTTATAGGAACGAACAGACAGCTCTAACTCGTCAATGTTCATCTCTAACACTTTTTCTTTTTCATTGTCCTCTTTCTCAACCATGATCTCAGCAGTCTTGGCATTTTCAGAAAGATCAATAAACAGGTTCAAATGTTCGCTTAATACCTTAGCCGCAAGGCTAACCGCCTCATCCGGCGCTAATGTACCATTGGTAAAAACATCCAGGGTTAACTTGTCAAAATCAGTAACCTGGCCAACACGAGTATTCTGCACCGTCATATTGACACGTTCTACCGGGGTATAGATGGAATCCACCGCAATCACCCCGATAGGCAGATCATCACTCTTGTTTTTGTCTGCGCTTACATAGCCGCGGCCCTTGGTAATCGTAAGTTCCATATAGAACTTGCTGTCTGCCCCACCGCTTAAAGTGGCGATTACCTGCTCCGGATTCATAATTTCAATATCCGCATCTGCCTGGATATCCGCTCCGGTTATAATTCCGTCACCCTCGAACTCAATGTACGCTATCTTTGGTTCATTGGTATCACTGCTGTTTTTAATGGATAAGCTTTTGATGTTCATAATGATTTCAGTTACATCTTCCTTGACTCCGGGTATGGAACTGAACTCATGCAGAACGCCATCGATTTTCACCTGGCTGACTGCTGCACCCGGTAAGGAAGAAAGCATTATTCTTCTAAGGGAATTACCTAAGGTGGTGCCGTAGCCTCTCTCTAATGGTTCAACTACAAACTTACCGTACTTCTTATCTTCTGAAATCTCTGCAATTTCAATGTTTGGTTTCTCAAAATCGAACACAAATAGCCCCTCCTTTTAGGGTGGATCATCAAAGCTTAAAACTTAAACATTAATTATTTGGAGTACAACTCGACGATAAGCATCTCGTTAACCGGAACGTCAATCTCATCTCTGGTTGGCATTTCCTTAACTGTACCCCTTAAATTTTCCTGATCTGGCTCTAACCAGGCTGGAACCATACGCCCTGCTGTAACCTCTAAGATATCTTTATATCTCTGAGCAGATTTGCTCTTTTCCCTAATCTCGATCACATCGCCAGTCTTTACCAAGTAAGATGGGATATTAACACGCTTGCCATTTACCAAAACATGCTTGTGATCCACAATCTGCCTTGCTTCCTTTCTGGTACGCGCAAGCCCTAAACGGAACACTACATTATCCAGTCTGGTTTCCAAAAGGATCATCAGGTTTGTACCTACCATACCATTCATCTTGGATGCCTTCGCATAATAATTACGGAATGGCTTCTCCAGTACGCCATAAATGAATTTAGCCTTCTGCTTTTCTCTTAACTGCAGGCCATACTCGCTTACTTTTCTGTTTGCTCTTTTTAATTCTCTGTTGGACTTTTTATCAATTCCTAAATAGATGGGGTCCATACCAAGGGATCTGCATCTTTTAAGAACAGGAACTCTATCAACTGCCACTTTTATTACCTCCTATTAGACTCTTCTACGCTTTGGCGGACGGCATCCGTTATGAGGAACGGGGGTAACGTCCTTGATGCTGGTTACTTCCAACCCACATGCCTGTAATGCACGGATTGCTGCTTCACGTCCGGAACCCGGACCTTTTACCATAACATCTACGGATTTTAATCCATGTATAAGAGCTGCTTTGGTTGCAGTTTCTGCGGCCATCTGAGCTGCATATGGAGTAGATTTTCTTGAACCTCTAAATCCCAGACCACCAGCACTTGCCCAAGATAAGGCATTTCCCTGCGCATCTGTTAAAGTCACGATGGTGTTATTAAAAGATGACTGGATATGTGCTTGTCCGCGTTCAACGTTTTTCTTTACACGCTTTTTTGTCACTTTCTTAGCAGTGGACACTTTTTTAGCCATTTTAAACTAACCTACTTTCTGAATATTCATGAATCGTTTTTCCTGTTTTTAAAACATATAAATCCGATTCGCACTTTTAGTTACCTCTGTAAATTTACAGATTATTTCTTCTTATTCGCTACAGTCTTCCTGGGGCCTTTGCGGGTTCTTGCGTTTGTCTTGGTCTTCTGGCCACGAACCGGAAGGCTCTTTCTGTGACGAATTCCACGGTAGCATCCGATTTCCTGTAATCTCTTAATGTTTAAAGCGATTTCCCTGCGCAAATCACCCTCTACCATCTGAGAATCCGCAATAATCGTTGCCAGCTTCTTTACTTCGTCATCAGTTAAATCCTTAACACGTGTATCAGGATTTACTCCAGCTTCTTTGAGAATACGGTTGGAACTTGATCTACCAATTCCGTAGATGTAAGTTAACCCGATCTCAACACGTTTTTCTCTTGGCAAATCAACGCCTGCAATACGAGCCATCGTTTTTACTCCTCCTAAAAATTTTTAACCTTGTTTCTGTTTATGCTTGGGATTTTCGCAAATTACTCTGATACTGCCTTTTCGCTTTATGATTTTGCACTTTTCGCAAATCGGTTTTACAGAACTTCTAACTTTCACAGTAATTCTCCTTTCTTGCCATAATCACAAAGTTGCTAAAACATTATACCAAAAACTCCAAAATAATGCAAGCACTTTTTTACTTATCCCGCCAGATAATCCGGCCTTTTGATAAGTCATATGGCGACATTTCCAGGGTTACCTTATCGCCCGGCAAAATCCGGATATAATTCATACGCAGCTTTCCGCTGATATGGGCTAATACTTGATGGCCATTTTCCAGTTCCACCTGAAACATGGCATTGGGTAACTTCTCAACTACGGTTCCTTCAATTTCAATTACATCTGCTTTCGACATTGCTTATAATACCTCCTTGCTGTGAAACCTGCTTCTGTGAGTCCAAAAATCTGCGGATTTCTTCATCCGTCACAGTTTTCTCTTGTTTCAGCTTATGCTTCAGCGTGTGATCCTTTGGATCCTGAAGCTGCACATGCTTCTTCTTTTTTCGTTTTGGCTGTCCAATCAGGCGTTTTTTTCCGTCCGTCAGACTAACATATTCACCGGCTGCTTCTAATATGATATAAAGCCGACCCTTATCATGACCTGCAAGGCTCCTTGCCAGGCAGCCTGGTTCCCATTCCCTCATCTACCAAAACCCTTTCCTGTATTCGAATCACAAGGTTTCCATAACTGCCCTGAATCAGCAGTATAATGACAAAATTTCCGGTTCACCTTCTGTAATCAGAATGGTGTTCTCATAATGGGCAGACAGGGAACCATCGTCGGTTACTACTGTCCAGTTGTCTTCCAGCCATGAAACATCGTAACGGCCTGCGTTAATCATTGGCTCCACCGCCAGCGTCATACCTGGCCTTAACCGGACTCCCCTGCGTTTCTGGGAAAAATTCGGCACTTCCGGATCCTCGTGAAGATGAGAACCGATTCCATGTCCCACCAGATCCCGGACAACTCCATATCCAAAGCTTTCTGCATAAGACTGAATCGCAGCAGAGATATCATTTAAATGATTTCCAGCTTTTGCAAGTTTAATCCCTTCGAAGAAACATTGTTTTGTCACGGCAATCAACTGCTTGGCCTCCTGGGAAATCTCGCCGATTCCATACGTTCTGGCTGCATCCGAATGATATCCCTTATAAATCACTCCCGCATCTAAACTAACAATATCCCCTTCCTTCAGCAAACGGTGCTTTTTCGGAATTCCGTGAACCACCTCGTCATTTACTGATACACAGATGGAAGCAGGATAGCCATTGTAATTTTTAAAGGAAGGAATACAGCCATAACTTCTGATCATGTGATCGCCTAATTGATCCACCTCAAATGTAGACATTCCAGGTTTCAATGCTTTCCCCAGTTCATCGTGGACGCAGGCAAGAATTCTGCCTGCCTCCCGCATTAATTCAATTTCTCTCTCTGATTTGATGGATACCATACGTTATGCTCCCAAAACCTTTACAATATCTTGGAATACCTGTTCCATATCTTGAGTCCCGTCTACCTCCACCAGAATTCCTTCCTTATTATAATAATCGATTAAAGGCTGGGTCTGATCATGATATACAGTCAAACGCTTTTGCACAGTTTCTGGCTGATCATCATCCCTCAGGATCAGTTTTTCGCCGCAAACATCACAAATAGCTTCCTTTTTTGGAGCATTGTATACAATATGATACGTAGCTCCGCACCCAACACAGGCCCTTCTGCCAGACATGCGGTTTACAATGTTTTCATCCGGCACATCTACATTTACCGCATAATCAATTTTCTCTCCTCTGTCCGAAAGAGCGGCAGTCAAGCTTTCGGCCTGGGGAATCGTTCTTGGAAATCCATCTAATACATAACCATTTTTGCTGTCATCCTGTGAAATCCGGTCTAATAGCATTCCAATCGTTACTTCATCCGGAACTAACTGGCCCTGATCCATATAAGATTTTGCTTTCATTCCCAATTCTGTTCCTGCCTTAATGTTAGACCGGAAGATATCACCAGTAGAAATATGGGGAATTTGATACTTTGCCGCAATTTTTTTGGCCTGAGTTCCTTTTCCAGCGCCTGGCGCACCTAACATAATAAGCTTCATATGACTGTTCCTCCTCTTTATACTCCAAAAGCACCCTCTAAATGAGAGTGCTTCCCGGTCATCCTAAGAGCAGAGCAGACGGCTTAACTGCCTTTTGTTTTCCCGTCCCGGCATGTATTCAGCCCCGTATTTTCCGGGCTTTTGACACACTCTGCCCAAAAACTTCCACTTTAATCATTTAAAAATCCTTTGTAATTCCGTACCAGCATTTTGGACTCGATGGATTTAATCGTTTCCAGAACAACACTAACAATAATAATCAGGGATGTTCCTGAGAAGGAAATCCGGCCAATACTGAAAATACCGGAAAACGCAATCGGAACCACTGCTACAACCGTCAAAGCGGCTGCGCCGATAAATATAATATAGTTCAGAATTTTCTCCAAGTAATCAGAAGTAGGCTTGCCAGGACGGATACCTGGGATGAAACCGCCTTGCTTCTTCATGTTATTTGCGACTTCTAACGGGTTAAAGGAAATGGATGTGTAAAAGTACGCAAATAAAATCAGTAGTACAATATAAACGATCAAGCCGATGGAATAAATTGGCCGTTCTGGAACCAGCCAGTTGCTAGAATCCAGTACCATTAAAATTTTTCCGCCGATGGAACCTTGGCTCACCCCCATAAACCTTCCGATAATAACCGGAAATGACATAATAGAGGATGCAAAGATAACCGGCATTACGCCCGCTGTATTCACTTTTAACGGAATATGGGAAGACTGCCCTCCCACCATCTTACGGCCTTGCATTTTCTTGGAATACTGAACCGGAATTCGTCTTTCCGCGTCATTTAAGACAATTACATATATTACCATGGCAAAAATAATTGCCAAAATAATAATTACGGAAACTACCGCCACTGGAACCTTTTTGCCCCGGATGAACCGTGTAAATAAGGTAACGCCATCGTTGGGAACACTGGAAATGATGTTAAACAGAAGTACAATCGAAATGCCATTTCCTACGCCCTTTTCCGTAATCTGCTCGCCAACCCACATCAGGAATGCACTACCGGCTGTCATACAACTGATTGCTGTTATTACACTCCATACATTATAGTCGATCAGGAACCCCTGTCTTCCAAAGCCGATCGCCATTGCTGAAGATTGTAACAGCGCCAAAGCAACCGTTACATAACGGGTGTATTCCAAAATCTTTTTTCTTCCGTCCTCGCCGTCCTTCTGCATTTCTTCCAGCTTAGGAATTGCAATCGTAAGCAACTGCATAATGATGGATGAGGTGATATATGGGGTGATACTCAGCGCCAGGATCGACATCTGCTCAAAAGAGCTTCCCGTCATGGCGTTAAAGAATCCCAACGCGTCACCTGCCTGTTCAAAAAAGTTCTTCAGATAATCGGGATTAACGCCGGGAATGGGAAGCTGGGAACCAAACCGAATCACCAGAAGCATCATAAAGGTGTAAAGGAGACCCTTGCGGATTTCCTTCACCTTAAATGCATTACGAATCGTTTGAAACATATTAGATCACCTCGCAGGTTCCACCTAAAGCCTCGATTTTAGCTTTTGCGCCTTCACTGAAGGCATTTACTTTAACAGTCAGCTTTTTGGTTAATTCTCCGTTTCCAAGGATCTTAACACCATCATATACATTCTTAATGATGCCGTTTTCCAGCAGAGTTTCTACGGTTACTACGGTATCACTGTCAAATCTTTCTAATGCGCTAACGTTAACACCCACAATTGTCTTGGAATTGCGGTTGGTGAAACCTCTCTTAGGCAGACGTCTGTATAATGGCATCTGACCACCTTCAAATCCTGCCCTTGTTGCCCCAGAACGAGCTTTCTGGCCCTTATGACCCTTACCGGCAGTTTTTCCATTGCCGGATCCGTGTCCGCGGCCTCTTCTGAAATTATCGCTGTGCTTAGAACCTTCGGCTGGCCTTAAATTAGATAACTCCATATCTGCACCTACCTTTCCTAGATTTCTTCAACTTCCACTAAGTGGCGAACTCTCTGAATCATACCTCTAACAGCGCCGTTATCCGGCATCTCAACTGTCTTATGAAGCTTCTTTAAACCAAGAGCCTCAACAGTTGCTCTCTGCTTTGGAATCGCACCGATAGGGGATTTTACTAAGGTGATTTTTAATTTCTCTGCCATGTTCTTATCCTCCTATTCGCTTAAAATGTCTTCCACAGATTTGCCCCGCAGTTTCGCAACCTCGTCCGGAGTCTTTAAGGAAGTAAGACCCTGGATCGTTGCCAATACTACATTTGTTTTGTTGTTGGATCCTAAGGACTTGGTACGGATATTCTTAATTCCGGCCAGTTCCACAACGGCACGAACCGGACCGCCTGCGATAATACCAGTACCTTCAGGAGCTCTCTTTAGCAGAACATTCGCGCTGCCGAACTTTCCAAAGAAATCATGAGGAATACTGCTATTTTCATCCATCGGAATCTCTACCAGATTCTTGGTTGCGGCCTCTTTTCCTTTACGAATCGCCTCTGGAACCTCTCCTGCCTTGCCAAGGCCTGCCCCTACGTGGCCGTTGCCGTCACCTACTACTACCAGAGCGGAAAATCTCATGGTACGTCCACCTTTTACGGTTTTACTAACTCTTTTGATTGCCACTACTCTGTCAGTAAGTTCTAACTGGCTGGCATCAATAATTGTACGCTTCATGCTTGTTCTCCTCTCTACTAGAATTTCAGACCAGCCTCACGGGCTGCATCTGCTAATGCCTGAACTTTTCCATGGTAAAGGAAGCCGCCTCTGTCGAATACAACTTCCTCAATCCCTTTTTCTAATGCTCTTTTGGCAATTACAGTACCGACATAAGCAGCAGCAGCAACATTATTGGTTTTCTCCAACTCAGCCTTTACTGCTTTCTCTGCTGTAGACGCAGCAGCTAATGTATGTCCTACTGTATCGTCAATAATTTGAGCATACATATGATTATTACTTCTGAACACTGCCAGACGCGGACGATTTGCAGTACCTGCAAAACGATTACGCAATCTCATGTGCTTTTTAACGCGAACTTCGCTTCTTGATTGTTTGCTAACCATCTTTACACTCTCCTTATTTATTTCTTACCAGTTTTACCAACTTTACGCCGGATTACTTCATCAGCATACTTAATGCCTTTGCCCTTATACGGCTCTGGCCTTCTCTTATCTCTGATTTCAGCAGCATACTGGCCGACTTTTTCTTTGTTGATACCTTTAACGATGATCTTGTTCTGTCCCTCTAAAACGGTTTCAATTCCTTCCGGATCTACCATTTCAACCTGGTGAGAGTAACCCAGGTTCAGAACTAACGTTTTACCCTGCTTTGCGGCACGGTAGCCCACACCGTTTACTTCCAGCACCTTCTGATATCCTTCGGTAACACCGTGAACCATATTATTGATCAAAGTTCTGGTAAGACCGTGTAACGATTTCATTCTCTTTAAGTCATTTGGCCTGGTTACAATAATGTGGCCATCCTTCTCTTCGATAGACAGTTCAGGGGCCAGTTCTCTTTCGAGTGTACCCTTAGGACCCTTTACAGTCACTTTATTGTTTTCTGCAATCGTAACCGTTACTCCGGCGGGGATTGCAACTGGCATTTTTCCGATACGTGACATGCCTTTTTCCTCCTACTTAAATTTTCGGAAACCCCCTTTTGGGGCTTTCTGTTTTCAGTTTCTCTAAGCACACTAAGCTCGATACTACCTCGCTAAGTGCTCAACACCTACCAAACGAATGCTAATACTTCGCCGCCAACTCCTAGCTGGCGTGCTTCTTTATCTGTAACAACGCCCTGGTTGGTGGAAATAATCGCGATTCCCAGACCGCCTAATACCTTTGGCAGTTCTTCCTTGTTTGCGTATACACGCAAACCAGGCTTGGAAATACGTTTGATTCCGGAAATGATCTTTTCGTTTTTGTCTTTTCCGTACTTTAACGCAATGCGGATGGTATTGAAACCACCGTCTTCAACGATATCATATTTCTTAATGTATCCTTCCTTTACCAGGATATCGGCAATCGCCAGCTTCATCTTGGAAGAAGGTACATCTACTGTATCATGTTTCGCAGTATTTGCATTACGGATTCTTGTAAGCATATCTGCAATCGGATCACTCATAGTCATGGTGGTTGTGTCCTCCTTGTTTTTTTAATTCTCTATCTATAATCGCTCTCTGCAAGTTGGCTGCCCAAATCAGGGTGTGTCGCTAAGCGCTTTCAATCACCAGCTTGCTTTTTTTACACCCGGGATCTGGCCTTTGTATGCCAGTTCACGGAAGCAGATACGGCAGATACCATATTTTCTCAAATAAGCATGTGGACGGCCACAGATTCTGCAACGGTTATATTCTCTGGTAGAGAATTTAGCAGGACGCTGCTGCTTAATCTTCATTGAAGTTTTAGCCATGGATAACTCCTCCTAATTATTTAGCAAATGGCATATTAAATAATGTCAAAAGTTCACGAGCTTCTTCATCAGTTTTTGCAGTGGTAACGAAAACAACATCCATACCTCTTACCTTATCGATCTTATCATACTCGATTTCCGGGAAGATTAACTGCTCTTTGATGCCCAGAGCATAGTTGCCTCTGCCGTCAAATGCGTTAGGATTTACGCCGCGGAAATCACGTACACGTGGCAGCGCCAGGTTAATCAGGCGGTCAGCGAATTCATACATTCTCTCGCCTCTTAACGTTACCTTACAGCCAATTGCCATACCCTCACGAATCTTAAAGTTTGCAACAGATTTCTTTGCCTTGGTGGTAACTGCCTTCTGTCCGGAGATAATCTCCAAGTCCCTTACGGCAGAATCCAGAACCTTGGCATTGTCTTTTGCCTCGCCAACGCCCATATTGATTACAATCTTCTCAAGCTTCGGCACTTCCATGATATTTTTATATCCAAATTTCTTCATCAGAGCGTCTACCATTTCGTTCTGATAAGCTTCTTTTAATCTAGCCAATTTCGTTCCTCCTCTCCCTTATTAGTCAATTACCTTACCAGTTGCCTTAGCAACACGAACCTTTTTGCCATCCTGAACGGTAAAGCCTACCCGGGTTGCTTTCCCGTCAACTACCAGCATAACATTAGAGATGTCGATTGGGGCTTCTTTCGATACAATACCGCCCTGAGGCATAGCAGCATTTGGTTTAGAATGCTTTGTAACCATATTGCAGCCTTCTACTAAAATCTTGCCGGTTTTTGTATCTACACGAAGGACCTTGCCCTGCTTATCTTTATCTTTTCCTGCGATGATTTTTACTAAATCGTCTTTTCTGATCTTATGCACAGTGGATACCCCCTTATAATACTTCCGGAGCCAGGGAAACAATCTTCATAAACTGCTTCTCTCTTAACTCTCTTGCTACCGGCCCAAAGATACGAGTTCCTCTTGGGGTCTTATCATCTTTGATGATAACTGCTGCGTTCTCATCGAATTTGATATAAGAACCATCTTTTCTATGAGCGCCTTTTACAGTACGAACAACAACGGCTTTTACCACATCGCCTTTCTTTACAACGCCACCTGGTGTTGCATCTTTAACGGAAGCTACGATGATATCGCCGATATTTGCATATCTTCTGGTTGAACCGCCCATAACACGGATGCACAGGAGTTCCTTTGCACCGGTATTGTCGGCAACCTTAAGTCTGGTTTCCTGCTGAATCATACCTGATACTCCTTCCTGAATTCATTATCTGGCTTTCTCAATAATCTCAACCAGCCTCCATCTCTTATCTTTTGATAAGGGTCTGGTTTCCATTACTTTAACAGTATCGCCAATGCCGCATTCGTTCTTCTCGTCATGGGCCTTTAATTTATACGTTCTTTTTACGATCTTACCAATCAAAGGATGCTTTACATGGTCTTCAATGGCTACAACAATGGTTTTATCCATCTTGTCGCTCACAACCTTACCAGTACGCACTTTTCTTAAATTTCTTTCCACGGTAACTGTTCTCCTTTCCCAAATTAAGCCAGTTTTGTTTTCTCAGCGATAACAGTCTGGATACGGGCAATATTCTTACGAACCTCTTTAATTCTGCTGGTGTTATCTAACTGATTGGTTGCATTCTGGAATCTTAAGTTAAACAGTTCCTTCTTGGCAGCAACTAATTCTTCATTTAACTCTGCTGCGGTCTTTGCCTTTAAATCTTCAACATACTTATTCGTTTTCACTGTTATCACCGCCTTCTAAATCTGCTTTAGAAACGATCTTGCACTTGCAGGGTAATTTATGCATAGCAAGACGTAATGCTTCACGAGCTGTTTCCTCTGGTACGCCAGCGATCTCAAACATAACACGGCCTGGCTTAACAACTGCTACCC
>CAJUTC010000052.1 GCA_910589195.1 uncultured Lachnospiraceae bacterium
CGCCGCTTAAGTTCAGCTCCATACAGTCTTTTCCTGCTACCGGCCAAACTTCCATCTTAGTAATGATTGGTGACATCTGTGTTCCTCCTTTTGTTAAATTTTTATTTTTTAAAACTTAACTGCTATGTTTTAAGTATACACGCATTCTTCTAGTAAGTAAAATTCTAATATTTTATGATCACTCTAACTTTTTCTAATAGTAAGTATTGCTTTTGCACAATAAAAGAGATATAATAAGATTGAAAAACAGAAAATTTAACATTTAATTTTAAAATACAATATATTCCAAATTTTTCTTATAATTAGGAAAATTTCAATCATGTTACGGAAAAGGAAGCGAAACTTATGGATACCAAACAAATCGAATATCTCTTAAAAATCGCAGAAGAAAATAATATCACAAGGGCTGCTAATAAGCTTTACATTACCCAGTCTGCCTTAAACCAGCAGTTAATCAAGCTGGAAAAAGAGCTGGGAACCCCCCTGTTTCATCGTTCCCGAACCAATTGGCATTTAACAGAAGCCGGGGAAATTTATGTAAAAAACGCAAAAGAAATGCTTCGGATTAAGCGGGATACTTACCAGATGATTCATGACTTAACGGAAGGCAAATGCGGCCATTTGTCTGTAGGCTTTACCGCCGGCCGAGGTATTACCATGTTTACCTCTGCTTATTCGGTCTTCCACCAGCTTTATCCCAATATTATTATTGAACCAAGAGAAGGGGTTGTGCGAGATCTGCAAAAATTGATTTCCCAAGGGGATCTGGATATTGGCTTTCTGACCCTGACGGATTCTGACCGGACAGATGATTTATACGAAACCATTTACACGGAAGAAATTTTTCTGGCTGTCCCTTCTGTTCACCCTATGGCAAAGGTATTGCCGGAGGAAGGCCGCCGCTTTGCTACTTTAGATATTCAAAATCTGAGATACGAACCGTTTGTACTGATGGATAAGCGGTCTACTATGCGAACGATCATTGATCAGATTTTTTCGGATGCCGGATTTGAACCTCAGATTTTATTTGAAACCGGAAATAACCACACTATACTCTCTATGATTCAGGCAAACTTATGTTGCGGCATCCTTACTTACTACTATGCAAAAGACCTGCCAAAAGAAATTACCTGCTTTCACCTTCCCTCCCGCCCTACCTGGCAATTTACGGCAAGCTATAAAAAAGGCCGCTATCTAAGTGACGCGGCCAGATGTTTTATTGATTTAATTAAAAGCCAGTGGGGGGATATGGGGTAAAAGTGGAGATTACAAAATTACATTTCAGAACAGAGCCTTTCTTCATCTTCGAAGACCCATATCGATCGGGATTCCGGCAGCTTCCCCTAATGCATTGCAATTAATTTTGTAATAGCGGATGCCATTCCATTTTACTGTGGAATCCTTCGACTGATCCATTTTTAATAAATGCTTTTTCTTTAAAAAAGCAGATATTTTATTTTTCGTCAAGCTTTCGTCCTTTAAAGTTGTTTTCAACGCGGCTAGCAGGCTGTCTGGTGTAATATACAAATATCCATCCCGTTCCCAGCAGTCTGCTGATCGATTCTTCATACGCTCTGAGGAAACTACTGCCGTCTTTTTCGAATTAATTAACTTTACAATCGCTTCCGCCAAGTTACAGCCATCCTCTGCCAGACGCATTTCCTGAAGCTTACTTTCCTCCACCTCCTTAATCATCTGCAGATTTTCCCAAATAACCTGATCCATATCTTCCGTTTCAATCTGGTAAGACCGGAAGCAGTCCATCAAAATTCCGCAGGATATAGCCAAAATATAAATGGAATCCCGAAGCCTGGGGCTGTCATCAGGTGCCGGTGACGCTTTGCGGTATCCCTCCCAGCTTTCACAAATGTAATGGCAGATCTCTTCCGTATTCTCTGCGCTCCACTGAATGAAAAAGTCCGCAAAGGAGTGGAGCAGGAAAGGTGTCCTTGCCAGAAAACGCAATACTAATGGCGTTAACGGAAACCGGTTTAAGTCTACCAATACTGTCCGATTCATAATCGACTCCACATCCAGGATATATTCTGCTGTAATCGCGATTTGGCACAAAATCTGTTCTCCCAGAACCTGGTTTCCTGATTTTACATAGCGGGCTTCACAGTTAGCTGCCGTGCGGATTAAATGGTTCACGCTGTTTTCCTTTCGCATGGTTTCCCGTTGGCGAACCCCCTTTGATAAGTCGTCCAAAATAAAAACGCAGTCTTTCAGTTGGGCAATGATGCTTTGCAGCGCTGCCTCGCTGGAAGTTAAATCGGCGCTGGCAAAGGAAACCCCATGCCCTCTCTGGTACATATCAAAAAAGTAGTTGGCCAGGGTTGTTTTATAAGTCCCTGTATTCCCGCTGATATACAGCAAAAATTTAGGCGGAATATTAACCGAAAAGAACAAGCTGCGGAGCAGACCTGTAACCAGGTATAACAGGCAGGCGCAGACAGCAGGGTGCCTGAAAAAAATCAGTTCCTTTACGGATTCCAGCAATTCCCTTTGTGGCAGGGCTGCCCCATGAGAAATTCGGAAACGGTTTCCCAGAGCAGGATCGAGGGCAATATCACCTGTTTTGGCCAACTCCTTTGGAAATACTTCTCCTCCAGTACAGTAAACCCATTTGTGCCGACACCAAGTATTCCTATGGACTTTATCTGCTATTTGGTAATTCCTTCCGTATTCATCCATTTCTATACCATAGGTTTCTGTTTCCATTCCGTCTTCCAGCTTATGCCAGCCAATGGAATCGATATACCAGCCTTCTTTTGGAAGGCCTGGAAGCTGAAGCTTCAGCATGGTAAGCAGTTCCCTGTTGGCACCTCTAAAAAACGCAATGCAGCGATCCATAAGCTCATCTGGAACCGGCAAATCCTGAGAAGGCAGCAGCTCTACAATTTTTGTTATCACTTCTTCTTCTTTTCCAACCACATATTGAAGCTGAATATAAGGTTTCCCATATGGATGTTTCATCCATTTTAACGGTCTTATGTAATAATTGGAAATGCTTTTTTTGTTGCAATACAGTTCACCGGCTTCCCAGCAATAATGCTTTTTTACCTGTTCCGGAAGAGAATCCCATATCATCTGTGCGCCTCCTGTTAAATTAAAAGTAGCCCGATCCGAACGGATTTTCAATGTTTTTGAGGATTACGGAAGCACAGTGTGCGGAGTAATCCGGTATCAAGGTGTCAAAAGACCTTTTGACACCAACATCATTGCTGTCATTTTATCATATTTGTAATTGATTTTCAATTTTAAAAAATATGTAAATACCCGACTTTTTAATATAAAATCCGGGATTTCCCGTGTATTTATATAAAAAATCGGGTACTTAATAAAAATGTATAGATTTATGATTTCCTGTTTTATCATAGAACCACTATTCTATATCCCATTTCCCTGCCGGATTTCTTTTGGCAATCTGAGGTATGGATTTGCTTCATGTTTCAAGTTTCTCCTTAACTTCCTTGATTTATATACAAATTGGTGTAAAAGTGGTGTATATATCGTTTCACACGCTGTTTGGAAAATTAAGGGATTGCAAAAAACCTTGATTTTACGGCAAAAAATCGGTTCCGGTACGCCTTTGCACCGAAACCGATTAAAAAGGGGAGGATAAGTAGTTATTCTTTTCTCTTTTGTTTACATTTACAGTATTACCATTCTTTTCGGGAATATACATATTCTTTTCTTTTTTCAAAAATTTTGTATCTTACTCCTAATTTGCAAAAAAGCATTGAGTCCCATCCGTTTTCTGTGTATAATCAAATAGGTAGAAAAAGGAGTACTATATTATGACAGAAAAAAAGAAAACAATAATGGTTGGCCAATCGGGCGGCCCCACTGCAGTGATTAACGCCAGCCTTTATGGGGTAATTGCGGAAAGTCTGATCCACACCGATAAAATCAGCCGAATATATGGAATGATCCACGGCATTGAAGGCCTAATCCACGATGATTACATGGATTTATCGGAAACACTCACCCCAGAGGACTTGGAAATTTTAAAGGCCACCCCTGCCTCTTATCTGGGTTCCTGCCGCTACAAACTGCCGGAAGAATTTTCTTCCAGCCTTTATCCTCTGATTTTTCAAAAATTAGAATCCCTAAATGTAGGTTACTTTTTATATATCGGCGGCAATGATTCAATGGATACGGTCAGCAAGCTGGCCAGTTATGGGAAGCAGCATAACAGTGATATCTGTTTTATCGGAATTCCAAAAACGATTGACAACGACCTGGTTTGTACAGACCATACTCCAGGTTACGGCAGCGCCGCCAAATATGTGGCATCTACTGTCAGGGAAATTGTTTTAGACGCGTCCGTATACAGCCAAAAAGCTGTCACGATTGTAGAAATAATGGGGCGTCATTCTGGATGGCTTACGGCTGCCAGCGCTCTTGCCCGAAAGGAGACCGGGGATAACCCTCTGCTGATATACCTTCCGGAAGCAAATTTTGATCTTTGCCAGTTTTCCCGTGATGTAAAAGCCGCCCTTGAGCGCCAGCCAAACGTGATTGTCTGTATCTCAGAGGGCATATCCGATCAAAACGGAACATTTATTTGCGAATATGACAATGCGGCCAGCACTGACAGCTTCGGCCATAAAATGCTCACTGGAGCCGGAAAAGTGCTGGAATCTTATGTGCAAAACCAATTTGGCGTAAAGGTGCGTTCTGTCGAATTGAATATAAGCCAGCGGTGTTCCGGCATGATTGTTTCCCTTACTGACATGGAAGAAGCAGCCCAGGCTGGAAAAACCGGGGTTATAGCCGCATTAAACGGATTAAGCGGAAAAATGATATCCTTTAAACGAACCACCAGCAACGCTGATGAATATGTTTGCCAATGTACCGTTGAGGATGTGAAAAAAATCTGTAATCAGGAAAAGCCTTTTCCTTCTGACTGGATCATCCGCCATGGCACAGATATTAGTGAAGAATTTTCAAAATATGCCCTTCCTTTGATTTATGGGGAAGCCAACCGTAAGATGAAACAAGGCCTTCCGGTATATTTATACCGGAACACAAAATGATAGGGGGATTCCCATGCCAGATAACTTAAGCCCAAACCAGCAAGATGCCTTAAAGTGCCTTGCCAAAGCAGTGGAACAAGAAATGAACTTGTTAAAAAGAAGGGAGAAACCAGAAACAGAAGCTGTTGCAAAATCTTCTGAACCTGAAAACGTTTCAGAATGTTCACAAGATGTTCTGGATAACCTTCTCTGGAGCACCTTAGAAACATTTCAGAATTATTCTTTTTTTACGGCAAAAAAACTGGAATTTTCTTATGTTTTAAAAGGATACGAAATGTTTGTATCCCGAAAAGACAAATCAATCACTAAATCTACGGTTATTTTGTCTTTTCATAAAGCTCTTGCGGTTCAGATAAGGGATGGACGTGTGGCCGGACCAAAAAAACTGGGAACCTTCGGCGCCAGTTATTTATATCCCATTTTTCTCTTTTTAGGTATCATTACTGATTAGCAATTCACGCTGACAGAAATAGCAGGCAGCATCTGATAATACCTGTTCCATCTATAAAAATTCATAGCAAAACTGCCGCAAATTCTCGAACCTGATTTTGCGGCAGTTTTATTTCAATCTTATTATTAATCTTTTTTATTTTTTCTGCAATTCTATTCTACTATTTTTATATTAAGATGTTGATGTCAAAAGTTTTTTGCCGCCTTGATACCAGATTACGCCCCACTTAATGCTCCCGTAATCCTCAAAAACATTCAAAATCCGTCCGGATCGGGCTACTTTTTCATGTCTTTGGCAGGCTTCAAGGTCAAAAATCCTCTTGACTCTGGTATCATATTAATCTCCCAGCATATTCACGATTTTCGTGGGATTTCGATAATACATATCAGAAGTGATGATTCCAACCCGTTCATTGGAAGCATGAACGATTCTTCCATCCCCTATGTAAATCGCCACATGGTTCACATGGCCCCCGTCACTGTAAAATACCAAATCCCCCGGCCTTGCTTCAGCAGCCGAAACGGCCTGCCCTTGGGAAGACTGGGAAGCAGCCGTACGGTTTAAATAGACTCCTGCCACATGTCCCAAAATATATTTGGTGAAGCCAGAGCAATCCACTCCCGTATTTGGATCATTCCCTCCATAAACATAGGCATTTCCAACGTATTGAAGAGCCCGGGACACAATCGCTTCCCGAAGTGCCTTTCTTCTGGCAATTTCCGCTGCCTGAGCCTCTTTTTGCTCCTCTATTGTAGCCAAATAATGATTGTATTGGTTGGACTTCTCAGTTAAGCTATTCTGCAGGAAATTGAGTTCTGACTGTATCCCTTGAAAGCTGGCATTATTTTCCGCAATCATCACCGTATACTGGGGAAGCATTGCGCTTGCCGCCGTATACTCTACCATGGAGGCACCTTCCTGTGACGCGCCTTCATCCCTTCCGGCTGCCTCTGTATCCGGGACAGAGCCTGTGTCAGATGATTCTGATTCCTCTTCTGATGTTAGGCTTTCCTGTCCACTGTCTTCTGGCAATACCTGCTGTAAGCCTAGCTCCTGTCGGATCTGGCTTTCACGCTCCACTAAATCTTCCAGTTCTTTTAGGGTGTCCCTTGTTTTCTGTTCCAACTGCTTAAGCTCTTGTTCCTGGGTTTCCCTGGCCTGTTTTAATATCTCATTTTCAATATCTGCCATCTGCTTCTGGGAAGCCAGTTCTTCCCATTCCTGCTCTAACTGGGCTTTCTCCTCCCGAACCTGCTGCAGTTGGTGCCGGGAACCCGCGAAAAAGAGGCAAGTACCGCTTAATACCAGGATCCCTAAAAAAAACAGTCCAAATGTCCAAACTGGTGTCTTAAAGTGAATTGGTTTTTTCTGGGAATGAGGAAGCAGCATAACCGTATAATTCAATGAAATTCGTTCTTTTTTAAATTTTTTCCATTTCATCGATAATCGCTCTCTCCTTTTTCCGGAAAATTCAGATTACTTTTTTGACTTTCCTTTTGCAGCGGCCGCTTCCATTTCAGCGTCTTTTTCAGCCTCCTTCTGATTATTAGTTTCGTCTTCAGAGTCAGCTTTTTCCGGCGAGGAATCGGTATGTATTGAGGCATTTAGATTCCCGGAAGCTTTTTTCTCTTCAACTACCTCCATCATACAGTTTCCTTTAAAGGACGCGCCTTCGTCAATAACAAGTGTCTTTGTAACCAAATCGCCCAAAATACAACCAGTTTCTGTGATCTCGATCCGCTGTTTAGCGTTTAAATTCCCATACACAGTTCCCGCTACCAGAATCTCCACCGCATCAATATCACCTTTTACCGTTCCGTGCTCTCCTACAATCACAGAGCTTTCTGATAAAATCTTTCCCTGCAGCAAACCGTCTATCCTGGTAGACTCAGACGCATACAAAGTACCTTCTATTCTTGAATGATCGCCAATAATTGTGTTAATAATGCTGGTATTCACTATATCGATTTTTTTCTTTGAATGAAACATAGTTCCTCCTTAAGTTGTTCAACGATTATAATTCAGGACAGGAAATCTCCCTTATTTCCCCGCTATTCTTATATTAATACTTTTTAAACAAAAAGACAATACGATTTAATAATTTTGTAACATAAAAATCGACAAAAATCGCAGATTCCCCGGTTATCCCTTTGGGCATTCTTTAAAGTCTTATTAGGAATACTGACAAAACCGCTCTGTATTGTTAACTTATTCCATTTTAATAGTTGACATTCCACAGAAATCATGATATACCTATCACGGAAACACTGAATGTTTAAACACGATTTAAGGGCTTTTGCAATAGTGCTATTTTCCGCAAAACGCAGACGTGCACCTGGAATTCCTACACCCTGCAGATGCAAAAAAATGGTGCCAATGCATAGGGCAGCTAATCGGAATTGGCGTCAGCCCAACACAAAACATTTTAGAAAGGAAACATGTATTATGCGTATTCAACCTACCGTTACTGGTTCTTCCTCCTCTGCCGCAAAGCATCTTTTTTCTACGAAGGAGTTGGTTTTAGGAGGAATGTTTGCCGCTGTCCTGGCTGTTATTTCCCAGCTCTCCATCCCCTTGCCCACCGGCGTGCCCATTACCATCCAGGTATTTGGCGTCACTTTAGTTGGTGTGGTTTTAGGATGGCGTTTAGGTCTTTTTTCTGCCATTGCCTACATATTATTAGGCGCTGTAGGTCTTCCGGTTTTTGCGAATTTTCGAGGTGGTTTTGGCGTCCTGACAGGAGTTACCGGAGGCTACATATGGGCCTGGCCCTTTTTAGCTGCTTTAAGCGGCATAAAACCCAACATGAAAAATAAATATGTGAATACAGGCCTTATTATCCTGTCTTCCCTGTTGGGCCTTGCCATAGTAGAAACTGTCGGAGGCCTTCAGTGGGCTGCCCTGGCTGGGGATCGAACCGTAGCCGGCATATTCGCCTATTCTATGACCGCCTTTGTTCCGAAAGATATTCTGCTGACCATTTTAGCCGTATTAGCAGGTCTTCCCATACGGAAACGGATTTTTCACCTGTGACCCTATAGATCTGCCACCTGGTAGAGATACAAAAGAAATGCCGCAAAACGCAAGATTCTGCAGGATATGGATGTTGGATTTGATCCATTTGAGATCTGGCATTCTGATAAGTAATTGCCCCAATTACCATATACTGCCGCATCAAACAGCAGTTTTGCGGCTTTTTCTTTGTTATAATTCACTTTCTCTTAATTCCGTGCCCTCATAAAAAAACTTCAAAATTTCCTCATACGTTTTCCCTTCTTTTGCCATTCCCTGAGCGCCATTCTGACTCATTCCGGCGCCATGGCCGTAGCCGCCTCCTAAAATCTGAAACAGTTTACTCCCATCTTTCGCCGTTCCAACCTCTTCTATCGCAATAAACGCACTAGGCAGCAGGCTCATTCCTTCTGCTGGTTTTCCATTTTTCTGTACAATTTCCAATGATTTGCTTCCTAATGCCCTGCGGATTTCCATTTGGTTCTTATATGTTTTCTGATTTCCATTTACATCTGTAACTACCATATGCTTTGCTACCCCGCCAACGCCCCGCTCTTTGATGGAAATAGAATCCACGCATCCCAATCCAAGCTGATTTCCCAATGTACTCCCTTTGTAAAGAGCCGTCCAGCGATACATAGCATATCCAGAGTCAAATGAAGGAATATCCGGATTCTTAATAAACTCTGTAAAAGCGCTGTTAGAAGTCAGATCCAGGCACCGCTTTCTATCCCTTAGTTCTGTTGCTTTTAAATAAGGGGTCTGAGATCCATCCCCTCCCCACACGCTTCCGTCTGTCCCATGGCCGCAGGAAGTAGAATAATAGTAGGCTTCCACTGGTTCATCTTTGTAAAAAAGTAGCTTTCTGCAAGTATCATCTACTGCCTGGTTGGTAGAATCCGCCGTTTCCACATTATTATAAACCTGATAATTCGTACTGTCATCCACATGGGCGCCATACTGGCTGTAACTATTCCCCATAATCTGCCGGTACGCATACGTTCTGGCACAAACAGCCTGAGCTTTTAACGCTTCCATCTCATAGCTGGAAGGCATTTCACTGGGCACTACCTTCTTTAAATAATCTTCCAGCAAAAGTTCATTTACCAGCACAAGCTGATCCCCCTCCTGCCGGATTTCCAAAATCCCGTCATAAACCGGAATCCCATGGCTTCTTTTCAAACTGTCAATCCGGATGCTATTGGTAAGGGAATCTGGTGTAATTACCATCCTTCCTTCTGCCAGCCGCTCATCGCCTGAATGAATGGTAATGGAAACGCCTGCCGGAAGCTCCTCTTGTGTATCCCCGTAATTCGCGGTTCCTCCGCAAGTAAGCGTTAAAGTCACCTGCCCATGAAAAATAGACTGGAATTCGTTATTCATTAAAAGCACCCGGATCTGCTCTGCGCTGAATGGACGTACAATCAAGGCCGCGCACAATTTGCCGCCGGCTGCCACAAATTCCTGCAAATCGTATCCCACTAAAATATCAGACCGATCCTGCTCCTCATATTCTCCAAAAACCTTATATACCCGGAAACCAGGAGCCATTTCCACTTTCCCATATCCTTCAATCTCAATAAACTGATCATCCACCGAAAGTACCGTTCCACGAATCCGATCCTTCTTCACCGTGATCTGTTTCAGCTCCCCTTTTTCCAAATATAAATCCACAATATTATGTACCAGTTCTTCTGTTTTCGGTCCATCAGCAGGTGCCTGAAACTGTCGTGTAATGGTTCCTGTGTGGATATTCAACATCCCATCCTGAATGGAATCCACCCATACATTTTCATATACCGCATGTTCCGATAACAGCCGTCCCACACCGGCCACCTCGCCGTCCCGAACGTAAATCCGGATTTTCTGATCCAGATAAGCATCCAGCGCCAATCCCTCAAACCGAAAATTGCCGCCGCTGGTATAGCAAGTCCAGCCAGGGGCTGTTTCCACATTTCCAGGCGTTCCATAAAGAATAACCTCCTGAATTTCAATGCTGCTAACTCCCTGGCTTTCCGACTTTTGGCCAGCTTCTACCGCCGCGTCATCATAAATCTGCCACCAAAGATCAGCTGGATACGGTTTATCTCGGTTGCCCCGGTTTAAGTTTACCCGTTCCTGGTACTGTTTCCCTAAAAATCCGGCTAATGTACTGGCTTCCTGATACGTCATTTCCTTCTGGGCAAGCTTTGCCGAAGCTTTGGTATCTGCTTCTTTTAACCCTCCATGATCATAAAGGTAATCCATATATGGCACATACCAGTTATTTCGTTCATTTTCCGGAAAATGGGAACCTGCTGACTCCTTTTGATAAGTAAGGCAGGTTTCTCTGGATACCGCAAAAAGAGCGGCTGCCTTTGCAGCCTGGGCCCTGGCAATTCCTGGCTTTTCCGGCTCTAAACGCAAGATTACAAGAATCAAAATCAAAATTAATACAGGGATCCCCAAAATTTGTATTAGAAATGCTTTCTTACTCATGCTTATTTTTCTGCTGATCCCCAGTCTTTTTAATCTAATCATTTTACATCCTGCTTTTTATTGGTTTTTCCTATTTTAGGGCCCCTTTTCCTGGAATCCCTTCCGCTTGCTTTCTCTGATCCCTTGTGGCAGAGCTCCATTTTTTCAACATCTACATAGCAAGCCCCTTCATAAGCTGATGTTTCTGCCGGAAGCTGCCGTTTTCTTAAAGCTGCTTTCACTCCATCGGATATCAAGCGATATATCACTGCAAAGGTAGGAACTCCAATGATCATGCCTACAAATCCGAACAGACCGCCAAACAGCAAGATGGAAAACAATACCCAAAAGCTGGATACCCCCGTAGATTCCCCTAAAATCTTAGGGCCTAAAATATTCCCGTCAAACTGCTGAAGCAGCAGGATAAAAATAAGAAAATAAATACACTGGATGGGGTTGATCAGCAAAATTAGAATTGCTGACGGGATTGCTCCGATAAACGGCCCGAAAAATGGAATAATGTTGGTAATGCCAATAATTACGCTGATTAGAAGCACATAAGGCATTTTCATCATACTCATACAGAAAAAGCAAATAATTCCAATAATCAGGGAATCCAAAAGCTTCCCGATAATAAATCCCCCGAATACCTGATGGATAAATCTGGCTTCATCAATCAGCCGATTTGCCCAAACCACCGGAAATATGCCGTACACACATTTTTTCGCTATTGTTACAAGCCCGTCCTTCATATTAAGCAGATAAATCATCACAATCAATCCGATCAGAATATTTTTAATCAGAACGACAATACTGAACATTCCGCTAGAAAGACCGCTGATAATCTTATCCAAGTTAGGGGCCACCACATTCTTCCCCCAGCTTTTCCCCCATTCCACTGCCTGTTCTGTATAAACGGCTATCTGCTCCATAATATCAGAATGATCATCCAATATCTTCTGAGCCCAAACTAAAAAGTTGTTCATATTTCCCGG
Source organism: uncultured Lachnospiraceae bacterium (assembly GCA_910589195.1). Lineage (GTDB taxonomy): Bacteria > Bacillota > Clostridia > Lachnospirales > Lachnospiraceae > Caccovicinus. The sequence goes on from CAJUTC010000052.1 coordinate 11,958, forward strand.
CAGCGCGCCGATTACGCTTTGGATGCTGTCTACTAAGGGAAGCAGCATAGAAATCAATCCTGCTACCACCAGGATTAACATAACCAGGCTAATTGCCGTTCCCGCCAACCGTCCAACTCCTAAGCGTTTCTCACGGCTGCTAATCCATTGCTTCAACCATAGATCTGACTTTTTGACACACCAATTATAAACTGGCGCTAACAAATACGCCAGCACCGCACCGTAAATTACTGGCATCAAGATTGTCAAAATCATTACGCAAAAAGCTTTTACCTGTTCAATCCTCAGAAGGATATATCCAAAAGCAATACTGGAAGCAATTACACAGAACGCTGTTATCCCCCAATAGATATATTCTTTAAATTTATGTCCGTCGCCCATATTCCATCCCTTTTCCTTTACCATTATCTGCATGTAGTTATAAATCATTTGCATTCCCGAAAAATTACCAAAATTATAAAAATATGGTAATCTGAGAGCACATCAATTCCTATGATTTTCTTCTTTAGAAAACACGAAAGATAAAGCAGCGATTGCTCGCTGCTTTTTATCCTTGGTAAACCCCAAAATGCCGTTTCTTACTAATTGACGCCTAGCCTTGCTAGGTGGGTGACCGCACTTAGACTTCTGCCTTCCACTCAAATCGGAGGCCTGGCATCCGCCTAAAAATATAGGAATCCCGTATGTCAAACTGTAGGTTCAAATAAGGTAAGAGTGTCGAACATTCCAGGAATTACACTTCAATAGCTTCATTTCATGTAACGATTATACAACAGTACGATGGCTTTTTCAAGGACTTTTTAGAGGGAAAGCTTCCCAATTTTCATTTCTTTCGCAACCGCTTTTATGCCTTCCTGTATTCGCTTGTTTTCTTTCTTAAGCTCCCTTTTCCTTTTACAGAATTTTTTGCAAAATCCGTCCTTTTCGCTTATTCCTCTTCTTTCGCAAGCTTTATAATCCGGCTGGTTCCAAGGCGGGATGCCCCAAGTTCCATAAACCGTTTTGCATCCTGGAACGAATGGATTCCTCCAGCCGCTTTTATTTTCACATCCGGGCCCACATGCTTTGCGAATAATTCAATATCCGCAAACGTAGCGCCTTCTGTAGAAAAACCGGTAGAAGTTTTGATATAATCTGCCCTCGCGGCCGTTACAACCTGGCACATACGGATCTTTTCTTCTTCTGTAAGAAGACAAGTTTCTATAATTACCTTTAAAATCTTATCCTTACATATATCTTTTAAAAGGCGGATCTCCTCCTTTACCTTTTCATAGGATCCATCTTTCACATCTCCCAGGTTAATTACCATGTCAAGCTCGTCCGCCCCATTAGCTATGGCATCGTTTGCTTCCGCCACCTTAATGGCTGTGGTATGGTAACCATTTGGAAATCCGATTACCGTACAGACTGCCATCCGGTCACCCACATATTCCTTCGCCTGCTTAACAAAAGATGGGGGGATGCATACAGAAGCAGTTCCATAAGTCATGGCGTCATCACAAAGCTGCTTGATATCTGCCCAAACAGCAGTTTGTGTCAGCAAGGTGTGATCAACCGCCTGAAGAATCTTTTTTTTATCCATTTTGCCCTCCAATTCTAGATGATAGCATAAATTTAAGCCACTATCGCTTTTCTACTCATGTCCACAGCCTCCAGGCTGCGGATAAGTGATACGTTTCATTATTGTACCATATCCATCATTCAATTGCAATGTGGAATACAATTGCTTCTTCAAATTAATAACCACTAAAAAAAGAACCGGTTTTGAAAATTATTTGTTAAATTGAAGTTAATTTCCCCAAACTTTCGTTATAATAAGAAACAGAAAGATAAAACAGTGGAAAAGGAGGGGCCCCTTTGAATCCTCAGGAACAACTGGAACGCTGGATGACACAATATCAAAACTTAATATATTCCATTTGCTACCGCCTGACAGGGGATTACTTTGATTCAGAGGATTTAACACAGGACGCTTTTCTTTCTGCCTACCGTCATCTGAAAGAGTTTGACGGACAAAATGAGAAAGCGTGGCTCTGCCGGATTGCTACCAACAAATGTATCGATTATTTGAAACGGGCCGGAAGGCGCTCTGTTCCTACAGAAGAACTTTTTTTCTCCTCTTTGCCAGATAGACGTTCCTCTCCGGAAAAGGAAACGTTAGAGTCCGAGATAAGGAAACAGCTTTACGACTGCTGTAACCAGCTTGCCCCACCTTATTGTCAGGTAGCTCTAGACTACTATTATTATGAAATGGATATTAATGAAATCGCCGAAAAAACAGGAAAAAATAAAAAAACACTGCAGACCCAGATTTATCGCGCAAAGGGGATGCTGAAAAAGAAGATGCGAAAGGAGGATCTATGTCATGGATAAGCAAAAGCAGCCGATACCTCAAATAAAAAGCGGGCTTTATTCCCCTGTGGAAATTCATCTGGGCCAATCTACTTCTTTACAAGAATTGGCTTTCCTCTGCCAAAATGACGACTGGTTTATGAATTTCATTCAAGATACAGAAGCAAACCAAATGCTTTCCGCACCGCCACAGATGGATACTGCCCTTTTGGTAAAAGCCGAAAAGCAGCAGCGCTCTGGTCGGATTCAATTGATCTGCTACAGCATGAGGGTAAGTTTAGCAGCCACTGGAGCGATTCTGATGTTATTTATAGCACCAGTTTTTCTGAAACAACCATTGTTCAAAACCACCCCCCCGGCTCCGGAAAAATCAGCGCCCCATGCCGATCAATATTTTGGTTCTTCCCCACGCAAGGATATGGAGCGGAAATTAAAGACCGGGCTTTGGAAGCTTTCCGATTCGATTTATGATTTTTCAAACGAACTTTTAGAGGGAGGTAATCAACATGACTAAGAAAAAAAGTAAATTTTTCACTTTTTGCTGTTCTCTGATTCCAGGAGCAGGTGAAATGTATCTTGGTTTTTTAAAACAGGGCATCAGTATTATGACCACCTTTTTCCTTATTTTTGTTGTAGCTGGAATCCTGTTTCCTCCATTGATTTCATTCGGCGCGGTTGTATGGTTTTATAGTTTTTTCCATACCCACAATTTAAACAGTCTGCCAGATGATGAATTTTACGCAATTCAGGATGATTTTTTGATTCACGTCTATCAGATTGCCGCCATAAAACATATCCTTCTGGAACGTTACCGGAAAGCAACCGCAATCGTCCTGATCCTTTTGGGGCTGTCCATTATTTGGAATAACATCCATGACTTCTTTATGTATATTGCTTCGGATGTGCTGAATATTTCCTGGGGAATCTTAAATATATTTTCCTGGTTTTCCCGATTGCTTCCTCAGTCCATTGTAGCGCTGCTGATTATCTTATCAGGAATTTACCTGATCCGGAATAAACGTAAGGAATTAGAGCCGTAGCCAACTTGAAACAGGCTCTTGTCCGGCAGCGTCTGACTGGTAATGTTCGTTCCTTAATGGTTTAACACTACACAGAAAAAACCCGGCGGAAAACCGCCGGGTTTTTTAATATCTATCTTCAAACTGTAGATTGAACTTTGTATGAATCTGAAAACCAGACCACCCAGAAAAGATTATTTGTTTAATTCGTCAACAACCTTCTGGATAGCAGCCAGCGCGTCATCCGGAAGTTTATCATATCCTTCCTTTAACTCTGCAAATGCCTTAATTTCATTTACACGATCATTCATACGAGCCTTTAACTGGCCAACATACTCAGCATCGTTCATATCCGGAACAAAACCTTCCCACTCCATGATCTCAATGTCAGAGAATGGTCCCCACTGCTTAAAGTTTGCCTTCTTCTCAACGATTGCTTCCAGAATTCCCAGGGTATCAGCCGGTTTTACCTTCTTGCCCATGAAATCACCAGTATTTACAATATAGCAATCTACATTCTTCTCTTCTACCAGTTTTTTGAACTTCTCATAGTCATTTGCCAGCGGATACGTTCTGAATGGGTTTGCGTAGGGAACTACTACCAGCTTATTCGGATCTACGCCCGGAGCCAGACGTTCAGCAGAAGAACGCTTGGTAGCCAGGGTCGCGCCCATAACAGATGCCAGGGAAGCGCCTTTCAGCTTCACTACCGGAGGAATGGTTGGATCTTTCATGATCCAGAAAATAGCATTTACAGGAGCGTCGATCTTGTCCACACGGTTTGGAGACCATAATTTGGACTTGATGGCGCGGCCATTGCCGTTACGGATATCTTCCGTAACTAACTGAAGCTTTCCTTCCTCATCTAAGGTAGCAGAGCAGTTCTGAGCAGTTAACAGATACTTATTATCATCACATCCGGTAGGATAATCAGCCGTCTTATCAAAATAAGTAGGCTCTAACGCAACAGACGCACAGGTATCAGTATTGATTACAAACGCATCATCATGAAGAACCTTAATCTCATACTTGCCGCCATGCTTTGCATGGGTTAAAGTAGACTTTCCGGAACCGGATAAGCCGTAAACGGACGCAACAAACTTGCTGCCGTCTGCTAAGAGATATTCCTTCTGGCCGCCGTGGCAGGAAGCATAACCGTTGCGGTTTGCAATAGCCCAAGCCATGGTAAGAGTACCTTTCTTATGCTCACCAAAATATCTCATACCTAAAATGCAGGCACAGTTGGTTTCCGTATTGAAGTAGCACAGGGTCTTCTTCTGTGGATCGGATAAGCAGTCTAATGATACGTTTGGACGGTCAGAACCAGTCCACTGGGGATCGGAGAAAATGTAGATGTCAGCTTCTTTTCCATCGCCTACCGGCTTAGATTCCTTATACATCTTTACATACTCATCGGACATATACTGGAAGTTCAGCATCCAGTTATACATAATGTTTTCTTCGCCTTCCGGAATCAGAAGATGCGCTTTTACCATAAATTCAGGGTCTAATCCTACAAAAACCTCAGCATGATACATGGTTTTCCAACGGGACTCATAAATAGCGTCCATAGCAACAATATCCAGTGACGCGCAGTCAACTCCTGGTTCACCCGCAATACGGCGTGCTGTAGCATAACGTCCGGTAATTGCGCCGTCATTAAACAGCAGAACTTTGGCGTCCTTCTCTAAGCCAAATTCCTCTCCTCTGTATACCGGCATATCGGTTACAACTGTACCTGGGGAATTTTTAGCCAATTCATAGGCTTCTTTTAAGGTGTTTACTTTAATTACATTGTTGCCATAGAAAGCTGCTTCGATAATGGATCTGGTCTTGGAAAAACCGGTCTTGCCTTTGCCAATTTCACTAATTGGGTAATATGCTTTTGTTGACATATACATCCTCCTTCATAAATCCGAATTTGTCTTTATTATCTCACTTTGTTAATAAAAAGTCAATATGTTTTGGTCATCTTTCCATTGTTTCGAAAAATTTTATATTTATTATGCCTCATTTATCACCAAAGCAATCATTTCCATATCTTCTTCACTATTATTCTCCATACTGTGCCACTGGCCACATCGGATGGTGCAGATATCCCCCGGGCCAACCATGGTTCGGGACTTATCATTATCAATAAAGGTTCCTTCTCCCTTTATAATATAGTAAGGTTCCGTATTCCCCACATGCTGATGCCAGCCAATGCTACAGTGGGGAGGAATCACCACTCTCGCATACATAGAACCGTGCCCCATCAGTTCATCTTCATTCAGGATATGGTATAGGACTACGTGGCCCTCTCCTCCCCTTAAATTCTCTTTTACCACTGGTTCATTCTGACGTACCATAAAAATACCTCCTGCTTCTTAGTCAAACCTTACAATGGTTTTCCATTATTATACAGCAAAATACCCTCTCTTGGCAAGAGAACACACACTTTTACGTGGATTCCCTGGTCAAAAGAAGGTATTGCGCTCTATCACAATATTATGGTTTCATTCCAAATTGCAGTCTTCTTAATAGACTGTGAGATGAAACCATTATTTAAAAAATTCATGCCCTCCGTGGGTAAATAAAAATGTCCGGGTTCGATCAAACCAGCTAACATTTCCGGAATAGGAAGCCTGACGGTTCATAAAATATAGCGCCCCCTGAGAATAGTCCTCTCCGTCTAATGCCCGGTTTACACAATTAATGGTGTCCTGGCTAACGCTTACCCGGTCAATGGAACCATCACTTACCGGCGAAAATTGGGATTTTTCATAAACTACATTGGTAATATTATCAGGAAACTCGCTGCTGCGCACCCGGTTCATAATCACATTTGCCACCAATATTTTTCCGGTACTATCACATCCTCCTGCTTCAGCCTGTACGATCCGCAGCATAACCTGGTAATCTTCTTGGCTGTAGGGAATCCGAAATGCCGCTTTCCTGACTTCCTCTTCTTTTTTTCTGGCTTCTTCTGCAGCCTTTTGGGCAGCATCTCTTACCTGCTGCACCCGTATTTCTTTCTGAGCCTGCCCGACCCGCTCTCTTATGGTTTGTTCCGATTCTAATTTTTCTTTGGCATCCTGCTTCAGCACACTGCCAATCAATACCCTGGCGCTTTCAGAAGGAATTTCCGCTAATTCTGCTTTGTTTTCTTCAAGACCAGCCTGCCCGGGAAGAGAAGGGGTTTCTAATAACAATGCCCCGTCTGCAAATGCCTCTGCATCTGGTTCCTGGCCATTTAGGCCTTCTTTTAGCCCTGCGCCAATCAGCAGAGCTCCCGGATCCGGTTTCAGCCCGTCATCTCCGGGATACACCTGGCTGTAAGCTGCCAGCGCATTCCGTCCACTGCCTCCAAAACTGGCAGAAGAAAATGTAGCCACAAATACAACCATGCATCCGGCAGTAAGCACTGCCGCATTCCGGTACATCTGTTTTGACACATTGATCACCATTGCTTTGACAAACTGAAAAAGGGTCTGAAGAAATGAGTTCCATGTAAACATATATGCTCCTCTCTTCTTTTCCGCAAAATGTGGAATCCCCACTTTTTGCATATTTTCGGGGTTAACAAAGCACATTATATGGGATGCGATGTAAAATTGTCAATGGAGCCAGATTAATTTTGGCACATTTTTTGTTCCACAATGATTCACCTTTTGCATTTTATTGTAATTGCATAAAAAAATCATCTTTATCACCGCTATTTTTATTATATTTTTATATTCACTTTTTACAAATCTGTTACATTTCCGTTACTTTTTATATGAGTTGATTTTTGTTGAAAATAATCGTCTAAATTTTATGTAAATTATACAGTTTATATATCAATACTTTACGGTTGTTTTATTATCCGTATTCCCATTCCGCAAAATTTCCATAAAAACTGCTATCCCCACTTTTCGACAAATTACCAATTATTCCTTCTTCATCCTTCCGGTATAATCGGATAATGCTTTACAAGTGTGCTAACCGTAAACACCTTCTAAATTTGCTTGTAAAAATCCCCCTTTACTGTGTGCTCCCCGTTTCCCACCCTTATGCGCAAAAACATGAGATTGATGAAGCAGAACTTTACTCACAAAACATCATTACCTGCCATTCTTATGCTGTTCCCTCCAAAGCTGCCCAAATACAGAACCGGATCGCCGGGCAGTTACTGCCGGAATCAATTTATACTTGTGAGAACCTGCAGGTAATCCTTTCGCTGATTCGCTCCGGTTATGGCTGCTCCATCCTACCCAAGGTCAATTTCCGGTTCCCGAAATAACCTATGTTCCCATCAGGGAAACCCGTTCCTTGTCCTATGGGGTCTTCTATCGAAACGGCGATTTAAGACCGCTGCTTATGCGTTTTATGTCCATTGTGGAAAGCGCGGTCATAGAATGAATCCTTCATGCCGCGGTTTCCATCGATTGAATGATAGCCTGGTGACCAGATATTATGCCAATTGATTTTAGTAAAATGAATCTTATATCCGGATCATCCCCTCATCATCCGGCTTTTATCAATCTGAAAGCTTCACCCCCCATAAAATCAAGAGTTTTCAATCACTCACACCTGGTTAATCGCTGCCTGTGTTTCTATCTGTGTTTCTATTTGTGTTTCTATCTGTGTATATATCCGTATATTTATTTACCTTTTCATCTTCCTTTGTAAATCTCTTGTATATGTAAAGACATCCGCAAACCATAAGTATCATCATTATAATTGGTATCAGTATGACGATTGCCCTCAGCAGATACGCAATCATAAGCCGCTTCATCTTTCTCTTTCTGAGTTTTTTCCTCTTTTGGTATTGTTTCCTGTTCATTGCCGCATTTGTTCCTCAATCTGGAATAAGTCAACAC
>CAJUTC010000053.1 GCA_910589195.1 uncultured Lachnospiraceae bacterium
AATCAATCCTCCTTTCTTATTTTAGATAAAGGGAAAAAGAAACAGAAGCCAAAGAGCCACCTTTAGCTTCTGTTTCTTATATTAGGACGAAATTATAGCCGTTAGAAATACAACCTACTCTTGTGCAACGCATATTGTTTCTATCCCCAGCGTTCCAGAAAATCCAAAAATCCGAAACCTGTGCCGCTCTTATCTCTTGAACTGGCACACGCTGCCGCTTATAATCCAAACGCATAAACTTACTAATGTAACGTTTTATACCTGCATCCATTCTTCCACCTGATTCTTCATATCAGCCTATGTTATGTTCTATCTTCTGCAAAAATAAGCCAGTATTGAACAATACGCCTTAACAAGTTTAACATATTTTTCAAAAATCATCAAGTATTTTCGACAAAATTACTAATTATTTTACTTTTTTATTTCATTACATTATTTTTTGAACATGAGTTCGATATAGCACCAACATCTTACTTATATGTCCCTATTTATTATATGCGCCTCCTGCTTGTTATTTTCATCCTCTTTTTTCATATTGCTCTGAAAACGAATCCCATTATGCTCCCACACTGCAATCATCCGATTAATCAGCATATGTTCTTTCTCCTCCTGAGTCAGACATTTTGTATATTTTCCAGAACCCATAATATAATCCATCATTTCATGCTGATAAGTGTAAAGTGCTTCAGTGTGACGTACCCAAGTTTCCTTTTTCTGCTGAATATCTTCTATCTTTTTGGTATAGTGGATGGTTACTTTCGCAATAAACCCATATAAAATAAATACAATGCAGACCGCCACCGCTAAAATGACCAGAAATGAAATAATTGGTTGAAAAGTCTGGTTGATATTAATCAATATTCCTAGTTGATTAATGGCAGGCAGCAAAACGCTGTCTTTTAACGCAGAACTTGCTATAGCCGCAGCCCCTACGCCAATGGCCCAATACAGCCAACTGCCACCTTGGGAAATGGCTTCGTATCTTCCTCCTTTTCTTGCGCCTGCAAAGTATTCATCCCGGTTCTTTTTCTGTTTTAACACATGATACTGATAATTTGCTTCCAGCCACTGATAAAATTGCTGTTTTCGCTGAAACTCAGCCGTATTGCGGAAAGCCCCATCTTTTAGCCATTCTGCGCAAAACCATATTAGAGGCTTGATACTTTGGTTCTCTTTTTTAGCGTTTTGCTTTCTCTCTCTTTCTTCATGGTCTTTATTACCATTATTACTCTTGATGTTACCCAGCCTATCGCCTATTTTGCCGAATCCCTTCTGAACCTGATTTCCCAGCACTCTTCCGCCCAATATATAAAAACTAAACAAAAGCAGTTTTCCTATTATCCAAAAGACTGATCCGAAAACTCCAAATGTTCCAATAACCTTGCATAATAAGAAACGCTGTTCCATTTGTTTCAAAAACTTAAAGCACCTTGTGATAATATGGTAACAAACGAACGGTTTCTTTTGCTTCTCCTCTTGCTTAATTTGTTCCATTTATTTTATTTTCTCCGTATAATGCCTTTTCCTAATCCTGCTATTATCGTACAAATTTCCCTGTTTTCTCTGGTTACCTCAAAATATTCATATTTTAATTCTTAAATTCTATCGCTGTAAGGTAATGACTTGATATAATTTTCCATATATGTAAAATCTGGCATTTCATCTGCTTAGATCGATAGTTTTATTACCGTTTCTTTCATTTTTTCTGTAATCCACTTTCTTCCATATCCAAATCGATATTTATTTTCTTGTCTTCCATAACTATACCGATACGCATTCTTTTGAATACACATGCAGTAAAATAGCTTTTCATTACATCTTCTTATTATACCATAATCTAGCAAAGATATCCAGAAACACCCAAACATTTGTTCATAATAATATTATTAAAAAACCACACTTTCAAAAACAACTTTGCTGTCTTTAAAAGTGTGGTTTCATTGTGGCTTACTGGCTACATATAATATATGCCAATCTTCCAAATATAATCCCGATAATTGATAATCCAACTTGTCTATGGATTAATACGCGCCATCAATTAATATTTATCATTCCCACCATAATAGGAGGTCTGATAATCTGCGTCGCTGCTGCCTGCACTGTAGTCTTCCTGCTGATAGGAGCTTGGGCTTGAGCTGTAGCTTGAAGATACCGAGCTGCTTGGGCTTGACATAGAGGAGCTGTTTTTCAGTTTGAAACGGCTTACCAGTTCCTTCATGAGCTGTGCCTGGCTGGACAATTCTTCACTAGCTGCCGCACTTTCCTCAGCAGTTGCGGAGTTGGTCTGGATTACGCTGGAAATCTGATCGATTCCTAAGGTAATCTGGGAAATGGCAGAAGACTGATTGTTGCTTGCTTCCGAAATCTTATCCACAAGCATGGTAACCTCCCGAGCGCCATCTACCGTATGAACCAATGCTTTTGCTGTTTCATCAGCAATTCTGGTACCATTCTGTACTGCCTTGATGGAATTTTCAATCAGCACTGCTGTATTCTTAGAAGCTTCTGCCGATTTGCTGGCCAAGTTCCGTACTTCATCCGCAACAACAGCAAATCCTTTTCCTGCCGCTCCGGCTCTGGCGGCCTCTACAGCTGCATTCAAAGCAAGAATATTGGTCTGGAACGCAATATCCTCAATGGTCTTAATAATCTTTCCGATTTCATTGGAACTCTTGCTGATGTCTTCCATTGCGCGAATCATATCCTGCATCTTGAGATTACTTTCATTCATCTCATCACCAACCGCGTTCACTTTCTTGTTGGCATTGTTTGCATTCTCCGCGTTTTCCCGAATCTGATCGGAAATCTCAGTAATCGTAGCAGCCAGCTCTTCAATAGAACTTGCCTGCTCGGTAGCACCCTGGGAAAGAGCCTGGGCGCCACTGGATACCTGATCGGAACTGTTGGATACTTGATTGCTGCTATCACTGATCTGGCCCATCGCCTCATTCAAACGTTTCGCAATCGCACGGAAGGAAATTAAAACCTGATGGAAACTTCCAATATATTCCTGCTCACAAATAGAATCTACACTTAAATCACCTGCCGCAACTTTTGCCAAGAACTGGTTTTCATCCTCTACAATCGCGCGGAGCTTGCGCACTACCTCGCGGAACTGATCGGAAAGCACACCCAGCTCATCTTTAGACACATATCCAATCTGCACATCCAGATTTCCCTGAGCCATCTGGATTGCAACTTGCTCCAATTCAGAAACAGGAATACGAATGCCTCCAATAATTATGATAGAGAAATAAACACCAATAATAACTACTACTACCATTAAAACTACCTGAGTAATAATTGCGCTCCGATAGGTCCTATTGCTTTCATTGTAAGCCTCTGTGCTGCCACTTGTGTTAAATGAAGCAAGCTCTGTTAATGCTGATGTGGTCGCATTATAAAGGCTGGTGCCTTCATCACTATCTAACAGGGCCAATGCCTCTCTCTGCTGGTTATTCTTCATTAATGACGTAACCTGGCTGTCGATCTGCTGCTTATAGGTGCTCCATGCAGACTGCAGGTTCTCATACAGCCTTTTTCCTTCCGTGGTAGAAACATAACTGCCATAGGAAGCAACAGATGTATCCATTTTATTTACGTCCTCTGCCAAATTCGCAGCATAGGTAGCAGCGTCTGCTGGATCTTCATTTGTTACATAAGCCAATTCATCCAAACGGATATTCGACAAAGTAGTGTTCATTCCTTCTGCCAGATTTAAGCTTGGCATCCACTTTTCTGCAATAATCAATGTTTCGCCATTTAAATTGCCCATCAGCTTAATTGACAAAAGGCCAATAGCAAACATACCAATTAACGCAACTCCCACTAAGACATACAATTTCTTACCAATGCTCAGATTTTTGATTCGTTCTTTCATCTTCGTACTCCCTATTTCTTAAAATTTTTCTCTATATATTTATCCTACATCTGCTTCAACTGAAACTTTCCAATCAGCCTTTTCAGAATCTGAGCCTGGCCTGCCAGCTCTTCACTTGCTGCTGCGCTCTCCTCTGAAGTAGCAGAGTTGGATTGAATTACAGTGGAAATTTGAGAAATACTTTCTTTAATATGATTAATTGCTGCTTCCTGCTCTCTGGAGGCATCAGAGATTACTTTAATCTGTTCCGTTACGACTCCAGCGCCTTCTACTACAGAACCTAAGGATTCCTGAGTCAACCCAGTTAATCGGGAACCATTTTCCACTACCTGAAGGGTTTTCTCAATCAGTTCTGTCGTATCTTTTGCCGCATCCGCACTTTTCGCAGCCAAGTTCCGCACTTCATCCGCAACAACAGCAAATCCTTTTCCGGCGCTTCCCGCTCTAGCAGCCTCTACGGCAGCATTCAAAGCAAGAATATTGGTCTGGAACGCAATATCTTCAATAGTCTTAATAATTTTTCCAATCTCGCCGGAACAAGAAGTAATCTGCTCCATCGCCTCGGACATCTCATGCATCTGCTGGTTACAGGCAGCAATCTGTTCTCCCACACGGTCAGCTTCTGTAGTAGTAATCACAGCACTCTGGGCGTTTCCGTTAATCTGTTCGGTTATCTGTTCAATCATATGCTGCAAGTTATCCACCTCTGACGCCTGCTCAGTAGCGCCCTGGGCAAGGCTCTGTGCCCCTACCGCTACCTGATTGGAACCAGAATCTACCTGAGTAGCAGAAGAATGAATCTGTTCCATGGTCTGGCTCAGCTCATTACTGATGGCTCTTATGGCAGATTGAATCTGTACAAAATCACCTATGTACTCAATCTGGCTCTCCCGGCCCAGGTTTCCATTGGCCATATCATCCAGCACTTCTGTAATATCCGAAATATAAAGATTCAAATTCTTAACTGATGTATTCAGACTGTCTGCCAATATCCCAATCTCATTCTGGCTGTTGATATCAATATGGAAGTTCAGCTTTCCTTCTGACAGGTTACGGCTGGATTCTGTCACATTCTGCAAGGGTTTCACAATCCCTGCCATCACATACATAACAAGCAGAATGCTCACAATAATGGTAACCAGGACAGTAGCCGCAGAAATCCACTCAGTTCTGGTTACTGCACTGAATAAACTGCTCTGGTTTCCATTCACTTGCTCTTCCGTAATCTGCGCTACTTGATCCAGAATTCCCACCAGCTTCACAACATTCGCTTTTGTTTCTTCCCGATATAGCCTGCTTGCCTCTTCTGGGTTTGTCTGGTTGATATCCAAAATCGTTTGAGCCGATTCGTGAATTGCTTGGTGGATCGGTTTCATTTCCTCAATCAGCGACAAAATCTTTTCATTTTCAATTGTGGAAAGGTCAGAATTGTAAAACCAGTTTCCAAGAACACAAGTCCTATAATCCTTGCTCCCGGTAAATTCCGTTCCGAGAGCTACTGCTGAGCAAAGATTTTCCACCCAACTATAATGGGCTTTCTCCGCATTCAATACCAGAGAATGGATTTCTATTGACTGCTCTGTTGACTGGCTGTAACGTCTAACCAGGCTCATTCCGCTGATTGTTAAAATCCCACTGATAATAACAGCAGCAAAAATAAGCGCAATGCGTATCATAATTTCCTGCTTAATGGTACGTTTCATGTCTGTTTCCCTCTTTCTAAAAATATTACTAGCTTGCTTGCATAAAAAACCTTAGGCTTCCAGCCTAAACTTTCTTACCAACTCTTTTAAAATCTGAGCCTGGCCGGATAATTCCTCACTGGCCGCCGCGCTTTGCTCCGCGGTAGCCGAATTCGTCTGGACTACACTGGAAATCTGATCGATTCCGATTGTAATCTGCGTAATACCTTCCGCCTGCTCTTTCGAAGCCCTGGCGATGGAATCCATCATACTGGCAGCATCCTGAATCCCATCCATAACATTCTGTAAGGAGTGAGCTGTTTCATCCGCAATCCGTTTTCCATTTTCCACTGCCTGCAAGGAATTTTCAATCAATACTGCCGTATTTTTAGAAGCTTCTGCTGATTTGCTGGCCAGGTTGCGCACCTCGTCCGCTACCACCGCAAATCCCTTTCCTGCCGCCCCGGCCCTGGCTGCCTCAACCGCCGCGTTCAGTGCAAGGATATTGGTCTGGAAGGCAATATCCTCAATAGTTTTAATAATTTTCCCGATTTCGCCGGATGAAGCATTAATCTCTGACATAGCCTCCAGCATATCATTCATCCTGCGGTTGCTCTCTGCGGCCTCATCTCCTACTTCTGAAGATTTCTGACTGGCCGCCTGGGCGCCTTCCGCATTACGGTTAATATTACTTGAAATTTCATTAATAGAAGCCGCAAGCTCTTCTACTGAGGAAGCCTGTTCCGTAGCACCTTGTGATAATGCCTGTGCTCCGGAAGATACCTGGTCGGAACCGGAAGATACCTGATCCGCCGACTGGTTTAATGTATTTAACGTACCGTTAAAGCTGTCTTTGATCATCTTCATGGAATGATAAATCTTTTCATAATCACCCACATAAAGCTGTTGCGCTGTGGAATTTACGGTAAAATCACCTTCCGCCATAGCGCTGAGCACCGTTTCAATATCCCGGATAATCGTTCCTACTCCTGTGGTGAGCTGGTGCATACTGGTAGCCATACTGCCAAATTCATCTTCCGCAGTATACTCTACCTCCACAGAAAGGTTTCCCGCCACTACTTCCTTCATAGCATCTTCGATCTTCTTTACCGGAATCAGGATATTTCCTGTAAGGTTCAGAGCAATAATCACGGTAAAAATAAAGGCTCCAGCCGCGACTGCCACAGAAACACCAATAAGCGCCCCCTGAAGCAGCATAGCGGACTTATATGCATCCTGGCTGCTTTCCTCCATCTGATTAAACGCGCTGGAAAGGATTGCTGTGTATTCATCCACCTGAGGGTTGTACTGATTCAGTACAATTTCTTCTGCCTGCAGGTTCCCCTCTTCCGTGCCTAATGTAGCATATTCAATCACCTGCATCCGAACACTCTTGTTGTTAGTCATCCGGGTTTCAAAATCCTTCAGAAGCGATAAGTCACCTTCGTAATTGGCATAAATCCAGTCCAGCTGGGTCTGGATATCCGCCATATACTGATCCACCTTCCCCAAATGTTCTTGCGTTTCTTCCATTCTGTTAGAGATTACGCCCAGCATCAATTCCTTCAGGGCCCCCTGAAGCTTCAGGCGGATCTCATAAACGCTGGTTACGGCTTTATAGTCCTTCGTATAAAACTTCTCGTAGCTGGCCTTAGCCCGGGAAATCCCAAAGCTGGCTGTTGCCACTGACACCAGGAATAATACCAGGATAATTCCAAATGAAACACTAAATTTCCTGCCGACTTTTAAATTCCTCATTTGCTGCTCCTCCTTAAACTGAGCCTTATCGCTTTCCGCCTTCTGCCCAAAACCCCCTGATAGTATACCAGAAACATAACACACATTTCCAGCCCCAGTATAGCAGACTGGGCAAAAGACAAGTTTTTCCATCAAAATCAAATAGATTCTGACTTAAGCTCTATTAAACGCTTTTATAAGTATTTCGGCATCTTTTCGCTTTTTATAATACATACAGGGAAACTTTTCAATTTTTTTATTCGAAAGTTGGCTGAATCCGATTTTTTTCCTTATCCATCTTGGCTTTTCGCCGATATATAAATAAGTGTGTTATGGTCTGCCATAGTTTTTTCTATTGGTAAACTCTTTTTTCATGCGATATATCAAACGAGATAGGTGGTGTAATGGAATGGATAACGGTATGGAAAGTATGCTTGATACATACCTCTTTGAAACAAACTCCCTTTTAGACAACCTGGATGAAATGCTGATGCGTGACGAAAAATTAGGTGATTTTTCTCCGGACGATGTAAATGAAATCTTCCGCATTATGCATACCATCAAGGGTTCGTCTGCTATGATGGAATTCGGCTCCCTTTCCAGTATTGCGCATCATATAGAAGATTTGTTTTTCTATATCCGCGATAAAGGCATCGATTCCCTAGATGCTCAACATAAGAAAGAACTTTTTAACCTGATGTTCCGTTCAGAGGACTGCCTGCGTGGGGAGGTTGAAAAGGTTGAGAATGGAGAACCTTTAAGCACCGACATGGATTCTTTTGCTGCTGAAATCAACAGCTTTTTAAAGAAAATCAGCGGCGCGCCTGAGGAAAAGGCCGAAGAAGCAAACCAAACAGCCAAGGCACCTTCTGAAACCCCGGCTGAAACCGCTTCTTCCCTTCCTGAAAATCTTCCTGATGATAAACAGGCCGCTTGTTTCCTTCATGTATTTTTAGAAGAAGGCGTGGGAATGGAAAATCTGCGTGCCTATATGATTATTAATGCCCTGAAAGAATGTGAGCTGGATTTCCGCTACTATCCAGAAAACATGGAATCAAATCCGGATACCTGCTCTTCTATTATTGAAAACGGCTTTTTTATGGCCTTTGAATCGGTAGATGTTGCCGCAAAAGCCGGGGATATCTTGCGAACTCAAAATCACATCCGTTCTTATGAATTGGTGGAGATTCCAGAAGAAGAACCGGAAGCCGCCCCAGTCCCGGCTAACGTTCCGGTTTCTAACAGTGAAGCCTCCCAGCCGCAGGAAGCTGCCGCTCCGGATCCTAAGCCAAAGGCGCCGCCAAAACAGCCGGCCCAGGGAACCCCTGTAAAGCAAAATTTAATCAGTGTTAATTTAATGAAACTGGACAGCCTGCAGAATCTGGTAGGTGAAATTGTAATTACAGAATCTATGGTTACATCTTCTCCTGAATTAAACCAGTTAAGCCGGGATGCTTATGATAATTTTATGAAGTCTGCCCGTCAGCTTCGCAAGCTTACCGACGATTTGCAAGATATTTCCATGTCCCTCCGGATGGTTCCCATTTCTGGCGTATTCCAGAAGATGAGCCGTATTGTACGGGATATGAAGCAAAAACTGGGAAAAGATGTTCGCCTGACTTTAATCGGAGAGGATACAGAAGTTGATAAAACCATTGTGGACAGTATCCAGGATCCTATTATGCATATGGTCCGCAATGCCATGGATCACGGCATTGAAGATACCTCCGAGGAACGTGTCCAGGCAGGCAAAAGCGCCCAGGGTGAAATTATCCTTTCTGCTACCCATACCAGCAGTGAAGTCGTAATCTCCATTGCGGATGATGGAAAAGGCATGAATCCGGAAAAGCTTTTGGCAAAGGCAAGAGATAAAGGAATTTTAACGAAACCGGAAAATCAATATTCCCGGAAGGAAGCCCTGGGACTGGTTATGCTCCCTGGTTTTTCTACCAACCAAACTGTTACCGAATACTCTGGCCGTGGCGTTGGAATGGATGTAGTAAAGAAAAATGTGGAATCGGTAGGCGGAGTGGTTGACCTTTCCAGCGAGGAAGGAAAAGGGACTACCTTTACCATGAAGATTCCGTTAACGTTAGCAATTATGGATGGCATGAAGGTAACGGTTGGAAATTCTATCTTTACCATTTCCATCGCAAATATCCGCCAGTCATTTAAGATCACGCCTGATGAGGTGATCCGGGATGAGAACGGATGTGAAATCATAGAGCGAATGGGAAGTTTTTATCCGGTTATCCGGCTCCACCAATTTTATAATATAGAAACAACTGTTACAAACTTAGCGGAAGGAATTCTTCTTTGGGTAGAAACCAGCGACAGTTCTTTCTGTCTGTTTGTAGATGAATTAATTGGCGAACAACAGGTTGTGGTAAAGCCTCTTCCTGCTTTCTTAAACTATTTTAACCTTAAGGATTTTGGTATTTCAGGCTGCACCATTTTAGGTGACGGGAATATTAGTATTATACTGGATATTCAGAGCCTGCATGCGGCAGCCTTAGAGAATGCGTAGACGGGAGGAACGGATATGTCTGAACAAACCAACAACCAGGATGTGGTAATGCCGGAAGGTTCCGATTTAGAAGAAAATTCCAGCGTTGAACGCTGCCTAACCTTTGAATCGGGTGATTCCGTGCTATATATCAGTACAAAGCATGTAATCGAAATTATTAATAACCATACAATCACTACCCTGCCTCTGATGCCTCCTTATATTAAAGGAATCATTAACCTGAGAGGCCAGATTTTACCTGTAGTAGATATTCAGCTCCGTATGGGAAAGGAAGATTCTTCCTATACCAGCAAAACCTGCATTATTGTGTTAGATATTAACTCGGTTTCCTTAGGAATCATCGTCGATTCTGTGCGGCAGGTAATCGATATCGATCTCAAGCAGGTTCGTCCGATTCCCTTAAAGCGCCAGCAAAAGCTTCTTGACGGGATGGTAACTATGGATGATGGAAGCGTTTTTATGTCCATTGACTGCCAGGCTCTTTCCAGCCCGGAATCGTAACACTAACAGGTTGATAGCTGAATTTAAGAATCTATACTAGCAAAACAGGGGTGAGTGATCCAATGTTGACACTAACTGATCATGATTTTCAGCGGCTTTACACCTACATTAAGAAAAATTACGGAATTGATTTAAGCAAAAAAAAGCAATTGATTGTAAGTCGGCTTTCCAATACACTGGCTTCCCAAGGCTTTAAAGATTTTTCCGCCTATGTAGATGAAATCTTAACAGGCCGTGATTCTGATATGATTACGGCAATGCTGAATAAACTTACAACAAATTATACTTATTTTCTCAGAGAAGAAGAACATTTTAAATATCTTTGGGATGTTATTCTTCCTGATTTAGAGAAAAAGCATGCTAAGGATAAAGTTCTCTGTATTTGGAGCGCTGGCTGTTCATCCGGGGAAGAACCTTATACCATTTCCATGTATTTAAAAGAGTATTTCGGGGCAAAAGCTTCTCAGTGGGATACCCGGCTTTTGGCTACCGATATTTCCAACAAGATTTTAAATACTGCCATTCACGCAACCTATAGTGATGAAAGCGTTGCTTCTCTTCCATCGGCCTGGCAGCAGAAATATTTCGTAAAATCCGGAACGGATCGCTATGCGGTGGCCCCGGCCATTAAACAAAATGTGATCTTCCGTACCTTTAACCTGATGGGTCCTATTCAGTTTAAAAAGAAATTTGATTTAATTTTCTGCCGTAATGTTATGATTTACTTTGACCAGGACACTAAGGATGCTTTAGTGCGTCGTTTTTACAATGCCACCGTTCCGGGCGGCCACCTTTTTATCGGCCATTCCGAAGGGCTGAATAAGGCTACCTGTCCATATAATTATGTTCAGCCTGCAATCTACCAAAAAACAGGCCCGTAGCGAAATGGATATATCAAATTGTTGCTGATAGGAGGTTGCATCGCAATCTCCTATTATGGCTGTTTTTAAATAAAAAATTTGCCGCGAGGGTTTAGAAAGAAGGTTATTATGGTAAAAAAGAAAATCCGTGTAATGATTGTAGATGATTCCATTTTATTCCGGAATTGGCTGACTCAGAATATCAGTGCTGATCCCCGGTTTGAAGTGGCAGGCTATGCCATTAACGCTTTGGATGCCAAAGCAAAGCTTCCTATTTTGAAGCCAGATATCATGACATTAGATATTGAAATGCCTGGTATGAGCGGGTTAGATTTTTTAAAAGAAGTCCTTCCTTCTCATCCGGTTCCCGTAATTTTAGTTTCTTCTTTAAATGTTCGGGTATTTGACGCTTTAGCCGCAGGAGCAATTGACTTTGTTCGGAAGCCTGATATGCAACAGCATAACAGCAAGGAGTCCTTTATCTCCGTTTTGCGGACAAAACTTTCTGTTGGTGCAAATGCCAGGGTCCGTCTTCCCGGAACTTCCGGAATAAGCCAAACCGCTTCCGCGCCTTTTGGATATGGACATTTAGCAGGAAGCGCTGCCACAGGAAGCATTCCGAATCCTCCGCAAAACGTGGCCTCGGCAAATCTGTTTGCCAATTCCACTGCTATGCGGAAACCTTCAGCCAGCCAGTCGGTTTCCCCTTCCGTTCAGCGCTTTGGCAATCTTCCGATTCATTCAGCCCAGTATGACATGATTGCCATTGGCGCTTCTACTGGAGGAACTGAGGCTATTCTGGAAGTTGTCCGTCAATTTCCTGCTAAAATGCCAGGAATTGTGATTACCCAGCATATGCCACCCGGCTTTACTGCCATGTATGCGGAACGTTTGAACCGTCTTTGCAACATGCAGGTTAAGGAAGCCAGCCATGGCGACAAAATACAGCCTGGATTGATTTTGTTAGCTCCCGGTGGCCTGCAGATGCGGGTAGTCCGCCTGGGAACCGGATACTCGGTAAGCTGTACAGAAGAAGCAAAGGTAAGCGGACATAAGCCGTCTGTAGATGTACTGTTTGATTCGGTTGCTACCACTGTAAAAAGCCGGGCAATTGGTGTAATATTAACAGGAATGGGCGCTGACGGGGCCGCTGGAATGTTACGGATGCGAAAAGCAGGAGCGTTTACCATCGGTCAAGATCGGGAAAGCTGTGTCGTTTACGGTATGCCCATGGAAGCTTATAAAATTGGGGCAGTCTGCCAGCAAGCCTCATTAAGCAACATTCCCCAGGTCGTCATGGCCCAGCTTGCGAAAGGATAACATATGCCAAGAAAAATCGGCGGATCCAGCGTACAGGTGAATCCTATTCCAAATCCTGTCCCAATGGTAAGCTATACCAGGACAAAACACATGCAAAAAATAGTTTTAAATGATAAGAAAAAGAAACATATAGCCGCCCCGGCAAAACCAGCCAAGCGGAATCAGCATTCCCAAAAAAGTGTAGCGGAAAAGCTGATAACCGGCGGAATTGCCATGATGTCTTCTGCCATGGTAATCAGTTTGTATGCCTATTTTCGCCCATTCACCCTGGAGGATGTGTCAAATTACGCAGTGGCTGGATTTTCCAATCTGCAGGAATGGGGACGTGAACTCCTTTCCCCTAAAAAGGAAATCGACCAATCACTGTCATCGGAATCAGAAATTCCGGAAGCTGTTCCTTATATGACGCGGACTACGGATGTGGGCAATGTTTCGGATTTCACATCGGAACCAGTGTTTCCTCCTCAGGATGATTCGATCTATTCCTGTTTCCTGGATACGGCAATCGGGCCTATGCTATATTACAATCAGGGGGATCTTCGCTGGAAATCTTATCTTTATGGCGGTTCTGATCCCATCAGCAAGTATGGGTGCGGGCCAGTTTGCGTCGCTATGCTAGTCAACAGCTTTGGTACTGCCAGCGTAAGCCCTGTGGAGATGGCAGACTGGGCCGCTGAAAATGGCTGCTTTGCCCGTGGAGGCGGATCCTACCATAATTTAATCCCGAAAAGCCTTTCTGCTTTCGGTTTACAGGTAGAAAGCGTATCCGAGCGCACGGTTCAAAAAGCGGAAGAACTGCTCCGTTCTCACCATGTCCTTGTGGCCTTGATGGGAAAGGGGACATTAACAGATAATGGTCATTTTATTATCATTGCCCAATTAACCGAAAACGGAAATGTATATATCGCAGATCCGGCTAACTATGAAAACAGCACCAAAGAATGGGATCTGCAGCAGCTAATCAATGAATTAAAGCGAAGCTATGACAGCGGCGGCCCTTTATGGTCTGTGTCACTGAATCCGGAAGGAAACAGCTAGAGGCTCATCCTATAGCTAGAAGACCATCCTATTTTCATGGGATGCCTTATTGAAAAGAGTGTTGTAAAACGCGGCCACCACAATCCTATACCGATCCCACAATCCCGGTATGGGCAGAAATGATTGGATCAGCAGAGATTTACACCGTATTCTGTGGGGACCCTTTATTTTATATTTTACTACACTCTTTTTATTTATGATTTTTTATGTTAGCGTCTTCCATAGCAGTATTCTTTTGTTTTTAAATATTAATTCGAATCACTTCAGCCATGTCGTTCGCTTCAGCCGTGCCCAAATGTTTACATTTGGCTTTTGATCTCGTCTAACAGCCACCGGGTACAATGAACCCAGGTAAAATTCGCTCTTACCTTCTCATACCCTTTCTCGATCATCCTTTCTGCCTTTGCAGAATCCGTTAACAGGTTTCGGGCGATATCCGGAAGCTGTTCCAAATGTTTTAAATCAAACAGGGCAATATCTTCCCCATCCTGGAATGTTTCTGTGATCCAAAGGCTGGGATCCGTCAAAGGCAGCGAATGCTGCAAAAGCGTATTAAAAATGCGGTCATGGGTTCCTGCTTTAAACCATGGCATTACATTTAAGTTGATTTTCGCATTCGCCATATAGGATAAGGTATCCCCATAGGGAATCCGGTCGTCAATGCGGTGTACATTAGGTAATCCAGAAACGGGATGGTTTTCCCAGCCACGTCCCAACAGGTAAAGTTCAAGGCCTGCCTGGGCTAAGGCCGTTACTACTCTCTCCCTTTGATACATGCGGATCGCCCAGTCTAAATGAACTGAACGGTTCAGCATTACTTTTAAGGAATCTTCCGGAACCTCAAGAAATAGCTGATCCAATGTGGTCAAAACCGCCTGTTCAATGGTTAAATCGCTGTCCGCAATCAGGTTTTTATAGATGCTTTCATAGATTCCATACATTTCATCATCGCCAGGAAACAGGGACTTTGTTTCCAAAAGCTTATCTTGAGGGCGATAGTAGGTGCCGCAAAACAGGATATCATATTTTCGTTGGCTATAGGGGATGATTGGCACATCTGGATCTGGCACCACTCCAACATGAGGCATAAATGTCACATAAGGCGCCATTGGTCTGAAATACTTTTTCACGTATTCCACGTGTTCCCAATCGCAGCAAAACATATGGTATTTCTTAGGGTGGTGTTCCAGCATCGGATGGAAGCGGAAAGGCGGATCCATCAAAATATCTGCCACATAGGCCTGATGCCTGTCCCATATCTCCATCAGCCAGTCTTCCCTGGTTCCAAAACCGTCAAAACAAATTGCCGCGTCTACCTTCCTGGCAATAAACTGGCGAAAATTTTTCAGGGAATGAGGGTTCTCTTCCGGCGGATCCAGCAAATCGAAAATAAAAGTCTGGTGTCCTTTCCTTTGCAGTTCATTTGCTAATTGATCGGTGAAAAAATTAAAGGATTCCACACCAGAATAAAACAAGGCAATCCGCAGCTTTCCCTCCGGCTGAATTCCCGGTTCTGGGTCTGCTATTGGCTCCATGCTTTCCGATAAAAACCTCTTCTCTCCCTTTTGCAGATTTTCCTGTATCCCGTTTCCCAGCTCCGCTTTTGCGTACTGCTGTTCTTCTGGGGTAAAAAGTGACCGGATCACCTGAACCAGCTCCGGATAATTTGCCTTCTCCGCCGCTTTCATGAGCCACATCTTGTCTTTAAAATCCCGAAGGTTATAAAAAGACTTTCCTAAAAACGCGGCAACTTCCAGAGCCCCATTTCTCCCTTTTCCCGCTTTTTCCATATCATCACGAAAAGCGGAAATCAGTATGGTGATTGTGTTTTCCTGGTAAGGGTTTTCCTTGAGCAATGTGGTACTGATGTGGACACATTCCTGAGGATTTCCGTTATGGTAGCAGCAGGTAGCCATCATTTCATAAACCTGGGAAATGCTGGCAGAAAGCAAGCCGGATTTTAAAGAAGACCCATATTGTTCCAATTTATTCAGCGCCTGCAGCAGATAGGATTGCCCTTTCTGGTAGTTTCCATGGGATACGTAGTGGCTGCCCAGAAGATAGTCGTAATCCCCTTCCTCGGGCCAGCCTTCTGACGCCTGACGGTAGTATTCCAACACTTCTTCTTCCTTTATGGGAGGACGGGCCAGAAGAAGTTCAATGAGCCGGAAATAAACCTGAGAGGTGGTTACATCGTAGACCCCTCTTGCCTCTTTTGGCATCTCATCAATTGCTTTCTGGTATGATATCTCTGCCTGATCCCAATCCTGGAAGGCTTCGTATTCATTTCCTAAATATCCCCACATTTTATAGTCGTCCGGATGATCCGCTAGCTCCCTCTGGATCAGCTTATAATTTCGTTTGCTTTCCTGCTTTTCTTTGATTCCTGACGCTCCATAGCCTGTATGGAAAATCGGCAGTTCCTTTATGGCATCCCAGGCATGAACTGAACGGCCCTCCATGATTAAATGCTCATGAATCCGGCCATGATAGCGCAGTTTCGGAAGGTTCCGAAAAATCCGCATCTGGGCATCCATGGATAGCACCGTTCCATCATCTTCCAGGTTAATCCATCCGGTAAGAACGCCATCGTACTGATAATGTTGGATCTTGTTTAGAAGAGGCAGAAGCTTTTTCCCGTCCTCTTCTGTTAAATATTCATCTGCATCTAAAAACGCAATCCACTCATACTTTGCCTTGCTAATGGCAAAATTCTTTGCAGCCGCAAAATCATCAATCCAATCAAAATGGTAAACCTTGGCTCCAAACGTTTTCGCAAGATCAACCGTCCGATCTGTGGAGCCAGTATCTACCACAATCTGTTCTGATACAATGCCTTTTCCCCAGGAAAGGGCACGTTCTATATTCTTTTCTTCGTTTTTTACAATCATACATTGGGAAATTCTTGCCCATTTTGTCTGCTTCAATGAAACACCCCATTCTTTCTTTTCGGTTTCCTTCTACAACTTGGCAAGCTGCAGTTCTTCCGGCCTGAAAAACTCCTTCATTACCTGAGCCAATTCCGGGTAATCCACTGCCATTGCAATCTTCAAAATCAATAGCTTATCCTTTAACTGTCCAAAATTGTAAAATGACCGCTCAAGAAATGCCGCTACTTCCAGTGCGCCTTCTCTCCCTTTCCCGGTCTTCTTCATATCGTCCCGGAATGCGGAAATCATGATCATTACCGTATTGGTCATATAAGGATTTTCCTTTAGCAGCGCGGTAGCCAGGCGGACGCACTCTCCGGGATTTCCGTTGTGATAACAGCAGATTGCTAACATTTCATATGCTTCTGTAATCTTTGCGGACAAGGTTCCGGATTTAAAGGTAGCGCCAAACTTCTCCAGCTTTTCCAATCCCTGCCTGAGGAAGTGCTCGCCTTCCTGGTAACGGTGATTTCCCACATAAAAACGGCTCATCAGGTAATCATAATCGCCTTCCTGCGGCCAGCCTTCTACTGCCTGTTTATAAACTTGTAGCAGCTCCGGTTCATCCACTACCGGATGGATGGCTAACATTTCCAGCAGCCGGAAATATACTTCTGACGTGGTTACGCTGTAATCGCCTTTCTTATCTTCTGGTATCCGCTCCACTGCTTTTCGATAGGCGTCTTCTGCTTTCTCCCACTTATGAAGACCCATGTATTCATTTCCCAAATAAGACCACATCTCATAATTGTCCGGGTGTTCCGCCAGCTCGGCCTGGATCATTCGGATATTCCTGCCTTCTTCCAGCTTCTCTTGCACCACCGATTTTCCGTAACCGGTATGGTATATCGATAAATCCTTTGCCGCATCCCACGCCAGGATTTTCTTTCCGCCTTTGTCCAAATGCTCGTGGATCCGGTTACAATAACGCAGATCCGGGCGGTTCCGAAAGATCCGGATGTGGGTATCTACCGATATAATACTGCCGTCGTCATCCAGGTTAATCAAACCTGTGGCCACTGCCTCACAGTTGTAATCCTGAATCTGGTTTAAAAGAGATAAGAGTTTGTTTCCGTCTTCTTTTGTAAAATACTCATCCGCATCCAAAAAGGCAATCCATTCACAGTTTGCCTTGCTGATGGCAAAGTTTTTCGCGGCAGAAAAATCGTCAATCCAGTCAAAATGGTAGACCGTTGCTCCCAGCTTCTGGGCAATTTCTACCGTCCTGTCTGTGGATCCAGTATCTACTACGATTTGTTCCGATACCACCCCTTTTCCCCAGGAAAGGGCCTGTTCCATATTCTTCTCTTCATTCTTTACAATCATACACTGGGAAATCTTTGCCCGCTTTGGTTTTTTCAATGAATTGCTCCCCCCTTTTGTAATGCATCCCGTTCTGCCAGGGAAAATAACTGGTCTGCTAAAAAATCAGAGAATTGGATCCGACCGGATTTTTCCGCTGTCTTTACCAGAAACAGCCGATCCTTTAAGGAAGAACGGTCATACAGCTTCATAAGAAGCTGAAAAACCTCTTGATCCTCCTGGGTATCTTCCCCACTCTCCCGGGGAATCAGCGCCTTCATAAGCCGTGACAACACAGCCATTCCATATTTATCATATTTTAAGTAAGCCACGCTGTATGAAATGCAGGCTTGGCTTTCGCCTGTTTCATAACAGCAGCGAGCCAACAGGCCATAAACCTCCAGCAGATTTCCGGCCAACAGTAAGGCCTTATTATAGCAGCCATACGTTTCCAGCTTATTGAGGGCAGACTTTAGATAGTTAACCGCTTCCCCTGCCTGGTTCCTGTTAGCGCGCCATTTCCCCATAATGTAGTCAAAATCCCCTTCTTGTGGTAATCGCTTTACCGCCTGATGGTATACGAAGCGGATTTCCTCTTGAAGATTTTCACTGGAACCTGCCGTTTCACTGCCCTCCTGGTGAATTAATATGGTTAATAATTGGGTAAAAGTATATGCGCTTCTCTGGTCATAGTCTGGAAGGCTTACAGGCATCTGCTCAATGGATTTCTGATACCACTGCTTTGCTTCATGGATTTCCCCATCTCCAAAGCATTCATCCCCCATATATCCCAGCATCTCATAATCCTTCGGATTTTTTTCCAGCTCTTCCTGAATCAGCCTTCGGTTTCTTCCTTTTTTGTCTTTCCCCTCCAAGGCTTTCTTCTGATAGCCAGTATGGAAAAAAGAAATCTCATTGGAAACATCCCCAATGTGAAGCTCGCCTCCCGACAGATCCACAAGCTGTTCATGGATTCTTCGGCGGTAGCGGATATTGGAACGGTTCCGGAAAATTCGAAGTTGGGTTCCTGAAGAAAACACATTCCCCTCATCATCCAGGTTCTGACATCCGGTGGAAATGGCGTCGAAAGAATTAGGCGCCAGTCCTTCCAGAAGGCCTTTCATATCGTTTGCGTCCTGAAACACCATATACTCGTCCGCGTCAAAAAAGGCAATCCAGTTGCCCTTTGCTTTTTCTATGGCATAATTTTTCGCCGCCGCAAAATCATTGATCCAGTCAAAGAAAAAGACCTTTGCCCCAAGCTTCTTGGCCAATTCCACAGTGCGATCTGTGGATCCGGTATCTACCACGATCTGTTCCCACATCACCGATTTTCCCCAGGATAAAGCCTTTTCAATATTGGCTTCCTCATTTTTTACAATCATGCATTGGGATATACGGACACCTTTGTTTGGCTTCAATTGTTCTCCTCCTACGCAATATTGCGGCAACAACAAAAAGCCATTTCTCAGCTTTTGGCTTTTGAAATGGCTCTTTGTCATAGGCCCTGTTTAAATTATGGCCTGGACTCAGCCAGGCCAGAAATTGCTTAATTAGCCAAGCAGGCTTAAGATGCTCTGCGGTACAGAGTTGGACTGTGCCAGCATGGACTGAGATGCCTGCAGAAG
>CAJUTC010000054.1 GCA_910589195.1 uncultured Lachnospiraceae bacterium
CATCTGATGGCTGGTGTATCCGTCGTGGAGATAGGGGGGCTGTCTGAACTGTTACGGAATACAAGATATCCTGGATCCGGAATTATCTTGCCTCTTGACAAATAAACAGGAAATCAGTACACTAAAAAGCAGACGCCGCAAGGTTTACGCGGCATCCATACAAAATTATGATGAAAAGGCAAAGAAAAGAAGAGTAGCTGACGGATGCGTCTACAGAGAGCCTTGCTGTAAGCTGAAAGAGGGCGGCGGCAGATATCAGTGAACATGGTCTTGGAGCTCCGGGGCTGAGCCGGTTAAAAATAGCCGGGGTAAGTTCTGGCGGGTTCACCCGTTATCGTGAAAAGCTGTAGGCAAATGGGAATGGCATGGTGGCGGTAAATGCTTGGAAAGCCAAAAACAGCTTAGAGAGGCCGTTTGCCGTAAGGCGGCGGCAAATTAAAGTGGTACCACGGGAATCATCTCGTCTTTAAGAAATTAAAGGCGGGATTTTTTGTTGCTTTTTGTCATATAGGAAAAGCCAAAAATTTTAGGAAAGGAAGGCAGGATTATGTGCAACCATTGTAAAAAACCGTATTATATCACCACAGCCATTGCGTATACCTCTGGCAAGCCTCATATTGGCAATACGTATGAAATTGTACTGGCAGACAGTATCGCCCGTTTTAAACGGGAACAGGGATTGGATGTCCGGTTCCAGACCGGAACAGATGAGCATGGGCAGAAGATTGAAGAGAAGGCGAAAGCTGCCGGTGTAACGCCGAAAACGTTTGTGGACAAAGTAGCCGGACAGATCAAAACCATCTGGGACTTAATGAATACGTCCTATGATAAGTTTATCCGTACCACGGATCCAGAACACGAGGAACAGGTGCAGAAAATTTTTAAAAAGCTGTATGATCAGGGGGATATCTATAAGGGCTATTATGAAGGCCTTTACTGTACGCCCTGTGAATCATTCTTTACGGAATCCCAGCTAGTGGACGGAAAATGCCCTGACTGTGGAGGTCTTGTTCAGCCGGCAAAGGAAGAGGCCTATTTTTTCCGTATGAGCAAATACGCCCAGCGGCTGATTGACCATATTAACAGCCACCCGGAATTTATCCAGCCGGTATCCAGGAAAAATGAAATGATGAATAATTTCCTCCTTCCCGGCCTTCAGGATCTGTGCGTATCCCGCACATCCTTTACTTGGGGGATTCCGGTAAGCTTTGATCCGAAGCATGTTACCTATGTATGGCTGGACGCTCTCACCAATTATATCACTGGTCTGGGTTATGATTGTGACGGAAATCACGGAGAGCGATTTCAAACCTTCTGGCCGGCGGATTTACACTTGATTGGAAAAGATATTATCCGTTTCCATACGATCTATTGGCCGATCTTTTTGATGGCGCTGGATTTACCTCTTCCCAAGCAGGTATTTGGCCATCCATGGCTTTTACAGGGTGACGGCAAGATGAGCAAATCAAAGGGAAATGTACTGTATGCCGATGATCTGGTAAGAATCTTTGGCGTAGATGCTGTGCGGTACTTTGTGCTTCATGAGATGCCGTTTGAGAATGACGGTGTGATTACCTGGGAATTGATGGTAGAGCGGATGAACTCCGATTTGGCGAATATTCTGGGGAATCTGGTAAAACGCACGATTTCCATGAGCAACCAATATTTTGATGGAGTGGTGGAAAATAAAGGCCAGGCAGACGAGGCAGAGGCAATCATTGACCAGGATTTAAAAACGGTGGTCTTGGCAGCCGTTCAGAAGGTTCAGGATAAGATGGATGAACTGCGGGTAGCTGATGCCATAACTGGGATTTTTGAAATTTTCCGCAGAAGTAATAAATATATTGACGAAACTGCCCCATGGGTATTAGCAAAGGATGAGGCAAAAAAAGAACGGCTGGCTACGGTGCTTTATCATCTGGTGGAGGCGATTACCATCGGAGCCTCACTTTTGGAATCCTTTATGCCAGAAACATCTAAACATATTTTAGAACAGCTTCATACGGAGAAACGGCTATTATCCCAGATGAATGAGTTTGGACGTTATCCTTCCGGAAATAAAGTAACAAAAGAACCTCAAATCTTGTTTGCGAGGCTGAATTTAAAAGATGTGCTTTCGAAGGCCGAAGAAATCTGCCAGGCTCAGGCTGCGGAAGCAAAGATGGAAGAACCGTCAGGGAACACCACGAAAGAAGAAAATCCGGGGCAAGTTCAGTCAATAAAACCAACACAAGCCATTGATCTAGAACCTAAGCCGGAAATTACGTATGAGGATTTCGCAAAGCTCCAGTTCCAGGTTGGAGAGATTATTGCTTGTGAAGAAGTGAAGAAATCGAAAAAACTGTTATGCTCCCAGGTGAAAATAGGAAGCAGGGTTCGCCAGATTGTCAGCGGCATTAAGGCTTACTACAGTCCTGAGGAAATGGTAGGGAAAAAGGTTATGGTAGTGGTCAATTTGGCGCCCAGGAAGATGGCAGGCATCTTATCGGAAGGTATGATTTTATGTGCGGAGGATGAAAACGGGAACCTTGCGCTTATGAAGCCAGAAAAGGATGTGCCTTCTGGCGCTGAAATTTGTTAAAGCAAGAAACGGCAGGGCAGGCAGATTCCTTCATAAGACCAGTTAAAAAAGGGCTGCCATTTCGAAAAGGGAAGAAACAGTTGGAAGTTACCGGAAGCGGTCTGAAGCTGTTTGGCGCGTTTTCTATGCTGCTGGATCATATTGGCGTGGCTGTAATTGAAAGAGGGATTTTAAAAAGCGGAAACAGCCAAATGATGAAGCGGATTATGGAAACCGGGGCAGGAATGGGCTGGTGGTATGCCGATAGGATCCTCCGGTATGTGGGGAGGCTGGCTTTTCCTATTTTTGCGTTTTTTCTGGTGGAGGGCTTCTGCCATTCAAAGAATAAAACCGAGTATGGCCTTCGCCTTTTTGGCTTTGCCTGCCTGACAGAAATCGTTTTTGACCTGGCTGTGTTTGATCAATGGTGTTATCTTTCGTACCAAAATGTTATGTTTACCCTGCTGATCGGATTTCTGACCTTGTGGGGAATTCAAAAAAGCAGGCAAAAATGGTGGCTCAGGACGCTTTGCGCGGCTGCTGGCTGTATGGCAGCCTTCCTGCTGAAAACAGACTATGGCGCTATGGGGGTTATGCTAATGATCCTGCTTTACTGGTTTCGGGGAAGCGGGATCCAGCTTATAGCTGGAGCTTTTGGGGCAGCGATCGAAAGCGCTTCTAGTTGGGGGATATCTTCTCTGGCCTTTATTGGGTTAGCCTTCTACCGTGGGAAGCGGGGTACCTGGCCAGAAAAATATTTTTTCTATTTGTTCTACCCGTGCCATTTATTACTGCTTTATCTGGTACGGCTGTTAATGAATCGAATGCTAATTGGCTGATTGTTTGTCGGCGGCAGGATAAGGAGCTGATAAGAATGATTTTTGACACACATGCCCACTATGATGACGCAGCCTTTGATGAAGATAGGGACTTACTGCTGACAGCTCTTGGGCAGGCTGGCATTGGAGCGGTAGTAAATGTAGGCGCCAGCATGGAAAGCACGAAACGAACCATAGAGTTAACCCGGCAGTATTCGTTTATCTACGGTGCGATAGGCGTGCATCCTAGCGAATGCGGCCAATTGGAGGAATCCCAAATCCAGTGGCTAAAACAGCAGTCATTCCAGGAAAAGATTGTGGCAATCGGAGAAATCGGGTTGGATTATTATTGGGATGAGCCAGACCGTGAGATTCAGAAAAAATGGTTTTGTCGTCAGCTAAACCTGGCAAGAGAAACCGGTCTTCCCATTATTATCCACAGCCGGGACGGGGCGAAGGATACTCTGGACATTATGAAAGCGGAAAAATGCGGGGAAATTGGCGGAGTAATCCATTGCTTTTCTTACGGCGTAGAAATGGCCAGAGAATATCTGAATATGGGATTTTATTTAGGAATCGGCGGGGTGGTTACGTTTCAAAATGCCAAACGCTTAAAAGAGGTGGTGGAGTATGCGCCAATGAACCGGCTGGTTTTGGAAACCGACAGCCCTTATCTTTCTCCAGCGCCTTACCGCGGGAAGCGGAATTCCTCTAGTAACCTGCCTTTGGTGGTGAACGCCATTGCCCAGTTAAAGGGAATGGAGCCAGAAGCGATCGAAGGAATTACATGGGAAAACGCCAGGAAGCTTTACCGGCTAAAGTAGCAAGAAACAGCTATGTAAAATATGAAACCGATGGTTCCTATCAATTTCGAAAATTAGGAATCATTCTCTCTAAGCGATGGGCTGGTCAAACGCCTATTCCCATAAAAGCAGAAAGGAAACAGGTATGGCAGACCTTGGGAATCCAAAGAACACCATAGAAATAATTCAAAAACACCAGTTTGTGTTTCAAAAAAAGTTCGGCCAGAATTTTTTAATTGATCCCCATGTGCTGGAAAAGATCATCCGTGCGTCCGGTGCAACAGACAAAGATTTGGTTTTAGAAATCGGGCCTGGAATCGGAACCTTGACACAGTATCTGGCAGAAGCGGCCAGGCAGGTAATCGCTGTGGAGATTGACAAAAACTTGATGCCGATTTTAAAAGAAACTTTGGACGGATACAAAAATGTGACGGTAATGAATGAGGATATTTTAAAAGTTGACATAAAAGAGCTGGCAGAGGAATATAACGAGGGACAGCCGATAAAAGTAGTAGCAAACCTGCCCTACTATATTACTACTCCCATTATTATGGGGCTTTTTGAAGGCCATGTGCCGGTGGAGAGTATTACCGTTATGGTTCAGAAAGAAGTGGCAGACCGGATGCAGGCGGGGCCGGGCTCGAAAGATTATGGCGCATTATCTTTGGCTGTCCAGTATTATGCGGAAGCTTATATTGCGGCAAACGTGCCGCCTAACTGCTTTATCCCCCGGCCCAATGTGGGGTCAGCGGTGATCCGGCTTACCAAACATAAAACCCCGCCAGTAAAGGTGACAGACGAAGCGCTGCTTTTTTCCTTGATTCGGGCAGCTTTTAACCAAAGGAGAAAAACGTTGCAGAATGGATTAAATAATTCTGCCCATATTTCCTATTCCAAAGAACAGATCCGGGAAGGTCTTTCCCATCTTGGACTGCCTCCTGCTGTGCGGGGGGAGGCACTTAGCCTGGAACAATTCGGTGAATTAGCCAATTATTTTTCCGGCTTATAAAATCAAACCACATCTTAAAATTAAGGGCTGTGCCTTCTTTTCGGCACAGCCCTTAAGCGATTTAAAATCATAAGAATCAAAAAATGGTAAAAGAATTTATGCCGGGAATGGATTCAAAACAGACCGCTTAGCAATCACCAAACAGGGAAAGGGCGGCGGCATCTGCCACTACCGTTACATCACTATGAAGCTGCAGGATGGAACCGGGCACCTGTGGGGTAATGGGGCCGCAAATACAGTCATAGAGGGCTTTCGCTTTATCCTCCCCGCTGACAACCAGAAGAATTTTTTTAGCTTGCATAATGGTCTTGATTCCCATGGTATAAGCTTGCTTTGGCACATCATCAATGGAAGCAAAGAACCGTTTATTGGCATCAATGGTGCTGGGCTGCAGATTGATGCAGTGGGTTCCTTTGGCAAAGGCATCGCCTGGTTCGTTAAATCCGATATGCCCATTGCGCCCCAACCCTAAAAGCTGTAAATCTACACCACCTAAATCCGAAACAACCTTATCATATCGGGCGCATTCTGCCGCGGAATCTGGATTGGTTCCGTCTGGAATGTTGGTATTTGCCATATCGATATTAATATCTTTAAAAAAGTTATGATACATAAAATAGTAGTAGCTTTGATCATTATCCCTGGTCAAACCTTTGTATTCATCTAAGTTTGCGGTCTTTACCTGAGAAAAATCCAGCTCCCCCTTTTGATGCCATTGGATTAATTGTTTGTAAGTTCCGATTGGGCTGGAACCAGTGGCCAGGCCTAGCACACAATCTGGCTTTAGGATTACCTGAGCCGAAATTACATGAGCAGCTTTGCGGCTCATTTCCTGATAGTCCATTGCTTTGTAAAGCCTCATAAGAAATACCTCCTAAGAAATAAAAAAAATTTTTATAATTCTCCTTTCTATAGGATAACATTTTCAAGTCATAATTTCAATGTTTATTTGCATAAAATAAAAAAGAACATACTGAGGCATTAAAAAAGCTGACTGCGGACAGCGAAAACAGGGGGTTGACATGGCAGAATTCCGGAGATTGATTTCCTACATTTATGAATACGAAGGGCAGGTAAAAGGTAAAAATGTAGGATTTGTAAAGTTAGAAGCAAGAAATGGCATGTGCAGGCTGAATGTTAATGTAAAAAAGTTGTACATGGGAAATAGCGATATGGGAGTATATTTGCTGACTGGAAGGCAGGAAATTTTTTTAGGCAATATATTCCTGCGGAACGGATGCGGAGAGTTTCGGACGATCGTACAGGTGGCTGATGTGCAGGAGTCAGGGGAAACGATGGACGAGTGCTATGGCCTTACACTTCATGGAAAAGAAGAGGGATGGAGAGTTTACACCACCATATGGGAGGATGCGGTGGCCCAGGCCGCGCAGCTTGCCTTAGAATCCGCCACATCAGAGGAAACGTTAGAGCGGGAGGTCGAAAAAGGAAGGTTATCTCCGATCATACCGGATTTGCAGAAAGAACCTGCGCCAGCAGAGCCGGAAACAGAAAAAGAACCAGTGCCAGAGGTGGCCGAAAACAAAGGGGAATTTGTGCCTAAGGCCGATTTCGAGGGAATGGAGCCGGAAAGAAACGTGCCGGCGGAAAACAGGCAAAAAGAAAACGGGCCGCAAGAAATCAGGATGAAAACCTGGCCCAGGGGAACCTTTTCCAGACCGTTTCGAAGCAATCCCATTAAAAGGCCAATGCCGGAACTTAGCGGGGAGAGCCCTTTGAATCCGGCTCCGGAGGGGAACGGAATGTTGAACGATCCAAAACCTGAACCCAAATACGAATCCTTTCAAGAAAGTCCGGTTCCAGACCAGGAAATAGGGGTGGCAGAGGAAAATCCGGAACCTGACAGGAACATACAGGCCGGCCCTAATAGTAATACGCAGGACGGGAAGGCCGCTTTATCCGAAACCCTGCCGAATAAGCAGGAGCAAGCCACTGAACAAAAAACGTCACCGGTAGAGGAAGGCCAGACCATGGATTTTGTGCAGAAGGTTTTGGGACAGGAACCTGTTTCGCCCCAAAAAGTGCAGCCAGAGTCGGTGCCCATCCCTGATTTTGAGATGGGGCGTCTGGAAATGGAAACACAATATCCGGATATTCCTCCAGAGCATATCCGCAGAATGCGTCAGACAGAGCCATCAATGCCAGCGCCGGTGATTCGGCAGCATAAGGAAGAGCCGCTGATTATTGGGGATCCGGAGGCTTTGGCAAAATTGGATGCGGAAGATGCCATGGAGCACCCGATTCCGGTATGGGACTTTTTTTCAAAAACCTATCCCAAGATTCAAGCTTTCGACAGTGAGCACGGTTGCCAGGTGCTGGTAATCAAACCTCAAGATATTGGCCTTCTCCCAAGGGAAGTATGGATATATGGTAATAACAGCTTTCTCCTTCATGGCTATTATAATTATCGATATTTGATACTGGCACGGCTGGAAAATCCAAATGGCGCCCCAAGATATCTTCTGGGAATTCCGGGCCATTATTACAGCAATGAGAAATATATGGCATCCATGTTTGGATTCCCTCATTTTGTATTATCAAAAAAACAGCCGACCCAGGATGGCAGATTTGGCTATTGGTATACGGATATCCGGATGGATGACGGTATGGTAATGAAAAGCGGGGCTGTCCGAAAATGGAAAAATGAAAGTATGTAACTACCTGGTGTAGTGCTTGTATGATATGGGGTGAATCTTTGCGGATCTTATGTTCAGTCTGCGTGAAGGCTGTATGAAAGCGGTCTTTCGGGTATTTAACTTGCATAATAGCTGTTCATATAGTAAACTATAGTAGGTGAAAAAGGAGCAGCAAGGGTGAAAGAAAAGCAGTTCACCCATACCTGTTTGTGCTTTGGATCACGCACAGAATGGGGGAATTTTATGAAGAAACAGCGAAGAACAAGAACATCCCTTTGCCGTATGGCTGTCAGAAGGCGGAATATAAAAGGCCATAGTAATGGCAAGATCCGGATTTCCAGATATACGATTGAGTCCAAACATCTTCCCCGGGCATTTTGCGGTTTCCGGATTGCCCATCTATCCGATCTTCATGGAACCCTTTATGGTATTAACCATCAGTTGCTGATGGAGAAAGTCAGTCAAGTAAAGCCGGACTGCATTGTAATGACAGGGGATATGGCGGATCAAACGCCTGGCTCTGTTCCACGCCTGGTTCAGTTATGTGGGCGCTTAAAGAAGCGCTGGCCAGTTTATTTTGCTGCGGGAAATCATGAACAGTGTTTAAAGAGAACCATGAGGGCGAAGCTGTATCATAGCTTAAAAGAACAGGAGATTACCGTTCTTAAGAATCGTTACTGCAAGATTTGGCGTCAGGGAGAAGCTATCAGAATGTATGGATTGGTGACACCCATGATGTATTATAACGATCCTTTGGGGAAATACAGGAGAGGAGCGCATTTTTCGGCAAAAGACACAAAACGGATGCTGGGAGAGGCCGATCCTTCTGTTTATTCGATTTTATTGGCTCATAATCCGCTGTATTATCCATCATATCGTGACTGGGGGGCCGATTTAACCTTATCCGGCCATATCCATGGCGGAATCATCCGGATCCCTGGGGCAGGAGGTTTACTTTCGCCGGATGTAAGCCTGTTTCCAAAGTATGACGGCGGACATTTTGAAGAACAGGGCAAACATTTG
Source organism: uncultured Lachnospiraceae bacterium (assembly GCA_910589195.1). Classification (GTDB taxonomy): domain Bacteria; phylum Bacillota; class Clostridia; order Lachnospirales; family Lachnospiraceae; genus Caccovicinus. The sequence continues at coordinate 8,868 of CAJUTC010000054.1, forward strand.
ATTGTCAGCAGGGGCCTTGGGAATCATTTTTTGGTTCGGGTTTTCAATCCGCCGGAGCTGGTGGTGGTGACATTAGAGCGTGGCTAAATATTGCGCATACGTCAGCAGCATGTCATACTGAAAGAAAGTTTGACACGAATGAGGGAAATGGGGTGGGATAAGATATAGGGAAATTGGAGGAATCCATGACAAAAATACGCCAGAATCCTCTTACCGAGGATCAATGTTACATGAAAGAAGCAATCCGGCAGGCGAAAAAAGCTCAGGCGTTAGGGGAAGTTCCCATAGGCTGTGTGATTGTATATGAAGGGAAGATTATTGCCCGGGGATATAATCGGAGAATGGTGGATCATACCACACTGGCTCACGCGGAGATTATAGCGATTAAAAAGGCCTGCCGCAAGATAGGCGATTGGAGGCTGGAAGGCTGCAGGATTTATATCACATTAGAACCATGCCCCATGTGTGCAGGGGCAATTCTTCAGGCCAGAATCCCTCAGGTGGTGCTCGGCTGTATGAACCCAAAGGCAGGCTGCGCAGGATCGGTGCTGAACTTACTTTGCCAGGAAGGGTTTAATCATCGCTGCCAGGTGGAAACCGGCGTGTTGGGGGAAGAATGCTCGCTGATGATGAAAGACTTTTTTAAGGCGCTGCGGCAAATGAAATTTGAAGAAACGAAACCGGTTCCTGACCTTGACAAAACGGCAGATGCAGGGTATACTTAACACGCTGGCAAAGTGAATTACAAGCAGCAAGGTTTCTTAAAATGCCAGTCTGAAAGCGTCATAAAGTTTCCACGCAGCCGGGGAGATAGCGGTGCCCTGTACTTGCAATCCGCTCCAGCAAGGGTGATGTCCTGCCCCGGGCTAGTATGATGCGGAGCTGCCTTTGGTAAGTGGCGTTGACGTTTGGGTCTTATGCAACAGGAATTTGTGAACCGTGTCAGGGCAGGAATGCAGCAGCACTAAGCAAAACCTCTTGTGTGACACGAGGCAGCCTGAACCGAGCTAACTGTTTAAGTAACGTCTGTGTCTGCGGCTCAAAGCAGGGCGCGTGGATAAAATTAAGGAATGGCTTTGCCATTCCTATTTTTTTACTTGCCCCCTAATTTTGTTTGCGGTATAATGTACACGAAAGCAATGGGCAAGATTTTTTATAAAGGAAGCCCGAATTTCCCTTAAATTCAGAAAGGAAGGTATGCGGTATGAGAAGAATTGGAATGTTAACCAGCGGTGGCGACTGCCAATGTTTGAATGCTACGATGCGTGGCGTGGCAAAGGCACTTTACAGCATGTATGATGATGTAGAGATCATCGGATTCGAGGATGGCTATAAGGGCCTGATGTACGCCGATTACCAGATCATGAAATCCTCTGATTTTTCCGGCATTTTAACAAAAGGCGGAACCATTCTTGGAACCTCCAGACAGCCCTTTAAATTGATGCGGGTTCCGGATGAAAATGGTCTGGATAAAGTAGAGTCTATGAAGCATACCTACCGAAAGCTGAAGCTGGAATGCCTGGTGGTTTTAGGCGGGAACGGAAGCCAGAAAACAGCCAATCTTTTGCGGGAAGAAGGTTTAAATGTAGTATCTCTCCCCAAGACAATCGACAATGATTTGTGGGGGACAGAAATGACATTCGGTTTCCATAGCGCAGTTAATATTGCGACGAATGCCATTGACTGCATCCACACTACGGCGTCTTCCCACGGACGTATTTTTATTGTGGAAGTAATGGGACATAAGGTAGGATGGGTAACGCTGTATGCAGGGATTGCAGGCGGCGCTGACATTATTCTTCTTCCTGAAATCCCGTATGATATCCGGGTTGTCAGCGATGCGATTAATAAACGTGCGAAAGCAGGAAAGCGGTTTTCTATTCTGGCGGTTGCGGAAGGGGCGATTTCAAAAGAATATGCGTCATTAAGCAAAAAAGAATTAAAAAAGCGGAAAGAAGAAAATGTGGTTTATCCGTCCGCGGCATATGAAATCGGCGCAAGGCTTCAGGAACTGACTGGCCAGGAAGTACGTGTTACGGTTCCGGGCCATACCCAAAGAGGCGGAGAGCCATGCCCGTATGACCGTGTGCTTTCCACACAGTTAGGTGCAGCGGCGGCAGAACTGATCCGCAAACAGCAGTACGGATATATGGTTTGCGTAAAAAATGGCGAAATTGATAAAATCCCCTTAGAGGAAATTGCCGGAAAGCTAAAATATGTGGATCCGGACAGCGCGATTATCCGTCAGGCAAAAGCAGTGGGAATCAGCTTTGGTGATGAATAAAAAGAACAGGTACTCTTAAAAACTGTTCCGCAAATCCGGGCGTATACAGTTTCCGGAAGTGTTTCAGAATAAAACAGAGGTTAATGATATGTCATATACCGCGTTATACCGCAAATGGCGCCCGACAGCATTTGATGATGTTAAGGGCCAGGATCCGATTGTTAAGACGCTGAAAAATCAGGTGATATCCGGAAGGATTGGACATGCCTACTTATTCTGCGGAACCAGGGGCACTGGAAAAACCAGCATTGCCAAGATTTTGGCCAAGGCAGTAAACTGTGAGAATCCGGTTGAGGGAAGCCCATGCAACCAGTGTCCGGTGTGCCGGGCGATTGCGGGCGGCTCTTCAATGAACGTAGTGGAAATTGACGCTGCGTCTAACAACGGTGTGGAAAATATCCGTGATATACGGGAGCAGGTTCAATACCCTCCTACTGACGGAAACTATCGGGTTTATATTATTGATGAAGTCCATATGCTTTCTGTCGGCGCGTTTAATGCCCTGTTAAAGACCTTGGAGGAACCGCCGTCTTATGTGATTTTTATTTTGGCTACCACAGAGGTCCACAAAATTCCGGTAACTATCCTGTCCAGATGCCAAAGGTATGATTTTAAACGGATACCGGCGCTAACCATTGCGGCCAGGCTTTTGCAGGTGACAGAGGCAGAACAGGTTGATATTGAAGAGAAAGCCCTTTTGTATCTGGCTAAGGCTGCAGATGGGGCATTTCGTGATGCACTCAGTCTTTTGGATCAGTGTATCGCGTTTCATTTTGGGGAAACCCTAACATATGATCATGTATTGGACATTCTGGGAGCGGTAGACCAAACCATATTTTCCAGAATGTTTCGTGCAGTAATTGAGAAAAGGACGAAAGATTGTATCCTTCTTTTGGAGGAAATGGTAATCCAAGGAAGGGAACTGGGCCAATTTGTTCAGGAATTTATCTGGTATTTGAGGAATCTTCTGCTGACACAGACAGCAGAGGATTCAGAAGGCCTGGTAGATATGTCAGAAGATAATTTAAAGCAGTTGAAAGAGGATGGTATGCTGGCGGACAGCAGTACCATAATCCGAGATATCCGTATTTTGTCCGAATTGTCTAATCAATTGCGTTTTGCCAGTCAAAAGCGAATTTTGATTGAAATTGCGCTGATTAAGTTGACAAAACCGGAGATGGAAGCTAATATAGATTCTTTATTAGAACGGATCGCGGCATTGGAAGCCCGCATAGAAGATGGACTGCCGGTGAATGGGGCAGGAACTTTTGGAATGGCAGACGGCAGATCCTCCGGTTTTTTAGCAGACGGAGGCTCAAACGTGTCAGAAGCCAGGAGCCCTCAAATGCCAGATCCATCTAAACCACATCCACCCAGGGAGGTTGTGATTTCGCCGGCTCAGTTGGAGGACTTAAATTTAATCCGGAATGAGTGGGGGAACATTGTGCGGCAGATGGGAATTTCCATCCGCCCCAGCTTCCGGGATACAGTGGTGGAACCAAGTGGTGACAATTGCCTTTGTATTGTGTTTGCGGATCCGATTAATTATGCCATCGGAAACCGGCCCAGCGTGCTTGGAAGCTTGGAACGGTTTGTAGAAGAGAAATATGGAAAGGCGATCTATTTTAAAACCCGGCAAAGGGAAAGTGGAGAGCCTTATGATACAATATATGTAAGCAGCGAGGAACTAAGAGAAAAAATCCATATGGATATATCGATAGAGGAGGACTGAAAATTATGGCAAAGCGTGGAGGATTTCCGGGCGGAGGGATTCCCGGGAATATGAATAATTTAATGAAGCAGGCGCAGAGAATGCAGCGTCAGATGGAAGAAAACCAAAAAGAGCTAGAAAGTAAGGAATTTAGTGCTTCCTCCGGCGGCGGGGCTGTTACCGTTACCGTATCCGGAAAAAAGGAAGTTGTTTCTGTAAAATTATCAGAAGAAGTGGTAGATCCGGATGATATTGAAATGCTGGAAGATTTGATTGTAGCGGCTGCTAATGAAGCGCTGCGAAAGATGGAGGAGGCCAGCACAGAGGCTATGTCTAAGCTGACCGGAGGCCTGGGGGCCTTGGGAGGCGGTTTGGGCGGAGGCCTGCCGTTCTAATGGATTACTACAGCAGACAAATTACAAAATTAATTGAAGAATTATCAAAGCTTCCGGGAGTGGGCGCCAAGTCTGCCCAACGTTTGGCATTTCATATTATTAATATGCCAAACGAGCAGGTTGAGCATTTGGCAGGTGCTATTACGGACGCGAAAAATAACGTGCGGTACTGCAAAGAATGCTTTACCCTAACCGACAGTGACCTTTGCCCCATTTGTAGGAATTCCAAGCGAGATCATGGAACCATTATGGTGGTGGAAAATACCAGGGATCTGGCGGCTTACGAAAAAACCGGCAAGTTTGATGGTGTTTATCATGTTCTGCATGGTGCCATATCCCCCATGCTTGGAATTGGACCCAATGATATCAAGCTAAAAGAGCTGATGCAGCGGCTGCAGGCAGAGGTAACAGAAGTTATTATTGCTACTAATTCCAGCTTGGAAGGGGAAACCACTGCCATGTATATCAGCAAATTAATCAAACCAATCGGAATTAAAGTAAGCCGCATTGCCAGCGGGGTTCCAGTAGGCGGAGATTTGGAATATATTGATGAAGTTACCCTTCTGCGCGCGTTGGAGGGCAGAGTTGAGCTATAGCTTTTGGCAGATGTAGGGTCATCAGGGCCGCACAGAGTATAAAAGTGGCCCAAAAAGCGGTGTTAGGAGATGCAAAAGAATGGATAAATACGAGTTTAATATTAAAGTAGAGCAGATTAAGAAGCTGGTGGGGAAGGGCGATTTTCAGACAGCGATGAAAATCGCTGATACGATTGACTGGAAACGGGTGCGCAACGCTAACCTGCTTTCTACCATAGCTTCTGTTTATGAAAAAAATGAAGAATACCAGGAAGCAAAGGATATTTTATTAATTGCTTTTGAACGGGCGCCGGTGGGGAAACGTCTTTTGTATAAGCTGTCCCAGTTGGCAATTAAACAGGGAAATATTCAGGAAGCGGAAAGCTATTATCGGGAATTCTGCGATCTGGCCGGAGATGACTCCAGGCAGGATGTGCTCCGCTACCTGATTTTAAAAGCAAAGGAGGCCCCCTTAGAGCAGTTAATTCATTCCCTGGAAAGCTATACCAGTGTGGAATTAGATGAAAAGTGGCTGTATGAATTGGCAGAGTTGTACCATAAGGCCGGAATGCAAAGTAAATGTGTGGAAACATGCGACAAAATTATGCTGATGTTTGGACTGGGGCAATATGTGGATAAAGCTATGGAACTAAAGCTTTTATACGCGCCACTTACCAAATATCAGATGGATTTAGTGGAAAACCGGGACAAATATGAAGAAAAATTGCGTATGGTAGAGCAAAACGGAGGAAAATTGGCAGCACCTGCGCCGGAAGCGTTTCAGCCTTCCTCTCCAAATCCGGTAATTTCCACACCATCGGCGGCAAGGGCGGCGTCAGAAGGAAACATGCCGTCTGCTTCTGCTGTATCCGGGAGGATTCAGCCCGCGGCTTCAGCAGCAGGACATGAACCAGTTCGGCCACCTGCTCCTGTGGCTTATGAACCGTTTCAGCCGGCAGGTACAGCGGCTATGCCGCAGGCATTTGCTGGGATGACAGAAGATCAAAGTCCAGTACGGGTACGGGTAGAGCCTAAACCGATTCCTGTTCCGCCGCCGTCGCCGGAGATGTATTATAGGGCGGAGCCTGTTGAACATGCAATGCCGAATCCAACCATTCAAGAGGAAGCGGCCCCCAGTCTTCCGGAAACGTTTATCCAGGAAACCTCCCAGGCAGTCAATATGGGAGTAATTGATGAAGAGAAATTAGTGGCAAACATTCGGGAGGCAGAGGTAGAGGCCAGTTTGGCAGAGGAAATGTCAAAGATTTCAATTGAAACGTATTCGGCAGAACCGGAAAAAGCAAGAACCCGGGTACTAAAGGATGTGAAAGACTTAAAGGAAGCAGAGGCATTGGCAGGGAAAACTAAGATTTTGGGGGATATCCACCATATTCAGGAACGCCAGGCTGAAAGGATCTTTGGTGCGCCAGAAGCGAATGTGTTTGAAACAGAGCCTGCGCTGCCTCATATGATGGTAGAAGCCAGAACTCCAGAGATTGGGCTTGCGATTGCGGTAGATGCGTTAAAGCTGGCTCATCAAATCCTGCGGTATAAGCATCCAGTAGCTAAAATCAGTGGAGAAAAACTAAATCAGAAGGGGATTTTAGCCAGTGCGCCGAAGATGGCGGGAAAGGATCTGATTATTGAAAATGCCGGCGATTTGTCAGATGAAATGTTGGAAGAATTAAATCAGCTTTTAGATGCAAACAGAAGCCGGATGCTTGTGGTTTTGGTAGATAATGCCCGTCAAATGAGTGGGATCCGTAAAGCAAATCCCAACTTGGCAGAAAAATTCCGTGAGGTAGTTTCACTGGCAGAGGCAGAAAACCATCTGGAGGAATACCGAAGGGAAAACCCGGATATGGCAGCGCCTGTGAGAAATCAGGTAGAGGCAGAGGAATTGGAGCGTTCAAAGGCGGTCAGGCGGGAAACAGTAAAAGCAGCCCGACAGCAGCCGCTTCCAATGCGGCAAGAAGCAGTCAGACCTGTTCCGGGGGAAAAGCAAGCTTTGGCCCGCCGGGAAGTAATCCGGCAAATTCAGCCAGAAACAGCACAGGCAGAAGCCGCGCGCCCTGTTTCCATAGAGAAAGTAAGGACTGCCCAGGCAAAGGCAGTCAGGCCGGTTCGGACTGAGCCGGTAAGAGTCCGGGCAGAAGCTGTAAGACCAGAAGTATCGGAATCCGCAAGAATTGTTTCCATGAATCCGCAAAGCCAGTCATTACGGCAGGAAAAGGCAAAGCCTTACACAAGTGATTTACCTAAGGCAGCAGATACAGAGAGATCGGCACAGGCGGCTAAGGAGTATCAGGCAGATGAAAACCAGTTTTTGTCTGATGAAGAAGAGGTAATGGGCATTGATGAATTTGCTCAGTACTGCTGCCAGTATGCCAGCCAGATTGATTGCAATATTACCGGAAAAAGTATGCTGGCATTGTATGAGCGGATCGAGATTATGGAAGAGGATGGAATTGCTCTGACAAAAACTGCGGCGGAGGATTTGATCGAAGAAGCGGCAGATAAGGCAGAAAAACCATCGTTTGGAAAACGGCTGACTGGATTTTTTTCATCAAAATATGATAAAGAAGGGTTATTAATTTTAAAGGAAGAGCATTTTATATAAATATGGATATTCGATTAATTGCCTTAGATTTAGACGGAACACTTTTAGATAACGAGAAACAATTATCGGCTGGGAACCTGGCGGCTTTGACACACTGCATTCAGCGTGGAATTGAAATCGTGCCTGCTACTGGGCGCCCAGCTTCCGGAATCCCGGAGTTTGTCCGAAATATTCCGGGAGTCCGGTACGGGATCTTGACAAACGGAGCCAGAGTGGAAGATTTTCAGAATAGAATTGTTATTTCTGAGCAGTTGATTGATTGGAAATTAGCATATGAAATTTTATCCCTGTTATCTCAATATCCGGTTGCGTATGATCCTTATATAGATGGCAGAGGAAAGATGGAAGCACGGTTCCGGAACCATTTGGCTCAATATGGTCTTCCGCCAGTTATGCGACAATTGGTGTTAAGCACAAGGGACGAAGTGGAAGATGAGCTTAAATACGTAAAGGAAAAGAAAGGACGCATTGAAAAAATCAATGTATTTACTGCAGATCCCCAACTTCGTATAGAACTTTGGAAGCGATTAAAACAATACAGTGAATTAATTGTTACCTCTTCGTTAGATTACAATTTAGAAATCAATGCCGCATCCGCTACAAAAGGGGAAGGTTTAGCAAGACTGGCCGAATATTTGGGATTGAGCTTGAGCCAGACCATGGCATTTGGCGACGGAAGTAATGATGCTAGCATGATTCAACAAGCTGGAATTGGTGTTGCTATGGCGAATGCGATGGAGATTTTAAAGGAGCAGGCAGATTATGTTACCCTGTCAAATGATAAGGATGGGGTGGCTGCTGCAATCTGGCATTTTTTAAAGTAGTCCCAATCGTAAGGGTATGACCTGATGAGTTACATAGCAGGCTTGTTTGGCTGATGCTTAATATTGACGGTATGCTGGTGTGTTGCCACACAATATCTGGAAAACGTGACGAAATGAATTTTCATAAGCAGTGGCGGAGAGAGGCTTCGCTTTGTTGGGCAGATTCTGTGGCTCTATTGGTGTTCGCTGGTAATCTGGCTTAATAGGAATTTGAACCCAGTGAAAATTAAAATTGAGTCAAGGAGGTTTTAGGAGTGTTCTGGATAAAAATAGAGGGTAGAGAATGGAGATAACAGAATTTCTGCAGAATCATTGGGTATCGATCCTGGTGGCATCATACTTAATTGGAATGATGCTTTACGGGCATCATCGCGGCTTTTTACATTTGTCAATATCAATGGCTGCATTAGCAGTATCCTTGCTGGCAGTACATTTTGCAATGCCTCAGGTAAGGGAATTCATAAAAGAAAATACAGGGATTCGTCAGTGGCTTCAGGAAACGATGATAAGTGCGGTTGGTTTAGATGAACTGACGAATGAAAGCTTCGTTCTTCCAGCACAGCAAAGGGCAATGATCGAAGGTTCAAAGCTTCCTGAAATTTTAAAAAATATACTGATGGAAAATAATAACGAAGAAATTTATAAAATGTTAGGGGTTGAGGCATTTGCTGATTATATCAGCGCATACCTTGCAGATCGCATCATTAATACGCTTATATTTTTTGCTATGTTTTTTTCCATTTATCTTGGTATCCGATTTCTAATTCATGCCCTTGATCTGATTGCAAGGCTTCCGGTTTTGTGTGGAATGAATCAGCTTGCAGGAGCAGCGCTTGGTCTGGTTCTTGGATTCGTTTATTTTTGGATTTTCTGTTTAGCTTTAAATCTGTTTATTGGCACAGAGTGGGGACAATATTTGTTAGACAGCATTGAAGCCACATCCTGGGTTTCCATGCTTTACCATTATAATATGTTATCCAAACTGGCAATGGGGATTGTCTGGAATTTATTTCTGTAAGAAATAAACCGAAGGAATACAGTTATTGGTATATTTGATAAACATTGTAAGGGTTAAACCTGCTATAGTCTGTTATGCATAAAGTGTGGGAGCCTATTAAATTTAATGGATGTTTAACCCTAATGAATAAAATGTATAAACAATAGATGCAAATTGCGGAAAGAAATAAGAACCTTTGAAAATAAAGCAATCCGAATGATATAGCAAATAACCACAAAATATAGATAATATATAGGAAAAATAGCATATCTTGAGGTTAAAAAAAACGACAAATAAATTGTTTAAAAAAATAACACAAATCCCTTGACAAGAAAGCGTGTGAATGATATAGTAAAGTTCCACTACAAAATAGGTGGTTTTCGCTTCCGGCGATTTTTAGAAATCAAAGATTTCTAAAAAAGTAAAAGCAGTGGAAGAAAAAGTTCTTGACATTGAAAAACAGATATGATAGAATATAACACGCTGTTAGAAATGTTAAAAACAGTTAAGAAAAAAGTTAAAAAATATTAAAAAAGTTGTTGACAGGCTTGGAAAGATATGCTATTATAAATGAGCTGCTTGCGAAAAAGAAAACAAAAAGCGTGAGCTGGCAACAGCAAAGAAGCAACAAACCGAA
>CAJUTC010000055.1 GCA_910589195.1 uncultured Lachnospiraceae bacterium
TTATGAACATTATCCATTGGATTGGCCTGATAAAAGTAAGAAAGCGATGCTGGGAATTATCCTTAAAAGTAAAAGTGTTGACTACTTTAGAAAGAATCGCAAGGAATGGCTAATATTGGATTCTGATGAATTTGTTGAAGATCTTGAGATAGCGGCCCGGTTCAGTAAGGATATAATGGGACAGATTATTAACGAAGAAATTCATCAGGATGTGGAAGCGGCATTTGCCCAGTTAAAGGATAACATGAAAATTCCAGCAAAGCTGTTTCTGGTTGAAGGAATTCAGGAAAAACAAATTGCGGAAATGCTTGGAATTACACCTGTAGCTTGTCGTGCAAGAGTTTCCAGAGCAAAAAAATTGCTGAGAAAAATATTAGGCCCTAAATATAAGCTGTAGGATTGCTGTAAGATTTCTTAATGTACTGCTGCTTGATGCTCGAACGATTATGCAAAATGAATGTTCAGCCTGCAGAGAAGACTTTTGGCAGCGCTGTGGTGGCCGCAGCCGGGAAATTTAAGGCAGCAGATGGAAATTCAGGCAAATAATTAGACAAGCTTGTTAGGTGCCAGTAGGTTATTGGTTCGAATAAACAGGCTGTTCGTCAGAAAAGAAACAAAAATATCGGATTATATGGTAAGATTAGAATAACAAAAAGGATAAACAGCCGCAGAGCAGAATGAAAATGAAGCTGATATTTTTATTTATTATATATTTAAACTATGTAAAAAATCTGCGGGAGGTTTTTTGCTTTAAGTTTATATGAATCAGCTAGGGGGCAAGTTATGGCAGTCAAATATCAATTAAGCCAGTCAGAACTTGAATACCTGATTGCACTGGGCAATGAAGGAAACGGAGAAGAAAAGCAGCCTGAAGAGCAACAAATGGCTGCATCCCAGGAATCATTAATAGAAAAGGGTTATATCCAAGAAGGGGAAGACCGAAAAATCCTGGTACAGGCTCCTTTGGTGTCATTGTTGCGTTCCGTTTTTACCTGTGAAGCGGTATTGTTTGCTGTTGGAACTCAGAAAGATGGGGAGAAACAGATATTTTGTTTTTACTTTAACAGAAGCAGGATTTATTTTGCGGAACAGCGGCAGGAAGGATTGTATGATTTATTTGAAATCCCATCCTTATCTTTGGCTGCAGGTATGCTGGCGAACCGGATAGAGATAAGGGACGAGGCGTCAAAAAATGTAACCCAGATCTCGTTGGCTCAGGATATGAAAGAATTTGGTTTGGAAATCGATCCGGATCAGATAGAAAAGCAATGGGTTTTAATGGGGGAAAGCAGAACAGACAAGAAAAAACGATGTATGTTTCTGATCGTGGAATCAGCGGATATCCAAAATATGATGGAATTGAAAGAGGGAAATATTATCTTCAGTAATCCAGGCAAGGTTGATTTTATTAATGCCTGCCTGGATTGGATGAGGGAGGGGGATAGGAATGGAAGCGTTTAAAGTTAATCCGGGAAAAATGGATATCTGTTTAGAAGAGATAGAGGACTGCGGAAGGATGCTGAGTCAATTACAGGGAGAAGTTTCTGCTGTCCGTGGGGATCTGCGGCATAAATTAAGCTCTATGGAAAGGATTGAAAGTGCTCTGAAAAACATAGAGGAGAAGCTTGGAACGGAAACGGCTATGATGCGGTGGCTTGGCAGTGCATTGGGAACGATTGCGGATAATTACCGGTATACAGAACGGGAGCTTACAGATTTCGGCAGTATTACAGCAAATCAATTGATGGATATGCAAAATAAGGCATTGATGTTTGAGGATGTGCTGGGAGATGGGAGTGGAGAGAGATTTGTAAGAGAAGTTCCTAATTATTACGGCTACAAAGGTCCTACCGGAGATGCAAAAACAATGGCTAAATGGTTCCAACAATCTGACGAATTACAAATAGCAGAAGAAGGTATGGAAGCCATGGAGAATGGAGTAAGTCCTGGCCAGATGTGGGAGTTCGGACTTGTAAAGGCAGGTGAGGTGCTCCTATCAGGGTGTTTGAAGTGGTGGGAGGATTGTATATTGAGTGAGGGGATAGAGTTTCTGAAGAATCTAGTTCGCAAGAAGCCGGAACCCCCGGGCTTTGATTTGAAGAAATAATTATAAATTAAACCGGTGATACGCACCAAAATATGGGAGGTGGCGGAACATTGCCGAAATGGCATTCCCTGTGAAGACAGGCAGCGTTCAGCTAAGGACAAAGGGATAGATGCTCTTGTGCTCTGACGGTTCCGTTTCTGTAAGGAAGTGTCTATAGAATGTGAGGACAGAAAGGGGAACCATCAGAGCCTTTTTCTGACTGCGTATATAGGCAAATATAGCAGCAGGATTAACTTTGGATGGAGCAGGTGTTAATAAGAGAAAGAATTGTTTCAACCGCATTATTTAATTTTGTTTGTCCCATAGCATGAATGTAAGTTTGGCGGCTGTCATATAAATCTGAAATTGCCTGATACAGGGCATCATCGGTTAAGGATTCTTCTTCTAAAACAGCACCAAATCCTTGTTTTTGAAAGGATTTTGCATTTAAAATCTGATCTCCGCGGCTGGCTGCGGCAGAAAGGGGAATCAAAAGATTCGGTTTGCGGAGAGCCAGCAGTTCGCAGATGGAATTTGCCCCGGCACGGGAAATCACAATATCGGCTGCTGCAAACAAGTGTTTTAAAGGCTTATCCACATATTCATATTGTACATATCCTGGAGTGCCAATTAAGGAATCGTCTAAATGTTCCTTCCCGCAGATATGTATTATCTGGAAGGTTTTTAAAAGGCGAGGAAGAATATTCCTAACCGCAGTGTTGATTTTGACAGATCCTAAACTGCCTCCGATTATCAGAATAACCGGGCGCTCAGGGCTTAAATGGGTAAACTGTAAGCCGGACAGGCGATTGCCCTTCAGCAGTTCTTCTCGGATGGGTGATCCAGTTAAAATGGCTTTGTCCTGAGGAAGGTAGGAAAGGGTTTCAGGAAAATTACAGCAAATCTTTTTTGCGGAAGGAATACACAGCTTATTGGCAAGACCTGGCGTGATATCGGATTCGTGAATAATGGTTGGGATTCTGTAATGTTTTGCAGCCAGAACCACAGGGACAGCAACAAAGCCGCCTTTGGAAAAGACTATGTCAGGACGGTATGTTTTCATGATTTTCAGAGCCTCCGTGTAGCCTTTCAATACACGGAACGGGTCTGAGAAATTTTTAAAATCGAAGTAGCGGCGCAGTTTTCCAGAGGAAATTCCATCATAAGGGATTCCGGTGCTTTCGATTAACCGTTTTTCTATGCCCTGGTAAGAGCCAATATAACGGATTTCGTAACCCTGTTCCTTTAAAGAAGGGATCAGAGCAAGGTTCGGGGTGACATGGCCGGCAGTGCCTCCGCCGGTTAAGATAATTTTTTTCATAGTTTCCTCCATTCTGTGCACATTTTACAGCATAGTATGCCCCAATTTAACCGGGAACAAACAAGGATAGGCGAAGCTTTTTTCAAATATTCTTGACCTCCAAGAGTAACCTTATAATAATATAGTAATGCTTCAAATTAAAATGTCAACCCTGAAACGGATAGGAACTTTAGGGGGAATGATCAAATGAAATGTAATACGGATAAAAATCGGGCATATGCAGATGGAAAACGTTATAAATCTATAAACCAATTAATAAAAGATGCTTACGGCTTAAGTGGAGAGCAGATACGAAAACAGATGGAATGGGCGGAGCAGCAAGTCCAGTCAGACCTGTTTTTGGATGAGGTTTCCATATTAAAGCCGCCAGAGCAGGAATTTCCCATGATTCTGGCAAAAATGAAAGCACGAGGCATTACCCCCAAAATATTGGCAGATTTTGATGAAGAAAGCCGAAAGGCAATGGAACAAGCAGATTACTTGGATCGGGATAGATTACCCCACCAAGCAACTAAGGAAACAGTATCAATTGACCGATTAAAAGGACTAGGTCTTCGGCAACTGATAGGCTTAAAAGGAACGGTCCTGGAAAAATCGTTTCGGATAGCGGGGATTGGGGCAGCTTGTATGCTGGTGGCTGGAGTCATATTTTTAGCCCCTAAAATTGATGCCATAGCAAAGAAGCGTTACCAGTACCAAGTTAGGGTGGAAAGCGGTGAGAGAGGGAGGATTGTTTGGAATAATCAGGAGAATTATATTACGGAAATTGGTAACCTAGAAAAAGCGTATATTCAGATTAAAGAGGAACTGGGAATTGCAGTACTAAAGCTGAATTATATTCCAGAAGGCATGTCATTATCTAGATTAGAAATTCAAAAAGGATATGCGAAAATGACATTTACTTATGGAGGAAATAACATTAGTATGTTGGAAGTGTTATATCCAATAGGTGATACAGGGGCATATTCCTCCGACCGAGAAGAATATAAGGCTATATTGAATGAGTGGATTGGCCAGGAAATTTTAGTTCAGAGAAATAAAAACTCAAAAGGAAATTATGAATATAATGCTTATTTTTCCATAGACAATTTATATTATGTAATTGAAGGTATTATGGAAGAAAAAGAATTTATGAAAACTATTGAAGCACTGATTATAGAATAATGATTTTTGATTGTTAGGAGAAGAAATGTATAAAAAAGTTAAATTTCTATTTGTAACATTTATTTGCTGCTTTATGTTTTTTATAACGGCATATGCAGGTGGAAATAATAATTCTAAACCTACATTAACCGGGGCAAAAAACGAAGAATCCGTCTTATTGCCAGAAACAGTAAGAGAAAGTACTGCTAGAGGCGGAACTGCCAGAGGAAATTATATTTCCAGTTCAATGTTAAATATTTCGAATGAAGGATATGGAGAAATAGGAATTCTAGCCATGACTTTGTGCCATAAGCCAGTTAAAAAAATCCGCATGAATGTTTATCTGGATCGCTGGGACGAAAATACAGAAAGTTGGGTTCAAGTAGACTACTACTATTTTACATATGAATATAAAGAAGGCGATGATGATTTAATTGATGCTACAGAATCATTCTCAGTTCTGGGTCTGCCTACTGGCTGTTACTACCGCTTAAGAAGCTTTAACGCAGTATTCCCATTTGAAGGCGGGGTAGAATCACAAGGCCCTATGACAGATGGCATTTTGATTACAGACGGTCCAGCAGTATAAACGGTTATCCCTTAATCCTGCCAAAATGAAATAATTTACCATTTTCACCCTAAAAGAAAAGCCATAAAGGTCGGAAACTTAAAAATTTCCGCTTTTATGGCTTTTTTATATTGATTTTCATACATATTCTTTTTTTCGATCACATATACATATTACAGGAAGCAAAAAACAGGTAGTTCCTGTGCTTTAGCAGGTAGTGTAACAAACAACGCTGCTTGTGATTCAAATTATGAAATACAAGGACAAGGAGTGAGAAGCGATGGACGAGATACGTTATTTAATATCGGATGCCTCGAAAAAGGTCGATGTTGAAACCCATGTCCTGCGATATTGGGAAGACGAATTGGGACTTTCAATTCCAAGAAATGAGATGGGACATAGATATTATACGGAATTTCATATCCGTTTATTTTGCCAGGTAAAGAAACTGAAGGACAGGGGTTACCAGCTAAAAGCAATTAAAGCTGCCTTGCAGCAGATTATGGCCCAGAACCAGGAGATTGTAAATACAGCAGATATTTTGGAACAGGATATCTCAAAAACCTTGCAAGATAATCCACGGCTTGGATTTGTGTACAGGATATCAGTGGACAAGTCGGAGGCAACCAGGAAGGTAATTCAGCAGGATATTTTACAAAAAGAGCCATCTAATATAGCCAGGATGTCTGACTATAGCCGTTTAGAGCCGGAAAATCAAGGAAAAGAAATAAATAAGTGGGAGAGGAAAGAAACGAAAAACAGTTATCTTTCAGAAAATCCAACAAACAGTAAAGGAAAGAAACAGACGGATATTGGTACTGGAAATCCGGCATGTGAGAACAAGGATAATCCACAAAAGGAAGAAGTTGAGAATCAAACAGAACGCACAGGTACGGCGGGAAAACAACGGGAGTACATTGTAAAAATTAATGAAAAAAGCAAAGAAGAAAAGCAAAAGGAAAGCCAGGAAATAGAGGAAAAGGATGGGCAAACAGATATGAAAGGGAAAAGAAAAAATCGAAACAAGCCTTCTGCCTGGGAAAGGAGGAATGGGGTGATAGTAAATTCAAAGGAGGATCTGAAAACAAATCGGAATCTGGAAAGCAAACGAACGGATACGATGAAAGGGCAGAAGGAAATAGACGAAAATAAATCCATTGACGAAGCAATGATAAAGACCGGTGAGCTAAGACCAGCATTAAACCCTCAAATGTCTGATCCGGATCAAGAGAAGTCAGGTAATAATTTAAATTATGAGGAATCCCCCGCTCAAGAAGAGGCTGATTTCCAACTTCCAGAGGTTACAGCCCTTTCTCTTCCAGAAGAAAAGGACAAGAGAGAAATTGGGACTTTAACACAGGAAGAAAAAATGGAGCAATTCCAGGTGATTATGAATCACATTATGGAGCGGGCTTTGGAAGCGAATAATGAAAAGCTGAGCCGTGATATTAGTGTTTTAGTAAAACAGAAGTTAACAGAGGATCTGGAAGACTTCATGCGCATTCGGGATGAGAGAGAAGAGGAACGGTTCCGCCATTTAGACGAAATCATTCGCAGCTACCAGCGTGAAAGTCAGAGTAAAGCAGAAGCAGCAGCTGCGAAAGTTCCGTTTTTCAGAAAAAAACGATTCGGAAATGGGAAGCAGGCATAATGGTAAGAATGGGAAATGGCTTCCAAAAGTCTACAGGATTACCTTACAAGCATTTACAAAACCCAGAAATAAATTTCTGGCAGCTTGATCCCGTTCCCAAAGGTATTCCGGATGCCATTGAACACCAATTAGGAACGGGTATCCAGGCAATTCAATTTCCTCAATAATTCCATCCGGAGCTACTCCACCGGCAATCAGTCCGGGAGCAAGTTTTCGTATGGCCTGATGATGGCAGCTATTTACCTGAATCGTGGTATCATCGCCAAAGGAAGCTAAAAGGGTATCCTTTTTTACATCTACATGATGGGATGGATGGATATGATGCATAGGCTGGCTGTGGGCAATAGGAAAGGCAGAGCGGTACTGGCTGCTAATATCTTGATAAATATCACCGCCTAAGCCAATGTTCAGGATTTGTGCCCCCCGGCAGATTCCCAGTATTGGTTTTTTCTGCTCCATAGCGATAGAAAGCAGAGCCAGTTCCATTTGATCACGTTTGACTGATATGGGGCCGCAGTTTTTATGGGTTTCTTCTCCCCACAAAAAAGGATGCGGATCCGCACCGCCTGTAAAAAGAAAGCCTTGGCACAGATTGGACAAGGTTTTCAGATCTTCTTGTTCCAATTCCAGTGGAAGGATGAAAGGGATTGCGCCGGCAGCTTCCAGAGCACGTATGTAGGTAGGGCGCATGGAAATATCATCATTTTCTGTGTTATGGGAAGGAGTAAGGCCAATAATTGGTTTTTTCATATTCAATTACCTCGTTTTACAAATTATTTTACTGTTATAAAAATATTCATATGTGCGGAAATGGAACAATATCATATAAGAAATATAGGAAGATATCGTGATCAATGTATATGCGGATCATTACGGAATTAAAGTGGAAAATGGTCTTATTTAGTGGCTTTATTTAACAAAATATCAAAATCCCAATATGTGCGGATCCGTTCCATTTGAAAAAATAGGTTCATATAGTTTTCGTGATATATGGATGAAAATTGACAGGTATGTGAACGAATTCTGCATGCGCCGAACGCGGACGTACTGCCACACATAAAGGTCTGGCGGGCGCATTTCACATCCCTGAACTTAGACCTCCTATTCGGTGGCGGTCTTTCAGAGGGCCCCAATGCCACAGAATGCCTGGTGCCATCATGAATGAAAAGGGGTTTCCTTAAAAATCCAAGAAGAGATGCACTAATATCAATAACCAAATAAATGTATATAACAAAAATGCCCCTTCCATTTGGAAGAGGCACTTATGTACGTCCGAAATCAACCTTCTTCGATAGCGCCGGTAGGACATGCGCCAGCACAAGTACCGCAGCTAATGCAGGTATCAGCATCAATTACATACTTGCCGTCGCCTTCAGCGATAGCGCCTACTGGACATTCGCCAGCACAGGTTCCGCAGCTAACACAAGAATCATTAATTACATATGCCATAATAAACTCCTCCTTAAATTAGATTTGAATCTATTCTATAATAAAATATAAAATTATTCAAGTGGAAAATAGCGGCTTCCTTGTATAAATATTGATACGATTTTTCAGGAGGATTCTTAGTGTGTAAATAGTTCAGGAATAAAACGTTAAGAAGAAAATATTTCCGTTGAATAAGAAATTATTATAAAACAAATTTGAACTATCAAGGTATGATTCACACCATGACAAATCACTCTGCTGCTCTGTTATGAGCCAGTATTGCGAAAGGGTCAAAGCATATGCTCTATCGCCGCAGACGATTTTAAATGGGCATATATGGATGCGTTTTCAGGGAACCTGTGAGCAGTAACATATCAGGTGCCAAATAAGAGTTTCAATTAAATTCTGCCTTGTCAAATGGCGCAAATGGTATTATAGTGTTAGTAGTACAAATTAGAAGGAGGAAAATACAATGCAGATTAGTAAAGATATGCTGATTGGCGAATTGGTACAGATGCATGAGGCGGTTGCCCCGATGCTGATGAAGGCAGGAATGCATTGCCTAGGCTGTCCGTCCGCTCAGTCAGAGAGCCTTGAGGAAGCTTGTATGGTTCATGGGATTGACTGCGATACCCTGGTAGAGAATATGAACCAGGTGTTAGCAGCATTATAAAATAGTTTCGCATGCTTGCGGGACATATGGTTCGGAACTTTATTATGATTTTGCTTTATGCTTTTTAAAAGGAAGGAAATAAAATCAAAACAGGCTTTTCCGGAAAATAAAGAGGATGCCGCAAATAGGCAATTGAAGCAATATATGGCACGGAAATTTTGCGCAAGTTCATCCTATATTGCAAAATTGCTTAATTTTGCGGCATCTTTTTACCGTTATGAAAAACAGCGTTAAAGAGTGCTGAGAATAAAGACCTGCTATTTGCAGATCCCGCTTTGGACATCCGATTTTTGCGCCACCCAGGTCAGTGTAGTTACTTTGAAAGTTCGGCGCCGAATAGGCGGCCTAAGTTCAGGGATGCCAAGCGCTCCTGCTAGACTTTCATGATTGGTGGTGCGTCCAAAGCCGGGCGCATGGAGGTTTACTTTCGCCAGTTTCATTTAAAACAAATGCTGACAAGTGAATACATCAGGTAAAAGAAACGCTGTAACCCGTAGTAAACCTGCTGTATTTGGGACAACTCCTGCTAACTGTGGTTTGCGTGAGCAAATCCCAATGGTTAAACACATGCCAGGCCTATAATTGAGTCAGGGCAATAACCGCGTTTTTTCGGATAATAATGTCATAATGCTCTTCGTAATAAGCTTCTGTGGCATAATCGTGGTGGATCTTAGTGCCGTATTCCGCCAGTATATTACATACCTTGCTGAAATCCGGGCTGTCAGAGCAGCGGCGAATTACCAGATAATACTGGCCGGACTTTGGGTTTTTGTAAAGGATACTTTCCCCACAAAAGACCGGCGCCACTACTTTTGCGGCGTCAGCTACCTGATCTAAGGATGCAAAGGAGTAGATCCGTAGCTGTCCTGCTTGGGAAGAATTAGGGTCGTCCTCTTTTGGAGGAAAAAGGGCCCTGTTTAATTCCGAAGCTTCTGTGCCATTTTCTTTTGTGGTGGCGGCTTCAGCAGAAGGCTTTAAGTATTTCAGAAGGCCGTCAGCGCCTTCCAATAATTCATTGGCTAAATTATTTAAAAGGTTGTCTTCGTCTTCTGACATGGGGGAAAACTTGGAAAAACGGGTATCCAGTTCTTCCGGATCATCCATTTTGGTAATGACTAACATTACACTTTCATTTGATAAAGGAATTGCCTCCACCATCAGAGGGATATCCTCTGCTTCAAAGCCAACTTCATTGGATGCTTTTTGAATCATTTCCCGAAATAAATTTTTGGCTTTTTCAGTGCCGTAGGCCAGTTCAGCCAAATTCAGGTTCCGTGCGCTTAAATCCACATCATTTAATGTACAGCGGATTTGGTTTTCACTAATTCGTTCTATTTTCATGAGAATCGCTCCCTATCCTTGTTTCGAATTTAATCGATGGTTCAATACGATTGCAGTAAAAAGATAAACTTCTTCTAATATATACTATACTATACTATATCACAAAATAGCAATTCCTATGAAGAAATTTTAGAAATTTGTAAGAGATTTAAAATTACATATTGCCAAATTATGGAATTTATAGTAAAATATTTCCAAGAGATGATATCGGATTAAGGAGGTGGGGCATTGGGGACACCATTTTATCCGGAAAGTATCAGCTATGCCGCATAATCGGAAAGGGAAGAACGGGAACGGTTTATCTGGCGTTCCATAAAGAGCTGGAGGAATATCGGGCAATTAAAGCTGTGGCAAAGAGCCACGTGGAATATGAGTCCTTCCGCAAAGAAGCACGTTTGCTGAAGGAGCTTCGCCATCCGGGAATTCCTATCGTTTATGACATAGAAGAAGATGATACATACAGTTATCTAGTGGAGGAATATCTCCAAGGCAATTCTTTAGAAAACCTGGTGGAAAACCAGGGACCTCTGACCCGCGGCACCGTACTGGAGTACGTGATTCAAATATGCGGCGTGGTAAATTACCTGCATTCTGCAGGGACAGAACCCATATTACATTTGGATTTACAGCCAAAAAACCTTTTAATATGCCATGAGCGGATCAAACTGGTTGATTTCGGACAAGCGGCAGGTCTTGAAGAAGCGAATCAGGCAGGACAGCGGTTTGGAACCGTAGGCTTTGCGGCGCCAGAACAGTATGATTGTAAGATGGAATTAGATGAACGCACAGATATTTATGCCATTGGTGGACTCCTTTTCTATCTGGCAACCGGAATGTATCCTGACCCGAAAGTACCCCCTATGGATTTGGGGCTTAAGCTATGGGGACGTGAGGCTGGGCGGATTTTAGCCGCATGTTTGGAGCCGGTAAAAGAAGAACGCTATCAGTCCGTCAGCCAGTTAAAGAAGGATTTGGAATGCTTGCAAAAAGGGCCGGTATCATCTCTGACAGTTGCGGTCTACGGTCTTGAGCCTTGTATCGGTACAACCCATATTAGCCTGGCCATCGGCGCGTATTTGTGGAAGAAGAAGATTCCCAACCTGTATGAAGAATCCCATCCTTCCGGCTGTATTCGAAAATTGGCGGAAAGCCAGAATTCCCAGACCGATGAGTTTGGAATTTTATCGGTGTTTGGTTGTGCCATAAAGCCTTTTTATGGCAGACAGGCTCGATTTTCGGAACATGGTTATTCGCTTGTTATCCGGGATTGCGGAGTGTGGGAAAACAGATTCCGGAATGAAGGAGAAGGCAGCCTAAAGGAGCCAGGGAAAGAGATTTGCCTTCTGGTAGTGGGAGGGAAATGGTGGAATCAACATCTGACAGAAGAATTAATAAGAGAGCTGCCATATAAGGCAGTGATTCTTTATAATTTTTCCGAACCAAAGATTCAGATTTCAGTGCCAGGGGGAATGAATCGGAAGAACATGCTTCGGGTACCTCTTTTTCCTAATCCCTTTTGTCCCGACAGGAAAGCAAATGAGTGGCTGGAGTTTCTTTGGGGTTTCATTGAGTCGCAGGCAGGGAAACAGCAGAAAAAGGAAAGGGGGATCCGCCGCTTTTTGAATCAGGAGGTGATAAGGGGATGGGGAAAAGGCAGGCGTACACCATAGGTATTATGGGAGCCGGGCCGGGAT
Source organism: uncultured Lachnospiraceae bacterium (assembly GCA_910589195.1). Lineage (GTDB taxonomy): Bacteria > Bacillota > Clostridia > Lachnospirales > Lachnospiraceae > Caccovicinus. The sequence continues at coordinate 11,906 of CAJUTC010000055.1, forward strand.
GCGGCGTAACCCATTTCACACTGCTTTTTGCCAATTACTTAGCAGCAGTAGAGTGGAAGCGGACAGCGGTTTTGGAATGGAATAACCATCATGAATTAAAGGAACTGATTTCAGTTTGTACCGGGGCAGAGGCAAAGGCCAAGCCAGCGTCGATTCTTGGAGTGGACTATTTTTACGATGGGGGAGCAGAGGAGTTAGCTTGGTGCCTGGATAAAGAGTATGAATGTATTTTAATGGATTTTGGCTGTGTGCGAGATGGGAAGAAAGCTGAATTTTTGCAGTGCGGCCAAAAACTTTTTCTGGGAGCATTCAACGAATGGAAGCTGAAAAGCCTGATAGACCAGAAGGATTGGATGGGAAAAGGGAAAGAAAGCTGGAACTATCTATCAGTATTTGGAGGGGATGAGGCAAAAAGGGAATTCAAGCGGCGTTTCGGCTTACCATTTCTATCAATCCCTTATGCGCCAGACGCATTTATAATCGAACGGGATATGGCAGTATTTTTAAGAAAGATTTGGAGGGATAAGAGTTGGATAGGAAAAAAATCATAAAAAGGGAGTTAATATGTCACGGTAGAAGCCTCCTTGGTCTATCTTCTCCGGAAAAAGCAGGTAAGAAAAAGAATGCCAGATTTACGGTCGGATATTTAAAAGGGATTGGTTCCGGCCATTATGGAGGATAAGGATGGGAGAGGATAGACGGAAGAAACGGATTTTGAAGGAACAACACGCGTATGTGGATCGGCTGAGAAATTACCGGGACAAAGGGATCACCATTTTTATTGACGGGAAATCCACGGAGCGGGAACGGGACTGGTATAAGATTTTTGAAGTGCGGGAAGACGGAGCCGTGTATATGGCAGATTATGTGAATACAGAAGGAGGGCAGCTATTCGAAATTCATTTTGACTTGGTATATTTGGATATGAATGTCCAGCAGGCCTGGCAGAAGCAAAAGCGGTTAGAGGAAATGGTAAGGAAAGACCAGATACGGCATTACAAAACCGTATTGCGGCAATGCAAAAAATGAAGATACCAGAAAAGGGATGAGAAAGAATGTATTTTGGGTGTATAAAATATGAAGCGGATTCCAATACTCTGGGAACCGATTTGTGCCCGAACCCGAAAAAGTAATCAACAGAAAGGAGGAGCCAGTTCAGCCTGTATCGGCCCCAAACATAAAAAATTCCAGCGTATTGGTTTGCGGATTTCATTTTCCGCAAAACTGGAGATATGTGTAATCAAAAGCATTTTTTAACACACCCTAACAAAGAAAAGCAGCTTGTATATGCAGACTGCTTTTCTTTGTTAGGGATTGTTTTCATGAAAACCATAATAATATTCATAAAACTTAAAAAAAAAGTAATCCTACCTTGGGTAAGGTATGGTATAATTTAAATAATTTCATTGGCGCCCGGCGAATCCAGTCTGCTGCGTGTAAGCTTACGTATCGTTAGGGCATGCCATACAAGAAAAAGTAATTTATTAACGGAAGGATACAGTAAGCCATGAAAAAAGTAGTCCCAATTCTGCTGCTAATCGGAGCGATGCTTTGTGCTCTAATCGGAAAGTTAGCATACACAGCATACAAAAAATACTCCCCTACCAAAGAATCGATTAGCCTAGAAACATTGTACGGAGTATCGGGATCCCAGTCAGCGCTGTTTTTCAATGATGAACTTCAGGAGGCAAAGGGGATTTCCAAAAATAATCATATTTATTTTCCTGTTTCTTGGGTAAACCAAACAATTAACCAGCGTTTTTACTGGGATGCGAATGAGCAGATTTTAGTGTATACCCTTCCAGATACAATTTTGTATATGGATGCCGCAACCTTAGGGGATGGCGGTGTGCCGGTTTTAATTTTGCAAAATCAGGAAGCCTATCTTTCGGATGAATTAATAACCAAATACACGGATCTGAGGATTGAAACGTTCCAGGAGGAGGTGATCCGAACCTTTGTGGATAACCGCTGGGAAACGGAAACATGGAATTCCCTGAAAAAGGGAGGGTCTGTCCGGGAACGGGGAGGAATCAAAAGCCTGGTGGTAACGAAAGAGCCGGAAGGCGCTATGGTAAAGGTAATTGAAACCATGGAGCGGTGGGTTAAGATCCGCACAGAGGATGGCTATGTGGGCTATATAGAAGGCCGTCGGCTGGGGCAAAAAGAAGAGGTTACAAATATTAGTACGTTCCAAGCTCCGGTATATGAGGGAGTTTCCATGGATCAGAAGATCTGCCTCGCCTGGCATCAGGTAACCAGCCCGGAGGCTAATAAATCCATTCAAACACTTTTACAAAATACAAAAGGCGTGAATGTTATTTCACCTACCTGGTATGCCATGGCGGATAACGATGGGAATTATACATCATTTGCCGATTCCTCATATGTGGATTACCTTCATGAGCGAGGCATCCAGGTTTGGGCGCTGATTGACAACTTTAGTTCCAATGTGCAGACAGAAATCTTATTGTCCAAAACTTCTACCCGTAAAAAGCTGATCGCAAGTTTGATGCAAGAAGTGGAAACGTACCAACTGGATGGCCTGAATCTGGATTTTGAAAGCCTGAAGGAAAGCGCGGGCCCCCATTATATCCAGTTTATCCGGGAACTTTCGGTATCCTGCCGCCAGAAGCAGATTGTATTATCGGTGGATAATCATGTTCCCGCAAGTTATAATTCTTTTTATAACCGGCAGGAGCAGGGGATAGTCGCGGACTATGTTATCATTATGGGGTATGATGAACATTATTCCGGAGGGGAGGCAGGCCCGGTTGCATCCTATCCCTATGTGAAAAGCGGAATTGAAGATACATTAAAAGAAGTCCCTAAGGAGAAAGTGATCAATGCCATTCCACTGTATACCAGGGTGTGGAAAGAAAATAAGGATGGAGAGGTCAGTTCAGACGCGCTGGGGATTTCGGATGCCAAGGACTGGGTGAAATCAAACAAAGTATCTTTGCAATGGATGGAAAATATGGGTCTTTATTATGGGCAAATCCCGGGCGAGGAAGAGCGTAAAGAAATTTGGCTGGAGGAGGAGAAATCCATCGGCCTTAAGATGAATCTAATCCGGGATTATGGTCTTGCCGGGGTAGCTTGTTGGAAGCTGGGATTTGAGCCGGCAAATATTTGGGATATTGTAAAGATGAATGAATAGGAAATCAGAAATCAGCATCAGAACGTTTTCTAGGCAATTAGGAAACGTTCTCTTAAACAAGGGGACTGGTCAGCACACCAGACAAAAGCGGACTCCGATCTAATGGTAAGCCGCCCTTATATGGTCTGGTCTGACCAGCCCCTGTATCTTAAAAAGGGTTTTTCAATTGGCAGGAAATTCACCCTACGAAAGGAGAAACTTTCATGGAGAAAGGGAAATGGCAGAGGACTGTAAAAAGGCTTTTTACCGCCGGGATGGTGCTATGTTTGCTAGCCTCAGGAACGGGCTGTACAAAAAAAGCGGTTCCGGAGGAAAGCAGTTTTATCGGAACAGAGGAAGCGCCCCAGGAATCCGGGGAAATAAAGCCTACCGCTCCAATTTTGGAAACCATAGAACCCTTTCCGGATTCAGAAACCCAGGGTACGCTAGAAGAAATCCCGGGAACTAAGATTCTGATTGCGACGGATATCCATTACCTGTCCAGGGAGCTGACCGATATGGGAAATGTGTTTGTAGAAATGATACAGCATGGTGACGGTAAAGTGACAAATTATATCTGGGAAATTATGGATGCGTTTGTGGAGGAAGTAATCCGGGAGAAGCCAGAGCTTTTGATTTTAAGCGGCGATTTAAGTTTTAATGGGGAGCTTTTAAGCCATCAGGAATTTGCTGAGTATTTAAAACGCATTGAGGACGGGGGAATTCCGGTAGCCGTAATACCGGGAAACCATGATATTAATAATGTAGCGGCTTCCCGCTATTTTAATGGAAGGCGGATACCAGCGGAAATTACCACACCAGAGCAGTTCTGCCAGATTTATCAGGAATTTGGCTATCAGGAGGCTATCAGCCGAGATCCGGAATCATTAAGCTATGTATATCCGGTTAATGATAAGATTTGGGCGCTTATGTTGGATAGCTGCCAGTATAAGGAAGGAAACCTGGTAGGGGGAATGATTGATCTGGAAACGTATGAGTGGATTGAAGAGCAGTTGGACGCTGCCAATGAAGCAGATGTTATGCTGCTGCCAGTGAGCCATCACAATCTTTTAGATGAAAGCCAGATTTATGAGGACGACTGTACCATTGAGCACAGTGAGCGGCTGATAGAACTGTTAGAGGGATGGGACGCAACATTGTACCTGAGCGGCCATCTCCATGTACAGCATTATATGAATAGTGATCGGGAATTTGACGGAACTACAGGGATTTATGAAATTGTAACCAGTTCCCTGGCGACTCCGCCCTGCCAATATGGGGTTTTATATTTTCAGGCCACAGGGCGGTTTCACTATCATACCCAAATTTTGGATATCGATTCCTGGGCAAGGGCGTCTGGGCAGAACGATATTAATTTGTTGGAATTTTCACACTACAGAGTTCCGTTTCTGGAAAATGTTTTTTACAACCAGGCTCATGATCGGCTGGAGAAGATGGATGAGCTGGGTCTTACTGATATGCAGAAGGGAAGGATGTCCCAGGTATATGCCAAGGCAAACTGTTATTACTATTGGGGACGCGCGGTAGAGATTGCCCATTTGATTCGGGAAAGTGAAGAATATGAGTTATGGTCAGAATACGGAGCGGGTACTTCTCAGGCGGAATATCTGGAATATATCCTGGAAGAAGCAGTAACTGATTATAATCATTTGGAAGGGCCATAAACAGACGGAATAGCGGCAGAAAAAACGGCATACAGTGAAAGGAAGAGTGTAGGCGGTGGTTTATGAAAGGCGTATTCCGAAATTGTGTGCTGGGAGTGGTTCTTCTAGTTGTGGTATCAGCAGTGTCGATTTATATGGGGCAGATGGATCAGGCAGAAGGCGTTTCATCTGGAAAAGGAATCCTGATCCAGGGGATCCGGCGGATTTTTTCCCAGGTAGGGGAACGGTCTGGTTCAGACAAAGGGGAGAAAAAGGCAATTGTTGTTTTAGATGCAGGTCATGGAGGGGCTTTTTACAGACCGAAATAACAAATAAGAGGATAAAAGTTTTAAATTGATAAAAATTCCAGGATATGTTAATATTTTCTTAATAATAAACGCGGCAGATAATGCCATTATACAAAAATACGCGGGATAAATGAAAAATATCTGCAGAAAGAGGGAAAGATGAAAAAGGTATTAAAAAAGATTACAGCTTTAGCAGCAGCCCTGATGATGGTTCCGGTGATGACGGTGAGCGCGGCTCCTCCAGTAAATGCATTGAATGGGGGAGATGTATATGAGGAAATTACGAACATGTTTCCTGATTTAACAGAAGATGAGAGCAAGATGATTACAGAATTGACCTATATACATTCCGACCTTGAGTCGTCGTCACGCAGAGCTGTGTCGTTTGAGGAAATGATGGATGCATATGGATTTGACCTGCGGGATGATTATTATGGCCATATAATCGCTGCTTATGGTGTGGTATTTGCTGGAGCCAGCCGTGATTGGTGTATTAGTATGGGAGTTGACCCGGCTAAAATGGATGCCGTGATTGCAAAGCTTAACGGTGGTGCCGGTGCTTCCGCAGCCGGCCAGAGCCAGAGTGCATCTGCGCCTGTCTGGAAGCAGGACGGCAATGGCTGGTGGATTGAGAATCCGGACGGTTCTTATCTGATCAACCAATGGTATCAGTCGCCTGCCAGCGGCTTATGGTATTATATGGGGTCTGACGGATATATGCTCACCAATACCACAACCCCAGACGGATTTGCGGTAAACGCAGATGGTGTTTGGGTTCAGTAACAAGGTTTTAAATGATAAACAGGATTTTTCCGGAGCCATTGGCAGCAGCATGCCAGTGGCTCTTTTGGACTTACTAGGAAATTACATCGGATAAATCAAAAACCTTCCGGATTGGTCTGTTGCCGCCTTTTGGACATGGAGAGGCTTTTAACAGACTGAAATAATAAATAACAGGGGAAGAGAGTTTTAACTTGATAAAAATTCCAGGATATGTTAATATTTTCTTAATAATAAATGCGGCAGATAATGCCATTATACAAAAATACGCGGAATAAATGAAAAATATCTGCAGAAAGAGGGAAAGATGAAAAAGGTATTCAAAAAGATTACTGCTTTAGCAGCAGCCCTGATGATGGTTCCGGTGATGACGGTGAGTGCAGCTCCGCCATTAGATTTGGAAGTTGTAAAGACTCATAATGTCTATGATGAGATTAGTAACAAGTTTCCTGATTTAACAGACAATGAGATCGGGTGGATTGCAGAATTGACGTGTCTTCATATCGAATTTGAGCCGTCAGGCGGAAACGTGCAGTTTGATAAAATGCTGGAATACTATGGAATAACATTGGACAATAATGATGGCTATATAGCCGCTGCTTATGGTGTGGTATTTGCTAATGCCAGCCGTGATTGGTGTATTAGTATGGGGGCTGACCCGGCTAAAATGGATGCCATGATTGCAAAGCTTGGCGGTAGCGCCGGTGCTTCCGCAGCCGGCCAGAGCCAGAGTGCATCCGCGCCTGTCTGGAAGCAGGACAGCAATGGCTGGTGGATTGAGAATCCGGACGGTTCTTATCTGACCAACCAATGGTATCAGTCGCCTGCCAGCGGCTTATGGTATTATATGGGGTCTGACGGGTATATGCTCACCAATACCACCACGCCAGACGGATATACAGTAAACGCAGACGGGGTTTGGGTTCAGTAACATTTTAAATAGTAAGCGGGATTTTTCCGGAGCCATTGGCAGCAGCATGCCAGTGGCTCTTTTGGATTGCGCCCAGTATGGGCGCAATCTAATCGGTGAAAGTCCGTAACACGCCCTGGTAGTGGGAAGTGTATAGCCAAGAGCAAGGGTGTCCATTGTGAGGTGGAATCTGA
>CAJUTC010000056.1 GCA_910589195.1 uncultured Lachnospiraceae bacterium
ATAGACGGTCAGCCCCGATAAAATTACTTACAAAGAAGTGACCTTACCTTTGGCCGGGGCGGTTACTTTTTTGTGTGGTTTATGTATGCTATCAAGATTGACACGATTATCCCAAGGATCATCAGAACAACCGTAAGCAGTTCATAGTCACTCATAAGCAATCCCTCCTTTCCCGGCTTTACCCGTAGTCAGAGGGATAGTCCCCTCTGCATTTGCATCGAAAGACTGACCGCCTACCCGTTATGGCAGTACCCCATACATGTATTTTAACAGAAAGCATTGAGCGACACAAGATCGCTCCGCCATTTTTCTACATGATTTGCGCCATCACTCAGCAGCTTGATTAAGGCAGGCAATTCCATTCAAGCTCTGGGGATATCCAATATAAGGAAGGCATTCGGATACCACTTTTACTAAAAATGCTTTGGCATTGCCCAAATTCATATTGATTTTGGCATGAGCCGTTAGCTGTGGCTCGCAGCCTCTGCGCCATTAAAAAGTAAAAGGTGACCATTTCACGCTGTGCCAGATCAAATCCTGTTCTCGTATAGTAATCGCCAAAGCAGTTTGCCGCCATCCAGCAATTAATATGTCCCGTTTTCCACGCTTCTTTCATATGTTCTCTAAAAATATCCGCTTGAGCCTGAATCCCTTTTTCTAAACGGTTTTTGGATGTTGTGGCTCCTTGGATGGCAAGGGGAAGGGAAATTCCTCTTTTTTCCAAAATTTTATTGGTTATATTCAAATGTCCTTTAAATTTTTTGGTTTCCTATCTGCCAGACCTGTTTTTCCTTTGCTGACTGGGCAGTATTCTGAGCCATGACACCCACCAGCGGATGGGGAACATAGGATTCTTCCAGATACGCAAGCTCCTCTTTTGAAAGAATCAGTTCCACGGATTTTGCCGCGTCTTCAATATGATGTGGTTTTGTTGCGCCTACCACTGGAGCCGTTACCTTTGTCAGAAGCCATGCCAGGGAAACTTCCGTCATAGAAACACCATATTGTTTTGCAAGTTTCGCTACACGGCTGATAATCTTGCTATCTTGTTGGATAGTTGCGTCATATTTAAGCTTCGCATAGTGATCTTCTTCCAAACGTTTTGATGTTTCACCAGGAGCCTTTGCCAAACGCCCGCCTGCCAGCGCGCTGTAAGGCGTCATAGCAATGTTATCCTCTGCACATAGTTTTGCCATCTCCCTCTCTTCCTCACGGAAAATCAGATTGTAATGCCCCTGGATGGAAATAAACTTTGCAAAGCCTTCCTTTTCAGCCAATGCGTTTGCCTTTGCAAGCTGCCAGGCAAAACAATTGGAAATACCGATATATTTTGCTTTTCCTGCCTGAATGATATGGTTCAGCCCCTCCATAATGTCATACAGGGGCGTTTGATAATCCCACATATGATAAATATACAGATCCACCCAATCCATCCCAAGGTTTTCAAGGCTCTTATTTATCATCCGTTCAATGTGCTGCTGGCCTGTGATCCCGGCTTCAATATCTGCCTGTGTACGTGGCAGGAATTTGGTTGCCACCACAACCTCATCCCTTTTTGCGAAATCCCTGAGAGCCCTTCCCACATATTGTTCGCTGGTGCCGCTCTGATAACCAATGGCAGTATCATAAAAATTTACGCCCAGATCCAGTCCCCGCTTAATGATTTCACGAGAATGCTCCTCATCAACTGTCCATGAATGCTGCCCGTTTTTTGCGTCACCAAATCCCATACAGCCCATGCAAATACGGGACACGTTCAAATCAGAATTTCCTAATTTTGTATACTGCATCAATTTCCTCCTCAAGTTTTATTCTCTTCTTAATTATAAGTTCCACTTATTTCAAACATTTGTTTTCCATTAAATTCCTATAAGTACCATTCAATTCCAACAACTGCCCCATATTGTTCTTTTTGATCCTCCCTTTCTTCTTACCAGTCTTTTTTTACCAGTCCTTTTTTTACCAGTCCTTACTTTTTACCAGTCCTTTTTTACCAGTCCCTACTTTTTACCAGTCCTTACTTCTAACAATTCTTTTCAGAAAATCCTTCCACAATAACAATCAATCCTCCGCCTTTCTCATATCATACAGTAAGGAAGCTGATTTTAGTGTGTTATCTGTATTGGATTCAGCGCCTTATTATCCATAGTGAAAGGGGATTGTTATGGCACACAAGCTTGAAGTGCAAAACGTTAGCTACTCCTACCATGCTATAGAAGGGGAAACACCTGCACTTTCTGATATATCATTTACAGCAGATACGGGAGAATTTATTGCGATAGTCGGCCCTTCCGGATGCGGAAAGTCTACATTACTTTCTCTGCTCAGCGGACTAGCCAGGCCGGAATCCGGCTTGGTCTTAATTGATGGGAAACCTGCTGAGCAGGCGAAAGAAGCGATTGGGTACATGCTCCAAAAAGATCATCTGTTTGAATGGCGTTCCATTTTATCCAATGCAGCATTAGGGTTAGAAATTCAAAACCGCCTGGATCCGGACAGCCGTTCCCACTTAATCCAAATGCTGAAAACTTACGGTCTGGAACAGTTTCAGGATAAACATCCTTCCCAGCTTTCTGGAGGAATGCGGCAGCGAGCTGCCTTAATACGAACGCTGGCGCTAAAGCCGGATTTACTTTTACTGGATGAACCCTTCTCAGCCTTGGATTATCAAACCAGGCTTTCCGTATGTGATGATATCAGTTCTATTATACGGGAAACGAAAAAAACCGCGGTTTTGGTAACTCATGATCTGTCAGAAGCCATTAGTGTGGCAGATCGGGTTATTATCCTTTCCTCACGTCCGGCTACCGTAAAAAAGGTAATAACCCTTTCCTTCTCCCAACCGTCATCCAAGCCTTCTGGCATAGAAACGTCAAACCTGTTAAGCCCTATGGAACGTCGGAATGCCCCTGAATTTTCTTATTATTTTAATCAAATTTGGAAGGAGTTGAAATCAGATGCCTCATCTTCCCAATGCGCCGATTCCGTTTAAGCCGAGATTATGGATAAAATCCCGGGCTTTTTCTGAAACAGCTAATGTATTGTCAGAAACCTCTCTGTCATTGTCCGAAGCAGCCGTTCCATCACCTGGACAGCAGGATTTTCTGGAAGCCGAGCTACTTCACAAACACCAGGTAGCAATCACCAGATGGATGCTGTTGGTTCTTCTTTTGGCTTTATGGGAGCTGGCCGCACGCTTTTCCTGGATTGACAGCTTTATTTTCAGCAGCCCGTCCATGATCTTCCAATGCTTTTGCACCATGGTAATGGATAAAAGTATTTTTCTCCACACAGGCGTTACTTTGCTGGAAACAATTGTTTCATTTTTTCTTGTGGTTGTTATTAGCCTGGCCGCTGCCCTGCTTTTATGGTTCAGCCGGGCCTTGTCCGAAATTCTGGAACCTTACCTGGTTATATTAAACAGCCTTCCAAAATCCGCCATGGCTCCTCTTTTAATTGTATGGTTGGGAAATAATACAAGAACCATCATTGTGGCCGCTATTTCAGTGGCGCTGTTTGGGTCTATCCTTACACTCCACACCGGATTTTCCCAGACGGATCCTGACAAGGTTAAGTTAATTTATTCCCTTGGAGGAACCAAATGGGACGTACTTTCAAAGGTGCTGCTGCCCTCTTCTGTCCCCATGATTATCAGCAATATGAAGGTTAATATCGGCCTTTGCCTGGTTGGCGTTATTATCGGTGAATTTTTATCCAGCAAAGCTGGCCTTGGCTACCTGATTACTTATGGTTCCCAGACATTTGCTATGACTATGGTGGTCACATCGATTGTGGTATTGTGCATAATGTCTGCCCTGCTGTACCAGTTAATTACATTGGCGGAAGGCCGCTTAACCAAAAATTGGAAGTAAACACAGCGTATCCGCAAAGCATGAAAAAGGGCTGCTCATAGGAAAACAAACAGCATACTCAGCAGCCCTTTTTCACATTAAGCGGATACACAAAACAGAATCTTCTATTATTAGTATGTAATACCACGCTGCAAGATCATCCGAAAATAGTTTTCGAATCCTGTTTCACCGGATTAACTCCAGCACCGCATATGTTTTCTGTCCTAATTCACCGGAAAGCTGGATGCTTTGTGCGCGTTTTTCCACTTCCGCGGGAAGCTGGTATAAATCAATCACCTCCAGGCCCTTTCCTTCATAATATTTTCTCAGATAGTCCCTTCCTGCGTGAAGGCTGCTGGAAAGAAAATAATTCCGGTGCATCTCCTGCCTTACCTGCATCTCTTTTGCAACATAGTCAATCCAACTGACAAAGGTTTTCAGGTTATAATCGTTCAGCGAATAGCCAACAAACAGGAACACGTGGCCAATTAACAAGGATTTCAAATACGTTTCCATAAGTCGGTGGGTTTCGGAATACTGCAGATAATCGTCCTCTTTAAACACCATCTTTTCTGGATGCCGGATATCGCCGTGAAGTTTCAGCAGGTAATGGGAAGAAATATTAGTCAGTAAATCCCGATCTTCCCGGATCACCCGGTAGCCCACTGCAACCTGATCTAACAGCGTATCAAAATTTGTTGTTACAATATGTTTCGGATGAAGGGAAACGATCAGATAGTCAAGGAGATTAGGCTGAATATTCTCTGGAATCATGGATTTTATTAAGGAATAGTAAGAAGTATGGCCAGCGCTTTCATCCAGGCAGTAATAATACTGTGGGATCCGAATATATTCATCTGTAGCCAATCGTCCTTTCATGGGATAGTCAATCTGTTCCGCAAACGCCTGAACCATCTGCCCCCAGGTTGGGAGGCCTGAATTTTTTGACACCCCGGCACCGACAAAAATCACCAGCCTTTTTCGGTTTAACGCTGATGACATATCATTAATCATTTCGTAAAAAGTCATAGGTTCCTCCAAATTTGTGCAAGTTTTCTGTTACCTTTAACGAAAAATTAGAATCCTGCTTTGTGTGATTTTCCGCTCTATGATACAAATGGCCAAAGGAATTTCGGAATGCCCGATACAGCAGGGCAGACTCTCCACTTTGCTACTTTCTCATATCCCTATGCTGCTATCCCAGCTAGTCAGATGAAGCCCCAAACCACCTGACACAAAGAAGTCACCATACCCGCCCTTTCGTCTTTGCGACTTAAAACGGGTGACTTCTTTGATAAGTTAAAAAATCAGTTCTTGTACCCTCCCTTTTGAATCTCCTGATCGGATTTCCGAATATACCACACGTACCAGGAAGTGAAAAACAGGATTCCGTATACAGACGCCGCTGGAACTGCCAGACCAATGTCAAATAAGTTAGCGCCTTCTTTTAAGCTGAATACATAAGACAAGGGCACCCGAACTAAAAAAGAAGCTGTAATTCCCTGAATCATAACTGGAAATGACATTCCATGGCCATTAAAATACCCGATATAGCTAAAAACCAGACAAGTGAGAATGGCCTCGGAACTAAACCCTTTTAAATATTCTGCCGACCGCATAATATAGGCCTGATTGTCGGTAAAGATTGCAGATGGGATATCTCCGCGGAAAAATACGAGCAAGAACACGAATACGCCTATAAATGCTCCAAGCCCCATTCCGGTAGTCATGGCTTTTCTTGCCCTTTCTTCTTTCCCGGCTCCCACATTTTGAGCCACAAATGCTGACATGGACTGCATTAGGGACGAGGGGATTAGCATCACAAACGAAACTACTTTCTGGGCAATCCCATAACCAGAAGAAGCTTCCAGACCGATTCCATTAATGATTGCGCATAAAATCAAAAAGGACAGATTGGTTAAAATTTCCTGAAATGCCAGGGGGATTCCCAGACTGAGAAAAATTCCAATTTCCCGGTTAAACCGAATCTCTTTTTTTGATACGGTGAATGGAAGGTTTTGGCGGCGGATAATCACCAGGGAAAGCACTACGCTAACTGCCTGGGCCAGTATAGTAGCCAGCGCTGCCCCGGCCACATCCAGCTTTAAAACCGCCACAAAGAATAAGTCGCCGATTATATTGATCACGCAGGCAATCAGAACAAACAGCAAAGGCAGCCTGGAATTTCCAAGCCCCCGGAAAATGCCGCTGATTACATTATAAGCAACTACAAATAAAAGTCCCCCGGCGCATATCCTTACATATTGAATGGTCAATCCATAAGCTTCACTTGGCGCATTCAGCCAAGTGGCAAACAGCGGCGCGCCTGCCAGCAAAAGAACCATGGCCACTACCGTAAAAAGGGTAAAAAACCAAACTGCACCTCCAATCACCATGCCAATCCGCTCATTTTTCCCCTCTCCCAAATACCGGCTGATTAAAACCGTAACACCCATGGTTAGGGAGGTAATAACAAACGTAATCAAGTTAACAATATTGCTACCGGTAGCCACTCCGGAGATCCCGGCGTCTGTACCAAATTTACCTACCACCAATAAATCAACTGCCCCATACATGGCCTGCAAAACCAGCGCCCCCAGTACAGGAACCATAAAGCGGATCATTTTATTTATTATACTTCCTTGTGTAAAATCATCGGATAATTGATTCGTTCTGTCTATGTTTCATCCACTCCTTTCCAAGCCTTCATGCGCCATAGCAAATGCCCGTCACTTACAATTAACTGGTTGGCGCACTTGGCATCTCTTATCCCTATCTCTGCAAAATCTCTAATAATTCTTCTTTCGTAGCCAACGTATCCTTTATGCTTCCATCGGATATCAAGTCGTCTGAAAGTTTTGCTTTCCGCTCCTGAAGCTTTTGGATTTTTTCCTCCAATGTATCTTTCATCAAAAGCTTGTATACGGTTACCACCTGCTTTTGCCCAATCCTGTGCGCTCTGTCAGTAGCCTGGTTTTGAGCTGCCATATTCCACCAAGGGTCAAAATGGATAACCATGCTGGCTGCTGTCAGGTTCAGTCCCGTTCCACCTGCCTTAAGAGAAATTAAAAACACTGGGGTCTTGTCCTGGTTAAAAGCAGCAACCAATTCCGTTCTTTTTTCCTTGGAAGTGCTTCCTGTCAGCATATAATATGGAATCTTTTCCTTCTCCAGTGCGCTTCCAATAATAGCAAGCGCAGAAGTAAACTGGGAAAATAAAAGCATCTGATTTCCTGCCGCCCTCCCATTCCTGATCAGCTCCATACAGGTTTCCATCTTGGCTGCTCCTCCATGATAATTTTCATATACCAGAGCCGGATCACAGCAAAGCTGGCGCAGCTTGGTCAGCTCCGCTAAAATCTGCAGCTTGCCTGTGCGGAATTCTTCCTGGCTTTGATTCTTTAAGGAATATAAAATGTTTTGTAAATTGGCGTCATACAATTTTTTCTGTTCTTTTCCCATTCGGGAAAACAGGACTTTTTCAATCTTATCTGGCAGTTCTTTCAACACATCTGATTTGATCCGACGAAGAATATAGGGTCGGATCATTTTTTTCAACCGGTTTGACACCCGTTCATCTTGATTGGATAAAATCGGCTGTTCATAATGCTCCCTAAATTTTCTATTTGTATTTAAGATTCCCGGCATCAGAAAGTCAAAGATGCTCCACAGCTCGCTTAATGAATTTTCAATCGGTGTACCCGTTAAGGCAAAGCGCTGGATGCTGTTTAAAGCTTTTACTGATTTCGCTGCCTGGGTGGTATCATTTTTTATATTTTGAGCCTCATCTATAATCACAGTTTCAAACTGGACATTTTGGTAAAACTCCACATCCCGCTTTAGCAAATCGTAGGAAGTCAATAAAATATCGCCCTCCCCTTTTTCAATTTTCTCCTTCCGCCCATCAGCTACCCCGGTTACGGTAACGGCAGACAAGGATGGGGCAAATCGGTGGATTTCGCTTTCCCAGTTATAGACTAACGATGCAGGGCAGACCACCAGGCCAAGGTATTGCCTTTTTAGCTCGTTCCTTCCTTTTGGCGCCTTATTATTTCCAGGATTTGGTTCTTCTCCATTTCTTTCTATGGAAGAAATGTCAGATTCCTTTTTCTTATTTTGCTGCCTTTCTTTTTGAGCCAACAGATAGGTGATAGCCTGAACGGTTTTTCCCAGACCCATGTCGTCTGCCAAAATCCCTCCGAATCCCAATTTCTGCAGCGTCATCATCCATCGGTATCCAAACCGCTGATATGGTCTGAGTTCCACCTTCAAACCCTCTGGTTCTTCAAAATCGCTGTCTTCCACATTTTTGATCTCACGAAGAAGGGCTTTAAATGCTTGGCTTCGGTTAATCCGGATATTACTTCCATTTTCCCGCAAAACCTGATCCAGGTAAAAGGATCGGTAGCCGGGAATTGTAAGTCGTCCATCCGTTAATTGATTTCCATTTAATTCCAGTCCTTCTGCCATTTCAGCTACTGCAGACAGGCCTCCATCTTCTAGTCGCAGGAAGGTTCCGTCAGGCAAGCGGTAAAATTTCCGTTTTCTCCGGTATCCCTGCAAAATCCCTTCTATTTCTTCCAATGGGATCTGCTCTGTTTTTAAATCCACCTCTAAAAGCCCCGCCTTCATGGTAATCCCCACCTGGATATTGGGAGCTTCCACAATCCGAATCCGTTTTAAACTGTCAGAAACAAAAACTTCCCCTTTCTGTTGCAGCAAAGGGATTCCTTCACAAATCAGTCCATATACTTTATCCTCATCCTCTTCCGGAAGAATATACAAACCTTGCGCCGGATCTGACAACGGGAATAAGCTTTTTAAGATCGCAGCCAGACCATACTCTTTTTCAAAATCCCGGTGCATTTCGCTGACCGTAATTGTTTCCATAATATTATATTGGTTTTCACCGTAAGAACAGACCGCCTTTGCTGTAACCGCCTGGTTCTGACGGTCTAAATACACCGAAATTTGGCATGGCTTCGGTTCATACTGTTCCAGCTCCTCTGTCGCTTTACAGTTTGTACACTGCTTTAGCACCGGAAGCACGAACGCACAAAAGGAACTGGCATCCTTTGGATGGATGGTATACTTTTTTTCCTTTCCCTGAAACAAACCTGCCACCGCTCTTATGTTCTCTGAAAAGTCCTGGCTGCACACGTAGATTGTGCAGCCTGTCCGGATACAGAGCCGTTCCTGTCCGAAAAATACTTCTGCCGCCGGGACGGTCAGATCATAACTGCCATCCGTCCTGGTTTTAATCGCCACCTTTAATACTGGATTTCCCTCGGCAAAGGTTAAGTTCTGAAGGTTTCCAATACCGCTTGCCTGGAAGGTTCCTCCTTTAAGCTCCTGGGCAAGCCGCACCATCCATTCTCCTGATAAAGAAAGTTTCCGCTTTGTTAACGATTCCACATAATGGTAATAGGAATAACCGTAATGGCTGTAGTAAGCATTCATTACTTCTTTTTCATGGATGATGTACTGTGCAATAAGTCCTAACAGATTCTTGCTTTCCTTTGTGAATACGCTCCATTCATGGTAAAATGCCAGTTTTTTTCCATATTCTACCCAATCATTGCTCTGGACAGCTTCCACCAGACGAGAAACATTTTTTACCACATATTTATGGGCTGCGCCGATTTTAAATTCCACAGTCCACTTTTTATCTTGTTTCTCAAAAGCAGGAACCAACTCCACCTGCCCTGTTAGCTCTGGCTGGAGATAGCGTGCCTGTTCTTTCATGGAACTGGCATAAATAATATTTGTCAAGACCTGATCGGTTGCTTTTGCCTGAATGTTCCTTTTCCCGATTTCCCCAGAAACGGCAGCAGACGGCTCAGGTTTCTGGAAAGCATTTGGAAAAGATAGGGAAAGCTTCTGATTCACCTGCCCCGTTTTCTCATAATATAGTTCCAGCGCAACTGCCACACAATGTTTACACATTCCTGAATACGTATAAAACGCCTGGCATTCACACTGGTAATCATCAATCTGATTACTGCCTTTATTATAGTCGATGCCAACCTTGTACTGGTTCCATCCGGAACCCTGTACCTTTGCCTCTACTTGTATGGATGTCTGTGTTTCTTCTATTTTATATTGGATCACGTTCTCGTTTTTATGAAGCTGGCTTCCTCTGGTATAGGCAGCAGAACCGGAAGCTGACCGTATTGCGTTTAATGTAATCATATTGGTTTCCTTTATTTGTAGAGCCAATGTTTCAAACGTGTATTTGAAACTTCTAGTGGATACCTGGATAAATTATGGTTTGTTCCTATCTTTTGTAGTTAAGTTAATTGTTACGGTTTAGACCTAACTATCGGAACAGTAACAGTGTATCATAAAAAATCAGGCGTTTCAATGGTTGCATAATAAGGCCATTTGGATTATCCTAATATAATGATACCAGAGTCCCAAGATGGAAAATCAGAAAAGTCATTTGGCGAAATAGGAACGGGATAAGACACGAGTTACAAAAGGAAGGAATTTCATTACTAGAAAAACAGGTATGGGAAAAGCAGATGCATTGTGGTGGATGCCTGGTATACAGGCTTTGCAGATGTGGGGCGACGTATTTATTTTTGCGTTTATCTGGGCGAATCAGCAAACCAAACGGTATCTAGTTCCCTGGCGAGGGATATTGCGGTTTCGTTAATGAAAGATAATTTCCAATGATAAGGAATAACAGCCGGCGTTTGATTGATGCTCCTATAATAAATACCGGGAACCCCTAAATAGGATAAAATACGCTCCTGTCAATGATTCCTGTCATGGTGAAACGGAAAGCAAGAAACTGTCCATTACAATTGAATTGATTCTGCAACAATCAAATACAAAAAGAAGGGTCTGTGGCGATAAGGATTAAGCATACAAGATATGGTTACTTTTGAATTAAATTCTACGAAATCTTGTATATGTTTTTCTTAATGCGACAGACCCTTCTTTCTCAATATTGTTCTATCAATTATTATCCCAATTTCCCTGCAAAATCGCTCATGGCCTCTGAGATTTTAATCTGCTGAGGACAGACTGCCTCACAGCTTCTGCAGCCGATACAGGCTGCCGGGCGTTTTTCCTCCGGAACTGCCATCATAGCCATGGGAGCAATAAACCCCCCTTCTGTAAAGCAGTGCTCATTATACAAATTTAGGAGGGATGGGATATCAAGTCCCTTAGGGCAATGGCTGGTGCAGTAGTGGCAGGCTGTACAGGGAAGTGTTTTCTTCCCAAGCATCTTCGCCCCAATTTCCAAAAGCTCCTCCATCTCCTTTTCGCTTAACGGCTTTTCCTGGCTAAAGGTGGCTATATTTTCTTCCAACTGTTTAAAATCAGACATGCCGGATAGAACCATAGTTACCTGTGGAAGGGATTGAAGGAACCGGAAAGCCCATGCCGGGATGGTTTCCTCAGGCCTAAAGCCCTTTAATACAGTTTGGTGCTCCTCTGATAATGCTGCCAGGCGGCCTCCTCTTAAAGGTTCCATCACCCATACCGGAATCTGGTATTCGTCCAGAAGCTCTACTTTGGCCTTGCCTTCCTGGAATGTCCAGTCTAAGTAATTTAACTGAATCTGGCAAAACTCCATATGCTTTCCATATGCTTCCAGGAAGCGTTTCATAATCGCAACGCTCCCATGGGCGGAAAATCCCAGATGGCGGATCCTTCCTGCCCGCTTCTGTTCCATAAGATAATCAAATATTCCATAAGAAGGATCCAGATAAGCATCTATGTTCATCTCACAAACATTGTGGAACAGATAAAAATCAAAATATTCCACCTGGCATTTCTTTAACTGCTCCTCAAAAATTTCCTGAACTTTTCCCATATTGGAAAGATCATAGCCCGGGAACTTGGTTGCAAGATAAAACTTCTCTCTGGGATATGGATGCAATAGTTTCCCCATTACCAGCTCAGACTGACCGTTATGATAGCCCCATGCTGTGTCGTAGTAATTAATCCCCTGCTCCATTGCATGCTCAACCATCTTGCCTGCTGCTTCTTCATCAATTTTTCCGTCATCTCCATCAATTACCGGAAGACGCATCGCCCCCATTCCCAGCGCTGATAATTCCAAATCTTGAAACTTTTTGTAAATCATACCTTCTAACCTCCTGCTGTCCGGATTTTGTGATTGTCCATAAACTGCCCCAGGGGACAGGTTCTCAAACACATACTATCATTATAAATCTTAAACCTTACTTTAAGTCAAGAGCAGAAGCAATCATTTTAATCCCTCATATAGTAAGGCTCCGTATATACGGTTATTCCTTTTGGCAAATTCAATTTCGCTGCCGCTTCTTTATCCACACAGATTTCTTCTAACTTTTTACAATTTACCAATGCTGAAAAATCGGTAATGGAATTTTCCTGCAGGCTGCAAACCCTAAGATCCGAAAAACCTGCCGCAAAAGATAGATCACTTATCTCACATCCATCCAAATACAGCCATTTTACATTGGGGTAATGCTTCAAAAATCCAAATTCTAAAGGTTCCCCGCTGGCTGCATCCTTTGGATGGCAGTTTCTAAAGCTAAGTTCTTGGATGGATGGGTTATCCAGCAGCAAGGTTTCATCAAAAACTGGATTGGTATCATTAGCAATCCCCCGCCCCAGCTCCAATGAAGATATGGTTGGAAGGTTTAGAATTTCCTCCAGACCAAATAAATCACATTCCCAAAAGCTGTCAAGGCGAAGCCGTTCCAGACAGGAAAGGGAGGCAAGGGGCGACAGCCGGATTCCGTCCTGCCCATTTTCATTATATTCTTGTATCACCATATGCAGGCTTAGATTTTTTAATGTTTGAATTCCGGAAATGGCTTCCAAGCCTTCCCTCTCATTGATTGCAATCTGCAGATCCTCTAACCTTCCCAATTCGTTCAGCACTAAAATCTGGCTGGCAGGGATAGGTTCTTCGTCAAAAAGATACAGTCCTTTCAGATTGGGCAAGCAGGAAAGAAGAGATAAATCCCCATTTTCCCCTGTGGAAATCGAAAGCTCTTCAAGCTGTGGGATCTGGCTGAAAAAATTGCAATCTTCCAAGTGCACGCCATCAATCCAAAGAGTTTTTAACTGGGATAGCTGCCCTAGCTCATCCAGGCCTATATAGGAATCTGCACAGGAAAGTTTTAGGCTTGTTAACTTGCTGCAAGACTGAATTCCGCTTAAATCCATAGTCTTTTTGCTTAAATTGGTATCTATCTCCAATTCCTCTAAATTGGTGTACTCCTGGATTGAATTTAACGAATTTCCCATAATACCAATGTGAAGAACCTTAATCGCCTGGGGATTTAATATCTCTGTTACTGTATCTAAATTATTATCCGTATCCACATAGCAAATCTGGTTATCCGGCGCAAATTTCAGCAGTGAAAGCCATACGGCATCTTTGGTATCAATCCGGGTAAGGCCAGTAAATTTTGTATAATCGGAAGGCCAATTAACTTGTTTCGTCCGGTAATACCACTTCTGTACAGTTTCCTGAAATTCCTCTTCACTGGAACAATCCTGATAATCGGTAAAGCTGTACCAGATAGCGTTAAAGTTTTCTCCATTCTCCCGCTGATAGCCGCATTTCATGTATTTGATGCTAGAAAACTCTTCCTCCGTAATTTCCTTATACTTTTTTCCAAATATATCTTCGCAAAATATGACAAGAAGCTGTCCATTGGCATCAGCCGGCAAATTGGAATCGGAAGACGAAAAGGCAGATTTCCTGGCGGCAATATTAAAGCCGAAAATCACTGCTGCAATCAGGGTAGCTGCTACTGCCACAGTTATCAGCAATCTTCTGCTGCTGTCTATGGTGCTGCGCATCTGGGCGCTGTTTCCATAATCCACATGGATTTCGATCACCGTCCCCTTTGCCTGGTCAATCAAGTACGTTTGGCCACAGTAAGGGCATACTGCATGGAGCGGATCCGTTAATTGGAGGATTCCGCCGCAGTTTTTACATTCCATCTTAACCAGTTCTGCTTTTTCATTTCCTGTAGATGTATGTATGGTGCTAAAATCCATATCTTTCTTTTTCCTATCCATAATGAATGCCTTTCTATCTGTTTCCGGAAAATCAAATGCCTTTTCTTCTTAATTTCGGATTATCTGAATCCGGTCACCATATATCTGCTGTAATTGCGCCCACTGCTCTTCTGTTACGTACCATGCTGATGTTCCTTCTATGTAAAACCGTTCCAGTGACGGAAGGGATAAAAACTCTTTTATCATATCGAAAGCATCCTCTTCCTCCATCACCACATAAGACAGGGACAGTGCTTCCAAATCGGAAAATCCTTTCAGCAGATCCCCTTTCCTAATAGTTGCCTTTTCCAGGGAAAGCCGCTTAATCCCCTGCAGATTTTCCAAAAAAGAAAAATCTTCCAGGTTTTCCGCCTCCAGAATCCTGACTTCTTCTAAAGTTTCCGGATTTACCCGGGTAAAAAATTGAGGGGTTCCATACCGGGACAGACCGTCTGTGCAAGTAATTGAGCGAAGCACATTATGATTTGGAAGCGTGTAATTTTCCCATCCGTCCACATACAGCTCCAACCTTGTCAGACCTGTAAAATACTGTACATTGGAAGGGGAAAACTCATCTTTCGAGCCTTTAATGGTTACGCTTTTCATGGTGCTATCATACGGTTCCATATGGGTATCATCAAAGCTGTCCTCAAAGCTGTAGGTAAATCGGTATCCATTTTCTTTCTCAATCTTTAAATACTTCATCTGCTCCAAATCTTCTTCTCTGATATCCGCTATCGGCCTATCATACGCTTCCATCAAGAAATCCCGGAATACCACAGAAAACCGGCTGGCCGACTGCACCAACCTGCCTGTATAATATTGGTATCCCAGAACAGAAAAGCTAATTAAAACTGCCATCCCTAAGGTAACCAGCACAAGCAGCTTTCCTGCTGATAAATGCACCGATACTTTGTGAGTCCGGTTTACTGAAAGATAATATTCCTGCTGACAGGAAGTGCATTGAACTGTATATGGATCTTTTTGAACCAGAAGGCTCCCGCAAGAAGGGCAAATTTTTTGATCCTTAGTTAATTTATGTTTTTGATACGATATTTTTTCCATAAAACACCCCTTAACAAGATAACCGCACACAATCTCATTATCACGATAAAAAATTCCATCCTTTCACATTCACTGTCACAGGTTTCATCGTGATTGAGAAAAAACGAAACTTGAAAAATCGGAGAGAATCTTTTCCAAGTCATTCTCTCCGATCCTGCCTGCTACTTCCGGATTCAGATAATCCCCTATATTGAAACAAACAAATTGTTCTTCCAGGCGGCTTTCTCAACTGTATCAGCCAATGCCTCTACTTGCTTTGGAACACGGATCACTGTATTGTCAGTTATACTCGATACAGCCATCCTTTCGCCCTCTCGGTAACGATACTTATTTCCTTTAAAGATTTTATCACCTCAAATCCCTTTTTTCAATCAGTTTATACATTTTTCTCTTCCGTTTTGGTTAAGAAGCTTTGCTGGTTGCGGAATATTGCAGCGCCCGCATAGCATTTAAAATCGCGATTACCGATACTCCCACATCGGCAAATACGGCTTCCCACATATTTGCCATACCAAAAGCGCCTAACACCAATACCAGCGCCTTAACTCCAAGGGCAAACACAATATTCTGCTTTACGATCCGTAATGTCTTTCTGGAAATCTTCACAACCGCGGCGATCTTCCTTACATCGTCATCCATTAGCACCACATCGGCAGCTTCAATCGCCGCATCGCTTCCCATACTTCCCATGGCAATCCCGATATCCGCTCTGGTCAGAACCGGGGCGTCATTAATCCCATCCCCTACAAACGCAAGACGCTTTCCTTCTGGCTGCTTACTTAACAATTCCTCTACCCGGCTCACTTTATCTGCCGGCAGCAGTTCCGCGTGAACTTCATCCAGATTTAATTGCTGGGCTACATCCTGAGCAGCGGCTTGCCGATCTCCGGTAAGCATAACGCATTTTTTCACGCCTACCTGTTTCATATCACGGACAGCTTCCCTTGCCCCGTCTTTAATTGCATCTGAAATCACAATGGTTCCGGCAAATTTCCCATCTCTGGCCACATACACCACCGTTCCAGTACTCTGGTGCCCGGGAACCGAGATCCTATTTTCCTGCATCAGTTTCTCATTTCCAACTAAAACTGCCTTTCCTTCTATCTGTGCATGGATTCCATGTCCGGCAATCTCCTCTGCCTCCGTTACTAAGGTTAAATCAACTGGTTTTCCATAGGCAGCTTTTATGGATCCGGAAATGGGATGGTTAGAATACCCTTCCCCCAATGCAGCCAGCTTCAGCAATTCTTCCCTGGAACAGCCTTCTGCCAGTACCTCTGTTACCTGAAACTCACCTTTGGTTAAAGTTCCGGTTTTGTCAAATACGATTGTGGTCATCTCTGCCACAGCTTCTAAATAATTGCTGCCCTTTACCAATACGCCGATTTTCGATGCTGCACCGATGCCACCGAAAAATCCCAGGGGAACTGAAATTACCAGGGCACAGGGGCAAGAAATTACCAGGAAAATACAAGCTCTTTGAATCCATTCTCCCCATCCTCCTAATAGAAGAGGCGGAATCACTGCAAGGAGCGCTGCCCCTATGGTAACCACTGGCGTATAATAACGTGCAAACCGGGTAATAAAGTTTTCCACCTTTGCTTTTTTGTTTCCCGCATTTTCCACCAGCTCCAAAATCTTTGCAACGGTAGAATCCTCAAATGGCTTTGTTACCTGAACTTTTAGCGTTCCGCTTCCATTCACGCAGCCACTGATTACCTCATCCCCTGTGGATGCCTTTCTGGGAACCGGCTCTCCAGTTAACGCTGCCGTGTCGATCATGGATTCCCCCTCCACAACCAGGCCATCTAAGGGAATCCTCTCTCCGGCTTTAATGATAATAATGGTTCCTGGTTCCACCTCATCCGGATCCACCTGGATTAATTGTCCGTTTTCTTCTATATTGGCATATTCCGGGCAAATATTCATCATCTCCGTAATAGACTGGCGGGAACGGCTTACTGCATAATTCTGGAACAGTTCCCCTACCTGGTAAAACAGCATAACCGCCAGCGCTTCCGAATACTCCCCTACGCCAAATGCCCCAAAGGTAGCAATCATCATCAGGAAATTTTCGTCAAATATCT
The DNA here is from genome assembly GCA_910589195.1 of uncultured Lachnospiraceae bacterium. Taxonomy (GTDB): domain Bacteria; phylum Bacillota; class Clostridia; order Lachnospirales; family Lachnospiraceae; genus Caccovicinus. The sequence goes on from CAJUTC010000056.1 coordinate 17,021, forward strand.
GGCCATGACGGATATTGCGAACCGCCTTCCAAATAATATCATATCCGATTAACAGATATGGGATCAGATACAGGATGAAGCCATAGGGAAATTTTTGAAGCCAGGAAACTCTTCCCGTTTTATCCACAGCCATCAGGCCTGCAAAAAGCACAAATGTGAACAGAATACGAAACAGCATTTTTTTCTGCTTATCTGTCATAATAACCTCTCCCTTATCATTTCCAATTATTTCTTACTTAGTTCTAATCGCTTCTATTATTCTCTCGTTTTCCTGCTTAAAGAAGTTTTCACTCATCATAATATCAGGGTCAAAATACCTTTTGACCCCAACATATCCTATCATTGTATCTGAATTGTTCTATCTACATCAGTATCTTACAGTCTGGCTCTACCTTTGCGCAGCAATCCACCACCTGTTTCATAACTGAGTCAAACTTGTCGTCTTCTATCTCAATGGTGATCTTTTGCATCATAAAGCTGACGCTTACATCCATAACCCCGGGAATCTTCTTAATCCCGTCCTCCATTTTTGCCGCACAGTTCGCGCAGTCCAAATCCTGCAGTTTAAATTTTTTCTTCATAATAAAAAGTCCTTTCCCTTTCTTATTCTTTCAATTCTCATGGTTCAATGTAAAAGTATCGAAACATCTCTGTAGATTTGCCCACCTGCTGGTCTGACCGCAGGACGCCAGAATGCGCTTTTTGCATTCTGTGCGCATTCTCCTGCTTCGTTTTCTACTCCTCAATGTGTTCCCGTCCCTGATGAATAATTGTCCTTACATGATCATCTGCCAGAGCATAAAATACCTGCTTCCCCTCTCTGCGGTTTTTCACCAGCTTTGACTGCTTTAATATCCTTAGCTGATGGGAAATCGCCGATTGGGTCATGTTCAGCGTCTGGGCAATATCACATACGCAAAGTTCCGCCTCAAACAGCACATACAAAATCCGGATCCTGGTAGAATCTCCAAATACCTTAAAAAGCTCTGCCAAATCGTATAGTTCATCTTCTTCCGGCATTTTTTCATTGACCGCCTTTACCAGTTCTTCATGAACCTGACAGGTATCGCAGCATTCAACGTCATGAATTGCCAAGCCATCACCTCATCCTTTCCTGTTTGATTTTATCTTTTAAACATATGAATAATTGTTCATGTATTTATGATACTACGTTTTCCGATTTCTGTCAATAACAACTTTTCAAAACTTGCCGGAAAAATTTTGCAATTTTGGTCTTGACAGATTTTTTTTCCAGATCTATACTGGTATCAATTAAATAAACTCTTCAGGGCAGGGTGTAATTCCCTACCGGTGGTACAGCCCACGAGCCGCAAGGCATGATTCGGTGAAACTCCGAAGCCGACAGTATAGTCTGGATGAAAGAAGA
>CAJUTC010000057.1 GCA_910589195.1 uncultured Lachnospiraceae bacterium
AGCGGAGCGAGTGTGCACCGCGTCAGCGTAGCATATCTGGAGGATATGGTATAATAAGGAAACGCATCATGTGAGGAACACATGGTAACAGTAGCAGAAGTTACAATCATAAGGGAGGCGTAATTTATGAAATATCGTATTATCGGAGATACCATGCCTGCGGTGGAGGTAATGTTTGATATGCCGGGGGAGGAAATGTATACCCAGTCCGGCGGCATGGCCTGGATGTCAGAAGGAATTGAGATGTCTACTAATACGAAAGGCGGCTTGATGAAAGGGATCGGCAGAATGTTTGCCGGGGAATCGCTGTTTATGGCAACATACCGTGCCGAGCGGGAAGGGGCAGTGATTGCCTTTGCGTCTACAGTGGCCGGACGGGTTTATCCGGTGGATGTTTCAGCTACAGGCGGTTTGATCTGCCAGAAAGGGGCTTTCCTCTGCGCCCAGAGCGGGGTAAATTTAAACATTGCTTTCAGTAAAAAGTTTTCGGCTGGCCTGTTTGGGGGAGAAGGCTTTATCCTTCAAGATTTAAGCGGTCAGGGCATGGCGTTTCTGGAAGTGGATGGAGATCTGGTGGAAAAAGATCTGCAGCCGGGAGAGGTGTTAAAAGTAGATACGGGGAATGTGGTGGCTTTTGAACGCAGTGTAAGCTATGAGGTAGAAACAGTAAAAGGATTAGGAAATATCTTTTTTGGCGGAGAAGGCCTGTTCCTTACAAAGCTGACCGGGCCGGGAAGAGTAATCCTCCAGACTCAGAATATTGCCGAGTTTGCCGGACGGATTGCCCGATTTATCCCTACCAGTTCAAAATAGGATTCGTATCCGTTTAAAACTGTGTATTTATTATTTGAAAAAATGTATATAAACACAATATTGAAGAAGGGTCTGTCGCAAAACGGCTGATGGATACCATATATCGTGGGGATAATTCGACTATCTCTGCCCTATATTATGGGAATGCCAGGATTAGCAACGGACTCATTTAAGTAAGGTACCAGAAATTTTGTCAAGTTTCTGGTACTTTTTTCATGCTACTCAACAGGCTTTAGTAAAAACATGGTGATGGTTGCAACTGCCGCCAGATTTCCCGATTCGGTGGTGATCTCTACCTGGTTTACTACGGTAGAGCGGCCTTTGTGGACAGAACGGCATTCTACATAAATTTTTCCGGCTTCCGGAGGAAGACCTTTTATAAAGTTAATGCTGGCCTGCTGTGTGGTGTTTTCCACCTCGTAAGCATAAGTGGCCATACCAGATGCTGTATCACATAACGTAAATAGAAAACCGCCATGGACGATTCCATACATATTGATTGCCTCCGGGGGAATTACAATGGAAAATTTCGCGTATCCAGGTCTGGCGTCAATCAGGACAGCGTGTTCCAAACCTCCTAAAGGATGAATGTGGTGTTCAATCCCATTCCATATTTTATCTCGCATAGCATTACCAATCCCTTTCTTAACTTTTCTGTAACGGTTCCATGTTTTCACAATTATGTTTTTCAATAGGCACATGCCAGATCCGGTAACCTGTATAAACAGATGAAAGCCTAAATGTTAAAAAGAAAATTAAAGAAAACAATATAAAAATGAAAAAGCAGAATCAATAAAAATCCTGAAAAAAATCTATCGGTAAATTTACCTGACCTGTTATGAAGGCAATTCGAAGATCTTGTTAAAATAATAGAAAAATCATAAATGAACCAAGGCATTATATCATAAAAATGATAATTGTACAAGGAAAAATACAATCTATAGGCAATACCTATTGATTCAGAAAAAAGTAAGGGGAAGCAACGATTAGATTTTTGAAAAGGCCTATTGTATAATTTAACCATAAAAATTGTTAAAAAATCCAAGGAGGAAAATGTAATGAGTAAATTATCTGCAGAAGAATTTCAGGCTTATTTAAAGCAGATCCGTGAATTGGCAGAAGGACCATTGGAGGAAATTCAGAAAGAGGTTGAGGTTACCAATAAGTTCCCTCAGGAATTCTACGATCTGGCTATTAAGAATGATTTATATCGCTGCTCCCTTCCGGAAGAGTACGGCGGATGGGGATTAAATGAGCTTGAGATTTTACAGGTACAGGAAGAATTCTCCAGAGGACCGGGCGGAATGCGTATGCATCTTCACTACGCAATGGATTTAAACTGGAGAATCCTGGATGATTACGGCAGCAAGGAATTAAAAGATGAATATATGAGCAAATTCCAGGATAAATCCGTATTCACCTGCTTTGCATTAACCGAGGCTACTGGAGGAACCGGGGCAGATTTACATACTACTGCGGTAAAAGATGGCGATTCTTATGTGTTAAATGGTGAGAAGACCTTGATTTCCCATACAGACTGCTGCGAATTTGCTTATGTAATTGCTGTTACCAATCCGGAATCCAGTAAGGATGACAGATTATCCGCTTTCTTTGTGCCGATGGATGCGCCAGGGTTTGAAGTGATCAATATGCCTCACATGATGGGCTGCCGCGGAGCTGGCCATGGAGAATTAAAGTTTACCAACTGCAAGATTGATAAGAAGTACCTGTTGGGCAAAGAAGGACAGGGGCTTGAGATTGCCATGCATTCCTTATCCGTATCCCGTGCCCATATTGCGGCTTCTAACTTAGGTATGGCTCAGAGAATGTTAGAGCTGTCCTTACAGTATGCTCATGATCGTGTAACATTTGGAAAGCCAATCGGAACCCGTCAGGCTATCCGCTGCAAGATTGCCGATATGTCTATGATGGTGCATGCTCTCCGCTGTATGGTTTATGATTTTGCCAAGGCTTATGAGGAGAATCCTACTGGTGAATATATTGAAGAGAAAGCTGCTATGTGCAAATTGTTCAGTATTGATACCACCAGAAAGGTCAGCGATGAAATGCTGGAAATCTTTGGCGGTGTAGGCTACTTTGAAGACTGCAAATACGGCCCGGTAGAGCGTCTGTACCATGACTGCCGCGCGATGTGGCTGGAGGAGGGCGCTCCAACTGTTCAGCGGATCACAATTTCCAGAAATACAATTAAGCATAACGCAAAGATGGAGTACGTGTTATAGGAAAGAAGCAGTGCAAACGTGCAGCCGGCTGCAAACCTGTTGAGAGCTTGCTCGCATAAGGGTTTGGGGCCGGCTGCACGTTTATGCCCCAAAACAGCCATGATACCGGGCGGACGGGAATTGCCGTGAAAAAATAAATTCGCACCGGCTTAACAAAATGGTGTACTGCCGGATATAATCTGGCCAGTACACCAATTGGCTGCAAACCGCAACATTTGATTTATCTCAGAAAAAGGAGATCACAACCATGAAGCCATTACAAGGAGTAAAAATAGTAGATTTAACCACTTACCTTGCAGCCCCTACAACAGTTCGTGTTTTAGGGGAATGGGGGGCTGATTGTATTAAAATAGAATCGGCAAAAGGGGATCCGGCCAGAACCCAGGGAGCGGTATTTAACATGCCTTTTTTAGATGATGAAAATCTGGCGTTTGATGTGGCGAATATGAATAAACGTTTTATCACCCTGAATTTAAAATCGGAGAAAGGCCTGGAAATCGCATATAAGCTGTTGGGCGAAGCAGATGTATTTGTTACCAATACCCGTACCAAGTCATTAGTAAAGCTTGGTTTGGATTACGATACTTTGAAAGAGAAATTTCCGAAACTGATTTTTGCCCAGGTGTTAGGATATGGGGAAAACGGACCTGAAAAGGATACGGCTGGTTTCGACGTAACTTGCTACATGGCAAGAGGAGGCGTGTTTGGGACTACAGTAAACCGGGGAGATGCGCCTATGATCCCGACGAATGGGTTTGGCGATTTCCAGGTATCCCTTGCGCTGGCCTCTGGAATCTGTGCTGCCCTTTATGCCCGTGAGAAAATCGGAGAGGGTGATAAAATCACTATAAGCCTTCATCATGCCGCTGTTTACGCACTTAGCACAGGAATTATTTCTGCGCAGTATGGCAATCAATATCCCAAAAACCGGAAAGAAGTGCCAAACCCATTTAACAATGTATTCCGCACAAAAGATGGAAAATGGCTGGTATTGTGCTGTCCGGAATATGACCGGGATTATGAAAAGATTATGACGCTTCTTGGCCGTCCTGACATGATAGGAAATGAAAAATATATCCACTGTGCCCAAGTAAACAATAACCATTTAAATTCTGAGGTAACCGATATTTTAGATGAAGCTATGGCTAATTTTACCCGGGATGAGCTGATGGCTATGTTTAAGGAAAATGATTTAGCCTGCGAAGCTGCTTATGAGCCTTTGGATATCTACAAAGATGAACAGGCCCACGCAAATCATGTACTGGCAAAGATTCCTTACCCTTCCGGCGAACGTTTTATGCCAACCAACCCCATTAATTTTAGCTCTATGGGGAATCCGGATTATTGGATCGGCGGCTCCCAGGGCGCTCAGACGGTAGAAATTATGAAGCAGCTTGGATATTCCCGAGAGGAAATCGAGGAAGCGCTGGAAAGCGGCGCAGCCACAGGGGAAACGAAACTTCGCAAGCTATAACAAGAAACTTTGCGGGACGAATTTTTAACCTGTTAAACTATAAGGATTGCGACACAAAAATTGGATAAAGAAAGGTGAGAGAATATGAGCTTACTTTATACAGATGAGCAAAAGGAATTAATCGCCATGGTGCGTGAGATGGCAGAGAATGAGATTAAGCCTTATGTTCAGGAAGCGGATGAAAAGGGCGAATGCCCCAGGGAATTATTTGACTGGGGCTTTAAAATGGGCCTTCATATGCTGGAAATCCCGGAGGAATTTGGCGGAACTGGATTAAGCTATGAAACCACAGCTATGATTTTTGAAGAATTAGCAAAGGTAGACGCTGGTTATGCCATCAGCTTTGTAACCTCTTTTGTGGCTCTTAGGAATGTAATTTTGGCGGGCACTCCGGAACAGGGCAAGTATTTTGCCGATGTGGTAAAACCAGGGAAATTCGCGGCGTTCGCGCTGACAGAACCAAACGCGGGATCCGATCCCGGCGCCATGCGCGCTACTGCCGTAAAGGATGGGGATGAATATATTTTAAATGGCAACAAAACCTTTATTACAAACGGCGCCTTAGCTTCCATTATGATAGGTTTCTTTAAAACCAGCCCGGAAAAAGGAAATAAGGGGATTTCCGCTTTTATTGTAGATGCGGATGCCCCGGGCATTACCATAGGGAAACATGAGAATAAAATGGGACTTAGGCTTTCAAACACCACAGACGTAACCTTTGAAAATGTGAGGGTAAAGGAATCTGCCATGTTAGGCAAGGAGGGAAGCGGTTTTAAGCTGGCATTAAACGCGTTAAACCTGTCCCGTGCTTTTGTGGCTACCATGGCGGTGGGGATTATGCAGCGCGCGTTGGATGAGTCGGTAAAATACGCGAAAGAGAGGAAGCAGTTTGGACAGCCATTGATCCAGTTCCAGATGGTACAGCAGATGTTGGCGGATATGGCAATTAAAATTGAAGCTTCCAGATGCCTGGTGAATAATACAATGAAGATGATGGATCAGGGAAGCCTGGTTCAGAAGGAAGGCTCCATTACAAAAACCTTTGTTTCTGACTGTGCCCAGGAGGTGACCTCCAACGCGGTTCAGATTTTCGGCGGTTATGGCTACAGCAAAGAGTATCCTGTTGAAAAACTGATGCGGGACTGCAAAGTATTCCAGATTTTTGAAGGTGCAAATCAGGTTCAGAGGCTGACCATCGCTAATGTATTAAACAAGGAATATAAATAAATAATCAGTCAGGAGGATGGAAGATGAACATCGTTGTTTGTATCAAGCAGGTTCCGGATACCACAGAGATCAAGATCGATCCGGTTAAAAATACATTGATTCGTCAGGGTGTGCCCAGCATTATGAATCCATTTGATAAAAATGCGTTAGAAACAGCCCTGCAGTTAAAGGATGCCTATGGCGGTAAGGTAGTTGTAATTTCCATGGGCCCGGCACAGGCAAAGGCTGTAATCCGGGAAGCGATTTCCATGGGGGCGGATGAGGGCTACCTGGTAACGGATCGGGCATTCGGCGGTTCCGATACGTATGCTACCAGCTATATCCTTTCACAAGCCATCGAGAAATTAGGACCCTTTGACGTGATTTTAGGCGGCAAGCAGGCGATTGACGGAGATACGGGCCAAACGGCTCCCAGTATTGCGGAACATTTAGGCGCTGCCCGCCTTACATATGTGCTGGATTTAAAAGTAGAAGGGGATCGGGTAATTGCCCGCCGCCAGATAGAAGAAGGGATTGAAGTAATTGAAACCAAGTTCCCGGTATTGTGCACAGCTATGAAAGAAAGCAATAAGCCAAGATACGCTACCGTAAGCCGTAAGCTGTATTCCATGAGGTGTGAGGTTCCGGAACTAACTTTCCAAGATTTTCCGGATATTGATACATCGAAAATCGGCTTAAAAGGATCGCCTACTAAGGTAAAAGCAACGTTTACGCCAAAGAGGACGGCTACCGGAGTAAAAATTGAAGGCCACAGCCCAGCTCAGGTTGCGTCTTCCCTGATTGAACATTTAACAGAAGCTAAAGTACTGTAAGGAGGATATCACCATGAGCTTTGAAACATGTAAAGATGTATGGGTATTTATTGAATGCTTCCAGGGCCAGCCAAAGAGTGTAGGCTTCGAATTGTTAGGCCAGGGGCGGAAGCTGGCAGACGGCTTAAAGCAGCAGCTTTGCGCCGTAGTAATTGGAAAGGATGTGGATGAGGCAGTGAAGGGCGCCGCCCAGTACGGCGCGGATAAAGTATATGTGGTAAAAGGCGACGAGTATGAAAACTATACCGCAGACGCGTACGGCCATGCGTTTTTAGAACTGGTGAAGAAATATGATCCCAACACCATATTAGTAGGAGCTACTGTAAACGGACGTGATTTGGGCTCTAAGCTGGCAGTTAGTTTGCATACCGGGTTAACGGCAGACTGCACGGCATTAAGCGTGGAAGAAGAAAGCGGAAATGTGGTTTGGGAGCGCCCTGCCTTTGGCGGAAATTTATATGCCCAGATCCTTTGCAGTGAAACTCGTCCCCAAATGGGGACATGCCGTCCTGGCGCGTTTAAAAAACCAGAGATTACCCCAGATAACCATCCAGTTGTAATTGAAGAAGAAATCCATACTCCAAAAGAAGCAATCCGCGCGAAAGTAGTGGAATTTATCAAGGCAGCAGAAGATCAGGGGATGCGCCTGGATGAAGCGGAGGTAATCGTATCCGGTGGACGGGGAATGAAAAACGCAGAAAATTTTGCGGTGCTTAAGGAGTTAGCAGATGTGCTGGGCGGAACCGTAGGCTGTTCCCGTGCCGCGGTGGATGCGGGCTGGATGCCCCAGACAAAGCAGGTAGGGCAAACTGGCTCAACAGTATCCCCCAAAATTTATTTTGCATGCGGAATATCCGGGGCAGTACAGCATGTAGCTGGCATGAGTGAATCTGGAACCATTGTGGCAATTAATAAAGATGAAACAGCTCCGATTTTTGAAGTTGCGGATTATGGTATCGTAGGTGATTTATTTGAAGTAGTTCCCGCGCTTGTAAAGGAACTAAAAGCAAAAAATCAAGGATAATATTATGTTTGAAGAAATCAAGATGAATCCCAAACAGAAACAAGAGTATCTCAACAAAGGATACTGGGGCGGCAAAACCTTGCTGGACTGCTGGGAAGAATCGGTGGAGAATTATCCTGACCGGGAGTATGTGGCAGACGACAGAGGATTTTGTTACACATACCGGCAGTTGGATCAGGCCGCATCGAAAATCGCGGCCTATCTCCTTGAAAAAGGTGTAAGACCAAAGGATGTGATATCGTTTCAAATTCCGATTTGGAGTGAATTTGTGCTGGTTACCATAGCCTGTTTAAAAGCAGGGGCGGTCATTCACCCGATTGCCATGTCCTACGAAGAGAAGGAACTGGTTCGCAGCATGAACACCACCGAATCCAAGGTATATTTCGGCCCTACGTTTTTTTATAAAACAGATTATGAAAGCCGGATCCTGGCAGTAAAAGAACAGATCCCTTCTCTGAAGGGAGCCGTTCTTTTGGACTACGCAAAGGAAAAAAGTAGTAGCCTGGTTACATTAAATGAAATATTAGAAACGTATGAACCATTGGAAAAGCAGCAGTGCGCCCATGGCCTGACCGGGCAGGATATTGCGGCAATCCTGTGTACATCAGGCACTACGGGAGGGACAAAGGGGGTGCTCCTTTCCCATGATAATATCCGATACAGCGAGGAAACCTTTAACCGGGAGCTGAAACTGACGAAAGAGGATATTATGTTTATGCCAGCGCCACTAAACCACGCGACGGGTTTCCATCATGGGGTAATTGCCACCATGCTGATTGGGGCAAAACTGGTATTACAACAAAAATACCTGTGCCATGAAGCAATCGCATTAATGAATCAGGAACGATGCACCTACTCTATGGGGGCGACGCCCTTTATTTATGATATTCTTCGTGAACTGGAACAAAGCGGGGGAAGCCTGCCCCATCTTAAATTTTACCTTTGCGGAGGCGCTCCAGTGCCAGGGTATATGGTTCAAAAAGCATGGAAATTCCACATTCTTCTCTGCGAGGTATATGGATCCACAGAAAGTGTGCCTCATGTGTTTGTAAGGCCCTGGGAAACTCTAGAGCTGAATGGAACCACATCAGGGCGTGCCATGGGAGCTATCCAGGTGAAAGTAGTTGACGATGAAGGCAACGAAGTTCCTGTCGGAACGCCTGGGGAGGAAATATCTAGAGGGCCTAATGTATTTGTAGGCTATTTAAAAGCCAGGAATATTACCGACGGGGTACTAGACGATGAAGGATGGTTCCACAGCGGCGACTTGTGCGTTATGGATGAAAACCGGAATATCCGCATTATCGGGCGGAAGAAGGATATGATTGTGCGGGGCGGCGAAAATTTAAACTCAAATGAGATTAATGATAATCTGGAAGGCTGTCCCGGCATAGGAGATCATACCATTATCGGTATGCCGGATGACCGGCTGGGGGAACGGATTTGCGCGTTTGCGGTTCCGCTTCCGAGCTATGAGGATTTAAAGCTGGAAATGGTTATAACATATTTAAAATCAAAAGGGGTTCCGAAACGGTTTTGGCCGGAACGGTTGGAGCTGATTGAGAGGATTCCCCATACAGGAAGCGGGAAGGTAAAAAAGTATCTGCTTTGTGAGGAATTAAAGAAACGGATGGAAGGGTGACCTGTTTATGATTGAACAGAAATTTAGCGCAAGAAGATGCAGGGATGCCAGAAAACCCAGGGAAAGCCAATGCCCGGATGTGACATTTTATCGCTGCGAAGCCTGCGGAGCGCTTTTTCCGGTTACAGGGGGACAGGAAGGGGCCAAAGATAGCAAAGAAATCATCTGCTGCGGCAAACAGGCCAAAAGGCTGGTTCCGGTTTCCTTAGAATCAGCCAAAGATTCCCTGGAGGTAAGCTATCAGATTACTGGGGGATATAATGACAATGCGGTAAAGGTATCCTGGAAAGCAAAGGGCAAAGACGCAGGGCCGGAATGGATTTATTTAAAGACATTTACAGGGGGATATTTAAAATATGTGGATGCCGCAAAGCGCCCTCCCATGGTATTCGCGCTGGCAGATACCGATGCGTTTGCCTATTGCGATGAAGATCCTTGCCTGGAGTGCGTTTTCCGGTGCAAAAGGGGCTTTATGATTTATGTGTATGGAAAAGAAAGCGGGTTGATTTGCGTTCCGCTGGATAAAATGAATGCCCAGTGGCAGTCAGGCGCTGAAAAATAGCGGGATGTTATCAGCCGGTTTTTTTTAACTTGGATTGTTAATAAAATAACGTGATTTTGAAACGAGCCGGAACGGTTGCGCGTTTCGGCTCAGAAAGGCAAAATGAGGAAATAGTATGGAGAATTCAAATATACAAAAGAACAGCCAGAATGTTGACTGGAGAACCATTATCGTGTTTGTGTCCATTGCCTTTAGTTCCCAATGCGGGGGAGGATTCGCGTCCGGTTCCACGCCATGGAGCTATTTTTTTAAGAACACAGGTTTTTATGGAATGCTCCCAGTGGTAACACAGCCCTATTTTTGCCTGTTGATGCCTTTTGCAGTAGCGGCAATTAACTGTTTTATTATTTACTTTTTTATGAAATTTGCCATGGATTTTCGCACGTTTGATTATGGAAGCTTTTTGCTTCAGTATGGGAAACGCTTTTGTGGAGGGATGCTTGCCAGGCCCATGCAGGTGGTTTATGAGCTGAATTTTAATTGGCTTTTAATTGTGTGTATGGCGTTAGCTTACTCTACTTCTGGTTCCGCGCTGTCGGAGCTTACAGGAATTCCATATATCATTACAACCTTAATTGTAGGGGCGATCATGCTTTTGCTTTGTATGAAGGGGGCTTCCCTGGTTCGGAAAAATGCCGTTTTTATGAGCGCCGTCATCTTTATCGCATTGGTATTGGTACATGTCCCCAACCTATTTTTTAACATCGGATCCGGGCGCCTATCTTTGGAGCTTGCTCAAATGTCTGGTGAGCTGAGCGCTGGAATCGGAGCCGGGGAAGGAAGCTATTTTACCTATCTGCTGATTGCCTTTGTGTGGGCATATATATTTTCCGGACAAAACCTGGCAGGCTTTGGAGCCTATGTAAACCATGCCCAGTTGTTTTCTAATAAAAAGACGCTGCGCTTAGGGGTAATCCTGTCGGTTATTGTAAACTGGGTGTTTCTGGAAATGAATGTAGTCAATTTGGCATCCAATTATTCCTCGGTATATGATGGCTGGGTAAATGGGAAAGCGGTCTATACTATTTTGGTGGTTCAGGAAGGGGTGGGAAGCGGAGCCTTAAAAACGGTTATGCTGACCCTGTTAACGATTGCCATTTTCTTTGCCACGATTTCTACTGCCATAAACTATGCACAGGGCTTTAACGACCGCATTTTAAACTGGTATCAGGAAAGGGTAAAGGAAGACCCGAAGGTTTCGGCGGCAAAGAGAAATAAAAGAGGGGCGATTCTTACTTTCTTATATATTTGCCTTACCTGGGGGGTTTCTCAGGCGGGCTTAACTTCCTTGGTATCTAAGGGCCTTACTCTGGCGTCGTATATTACCTTATTCACGTTGATCATCCCGACCGTGATCAATGTGGCGATCGGATGGAACGATCGGGATTAGGGCAAACAGGAATAGAACGTCTTGAAAAATCTGGAATCTGTTTTAAAATAAAGGAGGAAACATATGTTATCTACAATCGGTCTGGTTGTGGCAATTACACTGCTGGTAGTCATGATTATCAAGGGGATCGACATGATTACGGCAACGGTTGTGACAGCGTTGATTATCTTAGTAACCAGTGGTCTTAATATTTTTGAAGGCTTTTTAACCACCTATTCCGGCGGCGCCGGAGGATTTGTGGCATCCTGGTTTTTAATTTTGGGAATGGGCGGCGTATTCGGGCAGTTGGTTCTGGAAACAGGCCTGGCTACTAAAGTCGCCAAGTACCTGACAGAAAAATTAGGGGCTAAAATGGTTGGCCTTGTAATATTAATCTGCACCTTTTTTATTACCCTTCTTGGAATAAACGGATATATTATGGTATTTGTACTGTATCCGATTGCGGATAACCTGCTGCGGGAAAATAAAATGGACCGGCGGGTGCTTCCCTTTATGCTGCTGGGCGGCGGGGCTTGCGCCAATGGATTTATGTATACGCTGGATATCTGCAACGTACTTCCCAATACGTATCTTCAGACCTCTCTCGGTTCAGCGCCAGGTCTTTCCGTGGTATTTACCGCGATTTTGACCGTATGCTATTTCTTCTATTTTAATTATGCCCAGAAGAAAAGCCATAAACAGCATACGGAAGAAGAACTGTTATCCATGTATAAAGATAATGCCAGTATCCTTTCTGATGATGAACTTCCCAGCATCGGCATGTCTGTCCTTCCTTTTGTGGCAGTACTTGCGGCAGTGGTGGCAACTTCCGGATGGGGCACATCAAACAGTATCTTGTTCTCTCTTACTTTAGGAATTCTTCTGGTTGCGGCAACTCAGTTTAAGCACATTAAGGATTTGAAAGCTGCCATTAAATGGGGAAGCGGTTCCGGATTAAGCTCCATGCTAACGGTAGCCGCGGTTATGGGCCTTTCTAAAGTATTAGGGATGTCGCCCGCTTTCCAAAGCCTGCAGGAAACCGTATTAGCCATGAACATACCTGCATATATTAAGGCATATTTTGGAACAGCCGTGCTGACAGGTCTGACCGGTTCCGCAATTTCCGGAGAAACCATTTTCCTGGAAAGCTTTGGGCAGGCCTTTTTGGACATGGGGGTAAATGCCCAGGCACTTCACCGAATTGTAACAGAATCCGCATTAATTTTAAATAAGCTGCCCAATTCCTCAGTGGCTATTCTTACCATGTCGATCTGTGGCTGCAGCTTAAAAGAAAGCTATAAACATGTTATTATCGGAACCACCATTCCGGCTGCGATAGCAGGTCTGGTGATTGCGCTGATGGCAACAGCCGGGATTATCTTCTGATTTTGCCGGCGTAGTACATTACAATAATGCCAGATCCACTTTGCTTATGACGAATAAGCAAAGAAATGGGGGAAGCAGATATGAATTTATCGCAGTTATACTATTTTCGTAAGCTGGCTCAGTTGCAGCATTATACGAAAGCCGCAAAAGAGCTTTATATTACTCAGCCAAGCTTAAGCGACTCCATTTCCTCTTTGGAGCAGGAACTTGGAATTTCCCTGTTTCAAAAGGAAGGGAGGAATGTAAAACTGACAAAATACGGAAGAGAATTTCACGAATACGTAAATGACGCGCTGAATCAATTGGACAAAGGGATTGCGGTAGCCAAAAGCAAATCTGGCATCCTGGGAGGCGTAATTGATATCGGATGCATTCCCACTATCCTTGGGGATTACATGCCAAAAGTGATGCAGAATTATAAAGAAAAAAATCCGAAGATGGTTTTTAACATGTACCAGGGACATACGCTGCGGCTTTTGGAGGAATTAAAAACCGGGAAATATGACATTGTTTTTTGTTCCAAAACAGAGGACACGGAGCTGGAATTTATCCCAATGCTGGCCCAAAGGCTGATATTAGTAGTCCGAAACGATCATCCTCTGGCCGGTAAGGAAGCGGTAGAGCTGGCGGAACTGAAAAATTATTCCCTTACCACTTACCGGGAAAGTATTCCCATTGGAAAGATTGTAAGAGCCGTGCTTCGGGAAAAGGGGGTGGAGGCAAGTTTTTCTTATGATGATGAAATATCCATTGGCGGGGTGGTAACAGCCACAAACCAGGCGGCCATTGCGGCGGACACCCCATATTTAAGCCAGTTTGCCTGGATTAAAAAAATTACCATCTCAGATATCCCCCCAGATACCCGTCTGGTCTATATGGTCTACAGCAAGAAAAATTACATGACAAAAGCCACAGAGGATTTCGTTGAGTTTTTAATTCAGAATGAGCGGCGGCTTCCGATTTCATAAGAAAGTTGGAAAAATGTAGGAATTCCGGGAAGTTCAGGATAAGTTTTAGAATGAAATTCGACAAGAGGTTTTAAACCTCTGCCGAATTTCTTTTTTTATTGAAATTGCAGAGAAAAAAGGAGAGCGTGCAGAGTGTAGAAACTCTGACACGCTTATTTTTTTACAACGAAAGAGAGGTAAACAGTATGAAGTTGAACAAAGAGAGATTTTTAAGGACAGAGTTAGGCGGCAGCTTAAAGGATTGTATAACAAGCTGGGATATAGCATTAGGCGCTTGCAGGAAACACGCATACTATACGGACGAATATAAAAAGGAGAGAAAAGTTGCGGATTGGTGTCAAGCACAGTGGGAAGTTTACAAAATGGTAATAAAGCAGTTTTACGGCGTAGAGTATTGCTTTACCAGAACTGATAAATATTATGGGCTGGTTACGGAAAATGAAACAGACTGGCTTTTCAAGGTTGAAAGAAAGGAGAGTAAGGACAGTGGCAAGGAAGTATAAAAGATTACGCTATGAGGACAGACGGACAATAGAAAAGATGCTTAAGGCTGGCGACAGCGTAGTAATGATTGCAGGAGCGCTGGGAGTGCATAGAGATACGATTTACAAGGAACTTAACCGCAGCGGCACAGACCAGCACACATATACAGCAGACGTAGCGCAGGCGACACTTTAAACCCAGAGGGGCAACGAAAGAGAGGTAAACAGTATGGCAGCAGTAATGATGCAGGCACACGGCACAGAAACAATGATAGTAAAGGACGGCAATAAGTATAGCGCAGATTTCAGATATAAAAATGTTGATTATGAGCAGGACGAGTATAACGGCAGATGCTATTTTCTTGATACGTCAAGAAGTTTTACCAGCCAAGTAGCCAGAGAGGGCGGCTTAGTGCGCAGGCGAATAAGCAGGGCTGCATATGAAGAGGCAAAGGCAGCAGCTATTAAGGTAGTTGAGCAGGCAGCGGCACTGGAAGAGGCGGCAAAAGGGACGCAGGAAGAGTGGGAAAAAGCGCTTGATTTGTTCGGGGAGTATCTGACGGGAGAGCAGGAAGAGCCGAAACGCCAGAAAGTGAGAGAGCCATACACAAGGGAAGAGTTAGAGGCTGTATATGACAGAAAGATAGAGGCAGAGGTTAGGCACTGGGGAGAGCATAGTTTCTGGGCGAACATGGCAAGGGAAGTGAAAGCAAAAAGGCTGGAAGAGTTTGACGCTGGCAAGGTAGTGGGCGTATACAGCAGCGAGTACCACGCAGACGGCATGGACTGGGCAGACAATTACTATAGCGACGGTACGACAGATAAGAGCTGTTACGGCTATTCAGATTGAAACGAAAGAGAGGTAAACACAATGGCACGCACAAAGATAGTACCGACAGAGGGATTATTAAGCGATTTGGAGTATACCAGCGTAATAGTAAGCTGCTCAAACGGGATAGACAGCACGGGGGCGCTGTACTGGGCGGTTAAGAATTTCCCAAAAGAAAAGATATATCTGCTTTATTGTGATACTGGCTGCGAGTATCCAGAAAACGTAGCACTGTTTTACAAGGTGGCGGCGTTCATGGGAGTTAAGCCCGTTCTGTTATCGGATACCAGAGGCTTTTTAGGGCTGCTGCTGAATGAGCGGCTTAAGTTTCCAGACATGAAAAACAGATGGTGTACGGCTTATCTGAAAACGGCGGTAACTGACAAATGGATACGGCAGCATAGGCAGCAGCTAGGCGCAAAGTGCTTATTTGTATCTGGGGAGCGCAGGGACGAAAGCACGGGGCGGGCAAAGCTGCCAGAACTGGAATATCACAGCACGACGCTTAAGACAAAGCGGGTAGCAGATTTTACGTGCCATTGGTACAGACCTTGCCTAGATTATGAAAAAGGCAAAATGTTTGAGCAGGGCAGGGAGCTTAAGCTAGAGCCGCACCCGTGCTATGAATACGTCGGTAGGTGTAGCTGTATGTTTTGTATGTTTATGCCAGAGCGCCACGCCGCAGAGAATATGAAGAGATACCCAGAAATGGCGGCAGAGTATGTACGGGCAGAAATGAAGATACAGCACACATGGAAAAAGGCAAAGAGCCTGCAAAGTGTTTTCAATGAATGTATGGATATAGACGACATAGACGAGGACATAAAGCAGGAAAATAGGCAGTTAAGCCTATTTGATGAATAGGCGGCAGCGCCGCCAGCACCCGCCCTTCAGAGTTAGAGTGCTGGCGATTGCAGGGCTATACAGATGCAGATTTTAAAGCAGCGGCAGCAGTGCATAAGAGGGTAGGGCGCTATACAATGCCGCTTTACAAGCAGGCTGGTAATAGCATACCCGTACCGATATTTGAAAGTCTGTTTAGAAAAATGATATTGCATGAAACGGCAGAAAGCGAGGCGCAGTATGGATAAAAGCACATACCACATTAAGGAAACGAAAAACAACTACAGCTTTTCGTATAGCGGGGATTTAAAAGAGGCTTTAGAAAAGGCACGTAAAGACTTGCAAAAGGAAAAAGAAAACCAAGACATAGCGCACTGGGAATGGATAAGAAAAAAGGCAGTAAGCGCTATTCTGGCACATGAAAGAAAGATAGCAAGGTTAAAGGCATTTATAAAATGCGCAGAGCAGAATTTAAAGGAAAGAGAGGTAGACAATGGCAATATATAGGGAAGTACGTACAGAGGTATACTGCGACATATGCGGCGAGCGGATAGTAGCCTTTAAGGACGCAGGAAAAACGGGCGGCGTAAGCAGAGGGTGGGCGGCGTACTTTGCACGTCAAGAGGGCTGCACGACGGGCAAAAAGGTTATCTGTAAAAGCTGCCGCATAAGCAGGCGTATAGAAAAATGCAGCTTGCAAAAGAAGTGCGGGGCAGCAGGCGTGGACGGTAGCGGCGCTTGCCTGGGATTTGGTAAAGAATTTGACGACGAGCCTATAGAGCAGTGCAAGCGCTGTATTGCGTGTACTTATTTTGACTGGGAAGAGGAAAAACAGCGGTTAAGCATAGAGGGTAGACACAGAAAGCGAGGTAGGCAATGAGGCGACACAAACGGGAAAACCAGATACTTAAAGGACTGATACGGGCGGCAGCAGGCGTGGCAGCTTGCGTAGCAGGGCTGATACTGTTTTTTGTATTTATCTGGTGGAGAGGGCAGCATACATACCCGCAGACTGATAAAGAGGCAGCAGTACAGAGGCAGCAGGCAGAGCCGCTGGTTATTGAAACACCAGAGCCAGCTACAGAGGGCAGCATAAGAGTATATGATTATGACGGCTGCTGTATTTATGCGTATTACGGAGAAATCAAGATAAACAGCGACGGCAGGGACGGAAAGCAGATTGATATTGAATGTGCGGGGTATTTAGAGGGATACCAGCAGCACGGAGAGCCAGAAAGAGGGGTAGGCGAATGAAATACAAATATTACAGTACGCAGCGCCCAGTATCGGCGGGGACATATCCAAAGCCAAAGGATAACCCAGCTATGCTTATCCATAATTTCAATGAGCGGAAATATGTGCCAGAGATAGGGCGGCTGGCATGGGGGTATATCGAGTATGACAAGCCGCTGGAAAATGCAGACATTGACGGATACGAACTTATACCAGCTGCTTTCTTTTCGTAACGAAAGTGAGGGCTGCGCATGGAAGAGAACGACGAGCAGCGCAGGGCGCTTATACATACATTCTACCAGATTTACAGACCACTACAGAAGAGGCACAGCTTAAGAGAGCATAGCCACTTTGATATATACGGCAATAACCTTATTGAAATCTGGGAGTATGAGGGCGAAAGAAAAGGGCGTTGCATCTGCAAAGTGAAAGAGGATACAGAAATAGCGTGCTACCAGCGGGCAATAGAAATGCTGGAAAGCTACAGCGGAAAGGAAACGGTAAGACATGAGAAAAGAGCAGGATAATAAGCCAGATTTTTTACGGGATATTAACACGGCGATTATGGAAGAGCTGACAGCAGGCGGCATTAAGGACAATGCAGCAGGGCTGGCAGGGGAGCTGAAAGAGGTTGAAGAGGTTACGGAGCTATGCGGGCTGCGTTTTAACGGCTATCTTGCAAAGATTGAAACACCACGCCCACGGGGGACGCTGGACGAGGTTATAGTAGCCTTTACAGATGCGGTTATCAGTAAGGAAGAGGGCGACATAGCGGGCTTTGAGATTGCGATAGGCAGCAAGGTTTTAGTATCTGGAAAAGTACAGACGCTTAAGGACTTTGAGAGCGGTAAGGTGCTGGTATTCATTCTGGCAGATTTTCTGGCAATGGTAAGAAATCCTATGATGCAGGACGACGTAGCGCTACGGGGCGTTATTGCGCATGAGCCAGTATATAGGACGACACCGAGGGGCAAGCGTATTACTGATATTTCAGTGATTGTAAAAAATGAGCTGACGGGTAACAAGTGCTTTGTTCCGTGTATCTGCTGGCAAGAGCAGGCAGACGAGGTAGCGGGATGGCAGCAGGGCGACACGGTAGAACTGCTAGGGAGATACCAGAGCCGCCAGTATGAAAAGGTTATTGATACCGACAGCGGCAGCAGGGAGCGCCGCACGGCTTATGAAATATCGGTACAGCTGATTAACAGAAAGGAGCTGGCAGAGAATGAGAGTTAAAACGATAGTAAACGGCAAGGGAGAGCCGCAGGCTACAGAGATAGCAATACCGATAGAGGGGACGGGCGGCGAACTGGGGCAGCGGGCAGTTATAAATTTAACTTCCCTTATAAGCGGGCTTAAGACCATGAAAACAGAGCAGG
>CAJUTC010000058.1 GCA_910589195.1 uncultured Lachnospiraceae bacterium
CCAGTAATTTTCCTTCCCCCTCGGATACCCGAAATGCCACGGTACGGTTTCTAACTCGTCCTTTTTTGTCAAGATTCTTTTCCATTTTCATCCTCCCTTACCATCCGCTCCATCTGCAGTTTCTCTGCCATTTCTGTCTGAACTGTTGGAAATAGATATGCATACCGATAAGTAATTTTTTCTGCTTCATGGCCCATACGCTCCCCTATTGCCAATACAGAAAATCCCATATCAATAAGTAAACTGACATGGCTGTGACGGACATCATGGATTCTGATTTTCTTTACCCCTGTCTGCTTTGTCCCCCGTTCCATCTCATGGCTTAAATAAAATTTTGTCACCATAAATAATCGTTCATCTGGTTTAATATCATAAAGCATATGGATATATTCTTGCATTTCTTCACAAAGGAATGTTGGCATTTTAATTATCCGATTACTTTTTTTAGTTTTCGGACTTGTTATCACATCCTTCCCTTTAGAACGATGAAATGTCTTACTAATACTGACTGCCTGATTTTCAAAGTCAAAATCTGCCGGAGTAAGGGCAAGTAATTCTCCGCAGCGAATACCACACCAATAAAGCAATTCAAACGCATAATAGGAAACCGGCTTATCCATCATCGCCTCAGAAAACTTCAAATATTCTTCTTTTGTCCAAAATCTCATCTCCTTAGAATTTTCATTTCCCATCGTTCCCGCCCTTTTCGCCGGATTATATGGCAGATGATAAAAATTTACTGCATGATTAAATATTGCTGTAAGCTGTGCATGAATTGTCCGTAAATAATCATCCGAATAAGGCTTTCCATGCTTATCACGATATGCCATTAATTCATTCTGCCAGGCAATTATATCTTTCGTTTCAATCTCTGCCAGCTTTCTTTTTCCAAAATACGGTAAAATTTTTGTCTGTACCACATGATCTTTTGATTCCCATGTACTCTCTTTTACCCGCTGCTTTCTATCTGCCTTATAAATTTCAAAAAAGCTTTCAAAGGTCATATCTAGCTTTGAATTCTGTTTTAACATAACTTCATGCTCCCAGGCCAATGCCTCCCGTTTTGTTGCAAATCCTCTTTTCTGCGTCTGCTTTCGCTCCCCTTTCCAATTGGTAAAACGATAAATTACCCGCCAAGTTCCTGCTGCATTGTCTTTGTAAACAGCCATTTCCTTTTCTCCCTTCTTTTTCTGAAAAATTGTTATTCTCTTTCTTTTCTTTAAACCTTTTCATTCTATTTTTGTTTTTGCATCTTACAGAGTATCAAATATTAATCTCGCCTATACGAACAAAAAATTACTGGCAAGGATTTAAGAGAAACTATATGTGCATAGTTACGATACACTGTAACATACCTTTTTGTAAAAAAACGCCGTATTTACACGACCAGCAATCGTCAAATATCCCTGTTTCTGTAATTCTGCATTTAATTCCCTCACAATCTGATATGCTTTCGATTTGGAAATTCTCAACTCCTCTGCTACCTCTTCCACGGTCATAAATGATTTCTCTGTCATTTTTCTTTTCTCCTTTCGCATTTTCCGCCAGATACTGACTTTAATTTTCTCTTTAAACTTCCAGATTCTTTTCTTTCTTCCTGTTTCCTATTACCTATTCCCTCCTTCCTTCTCATCTTCTTGTGGCCACAGCTTTCCAATTTAAGAAATAGAAATAAAAAAATACATCAAAAAAATTTACAGTAAAAAATAAACAAAAAAACCTTACCTAATTTTCTGCATCCCATTTCTGAAACCTGAAAATCAGTAAGGCTTTTCTGTTATTGAAGTAATTTATTCAACCTGTGAGGTCATTGTGATATTAAAAATGTTGCCAAATCGTTGCCACAAACCACCTAAACATCCCTGCAACCCGCATAAACACTAGGTTTTTTCTTCCTGTATCATCACTCAAATTCTATCGTAGCCGGCGGCTTTGGCGACATATCATAGCAAACCCGGTTTACGTGTTCCACCTCTGCCAAAATTCGCTCCGTAATCGTTTGCAGTACATTCCAATCTATCTTTTCAATGGTTGCGCTCATCGCATCCACCGTGTTAATGGCCCGGATAATCACCATGTAATCAAAGCATCGGGCATTATTTTTCACACCTACTGATTTAAAATCCGGTACTACGGTAAAATACTGCCATACCTTTTTGTTCAGCCCCGCCTTTTCAAACTCCTGGCGGAGAATAGCATCCGATTCCCTTACAGCCTCCAAACGTTCCCTGGTAATTGCTCCCAGGCAGCGTACACCTAAACCTGGCCCCGGGAACGGCTGACGGTATACCATACTCTCAGGCAGCCCCAGTTCAATGCCACAGGCACGAACTTCATCCTTAAATAGCTGCTTTAACGGCTCTACCAGTTCAAACTCCAAGTCCTCCGGAAGACCGCCCACATTATGATGAGATTTTACCATCTTTGCTGTCTTGGTTCCACTTTCAATAATATCTGGATAAATGGTTCCCTGTCCTAAAAAGTCGATCCCTTCCAGCTTTCTGGCTTCTTCCTCAAATACCCGGATAAACTCGCCGCCAATAATCTTCCGCTTTTGTTCCGGATCCCCAATGCCTTCTAATTTTCCCAAAAACCGCTCTGCGGCATCCACATAAATTAAGTTGGCATGAAGCTGATTTTTAAATACCTGCACAACGCTTTCTGATTCATCTTTACGCATCAGGCCGTGGTTCACATGGACACATACCAATTGCTGACCAATAGCTTTAATCAGCATCGCCGCAACCACTGAGGAATCCACACCTCCGGAAAGCGCCAGAAGGACCTTCTTGTCACCCACTTGTTCCTGAATCCGCTCCACCTGATCCGCAATAAAATTTTTCATATTCCAGTTGGCTTGTGCTTTGCAATCAGTAAACACAAATTCCTTTAAAACCGCCAACTCTGGAAGCTCCTCTATAGCCTTTCCGCATTTTGCTGTAGGATGGCTGATGGCAAGCATAGGATAACCGCACTCATACAACGCCGGATCCACGTCTACCGGGATGCCGTCTACTACCCGGTTTTCACCGCCATTTAAAATGATGCCTTTAACATTTTGCAGCTCATTTAGTTCCAGCGGGGTAATATCATGAGGATGGATTTCACTGTATACGCCTAGGTCACGGATTTGACGCGCGATGGTGGTATTCTCTGTACTTCCCAAATCTAAAATCACTATCATATCTTGTTTCATAAGCCTTCTCCTTTATCATTTTCCTTGGTGACTTGTGATACCGCTTACATTCATTATACCGGAATACTCTGAAAATTCAATGGTTTTTGTCGCAATCTGCTGTTGGAATTTTACGTCATGCTCAACAATCAGCATGGTTGGTTTAAAGGCCAGCAGTAACGTTTCGATCTGGATCCGGGAGAACACATCAATATAATTCAAAGGTTCATCCCAAAGGTATAAATGCGCCGGAGTAAGCAGGCTGGCTCCAATCAAAACCTTTTTCTTCTGCCCTTCCGAAAAATCTTCCAGCTTCTTTCCAAACTGGATCCGCTCCATATCCAACTGGCGTAAAATAGCGCAGAATAAACTTTCATCTAAATTTCGAACGCGGCAAAAATCCTTAATGCTGCCATTTAAAAATCCAGTATCTTGATTAATATAAGAAAGAACCAGTCCAGATGCCAGCCGTAATGTTCCCTCCTCTTCCAGATTCACAGGCTTTTCTTCCCCTTTTGCCTTGTGCAGAATCATTTTCATCAGGCTGGATTTCCCGCATCCATTACCCCCATTTAAAAATACCCGATCCCCTTGATTCACCTCAAAACCCAGGCCTTTAAACAGCGGCTCCGCCCCGTCACGATAATATAGCCCGTATTGCTCAACAGATAGGAATGTTCTCTTATTATGCTTAAGAGGCATGATTTTTAAATCTGCCGGACTTTCGATATCCACAAGCAAACCTTCTTTTTCCTCAATCTCTTTACTGATCCGAACCTCCATTTGCTTGACATGGCTTTGCATTTTCTTTGTTTTTGCCCCGATGTAGGCTCTGGTGGCTATGTTTCGGTCTGGCTCCTTTCTGGGATCAAAACCAATCTTTGAGTCCTCATTTTTATCGGCCCAACGCCTGGCCCGCAGAGAAGCTTCCTTTAATTTAGCTATCTCTTTTCTGTGCTTTTCATTCTCCATTTTAGCAAAAGCGTCTTTCCGGCTTTTGTTCTCCCACCAGCTAGAAAAATTTCCGGCCTGAACCTCAATGGAATGTCGATTCAGCACCAATACGTGGTCGATACAGGCATCCAGAAAATCCCGATCGTGGGACACCAGGATAAACCCTTTTTTCCCTGCCAGATAAGCCTTCACAATTTCCCTAGACTTTTGATCCAAATGGTTTGTTGGTTCATCAATGAGCAAAAAATCATGTTCTCCGGAAAACAGGATTGCCAGAAGGATTTTCATCCGCTCCCCAAAGCTAAGAGTTCCAAAAGGACGGTACAGCGCACTTCCATCTAACCCTAGCAGGGACAATTCACACAGAATCCGCCACTGCTCTACCCCAGCTTTTAATTCTTCCGCAAACCCAATTGCCGGCTGAACCCAGTATTCCGGTTTCATCGGATAGGGAAAATAGTCAAATACTGTACTTGAGGTAATGGAGCCTTTATACTCGTATTTTCCCAAAAGAAGATTTAAAAAGGTAGTTTTTCCTTTCCCATTCCTTCCCACAAGGCCTAACTTCCAAGCGGTATCAACAGAAAATGATACCTGTTCAAATATGGCGTCAAAACTTCCCTCATAATAAAAAGTGAGATTATTTACATTAATCTGTGCCATTTTCATCCCTCCTTACCAATGGCACGTATTCACGAAATCCCTCCCATTCCAGTCTTTGCAACGTTACCTATTCGATCCACTCCATATGAATTGATGAATGCAAACGATTCCGCATACACGTTTAAAATGGAGCACACTGGCAAGGCGGCAAACATGGCCTAATTCATCGTTTGGAAAATAGAGTTTTGTTAAACGATGTACTGAGAAGAATCTTCGGACATACCTTGGCTGCCAAAAGAATCAATGTCTGTAAATAACCTCAACTGATGTTTCGTTTCATCCGCAAAAATCGCAGGCCTAACAAGTTTATTTTTTTCCACCAAAAAAGAGAGGTTATGAGAACATAATCCACTTTTGGCAACACAAAAACAGGTATTTCCTTTTAAAAGCGAATACCATAACTTCGTTTCATGTTTTCAAAAGCAGACTATCTCCTCATCCTTTCACCTCTCTCCATTTTTGAACCTCATTATAGGGCAAAGCCAGAGGTTTTGTCAAGAATTAATTTTTTGAATTATTTTTGCACTATTTTTTATGAATTATTTTCTGTCAAATATGGTTCCGGCGTTAAAAGAAGCTGTCCGCAAAGCGATAACGCTGTCAACATATGGCACAGAGCATTCGATGATTTCTGCCATATATTGTGGGAATGCCGGGATTAGTGAAAGCCTTATTTCATACCAAATATTGGCATATACGTTTACTTACTGCTATCCCTTATGTCTGCCATGCTGACACCGCTATGAATAAAAGAGGGGTTCCTGTAAGCCTCCATAAGAGCGCTTATCCTTACGTTGATTTTGTTCGCTGATGCCCATGCAAAAATGGTTCTGACACATTTGTATTAAACCATTGTACCACTGGCCCCATAAACAGAGCAGTTATAATGGTTCCTACACCGACGGTCACATGGCAGGCCAATCCCGTAAGAACACAGATAGAATCGCTGACAATCCTGCAAAGCCGAAATGCCATCATTTTATATTTATTTGCCGCGATCAGGGAACAGGCATCATATGCCGATACCCCTAAGTCTGCCGTAAAGTACACAGACGCCGCAAAGCAGGTTCCGAAAATACCTAACAGCATCATCACAGCTCTTGCCGCCATACCGGGAGCGGGAAACAAACCATCCAGTATGCGTTTCATAAAATCCGCAGCCATTCCCGTAAAAAACAAATTAATCAGGGTAGCAATGCCAATATAATGGCGTTCGATAACCAACACGCCTGCCAGCAGCGCGCCTGTAACGATAATATAAAAGGTGCTATATGTGGAGTGAAACATATTAGCTATTCCTGTAACAAAGCAGGTAAACGGATCTGCCCCTAAATTTGCCTTCTGGAACGCGCCAATACAAAAGCCAGTTACAATAACCCCGAAAAAAGACATGGCAATCCGTTTCCATTTTTGAGAAGTTTCCATCTTTTCCATTATTCCGCCTCTAATACTACCATTCTTGACCAGAAGTCACCGCATGGTTCTTCCCCTGCCGATACCTCCCCTGCCGACGCATCGGTTGTTACCATCCCAATATTCATCAGTTCGCTTCCATAGAAAGCACCTGTTTCCCGCCCTTCTTCCGTCATATGGTATAAATACGCCTGATCCAGGCCTTTTAATCGCAGTTTCCTAAATTCCTGGTTTACATCATTTAACGTTTTAAAATATGCCACAATTGCCTGCTTCTTATCTTCCGAAGCAACCATCCAGGCGGTAAAATTCCCTTCAAATGGGCTTAACAGCCGGTAGAAAGTGCCGGTATGAATCAGCTTCCTGTACTTTTTCACAAAACGGATCTGCTCCTTTACCAGATCCCGCTCTTCCTTCGTAAGCTTTGCCAGATCCAGTTCATATCCAAAGGCTCCGAAGGCCGCCACATTTCCCCTGGTTTTTAACGGGGTAACGCGGTTAAGCTGATGGTTTGGCGTGATAGAAACATGGGCGCCCATGGAGCTTATGGGGTATGCATAGGATGTTCCGTACTGAATCTTCTGGCGCTCCGCAGCATCTGTATCATCGCTTGTCCAGCACTGGGGAGCGTAGTAAAGCAGGCCAGGATCAAACCTTCCGCCGCCACTTGCGCACGATTCAAACAGAATCTGAGGAAATTCCTGGTTCAGCCTGTCGTACAAATCGTACAGGCCCAGAATATAGCGGTGGAATATCTCCCCCTGACGTTCCGCCCCGTACCCAGCCGAAAAGCATTCTGTAATATTCCGGTTCATGTCCCATTTAATATAAGAAATTTTTGACTCTCTGAGAATCTTTGCCACCATCTCATAAATATAATCTACCACTTCTTTTCTGGAAAAATCCAGCACATACTGCTTCCTTCCATGGGAAGGGTGCCTGTCTGGTGTTTGGATAATCCAGTCCGGATGGCTGCGGTACAGCTCACTATCCTTATTTACCATTTCAGGCTCAAACCAGAGGCCAAACTTCAGGCCTATGTCCTCGATCTCTTGGGAGAGTCCCTTAATTCCGTCCGGCAGACGTTCTTCGTTTGGCCACCAGTCGCCAAGGCCCTTGGTTTCGGTACATCTTGAACCAAACCACCCGTCGTCAAGAACAAACAGTTCTACTCCGTCTTCTTTTGCGTTCTTCGCAATTTCAAGCAGCTTTTCTCTGGTAAAATCAAAATAGGTGGCTTCCCAGTTATTTAACAAAACTGGTCGCTCCCGATCCCTCCAAAAGCCCCTTGCCAATCTGGTTCGATACAGCCTGTGGAAGATCTGGCTCATGCCATTCATGCCTTCTGCCGAATACACCATTACCGCCTCCGGGGTCTGGAATTCCTCTTTTGGTTTTAAGCACCAGGAAAATCCAAGGGGATGGATCCCCATCATCATCCGGGTCACATTGTAGGTATCCACCTCAGCTTGTGCCAGGAAATTGCCGGAATAGATAAGGGAAAATCCCATCACCTCTCCCTGAAATTCATCCGCTGTAGGACGCTTCAGCATTACAAATGGATTGTGGTGATGGCTGGAAGCGCCTCTGGTGCTTCCAACCGATTGAATCCCTTGCTGCAGCATTCTGGTTTTCACATAGCGTTCCCGCCCCCATGCGCCGGAAAACTGAATCCACTCATATTCATCGTCTGGCAAATCAAGGGAAAGGCTCATAGACCTTGTAATCTGATACGTTTCCATTCCTTTATTTTCAAAACGGGCACTTCTTGCTATGGCATTTTCCTTTTGGAAAATCGTATAAAGCAAAGTTATTTCCACGTTGAGAAGTTCATCCCTTAAAAGGATTTCCAGGGTATCTGCTTCGTCTTCTGACTCGGTATAGGTAGCAGGAAGACCTTTAAGCGTTGGTTTTCCTTTGTATATTTTATGGGAAACGTACTTAAAATCGGTAATCCGGCTTCCATTGGGCTGCGTGATCTCCAGCGCTGGAAGGCGGAAGTCTGTGGTTCCGTAGGCTGGATATTCCTGCTTTAAATGTTCCAGAGAAAACGTATATTCATTGTCATATACATATGCGCTTACGGGGCGGTAACGGTTTTCAATCAGATAACTGTAATCTTCCTTTTGAGGAACCTTTTTTCCAAAATATAACTGCCCCAACTGCCCATTGCGCAAAACTTTTATCAAATAACTGATTTCGCTGTTAAAAAGATGAAATTCCTTTGTACTTTCATGATACAAAATTCCCATATTGATGCCTCCTCAACATTGAACGCTTCTTAATGGTTTTATTTTATCGGTTTCTTCTTTTCTTTCCAGCTAAAAATGATGTAAAAAATAATCCATTTGTTAGATGATTAAAACCGGAAAACAATCCCTATCAATTCAGCTATACTGACAAAGCACTTCCGCCTGGAAGGTCTGTACCAGGAATGGGATATTTAACTTGAGTGATAAATGTTAAAGCGCGCTCATGTACTGACCGGATTCAATTCACCAGCCTTCCTTGCCTAAGTTTGTTGCAGCCTGCAAGACCAAACGCAGCTTTACTGGCTCTGTTTGCGTTAATTCAATGCTTCTTTTATCCGGCTGTGAGGTAGCAGCATATAAATCAAAATGGCTTCCGTCTTTGATCCGCTCCCCCTTTTGATTGACAACGGAAAATGCCCTGCCGCTAATGGACAGTTCTGTTTCCATGTGCTCTCCGGCCTTTACATATACACGCTGAAAAGCGCATAAAGCCGGATTTCTCACCCCATGAGCCGAATCCGTATTTTTTACATAAATCTGTATCACGTCATCTGTATCATAAGTTCCCTTATTTTCCACTGTAACGCTTACGGACACATCCGGAAGACCAAAACCATCGGTTTTTTCTGTAATGTTTACGACTTTAGCATCCGTCACGGCTACTTTTCCATAAGTCAGGCCAAAACCAAATGGATATTGGGCGGCTTCTTCCATATACCGGTATGTCCTTGTTTCCATGCGATAGTCCGTAAATTCCGGAAGGGACGATAAATCATTATAAAAGGTAATCGGAAGCTTGCCAGAAGGAGAGGTTTCCCCAAACAAAATGTCAGCAACGCTTTTGCCGCCCCTTGCTCCGGGATACCAAAGCTGTAAGATTGCGTTAAAGTGCTTTGCCGGATAACACAAATCAATGGCGCTTCCCGCCATCAGGCAGAAAACCACCGGCTTTCCGGTTTTTGCCACCGCTTCCATCAAATCCCGCTGTGGTTTGGGAAGAAGCAGATCCGTCTTATCACCAGAAGCATAGCTGTTTCCGGTATCTCCCTCTTCGCCTTCTAGCGTTTCATCCAGTCCAAGGCACAACACCACAACATCACTGTGTTCCGCCACAATCTGCGCTTCTGCTAACCGATCGCCCTTCATGGCAAGCGGCTCCGTATTATCTTGAAATAACGAACATCCCTCAGAAAATAAGATTCTCGCCCTGCCATTTACATACCTGTGGATGCCCTCCGAAACGGTAATATATTCGGAAGAAGTGCCGTGATAATTGCCAATCAGCGCCTTTCGGCTGTCGGCATTTGGCCCTATAATACCGATGGTCTTGATTTTGTCTAGATTCAGGGGCAAAATGCCGTCATTTTTCAGCATGACCACACTTTCCTTCGTCGCCCTGTCCGCCAACGCAAGATGATTATCGCATTCCACCGCCTCATAGGTGATAGCATCATATTCGCTCCCGTCAAACAGGCCAAGCAGATACCGGGTAGTATATAGGCGGACAGCCGCCTCTGTAATAGCCTCTTCCGTAACCAATCCCTGCTGATACGCTGCCCAAATATGAAGATAGGTAATCCCGCAATTTAAATCACAGCCTGCGTTTAATGCCATTGCCGCTGATTCCGCGGCGGTGGACGTTACCATATGATGTTCATGGAAATCCCGGATTGCCCAGCAATCTGACACAAAATGCCCTTCAAATCCCCATTTCCCACGTAAAATGTCCTGAATCAATTCTTTGCTGCCGCAGCAAGGTACGCCGTTTACCCGGTTATAGGCACCCATTACAGCTTCTACGCAAGCCTCTTTTACCAGTGCCTCGAACGCAGGCAAATAGGTTTCTTCCATATCTTTCGGCGTAGGCTCCACATCAAATTCATGCCGAATCGCTTCCGGTCCGGAATGTACGGCAAAATGCTTTGCGCATGCGGCGGCTTTCATGGTTTCCCCGTTGCCCTGCAAGCCTTTAACATATGCCACTCCAAGCCGGGAAGTCAAAAACGGGTCTTCCCCATAAGTTTCATGCCCCCGTCCCCATCTGGGATCACGAAAAATATTTACATTGGGCGACCAGAATGTTAACCCTTTATAGATATCCCGGTCATTGTGAGCACTAAATTCATTGTACTTCGCCCTTCCTTCCTCCGCAATGCAACTGGCTGCCGCTCCCATTAGTTCCTCATCAAACGATGCCGCCATACCGACTGCCTGTGGAAAAACTGTGGCGGCACCTGCCCTTGCCACACCGTGCAGGCTCTCACACCACCAGTTATATGCAGGAATGCCAAGCCTTTTTATTGCCGGAGCATCATAGCGCAACTGGCTGGCACGCTCCTCTAATGTCATCAGGCCCACCAGTTCTTCCGCTTTCTTCCTTGCTTCTTCTCTTTTCATATCAGTTTCCTTTCTTTCACTTCACTCTATTAGGTAATTGGGAAATGTTCTCCCGGCATGATGGAGCTGGCCAAAACAGACAAAAACAGGTTCCAGGGCAGTGGCATCTGCCCTTATTTTATCTGTTTTGGCCAACCCCGCTTCTTGCGAAAGAGTTTCGAAATTGCCTAACTAAACTCTATCATAGCATAGTTCATGTGCCTGCGCTTTATTAAAAATAACAAGCCATTATTGTATTGCCACTTTTTCAACCATGAGATATAATATATTTACCAAGAATATCCTTTGTCTGACAGGAGTACCCAAATGAAGCCATCCAAAAATGCTACCATCCGATACAAACAGCCCGACCCGATCGCTTATGTACGTTCACTAAATGGTTCCCAGGAAACAGTGCTTTTTGTTCCCGAATCCCATCTTCGTGTCTGGTATAACGTACAGATCGAAGGATACGCCAATCACTACCATGGAGCGTTAGAAATTATTGTCTGCGCAGAGCATTCCTATCGGATTTCCGCCAATAATCAGATATATACCTTAAATGTGGGAGATATCCTGATCATCCCCCCATATATGCTTCATGAACTGTTCGGCAATCCCGGCGCACGTTTTATTTTTTTAATTGATATCAGTATGCTGCAGTGTTTTCAGGATTTCAAGACTCTTGACCCTATTTTTATGAAACCCTTTTTATGCACAACATCTAATCATTCTGATATATATGAATACACTTATAATACTTTAATGCAGATGGCGGAAATCTATTTTTCCCATAATCTTTTCTGGGAAACTTCCATCTATTCGTTACTGCTAAATGTCTTTTTAACCATTGGGCGACGTCATTTCTATAACAACGCTGCTGATATGTCCCTTCCCGCTGACACAAAACAACAGGGATATTATGAAATATTCGCTAATCTGCTGAATTTTATTGACGCCCACTATGCGGATGACCTTACGCTGGAACAGGCAGCCGATTACATTGGCTTTTCCAAATACCATTTTTCACGGCTGTTTAAGCAGCACACCCACACCACCTACCATAATTATCTGTGCCATAAGCGCATACAGGCCGCGCAATTTCTGCTGACTAATGATGCGGAGCTTACCATTACGGAGATTGCGTTCCGTGTTGGTTTTAATAATCTGGCAACCTTTTGCAGATGCTTTACCAAATACGCAAATTGTTCCCCAACCGAATACCGGAACAAGCATCACAAAGATTCGCTGATGCAGTAACCCTTTCGTTTATGGTGGCGCCTCAGCGGGGCATGGGTTACTGAAAAAGACCAGAATTTGCTGTAGGTCTGAGCACCTGCTACGCTGACCGTACAATACGCCAGAATGCAATTTTTGCATTCCGCGCGCATCTTCTCTCATAAATAAACAAACCCCGCTGCAAGCAGCGGGGCATCAATCTTGCAGCGCTGCAAAGCAGCAGGGTATTAGACCCTCACAGGGTACAGATGGCTGAACATATATGTATATTCACAGAAATATGGATAATTCCCGGAAATTGATAGTATACAGTACTAACCTTTCACACCACCCAGCGCTACGCCTGCAATAATATATTTGGATAAAATCAGGTATACGATAATCAATGGCAGTACGGTCAATGTCAAACCCAGATATACAGAGCCATACTCCGTCTTATAAATATCACCTTTTAGCAAGCTTACCATAATCGGCATGGTATACTTTTTCTGGTCGGTCAGCAACACCAGTGGCGTAAACAGGTTATTCCAGCTTGCCACAAAGCTGAAAATCGCTTGTGTGGCAATTGCAGGCTTCATAATCGGCAGTACAATCCGGTTAAAGATCATAAATTCCCCGGCACCGTCGATTCTTGCGGACTGTACAATTTCCATGGAAAGGGTAGGATGCAGATACTGCCTCATAAAAAATACCATGGAAGGGGATGCTATCGCCGGCAAAATCAGCATGGATAACCGATTTGTCATGTGGATCTTATAAACCATCTGATAAAACCCGATCATGGTTATCTGCGCTGGAATCATCATAACCACCATAATAAAACTAAAAAAGGCATTTCGTAACTTCCAGTTATAAGCAACCTGCGCATACGCCGTCAGAGAAGAAAAATATAAAGCAAGGCAGGTTGCGCCTATGGAAATAATCAGGGAATTCATAAAGCCCACCATAGGATTAAAACTTTTTCCAAGAAGGATTTTTAAATTATTGGTCATATAGCCTGACGGAATCAGCGATATTGCATGCTGCTGGATTTCCGTAGTGGATCTTGTCGCATTCACCATCATGATCCAAAATGGCAAAACGCTTAAAATGGCCAGAGCGATACATACTACATAAATAACGATTTTCATCACCTGGTTTTCTTTATTCTTTAGCATGAAGCGCCCTCCTTCCCGGCTTTAAGCTGTTTTTTGTAATTCTTTTGCTGCAGTTTGATCTGCTTTTTCAACTCTGCCTCATCTTTATCTCTCATAATAAAGAACATAACAGAAGCAAGAAGCGCAATAATGACAAACATAATCATACTTGCCGCAGCCGCCCGGTTATACATATAGCTTCCGCTGAATGCCTGGTTATAAATGAAAAGGCTGGTTGTAAGGGTTGCGTTGTCCGGTCCGCCATTCTGGAATAATTTGGGTATATCAAACATATTTAACCCGCCAATCAAGCTGGTGACCAAAGTAAACAGCAAAATCGTTTTCACATTGGGGAGGGTAATATAAAAGAACGTCTGAAGACGGTTGGCTCCGTCAACCTCCGCCGACTCAAATATCTCAGGGCTGATGCCCAGGATGCCGGAAATCAGCGTAATCATGGTAGAGCCATACCACATCCATGTCTGGATAAAGATAACCACGCTTCTTGATACCGTTTTATTCCTTAACAATTCTATCGGCTTATCAATAAATCCCAAACGTACCAGTAAATCATTAACCGGCCCCATGGGATATCCGAAAAATCCGCTGAATAAAATCGCAATCGTTGCTGCTGTTATAATATTTGGCATATAAAGCAGTATTTTGAAAAGGCCCTGCCCCTTTACCTTGCTTCTCTTATCTGTAAACCATGCCGCCAGTAACAGCGCCAGCAATATCTGAGGAACAAAGTTTGAAAGCCATATCACAACCGTATTCCGAAATGCCTGCTGAAAAGAAGGGCTTGATAATACTGTTTTAAAGTTTCCAAACAGATCATCCGAAAGAAAATGAATGGAGGTCATTCCCAACCCTTTTAAATCCGTAAATCCGATAACTGCCGTGTATACGGTCGGATACAAGGAAAACAGCAAAAAGGTAGCCACAAATGGAATGCTGAATATATAACCATATTTCGCATACCTGTCATACCCCGGTTTTTTACTTTTCATAGAAAGCTATACCCCTTTCTTACATTTGTATGTTTACGGTTACAAAAAAAGCAGGGCGGACGATCAATAATCCGCCCTGTTCATTCCTACAAAGCCATAATATTTTATGTATGGGAATGTACACCCTTTGAACCACCCCACCCCGAAGGGATTTTGTCCGGGAATTCCCGGATAGGCGCACTATTCTACAATAACGTCAAGATTGTCCGCTACCTGCTGCTTAAAATCCGCAATCGCCTGCTCACGGGTCTTATTTCCCGACGTATATTCACGAACCTGATCCCTCCAATACGTATTAATTGTTTCATCATACTGTGTCAGGTTCGTACCTTTCGCATACTGATTCGCCGGCACAAAAGCGTCAAACATATTCTGGCCGCCAAGGAATTCTATCGCTCCGTCTGACATAGACATTACCGTACCGCTTGCTACAGCATCCTTCGTGCCGCCTTCACCATTTAACGTACCATTCGCCCACTTGTACTGCAATCCGTCTTCCGTGCAGTCCAACGTAATCCACTGAATAACATCACGAATTGCGTCTACCTTGCTGGAGTCCTTGTTTACCATCAGCCATGTGCCCCCCCAGAAGAAGCCAATTGGCGGTTCGCATACGGCCCAGTCGCCATAAGTGCCTTCTCCCACGGTTTCACCACCACAGTTAGGAGCCATAGTGTAGTTAATCAGCCATGCCGGTCCAAAGAAACCAAAAATTCCTTTTTCCCCTTCCCCTTTGATGTCCGCAAACCACGCATCCTGCCAGTCTTGGGTATCATTATGGTATCCGTTGTCTTTTAATTGTTTGGACAAATCCAGGAACGCCTCCCGTTTCGGATCAATATTTAGCTTGCCATCTACAATCCATCCTGCGTCAGAACTGTTCTCAACGGCATGCCAGATGTCGCCATCACCGGATACAATCCCGTAGCCCTTTGCTTTCAGCGATTCTGCCGCCTCAAAGAACTTATCCCATCCTGGTCCAATCTTTGTGGAAATTTCTTCCGGATCATCCGTCCCCCAAACATCCTGCGCAATCGAACGGCGGTAAATAAACGCGCCGCCGGATGCCTGATAACCAAGAGCCACTAACTTGCCATCTCCGTTTGTCCCTACATCAACGGTATATTGTGCAATATCCGCTTCCTTCAGCGCCGCATCCACATCAATCCCCAAATCTTCATAAGGCATTGCATACTGGCTCGCACTGCCCTGGGTATACTTAAGGACAAATGCCGCCTCCGCACAGTAGATATCCGGAGCATCCACACCGCCTGCCGCTAACGCCTGATCCAGCGCCGGCTGATAAGCGCCGTCTGTAGTAGCGATAATCGTTGTGTTAATATCATAGGCAAAATCAGGATGGGATTCTTTATATTTCTCAATCATACCTGGCACTTCATCAGTAAAAGCCCATACATTAATAACGTTGCTTCCTCCTTCTGATGACGCACCTGCGTTACTCGTTCCTGTGTTGCTTCCAGCCGGCGCATTCGTGGCTGTATCCTGCCCGTCCGTACTGCCTCCGCCTCCGCATCCGGCCAACAAGGAAGCCGCAATAGAAACACATAGCATACTTGTTACCAACTTCTTCATGGTTTTTCCTCCTTTTTAATTGGTTTTTCTTATTTGCCACCCCCAAAATAGTACTTTTTCTACTGTCTGGCAGCATAATTTTATTATAATTACATCAATTCTTTGTTTCTTTACACTTCTTGCTTTCATTTTAACAATTATTGCTAAATTTGCTGACTTGCTGTCGTTCGCATAATAAGAAAGCGCTGCTCGCTCTGGCGATACCATTTCGCTCCGGCGCAGTGCCCTTACTTTGCCGGGACAAGCCCTGTGCTCTTGGCCTGTAAGGTTTGTATCGGCTGGAAGTTGAGAGAAGGTTCCTAAATGACACAAATACATCAGAAGAGCAAAGCGCGGAATTATCCAGTCAAAAACTGGTAGTTATATGTATGATTATGAAATTTTGTGTGTAACAGGTATCTGTGCAGTTGTATCTGTCAAATTCAGAAAATACGCCGATGAAAAAATCCCGTCCATCAAGTGGTGCCCACGGAGTCCTGCCTAAAAATCAAAATTTCTATATATAGATTTCCAAATACAGACTTTCATATATACGTAAGCGGCTATATGGCATATATCAAACACGGCACAGCGCTGACAAATGAAATGCTTGCGTGCGGTATGTGTTTTTTTTTGATCATTCTATCTCCGAATCAGAAGTGATTCTTGTCAAACTGGTATTCTGTAATGTTCTTAACGTCATTATCCAAAGCATAATAAACCCGATTTTCTTTCACAGAATATACAAAAGAAACTCGTGTTGCCCAAAGCCCCTCTTGTCTTACTAAGTTCAATATGCTGAACGCGTCAGCAACTGAAAAATTATCATTTTGTTTTTTTAGCTGTTTATCAGCCCTTTCGAATCTGTCATCTCCAGATACTATGTATGGTCTGGTTATTTCGGGATTTAATACCGAATAGTTGGTAATCAGCGAATATTTTGTCCGCTCAAAACGGTATCCTATCCCCGGCTCAATAATAAGGACTCGTCCGTCTTTATCAGAAAGCATAGCCTGCATAGTAGCGTCTTTTGCATATACAATTTTTTTGTTCTGGACAATGTCAAGCACATCATCAAGTAAAATTTCACCTTTAATATAACGCTCTGTCAGATCAGAAACTGTAATATATCCCTCTCCGTCACAATATGCGCCATTCTTATTTCCATTTACATAAAGCAGCGTCCCAACATTCCCATTTCTATTGATTCCGTGAAAAGAGTGATATTGATCATCTGGCATTTTTATGCCAATAAAAAACCGGTCTTCTTCCGCAATAACTGTATGCGTCCATACAGAAAGGTCAATGTCAAAATTAAATCCGACAACAGTATGGTTTCCGTTATAAACAAATCTTGTACACATTTTTAATCCTCCATAAGTTCCTTGATACATCCTGATTGTATTGCCGCTATATTCCGGGCGATTTTTTCATTTGGCCAGTTCCACCATTTGATTCGAAGTAAATCAGAAACCGTATCTTCATCAAACCGTTTTTTAATTGGTCTTGCTGGAATTCCTCCTACAATGGTATATGACGGCACATCGTTTGTGACAACGGCACGAGTACCAATAATTGCCCCATCACCAATCGTAACTCCCGCTAAGACAACAGCTTCAAAGCCAATCCATACATCATTGCCGATTACAATGTCACCCTTATTATCCCAACTCCTCGCCACATTCTTTTTATCCAACCCCCATTCTTCAAAAAAGAGCGGTAACGGGTATGTGCTTAATGAAGCTAACGTATGATTAGCACTATTGAAAAGAAATTTTACACCGCAAGCAATTGAACAAAACTTTCCGATTATAAGCTTGTCATGGTTAATTGGATAATGATACAGTACATTATTTTCTTCAAATCTCGCAGGATCATTTGAAAAATCGTTATACATCGTATAATCGCCAACTTCAATATTGGGATTTGTGATCACATTTTTAAGATAAACCGTCTGCGTATCTCCTGTACGTGGATATACTTTCTTTGAATCAGCCATTTTACAATCCTCCTGTCGGTTATATTTATATAATAATTTTATTCTTCTGCTATGGTGCTTTCAATATACCAAACAATACCGATACAATGTGTAAAAAAAGAGAGCCGCTTTTCACTAAGCAGCTCCCGCAATTATTTTTGATATATTATTTTTCTAATGGCATAAACCGAAAGATGGTAATAATCAGCAAGTTCCTCCATAGACGCGCCTTGCTTATATTCTGAAATAAT
>CAJUTC010000059.1 GCA_910589195.1 uncultured Lachnospiraceae bacterium
GGCATGATTCGGTGAAACTCCGAAGCCGACAGTATAGTCTGGATGAAAGAAGATATTCACGCAGCTTTTATGTTTTATTATATGCATATCTGGCTCTGAGATGGTTTTTCCATTTCAGGGTCTTTTTTATTTCTTGCTATCCTATATCACATCCGTATGCCCTGAGAAGATTTGTTACGGGCATTTTTTTCTGCCCATCAATCAAACTGGAGGAATTTCCATGAATGATCTTACCTACATGAAACTGGCTCTTACCCTGGCTGAAAAAGGGATCGGATGGACTTCGCCAAATCCTATGGTGGGAGCTGTAATTGTAAAAGACGGACGTATCATCGGACAAGGGTATCACAAATGCCATGGCAAACTCCATGCGGAACGGGATGCCCTGGCTTCCTGCACCGAATCGCCAAAAGGCGCAACTATGTACGTTACACTGGAACCCTGCTGCCATCAGGGCAAGCAGCCTCCCTGCACTGAGGCGATTTTGGAAGCCGGAATTACCCGGGTTGTTGTGGGATCCCCGGATCCCAATCCCTTGGTAGCAGGAAAAGGAATCCAGATCCTAAAAGAACACGGCGTTTTCATTACCCAATTTGTGCTGGAGGAAGAATGCCAGGCATTAAACCAAATATTCTTCCACTATATCCAAACAAAAAGGCCCTATGTAACCATGAAATACGCAATGACACTAGATGGAAAAATCGCCACCCGCACCGGCGCATCCAAATGGATTACCGGGGAAGCGGCTAGAAACCACGTACAGCAGCAACGGCATCGGCATCGGGCGATTATGGTGGGGATTGGAACCGTACTTGCTGATGATCCCCTTCTTACCTGCCGGATAGAAGGAAGCCGCAGCCCTGTACGGATTGTCTGTGACAGCCAGTTGCAAACTCCCCTGTCCTCACAGCTTGTTACAACTGCCCTTGCCTTTCCAACCATCCTTGCCACTTGCTGCGGCGATCCGCTTAGAAAGGAAGCATATGAAAAAAAGGGCTGCCAGGTTCTTACCCTTCCGGGGCAAAATGGCCGTGTAAACCTTACCGAATTAATGGGCGTTTTGGGAGCCATGGAAATTGACAGCATTCTGCTGGAAGGCGGCTCTTCTCTGCACTGGTCTGCTTTGGAAAGCGGAATTGTCCAAAAAGCGCTGGTTTATGTCGCGCCAAAAATATTTGGAGGGGATACCGCTAAATCCCCTGTAGGGGGAATTGGGGTTTTTCAGCCGAATCAGGCTATCCAATTCAAAGATGGAACCATAACCAGGCTGGGAGAAGATTTTCTGATTGAAAGTGAGGTATGTCAGGATGTTTACAGGGATTATTGAAGAAATCGGAACCATTGAACGAATTCAAAAGGGCGCCTGCTCTGCCATCCTTTCCATCCGGGCCAGCATGGTAACAAACGGTTCTAAAATCGGCGACAGCATCGCCGTCAACGGCGTCTGCCTGACCATTACTTCCTTTTTGCCTTATGGTTTTTGTGCCGATGTGATGCATGAAACCATAAACCGGTCAGCGCTTATTGGCTTAATGTCTGGAAGCCTGGTGAACTTAGAGCGGGCTATGGCGGCAAATGGCCGTTTCGGCGGCCACATTGTGGCCGGACATGTAGACGGCACAGGAACGATTACACAAATCAAAAAGGATGATAACGCGTTCTGGTACACCATCGCCGCTTCCCCGTCCATCACCCGATATATTGTAGAAAAGGGATCCATTGCCATTGACGGGATTAGCTTAACCGTAGCAGACACCAAAACAGCAGAATTTCGCATTTGCGCCATCCCCCACACCATAAGGGCAACTACCTTAAACTATCGGAAACCTGGCGATCTGGTTAATCTGGAAACCGATATCATCGGGAAATATATAGAACGTTTTTTAAACTTCCCTTCTGGAAAGCTGCCTTTTTCAGAACCATCCGGCCCAAAAAAACAGCCTGAAACCAGTCTGTTAACCAGAGAATTTCTGATGAAGCATGGTTTCGGAGCAGGCTCATAAGCTTTGGCAGAAATTCGATTTATCTGTTATTATGAATAAGGAGGAAGACCTATATGAATTTATTTGATCCCATTGAGAAGGCTCTAAAAGATTTAAAAAAGGGGAAAATTATCCTGGCTGTGGATAACCCGGATCGGGAAAACGAAGGTGATTTTATCTGCGCCGCCGAATTCGCAACCACCGAAAACATTAACTTTATGGCAACCTACGGAAAAGGCCTGATCTGTATGCCCATGTCCCAACACTATGTAAACAAACTTCAAATCCCTCAAATGGTAACCCAAAACACAGATAACCATGAAACCGCATTTACCGTTTCCATTGATCATGTAAGCACTACTACCGGAATTTCCGCCGCCGAGCGCTCAGTTACCGCTATGAAATGTGTGGAAGAGCACGCAAAACCTGAAGACTTCCGCCGCCCGGGACATATGTTCCCCCTACTTGCCAAAAAGAATGGGGTTTTGGAGCGCAATGGCCATACCGAAGCTACTGTGGATCTTTTGCGTTTGGCCGGGTTAAAGGAATGCGGCCTTTGCTGCGAGATTATGAGGGAAGATGGAACTATGATGCGGACGGAAGAATTGGCCAGTCTGGCAAAGCAGTGGAACATGGCCTTTATTACCATCCGGGATTTACAGGCCTATCGAAAACGCCATGAAATGTTAGTTGACCGGGTAACCACTACGAATATGCCTACTAAATACGGGCACTTTACCGCTTATGGCTATGTAAACCGTTTAAATGGAGAACATCATGTAGCATTAGTAAAAGGAGATATTGGCAACGGTGAACAAGTGTTATGCCGTGTCCACTCCGAATGCCTGACCGGAGATACCTTCGGTTCCCTGCGGTGCGACTGCGGCCAGCAGTTTGCGGCTGCTATGTCAAAAATTGAGGCCAACGGGCGTGGCATCCTTTTATACATGCGCCAGGAAGGGCGAGGAATCGGTTTGATTAATAAACTGCGTGCTTATGAATTGCAGGAAAAAGGAATGGATACCTTGGAAGCTAATCTGGCCCTGGGATTTGGCGGGGATGAACGGGAATATTATATCGGCGCTCAGATCCTTCGGGATTTAGGCGTAAAAACCCTTCGCCTTCTTACCAATAACCCAGATAAAGTTTATCAGCTTTCTGATTTTGGGATGCAGATTACAGAGCGAGTCCCCATTCAAATGGATGCTACCAAGGAAGATTTGTTCTACTTAAAAACCAAACAGAAAAAAATGGGACATATCCTGTATTACAATTAATGTTTTAAACAGATACTTGGGAAACCTTCTCCTGACGTGACGGGTCTGGTCAAAACAGGAAAAATAATCTCCGAGCAGTGCATCT
This sequence comes from uncultured Lachnospiraceae bacterium, assembly GCA_910589195.1. Taxonomy (GTDB): domain Bacteria; phylum Bacillota; class Clostridia; order Lachnospirales; family Lachnospiraceae; genus Caccovicinus. Next base: position 3,345 of record CAJUTC010000059.1, read on the forward strand.
GCCCTTTTTGTTCTGCTTTGGCCAGTCTTATTTTTGCGAAGGAGTTTCGTAATTGTCTAATTTAGTAGTTAAAATTAAGAAAAGGAGAATACTTCTATGAAAACTTATGAAGGAAATTTGGTGTCAAAGGATATTAAGGTAGGCATTGTGGTGGCTCGTTTCAATGAATTTATTACTTCCAAGCTGGTAAGCGGCGCTATAGACGGTCTGATCCGCCATGATGTAAAAGAAGCGGATATTCAGGTAGCATGGGTGCCAGGAGCATTTGAAATCCCCTTGATCGCTTCAAAAATGGCAAACAGCGGAAAATACCACGCTGTAATCTGCTTAGGAGCCGTAATCCGTGGCAGCACCAGCCATTATGATTACGTGTGCAGCGAAGTATCCAAAGGAATTGCCTCCGTTTCCCTTTCTTCTGGCATTCCGGTTATGTTTGGCGTGCTGACTACCGAAAACATTGAACAAGCAATCGAACGAGCCGGGACAAAGGCAGGAAATAAAGGTTATGACTGTGCGCTTGGCGCCATCGAAATGATAAATCTAATCCGGGAAATCGAATCATAAATTACAGCCAGCGTGGCCTGAAGAACGCTGAAAAAGATTCTGCGTTCTTCAAGCCCGCGCTGGCTGTTACTTCATTCTTAAAACTTCATTCCTTAACTTTCATGCTTTCATCTTCTGTTTATCGGTACATTACGCTCTAATGTTCCATCTTCTGCCGCAAGTTATACTTTCTTATCAATCCGGATTGGAATGTTAAACTGGCTTACATCCAGTTTTTCCAGATATCCGTCAGGCACCAGGTTAACCGGCTTTTGCAAATTTCCATTTTTTAGGAGTAAATGGGAATCCCATTTGATACCATCAAAATCCTGTGCGGTCTTATACTCATACGAAGCAATGGAATTCCCGGTGTAGGCCTGATAGCGGCTTTCCACATCTTTTGCGATTCCCATAAGCTGCTCTTTTGCCGCGGCAATTTGCTCTAATGCTTCTTTCACGCTTCCTGCGCCTTTTAATCCCTGGGAAATTTCATTGATTCTGTCATGGAGATCACCTAGCTGCTCCTTTGCCACTTCTCCATAAGCTTTTCCATAAAGCCGATCCGCATGGTCAATCCGGAAATGGGAGATCCCAAGGCTGGCCCCAGTCATCCAAGACATATCCTGGTACTGCTTTTGTGTCCACTCTTCAATAGCCTGGGCTTTTTCCGTATTCCCCTCTCCCACAGCCTTATCATATTCCTCCTGCAGATACTTTAACTGTTCTTCCATACCTGTCAGGTTATCTACCACATTCCCAGCACCTTGGTAGTACTGTTCCATCTCACCGGCCATGGCCTTTGGAACATCTTTTGCGCTAACCAAAAATTCAGAGTATGTTGACTGGTCAATGGTAAGCAAAGCCGCCTGCTTCTTCTGTGTTTCTTCTTCCTTACCGCTCTTAATCCCGGAAACTTTCTGCAGAAACTCCTGATTTTGAATTACTTTTCTGGCCTCTGCAGCCCTCATCGAACCAGTTAAAAACTGGTTGTTCATCTTCTGGCGCCCCATTACCTGGGACCAGAAGGCGTTCTGGGTATTAATCGTCATGGCGCCACCTCCTTTTATCACTTTCATTTGTTTCTTTTGAATCTGAATTTAGCCATTCTTTTCACTCTGGTAAATCATGTCAGAATCGGAAACAAATACTATATTATATATCGGCTACAGTATCCTGAAAATAAGAATGTTGACAGCGCCTGCTGTAATGAAAACCATTATTTATAAGGAATCCTTTCGGTGATTCTTCCTGCGTCTGGCTTCCCAGGAAATGCCTGCGCCCATTAATGACAGCAGCCATACAATCAGCCACATATTCGTCCTGGAAGAATCCCCTGTCCTGGGCATCATTTTGCCAGCTAAAGGAATTTCATCTTCTGGAAGATAAACAAATTCTTCCGTTTCCGGATCCCATACCTTCCTGTATGCCCTGGGTACGCCATCTTCCATAATAATCACCCGATCTGGGCTGTTTGGAGCATTGGGATCTGGAAGCTCTGGCAATATGGGAGTTTCCATTTCCTCTGAGGGAGCTGATTCTGGCGTCGGAGCTGGTTCCTCCGGCTGGGTTGGCTCGCCTAGCATTGGTTCTGATGGCTGTACAGGCGGATTGGTTGGATCCGCCGGATCATTGCCGCCGCCATTTCCTCCCGGACTATCGGGATGTGGCCGTGTAGGCGGATTTTCCGGATCTGTAGGGCTGCTGGGATCCTTTGGATTTTCCGGTTCTTTTGGATCGCTGGGATCCTTTGGATTTTCCGGTTCTTTTGGATCGCTGGGATCCTTTGGATTTTCCGGTTCTTTTGGATCGCTGGGATCTTTTGGATTTTCCGGTTCTTTTGGATCGCTGGGGTTCTTGGGATCTTCCGGATTCGTAGGTTTCTTTATGTTAACAAACATGACCTCCTCTACTACCATTGGATCCTTTCCGTCCTCTATCTTTTCCATATGCAATTCGGCATATAAGCCCTTTGTAACGGTAACTACTGCCTTATAGATAGACCTATCATAGGTAATCCCTGATTTTCCTTCATTAACTTCCTCAATCTGGTAGCGATAAACCCCTTCCTTCTCATAAACAATGGTACCAAAGGAAAACGTTCCGTCTGAACGGTTCTTTACCTCTTTCACCTTCCCATCGCCCGACACTCTGCTTCCTTCTGGCATTGGCGTTTTTTGGTCTGCCTTTAACGCAAAGGTAAAGCTTCCTTCAGCCAGTTCTCCGCCTCTCAGCTCCTTTTTCCTATGCAGGTTTAATTGGCCTGACTTTGCATTTGTAACGTCAATCTCTACCATGCTATCATCATAAACCATCCCGGTAAGTTGGTTTCCTTCCTTCCTGGCCATAACCAGAGAACATTCATACCCGGTTCCCTCTGGCAAGCCGGAAACCACCAGGGTGTCATTTTCTTTTACACTTATTTTTGAACCGGATTGAAGGTAGGCGGTGACCCCATTTTGCGTTTGGTACGGGAAGCTTCCTTTTAATTCCGTTCCTTCTGGATTCATCAATTTGATTTGAATGCTCTTTTCTGTTCCTTCGGTTCCGTCTTGAACTGGATTAAGCAAGAGCCTGCCGTCAGTGCCAACCATCCCTTTCTGGAAACTGTGGAATTTTGTATGATGAACCAAAATGGAGGTTATATAATCGTTAGCCCTGGTTTCTTCTACTGTATATTTGGTATCTTTGGGTAAATCGAACAGCTTAATAATGCCTCCGTCCGCCAACTCCAGTTCCCATTTCTTTGTATGTCCTTCGGAGCTTGAATTTTCCGTTACATTGATTACTTTCGCGCCTTTACCGTTACGCTGGTACACTTGTTTTAAGCTATCCTGGCTGCTTAGTGTAAGAGTAAACCGGAACGGCTTGCTTTCCTCTCCGTGAACGGTATTAATCTTTTTGAGAATCAGGCCGGACTTGTAGTTCTCAAAACGGATTTCTGTTTGTCCGTTTTCACCATTATTGTAAATGATCCCCTCCGTGCTCTTATGGTCTGATCCGTTGGTGGTTTTTTGGCTGCGTATTTTGTAATACCTTACGCCGCCTGGCGGAACCATTTGTATACTTTCTCCGGCATTTAGATGCAGGCTGATTACTTCCTGTCCCTGGCCTGCCTCTTTTCCATCACCTCCCTGATGATAGGAATAAGGCCCCTGAATTATGGATTTATTTTGATCCAGAAAACTGATTTTATAATCCGTTTGTTCGCCTATTTCACTGTTAAGAGTAAATGCGCCATTAGTAATTTCTTCTACATTCTCATAGCAAACCGTAATATTAGTTTGATAATCCTGCCCATTCTTTTCCGTAACCTTATACTGGGTTCCTACAGGCAAATCAAAAATTTCAATGCTTTCATTGTCAACTAATGAAAATGAAGCCTTTCTGTTCTGGTTTTGGTTCTGATCCTGGTTCTGGTTTTTGAATTCTAATGTACCTGACCCACTCTCTTCATTATTAAATATTTTTCGGTAACGATATGAGTCAGCCAACCCTACTGAGTGGGACAACTCAATTTCAAATTCGAACTCCTTGTCTTGATCCTCTGATAATCCGTTTACCTTTTTGCTGATGATTAAACCGGCCTGGCTTCCTTCCCCCAGCTTAAGAGTGCCATTGCTCATAATGCCGCCGCCATGGGTTGTTGATGTATTACCGGAAACAAAAACTGTAGCTATTCGTTCCGCTTTCTGCCGGTCTTCTGCCTGTGGCGCAGCGGTCAAAGCCATCCATCCGGTTGCAAATTTGCTGGAATTTCCCGAAATATTGATCAGTCCCCAATCTTCCGGGTCAAATTGCTTATTGCCATCCACCTTGCGTAAACTATTGGCATAAGTCCCGACCCAATCTGCATCACCGCCACCTAACATATGGCTATATACAATGCTGTTTCCGGCGGAATAAAAATCCTGGAAACCGCCTTCCAAAAATACGGGATAAAAGGTAGTTGACTCTACGATGGTCCGATCATCGGATTTGGCCGTCCCATCTCCCCGCTTTGTTAAGCCGGTTCCGTTGGCATGATTGTCATAAATCCCGGCGCCCTTAAGGGCAAATATCTGAACATTGCCGGTAGAACAGCCTCCTACGCCGCCGCCAAAACCATCGGCTGTATTTTCCGTTACCAGCAGATTTTGAATTTCTACATTAGCCCCGGTATTAATAAACACACCACCGCCGCCCCAGTCAAACTGGGTTTCCGTCCGGTTATTTGTGATTCTTCCGGCTGTAATGGTACCATTCCAGTCAATCCGCAGACCGCCGCCTTCATCTTTATGGGCTGTATTTCCATCAATTACACCGCCAGACATGGTAAACTTGCTGGGCATACCGGCTACATAAATTCCGCCGCCAGCGTCCTCTGCATAGTTGCCGCTGACCGTGCCGCCTTCCATCACTACGGTCCCCCGTGAGAAGATACCGCCGCCGCCGTTACCGCCGCCGCCCCTTCCTACTTTAGAGGAAGCCTCAGAAATATTCCCTGATATAACACATTCCCCCTGAAGGGTTACGATAGTACCTTCATTAGCATAAATACCGCCGCCGCCATAGAATTTATCATACTCTTCTCCTTCTTTATTCCTTCGTGAAGTCCCTTTGGCAGTATTTTCTGAAATCTTAGCATTGCCTTTTACCACAAGCGTATTTCTTGCCCCTTCATAAAAACTGATGCCGCCGCCAAGATCCGCAACATTATTTGCAATCTCCGCCGTGCCGCTTATTTCTGAGGCGCTGTTTCGGATGTAAAGGCCGCCGCCGCTGTCAGGAGCCGTATTATTGGAAATACTGCCGCCGGAAATCAAAATCCCACTGCTGTCCGCGGCATAAATACCGCCGCCTCTCTCTCCTATATTATCAGTAATCTGGCCGCCGGACATCTGAAAGACGCTGCCCTTTAAATAGATGCCGCCGCCTTCTGTTATTTTCGTGCCGCTGTTGGCAATCTGGCCTCCCTCTATGGTAATTGTACCGCCTTCCGCTTGTATCCCATGGCTGCCGTTTATATTTTTCAATGTACCGCCTATAAGCCGCAACTGGCCGCCAGTCACACAAATAAGGCTGTCCGGCGTGCCTTCCCTGCTTATGATTGTACCGCTGCTGCCTGACGAATCTTTTATAATAAGCTTCCCGTTTTCCGTAACATGAAACAGCTTCCCATCATTATTCCCATTGTTAAATATAATAATATGGCCCTTTAAATCAATGGTAAGCTCCCGGTCAATGGTAATCGCCCCGGATTCAATGTAACTTCTTTCCAGGTCAAGGGTGCTGCTTTGGCTGTCATATGTGGCCTGAATATCCTGTCCCAGCATATTCATCTGGCTTTCATCCGCAAAATCTATAGTTGAGTGTAATTTCTCACTTGGATTAACCACTACTACCTTGCTGCTATCTGGGTCTGTGCCTGTGCTTACATTTCCGATTACCTTAACACTATTTATGAGTTCAACAATGTATTGTTCATTTCCATTGCCATCGTTATAGCCATTTCCTTCCCCGTAAATCGCGCCGCCTGTTTCTGCGATGTTTCCGGAAATAACCGCATTTTCGCTTACAACTACTGTGCTGCTGGTCGGTTTACTTACACTGTCCTCACCCACCCGGATGCCGCCGCCTTTCTTTCCTGCAATATTAGCTGAAATATCGGCACTGCCGGCGATTGTCACTTTACTGTTGCCTCTTACACGGATGCCGCCGCCTGTGCCGGATATCGATCCTGCATCATACACGGCTTCATTTTTTAAGATTTTTGCAGTCCCACAAATGGTTGCCGTGCTGCTTAATACATCAATGCCGCCGCCATTTAGCGCCCGGTTCCGGATAATACTTCCGCCACTCATGTCCAGATGGCTGTTATTGGTCATCAAAATACCGCCACCGTTTGCATTTTTCCCGCAGTTTTCAATGGTTCCCCCGGTCATTTCCATTTTACTTCCGTCTATCAGGATCCCATGAAGACCATTCTGGTTTTCCAATGTGCCGCTTTTTAGTTTCAGGGTGCCGCCGCTTTCCGCTTTAATCAGGCGGTCAAGTCCGTTTATCCCGCTTTTCAAACCGCCGTTTCCTTTGGTGTCCTGAATCGTTAATTCGGCGCTTGCGCCCACAAGGAAAATCTCGCTGTTTGTTTCATATCCGTCATAGGTAACTGTGTACCCATTCAGATCAATGGTAATGTTTTTTTGAATTTTAATGCTGGAAAGTACCGTATAATCTTTATCCAGTTTCAGGGTACCCTTGTCTGCCGTATTATCGATCAGTTTTTCCAGACCGCTTACAATATCCTGTACATAGGCATCTTCTGTTATGGAAACATTGGTGCCGTGAATTACTTTGCTGCTGTGTTCATTGGTGATATTTCCATTAATACACGCGTTGCCTTTTATTTGAACCGCTTTATTCCCATCAGAACAGACAGCGCCCCCATAATCTGCCCTATTGCCGCAAAGAACTGCGTTTCCTCCTATAGAAACAGTACCAATGCTGTAGATACCGCCCCCCCGTTCTGCTGAATTATTAGCGATAAATCCGCCAGTCATGGTAAAACTTGCTGTATCGGTTAACCGCACGCCGCCGCCAAGGGATGGGGATGCCGGATTGTGGTTATCAATAATATAACCGCCAGTCATGGTAACTTTGCCCCGGGAAAAGACAGCACGGTTGCTGTTAATACTGGTAATCCTGCCGTTTTTGATATTCAGGTTCCCTTCATTTCCCGTTGTACCCTCTACCGAAATTACATTGTCAACCCCTTCGCCCACAATCATGCCCGCACACATATACACTTCTTTTTCCGTATCTGTTTCATCCAGATACCACAGCGGTTCACTGAATTTCTGGCCGCTTGTATCGTCAACCGTAAGAGTTCCTTTGCCTTCTACCAAGAAAAGGTTCAAATTGTGATTATCGGAAGCATACGTTAAGGTGTATCCATTCAGATCAACTGTAACGCTTACGCCGCTTTTCACAATGAGAGGAAGGTCTGTACCGGATGCCTGAATATCTTCCGTAAGCTTCACACTGCAGTCAGCTTCAATTGCCTCTTTCAGTTCTTCCCAGGTAGCCACTTCTGCTGTTTCCCCTGGATTTAAGCGCATCAAGGTAACCGTATCCGGACGGCACTCATAAACTTCCTCATAGCAGCTGCTGGTATGGACATGCTTTCCTTGCCTGGTATTGGAAGTTTTTGAAGTTTTGGCATTTGACCGGGTGCTGTCAGAGCCTGAAGCGAAACGGTCATTCTCATCCGCTTCCATGCCATCCCGGTCCGCGTCGGATTTTGTGCTATTGCAGGTAAGGTCTTTTGCCATAACCCAACAATGATACCCGTCTTGGTTATGGGTATGTATCTCACCTTCTGACAGGCCGCATTTCCATGGGCCAGATGATTCAAAACATTCCACTGTATGATCCCCGTCTTCATGTTCCTCCTGGCATATCAGCTCCCGGCAGGTAAAGGTATGCTTATGGGCCGTCCCTTCTTCCTTCTGTTGAGCAGCCAAAACAAATGGGTTGCCTGTGCACAGGGATAGGATCAATGATACCGCAAGCAGCATGGAAACCACTGATTTCCATTTGCTTCTCTGATTGATAAACTGTTGCAGTTTCGTGTCCTCCCCAAAAAGCAGTGATGCCAGCTTCCGGTTCCCGGATCCTTTTTTATGACTCATCCTTGCCTCCATTCCACACAAGTACAGCCACTGAGGTGGCTGTATCACGTTTCCATTCATTTTTGCTTAAAAATTATAAAAATCTTTCTTTCAGCCTTTATTATACCATGTCCGCATCCGTTAGGCTGCGGATAAGGATTCGTTTCTTTTATTACATTATACCATAAAAAGCATTACCAAAAGCATTTCATCAAAATAAAAAACCTTTATTATTTTTATGTATTTTTATCAATCCTGTCATCTCTTATCTTCTCTGCCATGTGGCTGAGAAGGTATTTCATAAGCAGGGGATAATTTTCATCATCTGAGCAGCTAGAGCCTACACACCGGCTGCCTGCATAAAACATCACCAGCGTATGCCTGTTTTCCGGAACAATCCGGATTTGGGTAAGCTCCTGATTTGTTATCTGTTCCCGTTTTCCCCCAGGACCATAAAATTCCATCCCCCAGTCATAAACCGCTAAACTTTTCTTATTATTTTCCATTATTTTCTATTTCTCCCTTTTCCCATCTGTCAATCCCGCAAAGGAAAAACCGCCAGAATTTACTGACGGCCTCTGCCTGTTTTCTTTATCATAGGAATGACTCTCTTAATTTCCCTATAATTATGATGATGTTGGTATCAAAAGTTCTTTTGCCACCCGCCCATACTTATCGTTTATAAGCCTTCCGTTCCTGCATTTCTTTACGCAGGGTTTCCCTTGACTTTGCCAAAAGGGATACCACTTCTTCTTCTGTCATAACCGGAGTATAATATGGACCCTGCTGCAAATGGCAGCCAAACTGATCCAGGAAATCCTTCTGCCGCTTGGTTTCCACGCCGTCTGCCAAAATATTCTTTTTCATCATCTTCGCAATCTGGATCAGGCCCGCGTTTACTGGAGCTGATTTTGGATTGTTTTCCAACTGCCAGATAAACATCCTTCCAAATTTCATGGTATCCATCGGAAGTTCAAAAACCTGCCCTAACCCAGTGCTTCCAGAGCCAAAGTTATTTAAAATCAGTTCCACCCCCATCCAGGAAAGGTTCTGCAGCAGCACCATAACATTCGAATGGGAGGTATCCGCCACATACTCATCTATTTCAATGGCCAATTTTTTTTGGGGAATCTGGTATTTTTCTATAATCCTTGACACTTCCTGAAGAAAATCCCCCTGGACAAACAGCACAGAGGATACAGGAATGGCAATGGACTCAAACTCCGCCTTATTCTTCAGCAGCCTGGCTATCAGCGCCCCCGCTTTATCCAATGCGTAATATTCTACCAGACGGATCTGGCCTGTATCCTCTGCAATAGGCAGAAATTCCGAATTGCTGACCATCCCCACGTCTTTTATAAAAATTCGCATTAAAAATTCTGCCCGGGTAAACTTTTTTAACTCCCGGTTATACGTTGGGCGGTAACAGATCTCCACCTCATCATTGGCAATGGCTGTGCTTAAATACTTGGCGATTGCCTGCCTTCGCAGACGCTGTGCGTGCAGCGCCTTATCGTAAACCGCATACTGGTTGCTCCCCATCTCCGCTGCCTGGGTGCCTGCCATATCCAGGCATTTTAGCATCTCTGTTGTATTAGACGCATAGCCTGGGTACGCGCATAGCGCAATCTGTACGGAACAAAGACAATCCGTATTGCCGATTGCCCAGTTTTCTCCAAACCGTTCAATGATGCACTCTGCCATCTGGGACGCTTCCCGCACACTGCGGTTTTTCATAATAATAATAAACTCCACTCCTACATACCGGAACACTAAACACCCGGTTCGCTGCTCCAAATAATCTTTAATCATCTCCAGCAGCTCATCACAATACTCAAAGCCGAATAAATCATTCATCCGCTTAAAGTTTTCAATATAAAGCTTTAATACAACACCGTGATTTTTCAACAGTAATTGGGCATCCATCTGCCCGTAACAGGAATTACTGTCTGATCGCCCTCCGTCCGGTCTGGCCGGAACCTGGGGAGAACGTTTTGGCGCGGCTGCCATTTGTGATTTTTCTTTCCGTCCAAACAGTCCCATACATTTTCTCCTTCGCCTTACTTTTCCCGATTTTAGTATACATCGATTCTTACAAAGACGCAAGAATAATGAAGGATAAAATCACAATTAGGCAATCCTTGAAAGGGCCATGTTCACGTTTTGGATGTTCAAAAAAAAATCCTGCCATATCCTACTTTTAAGGAAATACAAACCGAATCTTCATTGGGATTGGGGAAATGATTAAAGATGCCATAATCACACGCTTTCTTTGTGAAAAACGCGCAGAAAAAGGCCCCGGATCGCTTGCTTTTGACTCCGGAACCTTTTCCCATTTTTAAATCAGGTTGGTATAACCCATCAGGCTAAGATCCACCTCTTTTGCCGCCTGGCGTCCTTCTCGGATCGCCCATACCACCAAAGACTGGCCACGGCGCATGTCTCCAGCCGCAAAGACCCGGTCAGCGCTGGTCTGATGGCTGTTTTCGTTTACCGCTACATTGCCTCTTTCATCCAATTCTACCCCAAACGCTTCGGCCACATAGGTCTGGCTTCCCAAAAACCCTGCTGCAATCAGAACCAGATCTGCCAACAGCTCCTTTTCGCTTCCTTCCACCGGTTTCATAACCTTCCTGCCGGTTTCCGGATCTGTTTCAAAAGCAGCCTGGACGGTAATAACCTTACATACCTTACCTTCCCCATCCTTTACAAACTCTTTTACTGTGGTTTGGTACACTCTTGGATCCGAACCAAACACGGCTTTTGCTTCCTCCTGGCCATAATCCGTCTTACACACCATAGGCCATTCCGGCCAGGTATTATCCTCAGACCGCTGATCCGGAAGCTTGGGCATCATTTCAAGCTGAACCACTGACACGCAGCCCTGGCGGATTACTGTACCCACACAGTCATTTCCCGTATCGCCGCCGCCGATAACTACCACATGCTTATCCCTGGCACTGATAAAGTTTCCATCCTCAAACCTGGAATCCAGCAAGCTTTTCGTAACCGCTTTTAAGAAATCCACCGCAAAAACAATCCCTATGGCGTCCCTTCCGGGAACTGGGATGTCCCTTGGATTGGATGCCCCGCAAGCCAACACAACACGGTCAAATTCTTTTAAAATCCTTCCAGCTTTGTAATTTTTCCCTATGTCGCTGTTGGTAACAAAGACCACCCCTTCCTCTTTCATTACCTGGATTTTCCGGTCAATTACCCATTTCTCCAGCTTCATATTGGGGATTCCATACATTAAAAGACCTCCTACCCGGTCACTCCGCTCGAATACGGTAACCGAATGTCCTCTTTTGTTTAACTGATCCGCAGCGGCAAGGCCTGCTGGCCCGGAACCGATTACCGCAATCCGTTTTCCTGTACGCAGTTTGGGACGGCAAGGAACAGCAAGGTTCTGGGCGTAGGCTTTTTCAATAATTGCGTATTCGTTTTCTTTTATGGTAACCGGATCCCCGTTTAATCCGCAGGTGCAGGCCGCTTCGCATGGCGCCGGACAAACCCTTGACGTAAATTCCGGAAAGCTGTTGGTTTTTTTCAGCCGGGCATAGGCCTGCTGCCAATTTCCCATATAAACCAGATCATTCCATTCTGGAACCAGGTTATTTAATGGGCAGCCTGAAGTCATCCCTTTCATCATTGTCCCCGACTGGCAGAAGGGGACGCCGCAGTCCATGCAGCGCGCTCCTTGTTTTTGCCTTTCCTGTTCGCAGATGGGAAGATGGAATTCATTGTAATGCTGAATCCGGTCTTTTGGCTGGGCAGAGGGGTTTTCCATACGGTCATAATCTAAAAATCCTGTTGTTTTTCCCATATCTTTCTATATCCTTCCTACTGGTTTACATTAGCATAAAATGCCTCGATTTGAGCCTGTTCGCTGCTTAACCCTTTTTCTTCCATCTGAATAATCGTATTCATCATCCGGCGGTAATCGTGGGGCATTATTTTCTTAAATTTGGGCAGGTATTCCCCGAAATGTTCCAGAATCGTTTTTCCTTTTGCAGAGTTGGTATATTGGACATGCTCTTGAATCATGGCTTTTAATTCCTGCACATCGTATTTATTCGTTACTTCTTCAAAGGAAACAAGGGACTTGTTCAACCGTTTATATAAATCTCGGTTTTCATCCAGCACATAGGCAATGCCGCCGCTCATGCCGGCTGCAAAGTTCTTTCCCGTAGGCCCTAATATCACAACCCGTCCTCCGGTCATATATTCACATCCGTGATCCCCTACGCCTTCCGCCACGGCGGTAGCTCCAGAATTGCGGACGCAAAACCGTTCTCCTGCAATCCCGTTAATAAAGGCTTTTCCGCTGGTAGCCCCATAGAGAGCCACGTTTCCGATAATAATATTATCTTCCGCCAAAAATTTAACTTCCGTCGGCGGATAAACGATCAGCTTGCCGCCGGATAGGCCTTTTCCGAAATAATCATTAGAATCGCCAGCCAGCTCTAAGGTAAGGCCTTTGGGAATAAACGCTCCGAAGCTCTGGCCGCCGGATCCGCTGCAGCGTATGGTAAAGGTGTCTTCCGGCAATCCCTCCGGATACATTTTTGTAATTTCCGCCCCGAAAATCGTTCCCAGCGTCCGATCTACATTGGATATATCCAGGGAAATGCTGCGTTTCTGCCTGGAAGAAAGGGCAGACTTTAACTTTTTCATGAATACCCGCATATCAACGGTCTGATCCAGATTAAAATCGTATGCCTTCTTTTCATGATATCCGGCCATTTTCCTTCCCTGGTAAGGATTGCCCAAAATATTAGTCAAGTCTACTTTCGCCGCCCGGCTAAAAGATATCTCATCCTTCTTTTTTAGCAGCTCCGTCCGCCCTACCAGTTCATCTACCGTCCGGATCCCCAGTTTTGCCATATACTCCCGAAGCTCCTGGGCTACAAACTTCATAAAATTCATAACATATTCCGGTTTTCCTTGAAACCGCTTACGAAGGGTGGGATTCTGAGTGGCAATTCCAACGGGGCAGGTATCCAAGTTGCAGACCCGCATCATCACACAGCCTAAGGTAACCAGCGGCGCTGTGGCAAATCCAAACTCCTCCGCCCCCAGCATGCAGGCAATGGCCACATCCCGCCCGGTCATCAGCTTTCCGTCGGTTTCCAGGATCACCTTATCCCGAAGACCGTTCATGATCAGCGTCTGGTGAGCTTCCGCAATCCCTAATTCCCAGGGAAGGCCTGCATTGTAAATCGAATTTCTAGGCGCCGCCCCAGTGCCTCCGTCAAAAGAAGAGATCAGTATCACCTGGGCGCCGGCCTTTGCCACCCCGGCAGCCACTGTGCCTACTCCGGCTTCAGAAACTAATTTAACGGAAATTCTGGCATTGGTATTGGAATTTTTCAAATCATAAATCAATTGGGCCAGATCTTCGATGGAATAAATATCATGGTGGGGCGGCGGGGAAATAAGTCCTACCCCGGTGGTAGAATGCCTGGTTTTTGCTACCCATGGATAAACCTTATTTCCCGGAAGCTGGCCTCCCTCTCCCGGCTTTGCCCCCTGGGCCATTTTAATCTGGATTTCCTTTGCGCTAACCAGATAGCGGGAAGTAACACCAAACCGTCCAGACGCCACTTGTTTAATGGCGGAGCATTTATCCAGTCCGTCAGGGCCTGGCGCCAAGCGTTCCAGGCTCTCTCCGCCTTCGCCGGAGTTGGATTTTCCGTGAAGCTTGTTCATAGCAACTGCCAGGGTTTCATGAGCTTCCTGGGAGATGGAGCCGTAGCTCATGGCTCCCGTTTTAAACCGTTTTACAATAGATTCTGCACTTTCTACCTGTTCGATAGGGATCCCGCCATCCTCCGGGTAATCAAAATCAATTAAGCTTCTTAAATTCCGGATCTGGTTTTCCCCGTAAAGGGCATGGGAATACTCTTTGAAAATCTGGTAATCCCCTTTCCTGGCTGCTTCCTGGAGAAGATGGATGGTTTCTGGATTATACAGGTGGGTTTCCTGCCCGGCCCTTTGCTTATGGCTTCCCACGCTGTCTAAGGTTAAGTCCACATCCAATCCCAAAGGATCAAATGCTGACGAATGGAGGCTGTCCACATCATCTTCAATATCTTTTAAGGTAATGCCTCCCACCCGGCTGACTGTATTGGTAAAATATTTATCTACCACATCCTTTGAGATACCGATGGCTTCAAAGATCTGGGCGCCTTGGTACGACTGGATAGTGGAAATTCCCATTTTAGAAGCAATTTTTACAATCCCGTGAAGCACAGCCAAATTATAATCATTTACTGCCGCATAGTAATCT
>CAJUTC010000060.1 GCA_910589195.1 uncultured Lachnospiraceae bacterium
GAGGCTACAAGATAATGTGCGAAATGAGTGAAAAATGGATGGCGGAAGGAAGAGCGGAAGGGAGGGCAGAGGGAAGAGTAGAAGGAGAAGAAAAGAAAGCAAAAGATGTAGCTATAAGCCTTGCGGACATGGGAATGCCAATAGAGAATATTTCCAAGGTGGTTAAAATGAATATAGCAGTAGTAAAGCAGTGGCTAGAGGGTGCCTCAGTAACAAGATAAAGAGGAGGAAGCGCTGAAACTGTAAGAAATGAATAGGCAGGAAGTTAGACGTGGTGGCATGCGCTATCCGTTTCGTGCTTCCTGCTTTTTTCGTTTTTGCCAGAAACATGCTCTCAACTTTCAGCGATAGAAAATGTGATAGAAATGGCTCTTAAAGGCTAAGATGATACCTAAGTAAAATGGAACCATATGGCGATGCCATCTGCTGCAGGCAGAGAATCCTACTGTGCCGGATTCTTTTTAACTTCTTATTTGATAATTAGCGTACGGTCTATATTATATCTGGACAGTACTCTGGAATATGTTTTGTTTCCCGTATTTGGCTTGACATTTAATATGTTTATTGATATGATTAATAATATAATTATTAAAGCAAAGTTGGTCAGGAGATTAGGAAGCGGAGGAACCAATGAAAACACAGTTAGCAAAGAACCTGTATGATAATTATGTAATGATTTTAAAGGATGAGCTGGTGCCTGCATTAGGCTGTACAGAACCTATTGCCATTGCCTATGCGGCGGCTAAGGCAAGGGAAGTGCTGGGACAGATGCCGGAATCTATGGAAATGTGCTGCAGTGGCAACATTATTAAGAATGTAAAAGGCGTTACGGTTCCTAATTCTGGCGGATTAAGGGGAATCGATGTGGCGGCTGTTTTAGGGGTAGTAGGCGGAAATGCAAAAAAAGAGCTGGAGGTGCTGGAACAGGTTACAGAGGCACATATCCAGAAAACCAAGGAGCTGGTTTCCAAGGGATTTTGCCAGTGCACCCTTCAGGAGGGAGTAGAAAATCTTTACATCGTAGCAAAGGTATTTGCCGGGGAACATAGTGCGGAAGTAACCATTATTAACCGCCATACTCTGATAACTAAAATTGTGAAGGACGGTCAGGTGGTTTACCAGCATAAAATTAGCGAGAGTGCTTCAGAAAAAGGTGATAAGGCCCTTTTAAATGTTAAGGACATTCTTGCGTTTGCCGATACTGTTGATTTAAACGATGTTGAGGATGTGTTGAAAGAGCAGATTGAAAAGAATACAGCTATTTCCCAGGAAGGCGTGATTCATCCATACGGTGCTCAGATTGGGCGTACGCTGTTGGATGTATTTGGAAATGACGTTCGGACAAGGGCTCGTGCTAAGGCAGCCGCCGGCTCTGACGCAAGGATGGGTGGCTGTTCTATGCCTGTAGTGATAAATTCTGGAAGCGGCAACCAGGGGATGACCGTATCCCTTCCAGTGATTGAATATGCAAAAGAGTACGAGGCTACAAAGGAACAGTTGTACCGGTCTTTAATTGTAGCCAATTTAATTTCCATCCACCAAAAGAAATACATAGGTAGTTTATCAGCTTACTGCGGAGCTGTCAGCGCTGCCTGCGGAGCTGGAGCTGCCATCACATACTTAAGAGGCGGAAGCTACGAGGAAGTAGGCCTTACCATTATTAATACCATTGGAAATGTAGGAGGGATCGTCTGCGACGGCGCCAAATCTTCCTGTGCAGCCAAGATTGCTTCAGCTGTAGACGCGGCGATCCTGGCTCACTACATGGCCATGAAGCATGTATCTTTTCAACCAGGAGAAGGAATCGTACAGGGAGATTTGGAAGCTACGATTAAGAGTATGGGGTATATCGGGCGTGTTGGCATGAAGCTAACCGATACTGAAATTTTAAATATTATGATTGATCGGGTTGATGTGGATAAGATGTGAACGTAAGTAAGTTAACATATTAAAATGGGAACAAATAATGCTGACAGAAATAGACAAGATAAACTTAAGAAAATCCCAAATAGCCTATGAAATAAGCTGACAGGAAGGGGCAAATCTATTTAGCGCTGCCCAATAAGTTTAGGCGTCAAAAGTGCTTTCAGCGCAGCACTCATGCCAGAGATGGTTGCGGTAAGCGAGCTTGTATGCCAATATCTGGTATGAAGTTGGGGAATCGAGCTTTTTTGATACCTGAATCCGAATAAATAAAACCGCGGAAAATTCCTGGTTCAGGAAAATCCGCGGTTTTTCAATAATGATTATACCTGATTATTGTACCCAAATGCCGTCAGCACCTACCCAATTGCCGTCAGGGGTCTGGCCGTTTTTCCACATGGCTCCGGTATTCTCATCAAAATAATACCAGTTGTTTTGAATCATCTTCCATCCCGTTACCATATAACCACGTCCGGTAAAATAGTAGGTATATCCATTAGCGTCATCCCAGAACGTATCGGTCAGATAGGAACCGTCATCTTTTAAATACCACCAGCCTATTGAATCCTGCCGCCACTCTCCCGCAAAGCTTGTTAAAGCGCTTCCCAGCGCCATTGCCGCTGCCAAACCTAAGGCTGCCAGCCGTTTCTTGTTTCGTTTCATACGCTTCTCCTTTCAAAATCCCATTTGTGGATTCCTATATCACGATAAGGAACCGTCATAAATTGCTGCTTTATGAGGTTCCAGTGCTGATTTTTGCAATGTAGCAACATAAAATCTACCATACAAAAACCATGGATATCCCTTAGATGGGTTACAGAAAATGGCAACATAGTCTGCCGATTCCCCTTTCCTATAGTTTAAAATTTTTGGAATAAGTTGTCAAGTATTACATGCATCCAAATTCTTTTAAGTCCAGCTCCAGAAAGCGGAGCGCCCCATCCATATCCTGACTGCGAATGCAAGAAAGGATTTGCTTATGGTAGCGCATATCAATGGGGGAACAGATATGGTTCCAACGGTTCCAGTAGGTCTGGGCATAGGCCCGTTTTAAGATATCCATAGAGCGCAAAAGCTCATGGTGGGCATAATCATTTCCGGAACAGGAAATCAGCCTTAAGTGGAACTGGGTGTTATGTTCCCAGTGGAGCCACAAATCATGGCAGGAGGTATTGCAAAGTTCGTCAAGCTGCGCCAGCTCGTCCAACTGGTTTGGGGAGATTCTTGTAAAGGAATCTTTTAAAAAACCACCTTCCAGATGAAAGCGATAGCGGAGAATCTGAGCAGCGTCTTCACTGGTTAAACGCACCACTTCATAGCCATAGCGGGGGATATTATGCAGAACCCCTTCATTGCACAAGGCTAACAGCGCTTCCCGAATAGGAGCTTTGCTGAATCCAAATTTTTCTACCAGCTCCTGCTCATTAATAATCTGGTTTGCTTTATATTCACCTCGGATAATTCCGTCTAAAGTTTCTTGATAAACAATTGATTTTAAACTGCTTTTTTGCTTCATATGGCAATTCCCATCCTTTGTGTCGCATTCCTTTTTGTGGCATTAGAACGGTGTGTCCTCTTGCCTGTTTAGGGTATCATAACAAAAAAAGGAAAGAAAGTAAAGGTTTCTGGTTATATCTTATCTGGACAAGCGGGCTGGAATCATATATAATGATAATGTTTTAATGAATAATCCGGCCAAATTGAAAAAGAATACAGGCCGGATTTAAGAGAGTGTGAGGATATGTATCAGTTTAACAGCCGGATCCGATACAGTGAAATCGGGGAAGACGGTCGATTGACCTTGACCGGCATTATTAACTACTTTCAGGATTGCAGCACATTTCAGTCAGAAGACTGTGGAGTGGGAATCCGGTATTTGGAGGGAAAGAAAAAAGCCTGGATGCTTTCATCGTGGCGGATTTTTATCAACCATTATCCAGAGTTCGGTGAGGAAATCACAGTAGGGACATGGCCCTGGGGAAATAAGGGGATTTATGGATTCCGTAATTTCGTAATGGAAGACCGATTTGGCAATCGGTTTGTGGAGGCGGATTCTGTGTGGTTTTTAATGAATCTGGAAACTGGATTGCCATGTCGGGTAATGCAGGAAGATGTGGCTGCTTATGGGCCGCCAGGCAGCCCGCTCCCCATGGAACCGGTTACTGGGAAAATACGCCTTCCTGCCAGTTGTCAGGAGGGCAGTCCGATTATTGTCGGCGCCCATCATATTGATACAAACCATCACGTGAATAATGCGCAATATGTAGAATTTGCCAGAGAAGCGGCTTGTAGCTGCCGTCCCATTGGCCAGCTTCGTGTGGAGTATAAGAAGGCGGCTGCATTAGGCGATTCCATTTATCCAAAAATCGGCAGAGAAGACGGAGCAATTACCGTTGCCCTTTTAAACCGTCAGGGCGAGCTATATGCGGTTGTGTGGATGAAAGAGGAGCCAGGAAAGGAAAAGAATGATTGAATTAGGAAAAGTACAGGAGCTGATAGTAGTCCGGATGAAAGAATTCGGAGTATACTTAAGCGAAAATACAGAAAGCGAGGCCAGCGTGCTGCTTCCCAAAAAGCAGGTTCCTCAGGGAACGGGCATAGGGGATCGCCTGACTGTATTTATCTATAAGGATTCAGAAGACCGTCTGATTGCGACAACGGGAAAGCCCAGGTTGGAAGTAGGACAGTGCGGGGTTTTGGAAGTAAAGGATGTTTCTAAAATCGGCGCGTTTCTGGATATGGGTCTGGAAAAGGATCTGCTGCTTCCTTTTAAAGAACAAAGCCATCCTGTCCGGAAAGGGGAGCCGTGTCTGGTGGCCTTGTATGTGGATAAAAGCCAGAGGCTGGCTGCCACTATGAAAGTATATAATTATATGAGCAATCAGTCACCATACCATCAAGATGATGAAGTTTCTGGAAGGATTTATGAACTGAATGAAAATCTGGGGGCATTTGTAGCTGTAGATTATAAATATTATGGCTTGATTCCCAAAAAAGAACTGTTTGAAGATTACCGGGAGGGAGATGAAGTCCTGTGCCGTGTAACAAAGGTGCGCGGCGATGGAAAGCTGGATTTAAGCCCCAGAAAAAAAGCCCATATCCAGATGAATACGGATGTGGAGCGGGTGATGAAGGTAATAGAAGAATTTGAAGGCGTCCTGCCCTTTAATGATAAGGCCAGCCCAGAGGTAATAAAAAGAGAATTCTGCATGAGCAAAAATGCGTTTAAGCGGGCCGTAGGGCGGCTTTTAAAAGAAGGCAGGATACGGATAACAGAAAAAACCATTGAGCGGTTATAAGTTTAGGAGGAAGAAGTGGACCCGATAGATTATTATAATAAGTACGCAGCGAATGTTTTTGAAAGCACAGTAGAGCTAGACACGGAAGATACGATCCGAGAATTCCTAGACCTGTTAGAGGAAGGGGATACCATCCTGGATTTGGGATGTGGTTCCGGGCGTGACAGCCGTATCTTTTATGATCTGGGCTATGATGTAACGCCCCTTGATGGCGCGGAAGAAATGTGCAGGCTTGCGGAGGTACATACTGGTCTGGATGTGCTGCAGATGACCTATGAGGAAATGGAATTTGACGGTGCCTTTGATGGAGTATGGGCATACCAGTCCCTGATTCATATTCCAAAAGAAGAGCTTCCTGGTATTTTTAAACGGATAGCAAAAGCTTTGGAAGAAGATGGCATTTTCTTTCTGTCCATGAAATTGGGGGATTCTGATGGTTTCAGAGGAGAGCGGTATTTTAACGCATTTTCAGAAAAAGAGCTGTGTTCCTTATTAGAGGCAGACGGATATTTTAAAGTTGAAAAGGAATGGGTAGCCAAAGATACAAGAGCCAATCATCCTGACAGCCGTTTCATCCATCTGTTGGCCAGAAAAAAATAAAAGAGGAATGGGATTCCATCATTATAAGGCGGTCGGTACAATGGCTGCCTTTTTTCTTTTCGGATAGTATGCTGGACTACTGGAAAAGATAGGAGCAGGACTATTTTGATAACTGAACAAAAGATAGAAGCAGATTCTATTTTGTATCTGAACAAGAGATAGGGGCAGGTTCTATTTTGCGTCTGGATAAAAAATAGGAACAGATTTCATCTTGGATTTGGCATCGGACAAAAAGCATTTCAAAAAATCAGGCAGAATGAAACTTTGGTGATATATAAAATTTTAAGGAGGAGAACAAGCATGAACAGAAGAACGCCGGCGGCTGACTATATTATGATGATATTCGGTTCCTTTATTATGGGGTTTGCCATCAAAAATATTTACGACCCGGCAGGTCTGGTAACCGGCGGAGTATCCGGTATTGCGATTATTTTAAAAGATCTTGCAGGGGTTCCGCTGTGGTGTACCAATACGTTTTTAAATGTTCCGTTGTTTCTGGTATCCTTGAAGATAAAAGGATGGCGTTTTATTAAGCGGACGTTTGTGGCAACTGCGGCATTATCGGTTTCGCTATATGTGATTCCCGAACTTGCCTTGATTCCACAAGACGATCTGCTTTTGATTGCGCTGTTTGGCGGGTTAATCAGCGGAGTCGGGACAGGAATGGTATTTCTGGCCCAGTCCACTACAGGGGGAACCGATATGCTTGCGGCGCTAATCCAGAAAAAAATACCCCATTATTCCATCTCACAGATTATGCAGGTACTGGATGCGCTGATTGTGGTGCTGGGCGCCGCCGTATTTGGAATCCGTCCTGCTTTATATGCGTTAATTGCCATTTACGGTCTGGCACGGGTTTCCGACGGGATGATTGAGGGCCTGAAGTTTTCAAAAGCAGTATTTATTATATCCGATCAATGCCGGGAAATTGCGGAAGCCATTATGCAGGAGATGTCACGTGGCGTAACAGGTCTGTCAGCAACCGGGATGTATTCAAAGGAAGAAAAGCAGATGATATACTGTGTGGTATCAAAAAAGGAGATCAGCCAATTAAAGGAACTGGTACAAAAATATGACAGAAAGGCGTTTGTTACGGTCAGCGACGCCAGAGAAGTGCTGGGAGAGGGCTTTATCGAATATTGACAAGCCCCTGTAAATTTTTAAAGAGTAAATTTGACATATCGGATATTTTTTATTTTGATTATACAGATTAGCCAAAAGAAAAAAATTCTTTTTGGCTATTTCAAGCATAGTAAAAAGAGTAAAAATACAGTATGATTACAACAGATACAACAAGGCAGAACGGTGGGGGCCGCGAAGCTGAAACTTTTTTTGAATTTAGGGTATCGTATCATCATAATTTATTGAAAAGTAGGAGGATTTGTTATGGCAAGTTTATCTTTAAGACACATTGAGAAAAGGTATCCAAATGGTTTTGTGGCAGTTAAGGACTTTAATTTAGAGATTGCGGATAAGGAATTTATCATTTTCGTAGGTCCTTCTGGATGTGGTAAATCCACTACCCTTCGTATGATTGCAGGTCTGGAAGACATTTCTTCTGGTGAATTATATATTGATAACAAACTGGTAAATGATGTAGAGCCAAAGGATCGGGATATTGCGATGGTATTCCAGAACTATGCTCTGTATCCTCATATGTCTGTATATGATAACATGGCATTCGGCTTAAAGCTGAGAAAGACCCCAAAGGATGAGATTGATAAGCTGGTTCAGGAAGCGGCAAGAATTCTTGACTTATCCCATTTATTAGACAGAAAGCCGAAGGCTCTTTCCGGTGGTCAAAGACAGCGTGTTGCTATGGGCCGTGCTATCGTTCGTAGTCCGAAGGTATTCCTGATGGATGAGCCGCTGTCCAACTTGGATGCTAAGTTAAGAGGACAGATGAGAATTGAGATTTCCAAGCTGCATCAGAGATTGGAAGCTACTATTATCTATGTAACCCATGACCAGACTGAGGCTATGACTTTAGGCACCAGAATCGTTGTTATGAAGGATGGTATCGTTCAGCAGGTAGATTCCCCGCAGAACTTATACGATAAGCCAGGTAATAAATTCGTTGCTGGATTTATCGGGGCTCCTCAGATGAATTTGGTAGATGCGTCAGTAGCTAAGAGCGGTTCCGATGTTACCTTAACCTTTGGTGGAAACAACACCATTGCGTTACCGGCTGATAAGGCAAAGAAGCTGGAAGCAGGCGGCTACGTAGGAAAGACCGTTACCATGGGTATCCGTCCAGAAGATTTACATGATGATGAGGCTTGGTTAGCCGCAAATCCAAAGGCTGTCCTGACCACTACCATCCGTGTATACGAGATGTTAGGTGCGGAAGTATTCTTATACTTTGATATTGATGATACAAGCTGCACAGCACGTGTAAATCCGCGTACGACTGCAAGACCCGGCGATACAGTTAAGTTGGCTATGGACTTAAATAAGATCCATGTATTTGATAAAGAAACCGAGAAAGTGGTTTTGAATTAGTTTCTGAAAAATTTGTTAAATTAAGCAGGCGGGTATGATACTCGCTTGCTTTTTTTAGCTATTTGCATTAAGATATAGGGTAGAAGGATAAAGCAACTTAATTTTAATGACTGCAATTTTGACGAAAAGGAGAGAATTGGAATGATTTCAAATCAAATACTTCAAACTACCATCGAGGGATTAAAGGGAATCACCAGAATTGATTTATGTATTTGTGATACAGAAGGCAAAGTGCTGGCAACCACCTTTAATGATGCGGAAGAATACGAAAGTTCGATCTTGGCATTTGTGGACTCTCCTGCGGACAGCCAGGTGATTCAGGGATATCAGTTTTTCAAAGTGTTTGACGAACATCAGTTAGAATATATCCTGCTTGCCAGGGGCGGCAGCGATGATGTGTATATGGTAGGGAAACTTGCGGCATTCCAGGTGCAGAATCTTTTAGTAGCTTATAAGGAACGGTTTGATAAAGATAACTTTATTAAAAATTTGCTGCTGGATAATTTGCTTCTGGTAGATATCTATAACCGGGCAAAGAAGCTCCATATTGAAACGAATGTAAAACGTGTGGTTTACTTAATCGAAACGCAGCACGAAAAAGATGTGAATGCATTGGAAACCGTAAGAAGCCTGTTTGCGGCAAAGACCAAGGATTTTATAACGGCAGTAGATGAAAAGAATATTATCCTGGTTAAGGAAATTAAGCAGGGCGAAACCTATGAGGATTTGGAAAAGACAGCAAGCACCATTTTGGACATGCTGAATACAGAGGCTATGACGAAAGTTCATGTGGCCTTTGGAACCATTGTGAATGAGATTAAAGAAGTATCCCGCTCTTACAAAGAAGCGAAGATGGCACTGGATGTAGGAAAGATTTTCTACAGCAATAAAAATGTGGTGGCATATTCCCATCTTGGTATCGGGCGGCTGATCTACCAACTTCCCCTTCCGTTATGCCGGATGTTTATCAAAGAAATATTTGACAATAAATCACCGGATGATTTTGACGAAGAAACATTGACTACGATTAATAAGTTTTTTGAGAATAGCTTGAATGTTTCGGAAACATCCAGGCAGCTTTATATTCACAGAAATACTTTGGTATACCGTTTGGACAAGCTGCAAAAGAGTACTGGTCTGGATCTTAGGGTATTTGAAGATGCCATTACATTTAAGATTGCGTTGATGGTAGTAAAATACATGAAGTATATGGAAAGTATGGAATATTAAAGAATGATCCGTTTTACAAAAGTCAGCAAGCTATATGAAACAGGAAATAAAGCGTTGAAAGATGTGTCTTTCAGTATAGCGGACGGGGAGTTTGTATTTATTGTAGGCCGGAGCGGATCGGGCAAAACTACGCTTTTAAAGTTGCTATTAAAAGAAACCGAACCTACCTCAGGAAGAATTGTGGTGGATGATGTGGATTTGGGCAAGATGAAACGCCGCCATGTCCCCAAATACCGCCGGAAACTTGGGGTGGTATTCCAGGACTTTAGGCTGTTAACCGATCGCACTGTTTTTGAAAATGTTGCCTTTGCGCAAAGAGTAATCGGGGAATCAAACCGGACGATCCGGGAATCGGTTCCCCGGGCACTGCGCATGGTAGGTTTGTCTTCCAAATATAAAGCGAACCCAAAGCAGCTTTCAGGCGGGGAACAGCAGCGGGTGGCCATAGCCAGGGCCTTGATTAACTGTCCCAAAGTATTACTAGCGGATGAACCGACAGGCAACCTGGATTATTTTCATGCCGGTGAGATCATGAAGCTTTTGGATGAGGTGAACCAACAGGGAACTACAGTTATTGTGGTAACTCATAGCCAGGAGATGGTAACTACCATGAAGAAACGGGTGATAACCATGGATAAAGGCCAGGTGGTTAGCGATACGAAGAAACGTTACAAAGGATCAGGCTCACAGTAACCCCTTTCATTCATGGTGGCGTCTGCGGGGGCAGACATGAGGGCTTTCTGTGAAGGAATCCTAACTAGAATGTAACGCTTACAAAGTACAAAGGCGGTATCCCTATGAAATTCAGTACGTTTTTTTATTGCCTGAAACAAGGCCTTATAAATATACGCAGAAATTTCCTTCATTCGCTGGCTTCAGCAGCTACGATTTCTGCGTGTATTTTTTTATTTTGTTTATTTTTTGCGATTATTGGAAATGTAATCCATTTTGCTAAATCAGCTCAGACCACAGTAGGGATTACAGTATTTTTCGATGAAGACCTTACAGAAGAACAGATTTTAGAGATAGGGAATCAAATTAGCGCAATGGAAGCGGTACGGGAAATGGATTATATTTCTCCTGAGGCGGCCTGGGAAAATTTTCAAATGGAGTATTTTGCCGGGATGGAGGAGCTGGCAAAAGGGTTTGCCGATGATAATCCCCTGTCTGGTTCGGCTTCCTTTGAGATCTTTTTGCGTGACATTAGCATGCAGCCGGGAATGGTGGAATTTCTTTCTTCTGTGGAAGGGATCCGAAAAGTAAATTATTCAACATCTGTGGCGGAGGGACTGGAAAATATCAGCCAGATGACAGGACTTGTATCTGGAGTCATTATCGCGATTTTGCTGGCAGTTGCGGTTTTCCTGATCAGTAATACAATTTCTGTAGCCGCATCTTTCCGAAAAAATGAAAATCAGATTATGAAGCTGATTGGCGCTACTAATAGTATGATCCGAGCTCCCTTTGTAGTGGAAGGGATTGCCCTTGGGATGATAGGGGCTGGGATCCCTTTAATGGGAATCTATGTCTTATATCAAAAAGCGTCATCTTATATCGTCCAAAATTATACGATTATAAGTGGTATATTCACGCCTCTTCCAGTGGAAAACCTGCTTCCTTATATGATTGGCGCCGCATTTGCCCTAGGCGGGGGGATTGGATTTTTTGCAAGTTTTATTACAATTTGTAAGCATTTAAAGGTGTAATCCGGTAAAAAAGGAAACGAGCTGCTGGCGCAATGAAGAGAAGGGAATAGGAAACGGATTTAGCTAAGGAAGAAACATAAAAAGACACAGAGGAATCAATATGGCACGATGGAAGAGGAGGGGGATCGCTGGAATCGGCCTCCTGCTGGCAGCAGGGATGGCATTTCCGGTATATGGAACAAGGCAGGACGTGGATGCGGCTAAAAAAGAAGCGTCTGCTTTGGAAGAGGAGAAGAAGAAGACAGAGCAATTGCTTTTAGGCCTACAAGGGCAGAAAGACGATACAGCAGAATATATCCGACAGTTGGATTATAGCCTGGAGGATTTGGGAAATGAGCTGGAACTGTTAAACAGTCAGATTCAATCGAAGGAAGAGGAAATTACTATTACCCAGTTACAGCTAACAGAGGCAAAACAGACGGAGGAAAAACAGTATGCTTCTATGAAGCTGCGCATAAAATATATGTATGAAAAAGGTGACACCACTTTCTTAGACCTCCTGATCGAATCAAAGGATTTTGCCCAGCTTTTGAACCGGGCTGAATATATCAGCAAAATATCGGAATATGACAGGAACCAGCTTAACGCGTATGCGGCTACGAAGCAGGCGATAGCAGAACATGAGATGGTTTTGGAAAATGAACAGCAGGAGCTCATGGCCTACCAGGAATCCACCCAGGCAAAGCAGGCGTCTATGGAACTGCTTTTGCAGGCAAAGCAGGAAGAACTGGCCGTTTATGAAGGAAAGATCGCATCTGCCCAAAACCAGATTGACGAATATGAGAAAAACATTGCTGACCAGGAGGAAAGGATCCAGCAGTTGGAAGAAGAGATAAGGCGGAAAGAGGAAGAAGCAAGAAGACGGGAAGAAGAGGAGCGAAAGAAAGCCCAGGAAACGGGGAATTCGTATACTACGGCTGATTTAGGGAATATTAAATTTATATGGCCCTGTCCTTCCAGTGCCAGAATTACGTCTGACTTTGGGAACCGAAGCTCTCCTATGGAAGGGGCTTCTACAAACCATCAGGGAATTGATATCGGTGCCAGTACCGGAAGCAGTATTGTAGCTGCTGCCGGCGGGGTGGTAAGTATTGCCGCCTACAGTTACTCAGCAGGAAACTATGTGATGATCAGCCATGGAGGCGGGATTTTTACCGTCTATATGCATTGTTCTAAGCTGAATGTATCTGCGGGCCAGACAGTGGAACAGGGGCAGGTGATTGGGGCGGTGGGTTCTACTGGATTTTCCACAGGACCACATTTGCACTTTGGCATCCGCAGCGGCGGGGTTTATGTGAATCCTTCTCTTTATGTAAGCCCCTGATAAAACAGATAGGAGATAAAAACATTGGAAAGTAAAAATAAATTTTGGAAGGGTATCTTGATTGGCTCTCTGGTAACTGCGTTTGTAGGTTTAGTAATTGTAGGGATGTCTGCCGGGATCTTTATGGTTGGAAAGGCAATGATTGACCGGCAGATGCATGCGGAAAGCGGCCCGGTACAGGCGGGAAACAGTTCTGATATTAACTGGAGCCAGGTAGAAGGGAAAACCAGGAAGCTGCAAAGCATTATTGAGAACTACTTTTTGTTTGATGAAGATGGGAAAAACGTAGAAGAATTTATTTATAAAGGTCTGATGGCAGGCTTAAATGATCCCTATTCCGTTTACTATACGGAAGAAGAATTTTTCGATTTGATTGAGGAAACATCAGGAGAATATTGTGGGATCGGTGCCATGGTTTCCAAAAATATAGTAACGGGAACAGTATCCATTGCTAAGGTATTTAAGGGAACTCCCGCAGAGGAAGCGGGGCTCCGGGTAGGAGATATTTTTTATCAGGTAGACGAGGTGGAGATCACTGCGGATATTGACTTGGATATCTTGGTAAAACAGCATGTGAAAGGGGAAGAAGGAACTACCGTCCATTTAAAAATGTTCCGGCCTTCCGCAGAGGACTACGTGGAAGTGGATGTAGTAAGGCGCCAGATTGAGGTTCCTACTGTTGAATACCGGATGGAGGCCGATCAAATGGGCTATATTGTGGTTAGCCAGTTCGATGATATTACAACGGAACAGTTTCAGGCGGCTTTGGATGATCTGGAAAGCCAGGGAATGGAAGGCTTGGTTATCGATCTTAGAGGAAATCCTGGTGGTGTCCTAGATACGGCAGTGGATATGATTGATTATATGCTTCCCGATGACTTAGATGAATATTCCAAAGAAAAGAATAAAACCCTTATTGTTTCTACGGCTGATAAAAATGAGCAGGGGGAAAAATATTACTGCAAAGATGGACACAGTGTAGATCTTCCGGTGGTGATTTTAGTGGACGGGAATTCTGCCAGTGCTTCAGAAGTATTTGCCGGAGCAATGCGGGATTATGGAAGAGCTAAGTTAGTGGGAACGACAACCTTTGGAAAAGGGATTGTCCAGACACTTCTGCCATTAGGGGATGGTTCGGCAGTAAAATTGACCACTGCCCATTATTATAGCCCCAGTGGATTTGATCTTCACGGAATCGGATTAGAGCCGGATGTGGAAATTGAATATAAAACGCCAGAGGAAGCCTCGCAAAAAGCAGAAGCAGCAACAGAGGAACAACCGAAAGAACCAGAGGAAACAGAAGAGCTGAAAGAATCAGAGGAAGCAGAGGAGCCAAAAGAAGAGGAATCGAAGGAAGCAGAGGAATCCAAAGAAGAAACTGAAACAAAGGAAGAGGCTCCAAACGGAAAGGAGGAAGAACCGGGAGAAGAAAGCCAGGACTACGATAACCAGTTGGAAAAGGCGCTGGAGGTTTTAAAAGAAATGATAGAAGAGGAAAGACGGGGGGAAGCCCCGGCAGCTTAGTTTGCGCTTTTTAGAATTAGTGCTGCGTTTTTGTGTTTGAGCCTATTTGACTGGTATAGACCATTATGCTGTCCTTATTTGAGCCGATTCTTCCGGACTTTCCCTTTGGAAGCAAAATGTGACATCATCTGACAGGATCAGACGGAATACAATGTGAAACACATGCCAGAAAAGCAAAGCCAGGGACTGGCGTGTGCCTATTTGGGCATACGCCAATCCCTGGCTTTTGCTGTATTTTTATGATGGAATAAAGGAACACTTAGTTGGAAACGTTCCCACAACCCTTTAACTTGTGGGCAAAATGGTACAGGTTTTTTTGGCTAACGTTTTAAAATCAGCGGCAAACTGTTTCACGGCTTCTTCTTTTGTGGCCCAGGAGGTAACAAAACGAACTGCTGTATGAGCAGCATCCACTGCTTGCTGATCTTGAAACTGGTAAGACTCACGCAATGCTGCAATCAAGTTATTAGGCAGAATAGGAAATTGCTGGTTTGTAGCAGATTCCGAAAAGAAGGGGAACCCACATTCTGTAAACGTTTTTTTCAAGATCATTGCCATTTCATTGGCATGGGAGGCCATCTGGTAAAATAAATCATTTTGGAACAATTCTTCAAACTGGATGCCAAGAAGGAACCCTTTTGCCAGCATAGCGCCTTTTTGCTTTATCAGAAACCGAAAATCTGGCTTTAATTCCGGATTGGCAATCACAAGGGCTTCTCCAAATAAGGCGCCGTTTTTTGTTCCCCCGATATAGAACACATCCGTAAGGCGTGCGATATCTGCCATAGTAAGATCATTAATGGAGCTGGTTAGGGCAGCGCCCAAACGGGCGCCGTCTAAAAACAGATACAGCCCCTTTTGCTTACAAAAGGCGGATAGGTTTTCTAACTCTGCCAGGGTATACTGGGTTCCGATTTCCGTTGTATTGGAAAGATAAACCATTTTTGGCTGTACCATATGCTCATCCGTGTGCCAATCTAATGTTTTTTGAATTAGCTTTGGGGTCAGCTTTCCATCAGGAGTGGGCTGTGTAAGGACTTTATGTCCGGTAGATTCAATGGATCCGGTTTCATGGACATTAATATGACCGGTTTCCGGGGCTATTACAGCCTGATGGGGGCGGAGGGCGGCGCTGATTGTGATCATATTTGTTTGGGTTCCTCCTACGATTAGGTGGATATCCACATCATCTCGTTTTATTTCTTTCCTTATCAGTTCTTTTGCGTGCTCTGTGTGGGAATCCAGGCTGTATCCGGTATGCTGTGTTAGACTGGCCTGGATTATGGCTTCCATAATTCTTGGATGGGCGCCTTCACTGTAATCATTATTAAAGCAATACATAAAATGGAAATCCTCCTGTCTGATGTGTATTGAGTAGTTAGGAGCGTTCTGCTTTTAAGCGGTATTTACCGAAAACGCATAGGACTATCATAATACATTTGCCAGGGGATGTCTATATGTATAGGGAAACTCTGTAATGTTACTTTAGCAACATAAGTTCAGAGATGCCAAGTGCGCCCGGCAGACTTATTTATGGTGGTGCGGCTGCTTGTGGGCGCATGAAGGTCTACTTTAAAGAACAGCACAAAAAAGTAACTGCTCCGGCCAGGGATATGTTAGTATGTGATTTCGTTTGTTTTTGTGTTTTTAATGATTTTGTTTGCATCATCCGGATTTTGTTTCGTCTGAATTTGCTGTTTCATTTCCAGGCTCAGCTTGCTGACTAGCTAAAAGCCCAAGAAGAATTCCTTGGGCAATCCATTTATTTTTATCTGTTAATTCCCCAAATATCCGAGAAATATCCTTTTTTGATGAACCGAGAAAAGAATTTACTGGTAGTTGATATTCGGGATACCGGTTTTCTGAGTATCCTACAATGTAATCGATTGATGCGCGGAAAATATCTGCCATCCGCATCAAAAGATCAATACTAGGCTCATTTTTTCCATTCTCATATGCACTAATCATCTTCTGTGAAACATTCAGCTTCATTCCCAGGCTGATTTGACTCATATTTTTTTCTTTCCTAAGCTCTGCAATTCGATTCATATGGGCTCCCTATTCAAAAATAGTAGACATTACCAGTCACTGTTCTATTTATTTTAAGAAAAAAACATTGACTTGAATATTCGTAAAAGGTATAATGATACCTGTAAAAGGTATAATAACTCGTAAAACTTCTAATAATAGAACTTATATTACTATCAGGAGGTGCCAATTGAAGGAGGATGAAGTAGCGTCCGCTCAAAATCCGGATCAATTAATTAATGGCTTTATCAGCAGTCAAGTTACCAAACGTGGCTTGGATAAACGGACAGAAAAAGCATACCGTCTGGATTTGGAACATTTTTATATGTGGCTGTTTGGTCAGGAAGCAGATGGGGAGATAAGTGAAGAAATTGGACGGGAAGGAAAAATCGAAGCATATCTTAATTATCTTTCAAAAGAAAAAAAGCTACGTGCTTCTACAATCTCAAGAAAATCGAAGGTATTTGGCTATTACCTTTCGTATTTAGCTAGACAGGGTGTCATACCAGGATATCAAACCTTGCAGGCAGTGAAGCAGACAGGAAAAGAAGGAGAAGAAAAACCATTATCCAAACTAGAGATAGATGCTTTTTTTAATTCCTTAAGTCAAGAGTATCAAGAACTAGACAGCGATTTCCGCAAACGGATCTGTCTTCGCGATCAAGTGATGATGAAGCTTTTATTTTTTCATGGGATTGAGATTAGTGAACTTTTGATCATGGAAGTGCAGGATTATGATTGGAAAACAGGAATTCTTAAGATACGGAAAAAACGGGAATTAAAGCAATATGTCCAATTGTTTTCCAAGGATTTGAAAAAACAGTTGGAAAAGTGGTTAGAGGAACATGGGAATTTTGAACATAATGAAGAATTCCATAAACGGATGTTTTTATCAAAGCTGGGAAGGCCCTTATCCATGAAAATGGTAATTAATATTTTTGAAAAATATCGGATAATGGCAGGGATCGAAAAGGAATGCACGCCCAAGGATTTGAAAAATAGCATGAATCGGTATGGCCGGGAATTGGTGATGG
>CAJUTC010000061.1 GCA_910589195.1 uncultured Lachnospiraceae bacterium
TTTCAGAGAATGGTGTAATTCAACTTAATCAGCAAATATTGGACTTCCTCAATCTAAAGATTGGAATGGAACTATTGTCTATCCGAAGCAGTGATATAGCTTTTACAATGGGTGCAACCGGTCCTCTGTTGGAAAGAGCCGACAACTATGAGGGCGAAATTCCTCTGTATTAAAAAAGCAGGTATCATGATACCCGCCCAAAATCCAGTATTCCTCAAATAATTAGAGCCATTTTAGAGCCAAACGGCATAAAACACTCCCGGAAATGCCCATTTTATCAGCATTTCCGGGATTTTATCTGTTACTCGAACTCTATCGTCCCCGGCGGTTTAGAAGTTAAATCATAAAACACCCGATTTACCCCTTTCACCTCATTTACGATCCGGTTCATGACCCTTTGCAGTACTTCCCACGGAATCTGTGCCGCCTCTGCCGTCATAAAATCCGACGTTTCCACAGACCTCAGCACTACAGCGTAATCATACGTCCTAAAATCTCCCATTACCCCAACAGATCGCATATTAGTCAACGCAGCAAAATATTGACCCAGCTCCATGTCAATTCCGGCCTTTCCAATCTCATCCCGATAAATAAAGTCTGCCTCCTGCACTATCCGTACCTTCTCTGCAGTGACTTCCCCCACAATCCGAATTCCTAGTCCGGGGCCTGGGAATGGCTGGCGGAATACAAGGTGTTCCGGAATTCCCAGTTCCAATCCTACCTTACGCACTTCGTCCTTAAACAATAGCCGCAACGGTTCAACAATTTCTTTAAACTCCACACAGTCTGGCAGTCCGCCAACATTGTGATGGGACTTAATTACCGCTGATTTGCCAAGGCCGGATTCTATCACATCAGGATAGATGGTTCCCTGTACTAAGAAATCCACCGCACCAATCTTCTTGGCCTCTTCTTCAAACACGTGGATAAACTCCGCTCCGATTATTTTACGTTTCTCTTCTGGTTCTTCCACCCTTGCCAGCTTGGCATAAAACCGATCCTGAGCATTCACACGGATAAAATTCAGTTCATAAGGGCCATTCGGGCCAAATACGGCCTCCACCTCATCCCCTTCATTTTTCCTTAATAAACCATGATCCACAAAAACGCAAGTAAGCTGCTTTCCAACAGCCTTAGACAGCAACACTGCCGCAACCGAGGAATCGACTCCTCCAGACAAGGCACAAAGCACCTTTCCAGTTCCAATTTTCTCCCGGAGGGACTGAATCGCCTGGGAAGCAAAGGAATCCATTTTCCAATTACCTTGACAGCCGCATACATCGTAAATGAAACCACGAAGCATCTTGATTCCCTCTACTGTGTGCATAACCTCTGGATGAAACTGGGTCGCATACAATTTCCGCTCCGGGCACTCCATAGCCGCAACGGGGCACACCGGGGTATGAGCCGTTACGCAAAACCCTTCTGGTGCCTTTGCAATATAATCGGTATGGCTCATCCAGCAGTCCGTAGTTGCTTCCACATTGTTAAAAAGGATCGAAGACTGGTCAACTGATACTTGGGTTTTTCCATATTCGCTAACTGGAGCTGTAGCCACCTGTCCTCCAAGGGTATATGCGATTAGCTGGGAACCATAGCAAATTCCCAAAATCGGAATATTCATATTAAAAATATCAGGGTCAATATGGGGAGATTCCTCCAAATATACACTATTAGGGCCTCCAGTAAAAATAATTCCTTTCGGTTCCATTTCCCTGATTTTATCCAATTCCAGTGTGTATGGATGTACCTCACAATACACATGGCACTCCCGAACGCGGCGAGCAATTAACTGATTATACTGGCCTCCGAAATCCAGAACGATTATCATCTCTTGTTTCATAGTAATCTCCTTTTGTTTGTGGGAGGTTGCGCTTTATTTCTTGTCCATAGAATTTTTTCTAAATAAAAATGATTCCGATCGACTATTGCGAATCTTACATTCTTGCATTCCAAAATCCACAAGTCTGCTTAAACTTTCAATCAAACATACTAGCCAAGTCAGGAACTCAAACTCGTTCAATTGTGCCAATAGTTACAAAGCAGGCACAAAAATCCTATGCCGCCTTGGCCGATAGGGCATTAAATTGCTCTTCCATTCAGGCTATAAACAGTCTAAACAACAACAATGAAGGGGTACCCTTCCCTTATTCCGGTCCAGGTACACCTTCAAAGTCCGTCCGTTATCAGAATGACTCCGGCAATTCCTTTTGTATTTCTCATTCAACAGGCATCTGTCATTTGTATGAGAAACTGGTATTTGCTGTATTTTTTACTGCTCTCTGGGCACTGCATCTATGGTCTTTCAGCCCATTTCGCAACACTTGTCGTTGGTCATTTATCATATCTTTCGTAATCAGAACATTTCAAAAGCTTCAAACTCTTATGTATATCTCGGAATTCTCCTATGTACAATGCCTGTCCTAATCCTTTGGAACATCCAGAACGTTTCCTCCCGTTAAGAGGAAACGTTCTACCTCTTTTGTATGAACACATTATAGCGAATCCCATGGCAAATAGCAAGCTTTTTTGTCGAATTCCCAGAAACTTCTAAATTTCAAATCCCTATTCGCTGTGCTCTGTGCGCAAATAACGTTTCACATACATTCCTGTATAAGAGGCCGGATTTTGCGCCACTTCCTCCGGCGTTCCTTTGGCAATTACCGTACCGCCCCGATCGCCGCCTTCTGGCCCCATGTCTATAATATAATCTGCCGTTTTAATCACATCCAGGTTATGCTCAATCACGACCACTGTATTTCCGCCCTCTGACAACCGGCGGAGAATTTCGATCAGCTTGTGCACATCCGCAAAATGAAGCCCTGTGGTAGGCTCGTCCAAAATATAAATGGTTTTTCCTGTGCTCCGTTTGCTCAGCTCAGATGCCAGTTTAATTCTCTGTGCCTCTCCGCCGGATAATTCGGTAGATGGCTGGCCTAATTTTACATAGGAAAGACCCACATCGTATAATGTCTGGATCTTCCGCGCGATGGTCGGCACATGTTCAAAAAACTTCACAGCTTCTTCCACCGTCATATCCAGTACATCGTAAATGCTTTTTCCCTTATATTTAACCTCCAGGGTTTCCCGGTTATACCGCTTTCCGCCGCAGACTTCACAGGGAACATATACATCCGGAAGGAAATGCATCTCGATCTTAATAATCCCATCGCCGCTGCAAGCTTCACACCGCCCGCCCTTTACATTAAAACTAAAGCGCCCTTTGGCATATCCTCTGGTTTTGGCATCGGTGGTAGAAGCAAACAGATCCCGGATCAAGTCAAAAACTCCAGTATACGTCGCCGGATTGGATCTGGGAGTCCGTCCAATGGGCGATTGATCAATCGCTATAATTTTATCCAACTGTTCTGTACCTTCTAAACTGGTAAATTTCCCGGGAATCGTTCTGGCCCGGTTCAATTTCTTTGCCAGCGCTTTATACAAGATTTCATTCACCAAGGAGCTTTTTCCGGAACCGGATACCCCGGTTACACATGTCATAACCCCGAGAGGAATCTCTGCCTTTATCTTTTTCAGGTTATTCTCCGCCGCTCCCTTTACCGTCAGCCATCCGGTTGGCTTTTTTCGTTCCCGGGGTACTGGAATCTGCATCCGCCCGCTTAAATAGGCACCAGTAATTGATTCTTCACAGTTCATAATATCTTCTGCCGTACCGGTTGCTACCACACGCCCCCCGTGTTCCCCTGCCCCGGGACCAATATCCACAATGTAGTCCGCCGCCCGCATGGTATCCTCGTCATGCTCTACTACCAACACGCTGTTGCCCAAATCCCTCAGATGAAGCAGCGTCTTTAATAGCTTATCATTATCCCGCTGATGGAGCCCGATACTAGGTTCATCCAGGATATACGCTACCCCAACCAGACCGGAACCGATCTGGGTGGCCAGACGGATTCTTTGAGCCTCCCCGCCGGATAAGGTTCCGGTAGCACGGGAGAGGGACAAATAGTCCAGACCTACATCAATTAAAAAGCTAATCCTGGCACGGATTTCTTTTAAAATCGGGCCTCCGATGGCTTCCTGCATGGGAGTCAGTATCAGGCTGTCAATAAATTCACGGAACATAACGATAGACATATTGGTTGCCTGGTAAATATTTTTATCGCCTACCGTTACCGCCAGGGACTCCTTTTTCAGCCTTTGCCCGTGGCAGGCGGGACAAGGTGTAATCCGCATATAGGTTTCATATTCCGCTTTCGACGATTCTGAAAACGTTTCCCGGTAACGGCGGTTCACATTATCAATTAAACCCTCAAACGCCACATCGTAAACGCCTTCTCCCCGTTGTCCTTTATAGCGGACCTTTACCTCTTTTCCGCCGGTTCCATAAAGCAGGATATCATGGATTTTCTCCGGGTAATCTTCAAAGGGCGTATCCAGACTGAAGTGATATTCCTCAGCCAGGGCATCTAGGATGGCCCTGGTGAAGCTTCCCTTCTCTGAACAGGACTGCCATCCCATAACCACAATCGCTCCCTGGGAAATGCTTAAGGACTGGTCAGGAATCATCAGATTTTCATCAAACTCCATCTTATAACCAAGACCAAAGCACTCCGGACAGGCGCCAAAGGGGTTATTAAAGGAAAAGCTTCTCGGTTCCACTTCCTCTATGCTGATTCCACAGTCCGGGCAGGAAAAGCTTTGGGAAAAACGCAGTATGTTTCCATCCGGCTCATCAAGCTCCTGGCTTTCGGATAAATCCGAACGGCTAGTTTCGTCTGCCAGGACAGCGTCACGGTTTCCCGTTGACAGGCCAGAGCCGGCCCTTCCCTCCGCCGCGCCAGTACCGCCAGCCACGTCTACTAACATAAGACCATTTGCCAAAGCCAAAACCGTTTCTATGGAATCGGTCAGCCTTTTCTCGATGCCAGGCCGTACGATTAAGCGATCCACTACAATTTCAATATTATGTTTAATGTTTTTCTCCAGCTTGATCTCCTCAGAAAGCTCATACAGATTCCCGTCTATCCGAACCCGCACATAGCCGCTTTTTCTGGCCTGTTCCAGCACCTTCACATGTTCGCCTTTACGTCCTCTTACCACTGGAGCTAAAAGCTGGATCTTTGTCCGCTCTGGCATAGTCAAAAGCTGATCTACCATCTGATCCACAGTCTGCTTACGGATTTCCTTCCCGCATTTAGGACAGTGCGGAATGCCTGCTCTGGCATAAAGCAGACGCATATAATCATAAATTTCAGTCACCGTACCCACAGTAGAGCGTGGATTCCGGTTTGTTGATTTCTGGTCAATTGAAATAGCTGGAGATAATCCCTCGATGCTCTCCACATCCGGTTTTTCCATCTGCCCTAAAAACTGACGGGCATAGGAAGACAGGGATTCCATATACCGCCGCTGCCCCTCCGCATATATGGTATCAAATGCCAGAGAGGACTTGCCAGAGCCGGAAAGCCCAGTCAGCACCACAAGTTCATTCCGTGGGATATCCACCGAAATATTGTTCAGATTATGTTCATTTGCGCCGCGGATTTTAATATATTGCTTCGCCATGGGTCACCTCTTTCAATCTGCCTTGTAATAAATGTTTGCGCCCCCCTTTTCAAGATACTGGGGATAGGTAAATAGGCAGTATGCGGCAATCAGCCTCTGCGCCGAATCCCGTTTTGGCCTATTGGGGCCAGGTCTGTTCTTAAAAAGGGTTCCCAATTGCCTATCTGCCTTGTAATTGACTTTCTAAGTATAGCATACCCATTTTTTATATTCAACCATTTTTCGAACAAATGTTTTATTCTTAAAATGTGTTTTTCAAGTTCTGAAACACGACTTTATGTTGTGGCGCTTGTATGCTATACTATTGGCAGGATGTTGGCGGCAAAAGGTCATTTTCCCTGGTATCTTGACAGATTGGAGATAGACAAATGAAGATAGACCGTTTAATTGGAATCATAACAATTCTGCTACAACACGATAAAATAACAGCCCCTGAATTGGCAAAACGGTTTGAAGTGTCACGGCGGACAATCAATCGTGATATCGAGCATATTTGCAAAGCCGGAATCCCGATCGTTACGACACAAGGGTATGGTGGCGGTCTTTCGATTGCGGACGGCTATAAATTTGATAAAACATTCTATACGAAAGACGAATTGCAAACCATTTTCGCAGGACTTAGAGGAATGGACAGCATATCAAGAAACTCTGCCTTGGCCAATTTGCTTGATAAGCTTTCGGACAAGGGGCAGCGGATCCTTGCGGAGGATAGTATCATCATTGATTTAGGATCCCACTATCAGGCTTCCCTCATTCAAAAAATTGAACAACTCAAACAGGCAATCCAAACAAAGCACCTTGTCACATTTCAATATTACTACAGAAAAGGCGAAGCAGTACGCCAGGTAGAGCCATACCGTTTGATTTTCAAGTGGGCGTCATGGTATGTGCTGGGCTTTTGTTTCGATCGGCAAGCTTACCGCCTGTTTAAATTAAACCGCCTTTGGAATTTACAAATAGAAGAAACCATTTTTTCTGAGAGAAACATTCCCGAAGAAGCATTATCAATTGGAGATTATCTTACAGAGGGCAAGCTCCATTTGAAGGCGGTATTTGAGGAAAGTGAAAAATACCGTTTAATCGAGGAATATGGAATCGAAAGTTATTCCATAAGGGAAGATGGGAAATTGTCATTTGAGCACGATTTCGCAAGCTATGAGAATATGCGGGAATGGGTATTCAGTTTTGGGGATAAAGTGTTTGTATTAGACCCAAAGGAATTACAGGACGACCAAAGAAAGCAGGCCGAAACGATTCTGAACCGGTACAAGGGTAATAAGTTGACGTCGAAGGATCATCACACTATGGCCGAAAGAAGCTGTCAGCATGATTGAAGCAGGTTCCGCCTGCTGTCATTATGTAGCTCTTAAACGTTACCCGGCAATGCTCCGGTATATTGTCGGTTTTGTCTGCGGTCTTTCTGTAGATCACTCCTTTTGCCGGAGGGATTGCCGCAGCAGGAAGTCTGCGGTCTATTTGTAGCTCTGAGCCCATGGAGCGGAAAGTCGAACATGATGGTTCTAAAGCGCACAAAATTGAACCCAGAATCTTGAAACCGGAATCAGCGATTTTAAAATAAAGGAAAGCAACATGACACCCTGTTGTCGTGTTGCTTGTGCTATTATATAGGAAGCCGCGAAACTCTTTTACAAGACGCGGAGGTTTGATTAGTCAAACCGGGCCAAATAAGGGCGAATGGCACCGGAATCCTAAAGTGTTATTATCAGCCGAAAGGAGGAGCGATTTATGGTAGAATCAAGATGTGGCCTTTTATGCAGCGAATGTTCCTACCAAAAACAGATGGTCTGCAAAGGCTGTACAACAATTGAAAAACCCTTTTGGGGAGAAAGCTGTCCCATAAAGTCTTGCTGTGAAGCAAGCAAACATAACCATTGCGGACAATGCAAAAACTTCTCTTGCGATTTGCTAACGCGATTCGCTTATGATGAAAAGCAAGGAGATAACGGAAAACGGATCCAGCAGTGCAGATGTTGGATTGGAAAGTAGGTGGTCAGCGTGGCTTCCAGTTTGGATTTTGTGGAATATGTGTGTAAACAGATAGAACATGCCGGAACCATTACATACAAAAAAATGTTCGGCGACTATGGAATTTATTGTAATGAAAAAATTATCGGAGTTATCTGTGATAACCAGTTTTTCGTGAAAAAAACCAAAGCAGGGGCTTCTGCCTATCCCGGCTGCCAAGAAGCCGCTCCATATACAGGCGCAAAATCTCATTTTGTTATAGATAGCATGGATGACCGTGACCAAATGGCAAAATTCATATCCGCTACTTATCATGAACTTCCTGCGCCGAAATCAAAAAAGAAAAAAACAAATTCTGCCAGCGGAAACTAAAGTCTGTTGTTACCAGAAAAACATTCCGGCGGTTTCGAAATGAAAACCGCCGGATAATCAATACCAAATAATCTGCCAGCCTTTCCGCCAGACATCACATTTTGTTTCTGAAGATTGGCGGATAAAAATCCCCCTGTGTAGTTTCAATGCCGCCTTTTATTCACACTCATACACAAGAGCGTTCCACAAGCTTATTCTGCCTTAAAGATTAATCTCACAATCAATAGGACGGTCCATCGCTTTCGTGTCAGCATCAGAATTCTTTTATTAACGGTTTAAAATCTCCATAAATTCTTCCCCGGTAATGGTTTCCCGATCCAGCAAATATTCGGACAACTCTGTAAGCTTGGCTGCATGGGATTTTAAAATTTCCATTGCCTTCTCATACTGAGCCTTTACAATGGCAATCACCTCATCATCCACTGCTTTGGCAGTTTCCGGGGCGCATACCATGGAGGAATCGCCCCCCAGATATTGGTTATTCACAGTTTCTAACGCAACCATGCCAAACTGCTCACTCATTCCATAACGGGTTACCATTGCCCTGGCAATCTTTGTTGCCTGCTCAATATCATTGGAAGCACCTGTTGTAACAGAGCGGAACATAAATTCCTCTGCGGCCCGGCCTCCTGTAAAGGTTGCGATTTTATTCAGCGCCTCCTCCCGGCTCATCAGATGGCGTTCTCCTGCTTCTACCTGCATCGTATAGCCCATAGCTCCTGATGTACGGGGAATAATAGTAATCTTATGAACCGGCGCGCAATGATCCTGACAGGCTGCCACCAAGGCATGGCCGATTTCATGATACGCCACAATCCGCCGTTCATTCTCAGAAACGGATGCGTCTTTTCTCTGATAACCAGCAATAACCACTTCTACGCTTTCTTCCAAATCCGACTGGTTCACCAAATTGCGCCCCATACGGACTGCCCGAAGAGCTCCCTCATTAATAATATTAGCTAATTCCGCACCGCTGGCTCCTGATGTGGCACGGGCAATGGCATTAAAGTTTACACTGTCTTCCAGCTTTACATTCTTTCCGTGAACCTTTAAAATCGCTTCTCTTCCCTTTAAATCCGGCAGTTCTACCGGGATCCTTCTGTCGAAACGCCCAGGCCGCAAAAGCGCCTGATCCAAAGACTCCGGCCTATTGGTAGCCGCTAAAATTACCACGCCTTTTTGTCCGTCAAAGCCGTCCATCTCCGTAAGAAGCTGGTTTAAGGTTTGTTCCCGTTCATCATTGCCACCGATCCCGCCGCCGTCACGCTTCTTGCCTATGGTATCAATTTCATCTATAAATACAATACAGGGAGCCTTTTCATTGGCCTGCTTAAACAAATCCCGAACTTTAGCCGCCCCCATACCTACAAACATTTCCACAAACTCCGATCCGGAAATGGAAAAAAAGGGCACATGGGCTTCCCCTGCCACAGCTTTTGCCAAAAGGGTTTTTCCAGTTCCTGGAGGGCCAACCAACAAGGCGCCTTTTGGGAGCGTTGCGCCAATCTCTGCATACTTCTGTGGATTGTGCAGAAAGTCTACAATCTCCTTTAGCGCTTCCTTTGCCTCCTCCTGTCCGGCTACATCCGCAAATGTTTTTCCGGTTTCTTTTTCTGCGTAAATCTTAGCATTGGATTTTCCAAATGTCATAGCAGGATTTCCCATGCTGCCCAACTTTTTCTGCATAATCCGCCCTAGCACCTGCCCAATAATTACAAATAGCGCAATGGGCATGATCCACTGGACAAAAAATGTGGTAAGGGGAGATGCCTGGGTCGGGATTTCCTGGGAAAAAGATATCCCGGCATCCAGCAAACGTTGGGTTAAGTCCGGATCCGACCATCGCCCGGTTTTATAAGCAGTAACGCCCCATTCTTTATTTTCCCCTTCTTTTAAAACAAACATCAGCTCCGTATCATTTTGGTATACCTGCGCTACTTTGCCTTCCTCCACAAATTGAATAAACTGATGATATCCAACTTCTCTCACTGACCGCCCCATCATAGACGGGAAAAGAAAGGTATTTAACAGCAATACTACCAAAAGCACAATTCCATAATAATACAGAAATGGTTTTTTGGGATTATGATCTGAATTTGTGTTTTTTACACCCATTTTATTCTCCTTTTCTAAAATATATGGTGGTTTTCTCCTTAATCGCTGGTAATGCCTTTTTAAGGCTTCCGGCTCCGATTAACACTTGTAGCATAATACGGTTTTATTTTCTTGTCAATCATTAATTATAAATATTTATTTACTTTTAATAATTATTGACTTTTATAAAAAAATGTGATACAAATCATATGAGCCATCAAATCAACACGCAAACACTCAAACCGTTCTAAGTCAAATAAGGAGAATACCTTATGAAACCAACCTTCCAAAAGTCGGATACAAATTCGGAAATTGCCGTAAACGCTGGCATTCAGTTTATTGATTTTACCTTCCATTTTTTTAATATGGCCAAAACCTTATTCCGCCATGAAAATCAGGTTCGTGCCAATTCCCTGGCCTTTCAGGCTATTTTGGAATTAAGCCAGCTTGAAGGTAGTTCCCAGCCCATTTCCATGTCAGATCTTGCTGACCAGCTTCGGATCCCGAAGCAGCAGTTAACAAAGCTTGTCAATGATTTGGAAGAAAAGCAGCTTGTCACACGGGTGCATAACAAAACGAACCGCCGGAAAGTTCATATCTCCATTACGCCTTCCGGGCAAAGCCTGTTAGCAGAGCTTCACCAGGCCATGTTAACCAGTACCATCCAGGCTCTCTCCGCCTACACAAACAATGAGCTTTTGGAAATGGCCCAGTCGCTGAAATCATTAAACCGGCTGATAGAAAAGTTTAACCTGGACACCCCTTGCAATACAAAGAAAGAATCGAGGTCCTCTTATGACTAATGTAACCCAATCTTCTGAAAATAACCCTTTGGCTTCTGCTCCTTTAGGCCCTTTAATGGTGCAGCTAGCTGTTCCCACCGTATTTGCCCAGATTGTAAACCTTCTTTATAATATGGTG
Source organism: uncultured Lachnospiraceae bacterium (assembly GCA_910589195.1). Lineage (GTDB taxonomy): Bacteria > Bacillota > Clostridia > Lachnospirales > Lachnospiraceae > Caccovicinus. The sequence goes on from CAJUTC010000061.1 coordinate 10,903, forward strand.
GATCGGATCTATGTGGGAAGAATCCCGGAAACCGGAACGTATGCTCTGGCCGGATTAGGCGTTTCCTTTCCTATTATCCTTCTGATTTCCGCATTCGCTTCTTTAGTCGGCATGGGCGGCGCGCCAAAGGCAGGGATCGCCATGGGGAAAAAAGACTACCAGCAGGCAGAAGAAATTTTAGGAAATGCTACGCTATTCATTGTCCTTCTCTCTCTTTGCCTCTGTGGAATTTTCTTTGTTGTAAAAGAACCTATCCTGATGATGTTCGGCGCCAGTGAAACCACGCTTCCCTATGCAAACCAATATTTGGGGATTTATCTTTTAGGAACAATTTCTGTACAGATAGCTTTGGGCCTAAACCAGTTTATCTCCTGCCAAGGGTTTGCCAAAATTAGTATGCTAACCGTTCTGATCGGCGCCATATCCAATATTATCCTGGATCCTATCCTGATCTATGGCTTCCATATGGGAGTAAAAGGCGCTGCCCTTGCAACCATAATCAGCCAAACCATCTCCGCTATCTGGGTACTCCTTTTCCTTAGCGGGAAAAAAAGCCTGATCCGGATACGGCAGCAGTATCTGCGTTTTAACCCCAGGATCCTTTTTCCGGTTCTGGCTTTAGGCGTTTCTCCTTTTATTATGCAGTCTACAGAATGCCTGGTTCAGCTTACCTTTAATACAGGGATGCAAAAATACGGGAATGATTATTATGTGGGCGCTATGACCATTCTGTTTTCTGTAACCCAGATGCTGTTCCTCCCAATCCAGGGACTGGCTCAGGGCGCTACTCCCATTATCAGTTTTAATTATGGGGCACGAGATTCAGAAAGGGTGCGCCAAACGTTTCAGCTAATGTTTATCGCTTCCATTGTCTTTTCTTTTTGCGCCACCTCCCTGATTTTGCTGTTTCCAAGACCGTTTATATCTCTGTTTTCCAATGATCCGGAAATCATCCGGATCGGCTCCTATGGAATCCGGATTTACGCCTTCGGCTTTCTGATTTTCGGCGCTCAGTGCGCCTGCCAGCAAACATTCCTTGCTTTAGGGCAGGCTAAAATCTCCATGTTCCTGGCTCTGCTGCGGAAAGTAATTTTGCTGATACCGTTGGCTATCATCCTACCAGCCATTGGCAGTCTTGGAGTAAATGGACTGTTTATCGCCGAGCCAATTTCTGATATCTTGGCTGTTTTTACCACCGTTGCCATGTTTGCTTTGCAATTTAAGAAAATCCTTGCTCCCATTGAAACCTTATAACAATATAAAGGTATCAGAGTCAAAGCGGGGAGTAGTCCCGTATCAAGGCGGCAAAAGACCTTTTGGCACCAACATCATAGAAAAACGTTAACCATTATTTTCTTTTCCTTGCTCAACTTCCTCCCGGATCTCCCCGTCTGTCCCTACCAGCACATGGAAGGAAATATCTTCCAAGTGCTGGAATAATGCCCTGGTTTCCTCCTCTTGTGTAATCTCTCGGGTATATCCGCCACTGGACGTAGCAGGAACCACTGATAATCTGGTTCTTGCTCCATCCCAGGCTGCTTTAAGCAAAACGGTTCTTGGTATGCTGCTCCCAAATACAAAATTTCCTAAGCTGTATACAATAGGCTTCCCGTTATAATATTCAATCCCTTGAAGTACGTGGGGATGGCTTCCTATCACCAGATCTGCCCCAGCATCCAAGAACTGGAAACCCAACTGGCGCTGATACTCCTTTGGCCACTCCTCCCGCTCCACGCCCCAGTGCACATACACCACCAGGTAATCGCAAATTTCCTTCCCCTTTTGAATTTCTTGCAGTAAAATCGACGGATCATATGTGCTGAGCATTCCTGGTTTTGATCGGGAGGCGGCCCAGTCCGCTACCGGAATTACACGGGTAGCTCCCAAAAACCCTACCGTATATCCGCCTAAGTTTTTCGTATACAGTGCTTTCGCCTGATCCAGATTTGCGCCTGCCCCCACATAAGGAATTTGGGCTTCCTCTAATACCGCACAAGTATCCAAAAGCGCATTCGTTCCAAAATCAAGAGCATGGTTATTGGCAAGGGTAACCAGATCAACCCCCATTTCTTTTAATATAGACACTCGTTCTGGCGGAAGGCGAAATGTAAACTGTTTGTCCGGTGCAGCCGTTCCTCTATTGCTGAAAGGAAATTCCTGGTTCACCATAAACAAATCAGCTTCCTCCGCTTCCCGCAAAAGACTTTCTCCCAGAACGCCCTGGATCCCTCCTCCTGATTGGTACGCATTTAATACATGATCCGACAGCAGCACATCTCCCGCAAATGCCAAAACGATTTCTTGCGGCTCTTCCTTTGGCAAAGCCATTTCTGGAACCGATTCCCCCTGCCACGTTTCAGATGATTCCACTTCCATTTGGATCCGCAACTCCGTTTGGTCTGCCAGGTCTATATCCATCCTGGCAGATGATTCCTTCCCTGAAACGGAATCGAAATCAGATATTTCCGCCTCTGTGTAAACAGCAAATAAGGCATCCTGTGGACTCCTTTCCACGTTCCACACATACCAGCCGCCTAACGCAGACAAACCAATTACTGTCAATCCCCAAAAAAGGAGCCAGGGCCGCAGCCTGCCTCCTTCTTTTTTTCTACTTCTTCCTTTCATTCAGACCTCCTGCCTAAAGCGCAATTACAATGCCGCCATCATTGGCATAAACCGTTGCGACTCCGGCTGTTTCTGTAATAATAATGTCTTTATAGCTTCCCCGCTTTTCCATCTCCGCTTTTACAAATTCAGCCCGCTTCGGACAATTGCAGTGGGCAATCACTAATACCCGCTCCCTGGTATCCTCTACTGCGTTAACCGCATAATCACACATTCTTTGCAGCGCTTTTGAAATGCCCCTTGCCTGATCCACCTTAATAATCACGCCGGAATTGGCGGACATCACTGGCTTAATATTTAAAGTTGTGGCGAAGAATGCCTGAAGCCCGCTTAACCTGCCGTTCTTTCGTAAATAATCCAAAGATTCCAGCACAAAACATGTTTTCATATCATCCCGGTAAGCTGTCGCACGCTTAACAATCTCCTGAAACGCCAATCCCTGCTCACATAAATCCTGAATATACATAGCAAGGTTCAGTTCTCCCGCAGACGCGGAATGGGAACTGAGTACACAAATATTTTTTGCCCCATGCTCCTCCTCATAAAGCTGCTTTCCTAACAAAGCACTGTTATAAGTCCCGCTTAAATGCTCTGACAAGCAAATCACAAAAATATTTTCTTCTGGGCAGCCATAAGCTTCCTTAAACAGTTCCGGAGAAGGGCACGCCGTTTTGGGGCACTCCGGGTCTGATTTCATTAACCTGATAAATTCCTGCTGGTTAAATGTATGGTCATCCACTACCATAGTTTGCCCCACCTGTAACGTCAAGGGAATAATCTGGTAATGGGGATCCTTCTTTAATGCTTCTGTTAAGTCCAGGCAACTATCTCCTATAATTCGGTATGTCATAATATCCTCCCATCATTTCCGTATCATATGGTTTTGATTACTACATATTATAGCATTATCTTTTTCTATTTTCAATCTTTTCATACGCATTTTTCTATGCTATACTATATATTGGAAATTTGAAAGAAAAGGAGAAAGGCACATGGGATTTTTCGCTGCATTCTTCGGTTTTATCATTCTTTTAGTTCTTTTTGTAGTAGCCGTAACCATTTCCACCGTAGGCAGCTGCCTGGGCATGATTGCTGACGACTTAAATGAGGACAAAGGCTGATAAGCACAACCTATCAGGCAAAACACGCCACTGGCGCGTGGCCGGATACTCGGTAATAAAAACCGGATGGACACCTTTTAGCGGATCCACCCGGTTTTTATTCGTTGTTACCGTTTTAATTTATGGTCTTGATTATTTTATAGGCTTTCTGATGTTTGCGTTTCTTATGCCTCTGTTTTCTCTCCAGCCAGAATCATCATGATTTCATTGCTCCGCGCAATAAACCAGGTCATCCGCTCTGGTGTTAAACTGCCATGGCTTAATTTTGCCAGATCATAAAGCTGTTCACAGATCTTCCCAGTATTTTCGCCTTCCGGATGTGCTAACACATACTGTACTAACGGATGGTTCTTATTCAGAATCAGGCTTTCCCCTGCTCCGCCAAACATGGACGGATCCATTCCGTACATGTTGTACATTTTCATCATATCCTGCATCCTTCTGGATTCCTCAGACACGGTAATCATAGATGCCACCGAGGCGTCTTTTAGTTTTTCCGCTTTTACTTCCAGTTTATCATTATTTAACGCCTTCTTAAATGCGGCAGACAAGGTTTCTTCCTCTGCTTTGTCCTTCTCTTCATCCTCTTTCGCGGATTCTTCCTTAAAAATCTCGCTTACATCCGAATCAATGCGGAGGAATTTCAAGTCCTGATTTTTCTGCTCTAACTGGCTGATAAACGGATTATCAATATTATGGGTCAGAATTACCGCATCCAGGCCTTCCTTCTTAAACATGTTGATATACTGGCTCTGTTCTTTCTCATCAGTAACATAAAAGATCTTATTGGTCTGCTTTTCCTTATTTTCCTCTATGCACTCCGGCAGGGTCAGATACTTTCCTTCCAGGTTTTTAAATATAATATAATCCTTCATTTTCTCCTGGAACTTTTCATCCTTAATGCATCCGAACTTAATAAAGGGGTTAATATCATCCCAGTATTTCTCATACGCTTCCCGATCCGTCTTGCACATGCCAGATAGCTTATCCGCAACTTTCTTGGTAATGTAATCGGAAATCTTCTTAACAAAACCATCATTCTGGAGGGCAGAACGGGATACATTCAGCGGAAGATCCGGACAGTCAATCACACCCTTTAACAGCATCAGGAATTCAGGAATTACTTCCTTAATATTATCCGCAATAAATACCTGGTTATTATAAAGCTTAATAGTTCCTTCCAGGCTATCATACTCCATATTAATCTTGGGGAAGTATAAAATTCCTTTTAAATTAAATGGATAATCCATATTCAGATGGATCCAGAACAGGGGTTCCTTGAAATCCATAAATACTTTCCGGTAAAATTCCTTGTACTCTTCTTCGGTACACTCATTTGGATGCTTATTCCACAGAGGATTCACATCGTTTAACGCTGCTGGACGCTTTAAAATCTTATATTTTTCCGTAGCTGGGGAAACCTCAACCACTTCCTTAGTTCCGTCTTCCTTTTCCTGCTCTTCTGTCTTCGCTTCCTCTACAATCGTTTCTACAATCGTATCCTTTTCTGTAAGCTCGTCCTTTTCAATAGTTTCATACTGGGGTCCTTCAGCGCTGTTATCCAAAAAGATGGGAGTTGGCATAAAGGAACAGTATTTCTCAATTACTTCCCTAGCCCGGTATTCATTGGAAAATTCTGTGCTGTCCTCATTTAAATAAAGGGTAATTCTGGTTCCGAAGCTTTCCTTCTCCCCCTCTCCCATTTCAAAAGAAGTTCCGCCCTCAGACTCCCAGTGAACTGCCTTGGCATCCTTCTGATAAGACAGCGTATCAATTGTAACTTTATCCGCCACCATAAACGCGGAATAAAAGCCTAAACCGAAATGCCCGATAATCTGATCCTCGTTGGCCTTGTCCTTATATTTCTCCATAAATGCCTGGGCACCAGAAAACGCGATCTGGTTAATGTACTCCTCTACCTCTGCCTCTGTCATTCCAAGGCCGTTATCCTCAAATACAATGCTCTTATCGTTAGGGTTCACCGTAATCTGAATCTTGTATTCCATATCATCCGGCTTTTCAAATTCTCCCATCAGTTCCAGCTTTTTCAGCTTTGTAATCGCATCGCAGCCATTGGAAATCAACTCACGGTAAAAAATATCATGATCGGAATACAGCCACTTTTTAATAATCGGGAATATGTTCTCGCTGTTAATGGATAAATTACCTGACTTTGCCATAATCAATCAGCACTCCTTTTTTTCTGTTTTCTGCTATCATCTGCTTGTAATCGTCTTCGTTCCCTATTCTAATACAGCTAGAACAAAAAGTCAATACAAAATTAGCACTCATTTGAAATGAGTGCTAGCAACTTCGTAAAAAGCCGGAAATG
>CAJUTC010000062.1 GCA_910589195.1 uncultured Lachnospiraceae bacterium
TTGGTATGTTCTTCATCCATATTTCTTTTATTGCTTTGCCGATTTTCATGCTGATTTCTTTATTAACCATTAGAATTTCCTTCAATTTATATTTTGCAACTGGATACAATCCAGCATTCAGTTCAGCGTCCAATAGTTTACTATGCTAAATTATACCATAAATCCTCCAACAACAAAATAAAAATATGCAAGTTCTTGAAGATTTCTTCAACTTTTCATGCAATCCACATTTATCTAACCTAAAGCCATATTTTTGATCATAACCGGCTTCGGACAGCAATGTATTATACCTTGTATAAAGTGCATCGATTGTATCCAGCAAACCTGCCAGGTGATAATTGATCGTTCACCTCCGGACAAATGGCCAGATAAAAGCCAGATCCCTTCTGCACAGAGCCACAATCAGATCCCGCGCATGGCTGCATAAACAACCGTTGCGTACATCATGATTAGGTTGAACCCATTTCTTCCCTTGGTTGAATACTAAGCCAGCAGCCCAGAAAAATCGATATCCTCCATCATTTTTTTAAGGGTATGGACCGGATCATCATCGGGTAATTCAATTCATAAAAGCTAAATTTGATTTTCTGTTTCTCTAATTCAAAAAATTCGTTATAATACTTAGTGTTAAGCATAGTTACATTATAACATGTAACGGAGAGAAGATGGCTGTCGTTAGCCTTCTTTTTTCTCTTTTTATAGAAAAAAACAGGGCGAGGTGCGGCTCATGTAAGCCGTTCCTTGCCCTGTTCAGAACTGTCTATTTCCTGACAGTCCCCATAAATTCAATGAATTTTCAATTACTCAATAATGGTAGCTACACGACCAGATCCAACTGTCCTACCACCCACCCTCACGGTTGTGGCATGCCCACATAGCTGAACGTAATATCAAGCAATATCCAAACACACCCTAACGCATAATAATATCATCCCGGCCCGGCCCATTGGATACCATGGAAATCCGGACGCCGATTTCTTTTTCTACAAACTCAATATAGTTTTTACAATTCTCTGGCAAATCCTCATACTTTTTAATGCCACGGATGTCACAGTTCCATCCAGGCAAGGTTGTAAGAACCGGTTTAGCTTTTTCCAGCTTTATAGTAGCAGGGAAATCTTTCGTCACTTCTCCGTCAATCTCATAGCCTATGCACACTGGGATTTCTTTTAAATAGCCCAGCACATCCAAAACCGTAAATGCAACTTCTGTCGCACCCTGGATTCGGCAGCCGTAACGGGTTGCTACCGCGTCAAACCATCCCATACGCCGTGGCCGCCCTGTGGTAGCGCCAAACTCGCCGCCATCGCCGCCTCTGCGCCGCAGTTCATCCGCTTCTTCCCCAAAAATCTCACTGACAAAGGCGCCTGCCCCTACTGCGCTGGAGTAAGCCTTTACAACTGTAATAATATCCTTAATCTCATAAGGTGGGATACCTGCGCCGATTGCCCCATAAGCAGCTAAGGTGGATGATGAAGTAACCATGGGATAAATTCCATGATCTGGATCCTTTAAGGAACCTAACTGCCCCTCTAACAAGATGGTTTTGCCTGCCCGAATCCCGTCATAAAGATACGCAGACACATCGCATACGTAAGGTTCGATCATATCCCGGTACTGGCAACAGGTTTCAAAAAGTTCTGCCGGGTCTAAAAGAGGCTTATGGTACAGATGCTCTAACAAAACATTCTTTGTTTCGCAAATCCCTTCAATTTTTTCCTTCAGTACTGCTTCATCAAATAATTCGCTTACCTGGATTCCAATTTTTGCATATTTATCAGAATAGAACGGCGCAATCCCGGATTTTGTGGATCCAAAGGACTTTCCCGCTAAACGTGCCTCCTCATAAGTATCAAACAGCACATGATACGGCATCAGGATCTGAGCCCTGTCAGAAACCAGGATATGAGGCTTTGGAACGCCTCGCTCCACAATCGAATCAATCTCATTGATCAGGTAAGGAATATTCAGCGCCACGCCATTTCCGATAATGCTGGTGGTGTGATCATAAAATACGCCGGACGGCAGCAGGTGAAGGGCAAATTTACCATAATTATTAATAATCGTGTGACCGGCGTTGCTTCCGCCCTGAAAACGGACGATGATGTCGGATTCTTTTGCAAGCATATCTGTGATCTTGCCTTTTCCTTCATCTCCCCAGTTAGCGCCAACGATAGCTCGAACCATTTCAATTCCTCCTTTAGGGTTAACCTACCGTACATTTCTATCGTACGTTTTATACTACCCTACTAATTTACAACAAAATTTGCCATAAGTAAAGAAGAATTCGAAACTGTTTGCCCTTGTTAGTGTATACCAGATGCATCTGATATGGATTTTGCAAGATGACGGGGCGTATCGTGATTTTTATCTGTAGATTTTCTGAAATGGTCACTTGGTTTTCGCAAATCATCTTATGAGAAATTTTATGCAGATAATTGTCTTTGGCATTTTGTATTTTTTGTTGTTTTTGGATTTTCGTATTTTCTGCCAGACGCCTGCTTCAGCCGCCGGATTTTGAAACCCAGTGCCTGCTTTATCAGTTGATTGCCTGTCATTCAAATGATACGTGTGACTTAGAACAAGGTAACGTTTTCAAACTTTATGATGTTGGCATCAAAAGGTCTTTTGGCCCTGGTATCAATTTATTATAACAGCATACGGATATCCCTGGAAGAAGCGCCTACTGCAATCCGTTTCCCTTCCGGATTTCCATCCAGCTTTACAAATACCATCTGGGATTCTCCCGGTTTCAGCTCTACCTTTTCAAAGCCTTTTAATTCCTGGAACAATTCCATTCCGCCTTCTTTTGATGGCACCGAAGGGCGCACATACACCTGCACCACCTCTGAACCGTGACAATTTCCCGTATTTGTAATCAGGCATGACAGATACCAGTCTTCCCCTTCTTTCACCAGCCTTCCATTGTGGTAGGAAAACGTAGTGTAAGATAAGCCATGGCCAAAGCAAAATTCCGGCTCAATCTGACTGGCATCCAGATAACGGTATCCCACATAGATGCCTTCCCGGTAATCCACCTGATCTTCTTTGGCAAATTCCCCGATGGCGTGGGCTGAGCAATCCTCCAGCCTTTTATAAAAACTTTCCGGAAGCCTGCCGGAAGGATTCACCAGTCCATATAAAACTTCTGCCAGCGCCGTTCCTCCTTCCATCCCGCCATACCAGCACCAAACCAAACTGTCCGCATTGTGGATCCACTCTCCCATTTCCACCGGGCTTCCTCCAAGAAGCACCACAACGGTGTCTGGCCTTACCTTTAAAAGCTGGCAAATTAATTGATCCTGCTCATAGGGAAGCTTCATGTCCTTCCGATCCGCCCCCTCACAATCATATTGGTGGTTTAACCCGCCAATAACAATCACCTGATCATAAAAAGGCGCTGCTTTGACGGCTTCTTCACGAAGCTGATCTCTCTTTTTCCTTAGGTCTTCCCGGTTTTTCCCGGCCTTTTTCTCAAATGGTAATGGAGCGTTTCCTTCTTGACACCCACTTGATTCCCGATCTTTGTGTCCGCTTTCTAAACTTGCCTCCTGCCAGTTGATTTCTCCATTATCCGTTTCTTCCAGATTAGAGCAATATCCGGGCAAAAAGTCTACCTTAACGTTCCCACCCAGGCATTTCTTAATCCCCATAAGAGGTGAAATTTCATATAATGCTTTGATCTCCGCGCTGCCACCGCCGTTTGCATGGACACATACCCCATTTTCGCCAATAACCAGTACCCGTTTAATCCCTTTGGCCGGGAGGGGAAGCTGCCCTTTTTTATTTTTCAGCAGTACAATGGATTCCCTGGCCACAGAAAGCGCTGTTTTCCTGTGCTCTTCTGTATTGTATGCGCCGCTTTTCCGTTTCCCATCCATCATATGAAGCCGCATCATTAAAACCAGAATCCGAGTTACCTTTTCATCAATCGCTGTTTCCGGAATCCGTCCCTCTTCAATTGCTTGTTTTAATGGGTTTGCCATAAAGTATTCATCAAAATCGTATGTAACGGACATTTCAATGTCTAATTGGGAGTTAGCTGCCGCTTCCGTATCATGAACGCCGCCCCAGTCAGAGATCACAACGCCGTCATATTCCCATTCCTTCCGCAAAATATCTCCTAACAGATACTGGCTCTGACAGCAGTACTCCCCGTATAACCGATTGTAAGCCCCCATCACTGTATAGGATCCGCCTTTTTTTAACGCATCGTAAAAAGCAGGAAGATATAAGGTCCGCAGCGCTTCTTCATCGATTGTTACATCAACCCAAAGCCGTTCTGTTTCCTGGTTATTTACCGCAAAATGTTTTACGCATGCTGCCACATCCCAGTTTTGAATTCCCTGGATAAACGGAACTGCCATTTCTTTTGTCAGGTATGGATCTTCACTAAAGTATTCAAAATTTCGTCCGCATAAGGGGCTTCGCTTTAAATTAATTCCTGGAGCCAGGATCACATCCTTTCCACGCCCTCTTGCCTCCCGGCCCAGTACATTTCCCATCTCTTTTGCCAGCCTTCTGTTCCAGGTGGCTGCCAAGGCGCTGTTACAGGGAAGGTATGTTACTGAATCATCTGTAAGTCCCATCGCCTTCCACTGATCCGGATAAAATTCCTGGCGAATTCCCATTGGGCCATCCGACATGACCAGAGGCGGGATTCCCAGCCGTTCCACACCTTTTGTTTGAAACAGTGAGGCGCCGTGGATCATCCCCACCTTTTCATCCAGAGTTAAGGAAGCAGTCAGCTCCCTGGCCTGGTTCCAATATTGTTTTGCCTGTCTTTCCATTTGTTTCGTTTGATTGCTTGCCATGCTCTCCTCCATCAATTGTCAGTTATTCTCTCCTCTATTGATTGCCAGTTATACTCCTCTCCATCGATTACCAGTTATGCTCTTCTCCATCAATTGCCGATTATCTTCTTCTACATCGATTGCCGTCTTTTTTACAATTCACAAATGCTGCCGGCACATTATTTCAACTGCCTAAGGTAATGGTCTTTCAACTGTGGAAACCTACGGTAAACATTAAAATTTACAATTCACTTCCTGGTCTTTTTCCTGCAAGATTACCACTGTATCATTTCCTTCTTTTTTCAAAGTTCCCCTGTCAGACCATGTTAGCAGGCAATTGATGAAACGGATCCGTACCGGATGCTCCCAACTGGCAAGGGTCTTGCCGTCTTCTGGCTCTATTGACGCTTCGCTTTCGCTGCTTCCTTCTTCCAGCTTGATCACCAAACCGTCTTCCTTGCGCTCAATCAACAGGCGTTGTACGGCAGAGCCGTTTTCAGATAAAATCCCCTTTGCCCCTTTCCTTCCCAAATAAACCTTCCATTCCAAATCTTCAAATCCCCATTCTGCCTTTGTACGGCCAGGGGTAGTGGGGATCCCGCTGCCTTCCCTTACCCACAGCGGAATCGAATGGTAATCATGGTATTCCTCTCTCCATTTTCCCCCTTCTGCTTGCTCTCCAGTCAGATAATTAGTCCAAGCCCCCTCTGGCAGGTAGTAGGCTACTGTCCCTTCCTGGCAAAAAACAGGAGCTACTAAAAGGGAATCTCCCAGCATATATTGCTTGTCCAAGTAGCTGCAATTGCGGTCTTTTTCAAATTCCAGCGCCATGCTGCGCATCATCGGAATGCCTGTTTTTGAAGTTTGTATGCCACTTGAATAGAAGTAAGGCAGAAGTTCCAGCTTTAAGCGAGTGAAAAACCGGACCACATCTACTGCTTCCTCATCGTATGCCCAGGGAACCCGGTATGAAGTGCTTCCATGAAGGCGGCTGTGGGTAGATAAAAGGCCAAAGGCTGCCCAGCGTTTATACACATCTGGAGTAGACTGGCTTTCAAAACCGCCGATGTCATGGCTCCAGAAGCCGAATCCGCTACTGGTTAAGGACAAACCGCCCCGCAAGCTTTCCTCCATAGATTCATAGTCAGACCAGCAGTCGCCGCCCCAGTGAACCGGGAATTTCTGGCCTCCTGCCGTGGCAGAACGGGCAAATAAAATGGCTTCCTCTTTCCCTCTCCTTTTTTCCAATACCTGGTATACGGTCTGATTATACAAATAGGGATAGAAATTATGCATTTTCATTGGATCAGACCCATTGTGGTATACCACATTTACCGGAATCCGCTCGCCAAAATCCGTCTTAAAGCAGTCTACTCCCATGTCCATCAGCATTTCCAGCTTATCCTGATACCAGCGGCAGGCCTCCGGGTTAGTAAAATCCACAATCGCAAGGCCTGACTGCCACATATCCCACTGCCATACATCACCGTTTTCCTTTTTCAGGAAATATCCGTTTTCCACGCCTTCATCGAAAAGGTCTGACTCCTGACCGATATAAGGGTTGATCCAGACGCAAACCCGTATCCCTTTCGCCTTAATCCGGCTAAGCATCCCTTCCGGATCTGGAAATACCCGTTCATCCCAGATAAAGTCTGTCCAGTGGAATTCCCGCATCCAGCAGCAATCAAAGTGGAATACGCTTAAAGGAATCCCCCGCTCCTCCATGCCGTTAATAAAGCTCATTACTGTTTCTTCATCATAATTTGTGGTAAATGAGGTGGAAAGCCAAAGGCCATACGTCCACGGGGCAAGGCTGGCCGGTTTCCCGGTTAAATCCGTATACCGCATCAGCACTTCCTTCATAGTTGGACCGTTAATCACAAAGTAATCCAGATTTTCTCCCGGGACGCTGAACGCGGTCTTTGTTACCTGCTCTGTAGCCACTTCAAATTCCACCTTTTCCGGGTGGTTCACAAATACGCCATAACCACGGTTTGACAGGTAGAACGGAATATTTTTATAAGACTGCTCTGTGTTGGTTCCCCCGTCCTCATTCCAGATTGCTATGGATTGGCCGTTTTTCACAAAAGGGGTAAACCGTTCACCAAAACCGTACACCAGCTCGCCAACAGAAAGGCCAAGCTGCTGGCGCATATAGGCATTGCTTTCTTTCCCCACATCATAAGCCAGCCCTTTCCAGTCTGTTTTAATATAGGCCAAATCGCCTTTTAAGCTTTTGGTCAAAAGCCTGCCTTCACTTTCATAGGACATGGACCAGTTTTCCTTGTGGATCACCAGCTTTAACTTCCCGCTTTCTATCTGAAGGAGGTTTCCTTCTTCCGTCACCTTAAGGGGTTGCGGATTCAGGTTTAAATGAAAATTGGGTTCTTTTTTCCTGACGCCTTTGTGGTGCACTACCTGCACCCGGATCATTTCCGGCATAGGCGCTGTAATTCGGATGGTTAAATTCACCCCATCCAGGGTATCCCCCCTTTTTATGGATGTATCTGGTGGGGGCTAAAATGCGCAGCTCATATTCCTGTTTCTTAACCTCATATGCCTGCTGTGGGGAAAAGCTTTGGTAGCCTTCCTTTAGCAGCCAACAGCCATTGTGAAATTTCATAATGATTTCCTCTCTTTACCATTCTTGAATGTTTACAGCCACATCCTACCATATCATTTTTCAGAAAAACACCTTACTTTTTTTACATGAAACCTTAAATAATCTGTACTTTTACTACCACTGGAAGCTGTGGCTTTCCCGTTTCCCCTTCCACGTAAAGACCCTGTAAGTCCTGACGCCAGGCAGGCTTACTTTTCTGCCCCAACACCTGTACTTGCCGGATCAGTCCGTGAAACCCGGGACGATCCTGGTTGGCGGACTGTGCCAGTGAACGGATTCTTATCTTCCCATCTTCCGGATAGTTTAAGAGAACGCTATAGATGCTGTCACCCCGAGCCGTAAACCAGATGTCTTCCCTGGTATAGGAAATCGCTTCCTGGTCGCAAAACTGCCCTTCTGGTTCTGGGGCAGGCCCTTCCTTCCATGTCCTCCATGGCCTGCTTTCATAGATAGCTTCTCCGTTTACCTTCATCCACTGGCCAATCTCCTTTAAAATCTCCCGGTCTGGCTCCGGAATGGATCCATCTCCTTTTGGCCCCACATTCAGCAGCAGATTCCCATTTTTGCTCACTGTCCTGATCAAATCGCAAATAATCTGCCTTGCCGTCTTATATTCCAGGCTATCTGTATAGCACCAGGAATTTTTCGCAATCGCTGTGTCTGCCTGCCACATAAAGGGGGCCGCACACCCCATTCCTCCCCTTTCCACTTCCGGGATTCCGCTTCCAAACATCATGGCATCGTGTTTATAACATATGGAAACCTCTTTTCCCCATTGAGCCGCCCGGTTATAGTAATAGGCAGCCACCAGCTTTAACCCTTCCTTAAAGGCCTCATGTTGAATCCACCAGTCAAAATAAAGCAGTGCTGGCTGATATCCATCAATCAGCTCGCAAGTCCGGTAAATCCAGTCATCCACAAATTCTTTTGAGGGATAGGGTTGGCTTTTCAAATCCTGATGATCCGGTTCCGGCATGGCGGGCCAGTAAAAATCCCCTCGCTTCATCGGCTCATTTACATCACTGGGAAATTCCCTTCCATGTCCCATAAAAAACCAATGTTCCGCCCGATGGCTGGAAGCTCCAAAGATAAGCCCTTCCTTTTGGGCTGCGTCGTTCCATTCCTTTAAAAGATCTCTTCCTGGGCCCATATCCCAAGAATTCCACTTAGAAATTTGGCTGCGATACATTTGGAATCCATCATGATGTTCTGCCACCGGGATTACGTATCTGGCTCCCGCTTCCCGAATCAATCTGGCCCACTCCCCTGCCTCAAAATGTTCTGCCTGGAACAGGGGGATAAAATCCTGATAGCCGAATTGATCCTGAGGCCCGTATGTCTTTCTGTGGTAATGCCATTCTTCTTTCTCCCGGATGTACATATTCCGTGAATACCACTCATTATTATGGGCTGGAATGCTGTAAAGGCCCCAGTGTATCATGATCCCGAATTTAGACTGGCCAAACCATACAGGAGGCCTATGCTTTGCTAAGGATTCCCAGTCCGGAGTATAAGGGCCTTGGTCCATTCCCTCTTGAATCCTTTGGAAAAACCCCGTTTCCTGTTGCTTTGTCATGTGATGCCTTCCTTTCTTTCTCTAATCCAACCAGGCATTTGCGAAACTCCTCATTAAGGTAAAGATGGTTAACGATACAAAATAAGAATCACTTTCCACCGCATCGGAACGTATTTTGTAGCCTTATGACCAGATCCGTCACTTAGAGAGAACGTTTCCCAATTGCCAACTCCACTGCAGATACCATTTCTCTGCCCAGTTGATCCCATATCCACAGCCGCCAGGCTGCGGATAAGAAATACATTTCCTTAATAATACCATATCACCGTCTTTTAAAATATGGTTTGGATCCGCTTTTTTTCCCTGAAAAATTAGTGTTCTATTTCTTTTTCAATGTCTGTTTTTTCATGGTTTTTATCACCATTTTTAATGGTTGGATTTTCTGTTCTTTCATTTTATGATGGAACGGTAATTTAACACACATACGAGGGAGGGACTTTATGAAATTTGGATATTTTGATGATGCAGCGAAAGAATATGTGATTACTACGCCTACAACTCCGCAGCCCTGGATTAATTATCTGGGAAATGCAGATTTTTTTCTTTGATTTCCAATACCTGTGGCGGTTATTCCTTTTATAAAGACGCAAAGCTGCTTCGGCTTACCCGTTACCGCTATCACAATATTCCGGCTGACACTAATGGGCGGTACTATTTTATTAAGCAAAAGGATGTGGTATGGACGCCAGGATGGCAGCCGGTAAAGACGCCTCTCGATCACTATGAATGCCGTCACGGCTTAGGATACAGCCAGTATTCTTCCTCCTTGGGGAATATAAATGCCTGCCTTACTGCATTTGTTCCCCTTCACGAAACCTGCGAAGTGAATCACCTGGTATTAACCAACCTGGGAAATTCTGCAGAAACATTAGAGCTAACTTCTTATGTAGAATTTTGTTTCTGGAATGCCGTAGACGACGCCACCAATTTCCAGAGAAATTTAAGCCTGGGAGAGGTAGAAGTTACGGATCGTGAAATTTTCCATAAGACGGAATACCGGGAACGCCGGAACCATTATGCTTATTATTCGGTAAATGAGCCATTTGACTGTTTCGATACGGATCAGAATGAATTTTTAGGCACTTACGGAAGTATGGAACGCCCCAAGGCCGTGATAGAAGGCCGGCTGCATAATTCCATTGCCAGCGGCGGAACGGTAATCGGAGCCCACCATTTCACCATTACCCTTGAACCCGGGCAATCCAAAAGCCTGATATTCCTTCTGGGATACGCAGAAAATCCTGTAGAAGAAAAGTGGGAACGGCCAGGCACCATTAACAAAAAACCTGCCCGGGATGTCCAAAAACGGTTCTGCACAAAGAATCAGGTGAAACATGCCCTCCAGGCATTAAAAGATTACTGGGCTCAGCTTCTTTCTGCCTATACCCTGGAAAGCAGTGACGAAAAATTAAACCGTATGGTTAATATCTGGAACCAATATCAGTGCATGGTCACCTTTAATATGTCCCGCTCTGCTTCCTACTTTGAATCCGGAACCGGACGTGGAATGGGATTCCGTGACTCCTGCCAGGATCTTCTGGGATTTGTGCATCTAATTCCGGAACGTGCCAGGGAACGGATTCTGGATATTGCTGCCACCCAGTTTGAAGACGGAAGCGCTTACCACCAATACCAGCCGCTGACAAAAAGGGGAAATTCTGATATTGGAAGCGGTTTTAACGATGATCCTCTATGGCTGATTGCCGGGACAGCCGCTTACTTAAAGGAAACAGGCGACTTATCCATCTTAGAAGAGCTGGTTCCCTTTGAACATGACGATTCCAAGGCACAGACACTATTTGAGCACTTAACCCGCTCATTCCATTATACAGTAACCCATTTAGGCCCCCACAGCCTTCCGCTGATTGGCCGTGCCGATTGGAATGACTGCTTAAATTTAAACTGCTATTCCACAGAGCCGGGGGAATCCTTCCAAACTTTCGGGCCTTCTAAAGGCCCTGTAGCGGAGTCAGTATTTATTGCCGGAATGTTTGTGAAATACGGTCAGGATTACGCAAGTATTGCCCGGATGCTGGGCAAGGAGGAAGAAGCCTGTCAGGCAGAAACAGCCGTTTCCAACATGTATCAGTCCGTTCTGAATGCTGGATGGGATGGGGAATGGTTTCTGCGTGCTTATGATGCCAATGGAAATAAGGTGGGATCAAATGAATGTGAAGAAGGTAAAATATTTATTGAACCTCAGGGATTCTGCATTTTAGCAGGGATCGGAATAAAAGAAGGGCTGGCAAAAAAGGCTTTGGCTTCCGTAAAACAGTATCTGGATACGGATTATGGCATCATGCTTCAGCAGCCTGCCTACAGCCGCTATTATGTGAATCTAGGTGAAATTTCTTCTTACCCGGAAGGATATAAGGAAAATGCCGGGATCTTCTGTCACAATAATCCATGGATCTCCATTGCGGAAACCATGGTTGGCAATGGAAACCGTGCTTTTGAGGTTTACCGAAAAATCACTCCTGCCTATTTAGAAGAAATCAGCCAGCTCCACAGCACAGAGCCTTACGTATACTCCCAGATGATAGCCGGAAGGGATGCCATCAAACACGGGGAAGCCAAAAATAGCTGGCTTACTGGAACAGCCGCTTGGACCTTTGTGAATATCTCTCAATCCATATTGGGAATCCAGCCCGATTACCAGGGACTTATCATTAACCCCTGTATTCCGGAAACCATAAGCGAATTTACAATCAACCGCAGCTACCGGGGATGCCGGTATCATATTCATGTAATAAATCCGGATCATGTACAAACAGGGATTCGCTCAATCACGGCAAACGGATGCCAGGTTGCGCCCAGAACGCCGCTTCCCCTTTTTCCTGGGAATGATTGCTTTGTCCAAGTTGTTATGGGGTAGCATTCTTATAAAATGAATCCCGTTTTTCCGGATTCCCCGCCAGTGGCAGAGTGCTCCAGTAATACCATTCCACTCTGGCCACATGGGAAATTCAAAGACATTCCTATACGAAATTAGACGCAGCAAAATACGCTTATTCTACAATCGATAGCAACCATTTTTCTGAATCCGCGCTATCGATTGTAGACCCCCATTAATTCGGCAGCATCCCATCTCCCGCAAAAGAGCATGTTGCCGAATTTCCTTTTGCCCTGGTATGATTGTCCGAAATACCGCTAAATTAATTTCATTCTGGTTAAATAATTTTGATAACCAGGCATCCAAAATTTTGTAGATGCCGCTAAATTTGTTCTATTTTTACCCGATAAATCATAACCCCTTTTCCCGGAAGCACTGCCTGCTCTCCTTTTTGGTACTTCATTCCATCTAGTGGGCTTTCCCCTTCCAGCTCCATGGCAATGGCCGTTTCTTCTTCCATATGGTTCAGGAAAAACAGATACCGGAACGTTTCATTTCGCCGTTCTGTAATTTCCACCCCTTCCACAGGAGCCCATACGGGACAGATTCCGGTTTCCCTGGCAATGTGCCGGATCAAGTCCTGATAAAATTCCCCGCTGCTTCTGGTGGCTATATACCAGGCTTTTCCCGCCCCAAGCTGGTTGCAGGAAATCACAGGCATTCCGGCGTAAAAATCTGATTCGTAAATTGCCTGCTTTTTTGCCGTTTCCATATGCATAATATCACACAGAAGTACAGCAGGATACTGTTTCCCGTTCCAGAAAAAGCTGTTTTCTTTTCCTTTCGGAAGGGCGTCACATTCTTCCACCCAAATTCCTAAAATATCCCTAAGCCGGCCTGGATATCCTCCCAATACAACCAAATCATGTTCATCTACAATTCCGGAAAAATAGGTAGCAATAATGGTTCCCCCTCCCATCCCATACGCCTTAAGCTTCTGGGAAAATCCATCCTTTACCATATAAAGAACCGGAAGAATCACCAGGCTATAGCCATCTATCGGATCCTCTGTGGAAATTATATCTACTGGAATATTTTGTTTATAGCAAGCTGTATAATACCGCTCCACCTCATCCAAATATTTTAAATCACAGCTTGGCCCGGCAGAGTATTCCAGTGCCCACCAATTGTCCCAATCGACTAAAATCGCTGCTTTGGCAGGTGTCTTGCTGCCCATAGTTTGGCTGCCAAGAGCCTTTAATTCTTCTCCAAGAGCCTGAATCTCCCGGAACACACGGGTATGCTCATGGCCTGCATGATCAATCACCGCGCCATGGTACTTTTCACAGGCGCCTATGGTTCTCCTCATCTGGAAAAACAGCACAGAATCCGCGCCGTGAGCCACAGCCTGGTAACTTAACAGCCGCATAACGCCGGGACGCTTTAATGCATTATAAGAAAGCCAGTTGGTCACACTGGGGGTTTGCTCCATCAGGGCAAATGGCTTCCCTTTTCCAATTCCCCGCATTAAGTCATGGTTCATAGCAGTCACCGCGGGAGGCGTTTCATTAGAAGGATAATTATCCCAGGAAATAAAATCCATGTATCTGCCCCATTTTTGGTAATCTAAGGGCTTATAAAATCCCATCAGATTTGTAGTAACCGGAATGGTTGGCGTAATATTTTTAACAGCCTGGTACTCCGCCCGATAATTTGCCAAAAGGGAATCGGAGAAAAACCGGCGGTAATCCAGGGAAATTCCCTGGAACATGGTTCGTTCCTCCTCAAAATGTTCACTCAGCAAATTTGGCGCTGCAATCTCATCCCAATCATAAAACGTATGCCCCCAGAAGCTGGTATTCCACACTCGGTTTACTTCTTCTAATGTTTGATACGTTTCTTTCAGCCATCCCCGGAATGCGGCTTCGCAATTTTCACAATAACATTCCCCGCCATATTCATTATTAATATGCCATCCAATCAAATTTTCATAGTGGCCGTAACGCTTTGCAAGCTTTTGAGCCAATGCCACCGAATAGTTCTGATAAACCGGGCTGTTGGGGCATGAATTATGCCTGCCGCCGAATTTCCGTTTTCTTCCTGAAAAATCCACCCGCAGAACCTCCGGATAGCGTTTTGCCATCCAGGCCGGATGGGCAGCCGTTGACGTAGCAAGGATGACATGAAGCTGGTTTTCCCTGGCCATGTCCATTATTTTATCTAACTGTTCAAACGAATACCGTTCCTCCTCTGGCTGCAGCGCTGCCCAACTAAATACATTTAAGGTAACACAGTCAATCCCGGCCAGTCGAAACAGCCGCATATCCTCTTCCCATACATCCTCCGGCCACTGTTCCGGGTTATAATCGCCGCCATAGGGCATTTTCCTGATATCCGGATGCTGGAATATAAATGATGGCTTTATTTTTTGCATATAATTTCCTTTCTGCCAATATGATGGTTCTTTCATATTGCCCCTTATCTGTTTCCTTTATTGTTTCATCCCATCTTATCATGATTCTTCCATAAAAAACACCTTACTTTTTTTACAGAAAACCATGTAGAGATATGGATTCTGCTGTCTTCAAAGGCTTGTTATGCGTTTTGCTTTATCGATTGGAATAAAGGAAAGGCATGTGCCACCTGCATATGCCTTTTGTAACGTTTTATCATGATTGATCCACTGACAGATTGGAGAATACTGAGCTTATTCGTTCATCTTATCTTTTAGCCATTGCTCAAAATTATCTTCTGAATTCCATTTTGCATATGTTATCTCCAGATTTTTACGAGCCATGATTGTACGTGGATGTTCACAGCCAAGTCTGCTTACGAAAATTTTATAAGCTTTCATGCAGTAAGCTAATGCAAGTTCATAGTGCCTTTGAGCATAGTACACTCTCGCCAGGTTATGATAGCTGGTTGCAGTTGAAGGATGCTCCTCTCCCAGGGTTCGTTCCCTTATACGCAGACTCTTTTCATACAGCTCTCCCGCCTTTTGGTACTCTCCCTGGCTTTCATACACGAATGCCAGATTATGATAGCT
>CAJUTC010000063.1 GCA_910589195.1 uncultured Lachnospiraceae bacterium
CTGTGACCCTCTGCTTGTAAGGCAGATGCTCTCCCAGCTGAGCTAAGACCCCATAACGTCGCTTGCTTGATACAGGAAACCTGCTTGTTCTTGCGACTGCTCCACCAGTATAACTCCTATTGTTCTAATTGTCAACATTTTTTTGACAATTTTTTCAGAAAGTTTTTTCTCCCTGTTTTTCTGTGTTTTTCTTCAGAATTTGGGAAAATATATATGGAAAACCATCGCTTTTTCCTTTATTTGTGTTATACTTAAGAAAGGATTATGCTAGGAGGACTTTCATGTACTTTTTTATCGTGAATCCCCGCTCTTGTTCCGGAAGGGGAGAGAAGATATGGATAAAACTGGAAAAGATGCTGAAGAAAAAAGCAATCGAATATGAGAGCTATCTTACAAGCCAGCCGGGGGATGCCAGAGGCATAGCGAAAATGCTGACGAGAAACTGCCATGAGCCAAAGGTGATTGTAGTGGTAGGGGAAGAGGGAACGCTAAATGAGGCGCTAGATGGTTTGGCTTTTAGCGGGATGATTTCTTTGGGCTATATTCCATTGGGGCCAGGGAATGACTTTACTAAAAGCGTAAAACTGCCCTCTGCGCCCTGTAAGGGGTTAAAACGGATTCTTTCAGCGAAAAGCTGCCGTCTATTGGATTACGGCGTGCTTACATTCGGAAGCAAAGCAGAGCATAGACGGTTTGCGGTAGGCGCCGTATTAGGAATGGATGGAGATGTGGGAAGTAGTATTTTGCGCCAATTTGCCAAGGGGGCGCAAAATAGGCGGCATTTGGAACGGGTATGCCGTGCTGTGGCCGGATGGAAGCAATTGTTTTTATCAAGACCTGTTAAAGGATATATTATTTTAGATCGGGTTAAAAAAATTGAGTTTAATCATATCTATTTTATATCTGCCCAGATCCATCCCTTTATAGGGGGCGGTTTCCAATTTGCGCCCATGGCAGACTGCAGCGATGGCAGGCTGTCTGTCTGTGTGGTAAGCTTTGAAAGCAAATGGAAGCTGTTATCGACCGTTATTTCCGCATTTTTTCTGCGGAAGAAAGACCGCCGCGGGGTACGCAGGTTTGAGTGCAGGGAAGCATTCTTTCACGTGGAGCGCCCGATGCCGGTTCACGCAGACGGCGAAGATTGCGGAAGCTGGATGGATATACAGGCAGAGTGTATTGAACGGAAGATGCGGATGATTCTGTAAGAAAGACGCCTTAAAACTGTAAGAAAGACCGTATAGGAAATGTAAGGAAAATACAGTAGAATATGGATATCAGAAGGGCAAAAAAACTTTTGACTCCAATATCATAACATATAGATAGAAAGGGATTGAAACCAGAATGAGAATTGGACAGGGATATGATGTACATCGGCTGGCAGAGGGCAGAAAGCTGATATTAGGGGGAGTTGAAATTCCTTATGAAAAGGGGCTTTTGGGGCACTCGGACGCGGACGTGCTGATCCATGCGGTAATGGACGCGCTTTTGGGAGCGGCGGCTCTTGGGGATATCGGCCAACATTTTCCGGATACGGATCCCCGGTATCAGGGGATATCCAGTATGGAATTATTAAAGCATGTGGGAAAGCTTTTAGATGAGAACCATTATGTGATTGAAAATATTGACGCTACTATTATCGCTCAGAAGCCTAAGCTTTTACCGTTCCGTCCAAAGATGGCGGCTAATATGGCCCAGGTTCTGGGGCTTAACGAAAACCAGGTCAGCGTAAAAGCTACTACGGAAGAAGGGTTGGGATTTACTGGAACCGGGGAAGGAATTTCTGCCCAGGCCATTGCGTTATTGACAGAAGTGGCAAATTATTGTTATTATGATGCAGGGGATAACCGGGAGACAGTTTTTACCGGTCCGGAAAGCATAGAGCTTTCAGGCGAAAGGGAGGAGGAAGGCTGTGCCGGCTGTCCCGGATGCCCGAAACAGGCAGGGAAAGGCCAATCCATTAAGACAGGGGAGTCAGAAAATGAAAATTTTTAATACCTTAAGCAGGAGAAAAGAAGAGTTTGCACCATTAGAACCTGGAGAGGTGAAAATGTATGTATGCGGGCCAACTGTTTACAATTTTATCCATATTGGGAACGCCCGCCCCATGATTATATTTGACACCGTGCGCCGCTATTTTGAATATAAAGGTTATAAGGTGAACTATGTTACAAACTTTACAGATGTGGATGATAAAATTATCAAGAAGGCCATAGAGGAAGGCGTAGACGCAGATACGGTTTCTAAGCGGTATATTGAAGAATGCAAAAAAGATATGGAGGGCATGAATGTAAGGCCAGCCACGAAACATCCCCTGGCAACCCAGGAAATTGACGGGATGCTGGAGATGATTCAAACCTTAATTGACAAAGGCCATGCATATGTGGCAAGAGATGGTACTGTGTATTTTAGGGTAAAGTCTTTTCCGGGCTATGGAAAACTGTCCCATAAAAACCTGGAAGAACTCCAGTCCGGTTTCCGTGAGATCAAAGTTACCGGTGAGGAGGGCAAGGAGGATCCAAATGATTTCGTCCTCTGGAAGCCGAAAAAGGAAGGGGAGCCTTTCTGGGAATCGCCCTGGTGTGAAGGCCGTCCTGGATGGCATATTGAGTGTTCCGTTATGGCCAAGCGGTATCTGGGGGAACAGATTGATATCCATGCGGGCGGAGAGGATTTGATCTTCCCCCATCATGAAAATGAAATTGCCCAAAGCGAGGCTGCTAATGAAAAGCCCTTTGCCACATATTGGATGCATAACGGGTTTTTAAATATTGACAATAAAAAAATGTCCAAATCCGCCGGAAACTTTTTCACTGTCCGGGAGATTAGCGAAAAATACGATTTGCAAGTGCTGCGGTTCTTTATGCTTAGCGCCCATTACAGAAGCCCCTTTAATTTCAGCGATGAGTTGATGGAAGCGTCTAAAAACGGACTGGAGCGGATTTTAACGGCTGTGGAACGTCTGGACGGTCTGAAAGGAAAGGAAGGACCTGGCGTAGGTCTGCTCCAGGAGGAAACAAAAGGGGCGGCCCTTTTAAAACGGCTGGTGGAAAAGTTTGAGGCAGCTATGGAGGATGACTTTAATACGGCAGACGCTGTTTCCGCGTTATTTGAAATGGTAAAACTGGCCAATACTACAGCCACAGAATCCAGCTCAAAAGCTTATATCAGCCGCTTAACCCAGGAGATAAAAAATCTTTCCAATGTTTTGGGGATTATCACAGAGAGAAAGACACAGGATTTGGATCAGGAAGTTGAGGAATTGATTGAAAAGCGCCGGCAGGCCAGGATGGCAAAGGATTTTGCCCTTGCGGATGAAATCCGGGGCAGGCTGCTGGCAATGGGGATTGTGCTGGAAGATACCAGAGAAGGCGTAAAATGGAAACGAGTGTAGAGCGTATCAGGACACCAGAAGGGATGGAAACTCTCCTGGAATACTATAAAGCTTCCATGCAGATGAATGAAATGGATGCCAAACAATACTCACCCCTGGTTCTGGCCTACATCGGTGACGCCGTTTATGAACTTATGGTGCGGGCGAAGGTGGTGAACGGGGGAAACAGTTCCGTGAATAAGCTTCACAAACACAGCGCCCGCCTGGTATGTGCCCAGGCCCAGGCAAAGCTAATTAAGCTTTTAGAAGCTGACTTAAGCCAGGAGGAATTGGCTGTCTTTAAGCGGGGCAGAAATGCGAAATCCGTTAGCACAGCAAAAAACGCGTCCGTAACAGACTACCGTTTCGCAACTGGGTTTGAAGCGCTGGTAGGCTGGCTGTTTTTATCAGAACAGTTTGGCCGGCTGATTGAATTGGTATGCTTGGGTCTAACTAGGATAGGAGAACTGGAAGTATGCGATACGAAGAACTAACCACAGAAGGACGGAACGCGGTGCTGGAAGCGTTCCGTTCCGGAAAAACCATTGATAAGCTGTTTGTCCAGGACGGATGCCATGACGGTCCTATCCAGTCCATTACACGGGAGGCAAGGAAGCAGGATACGATTATCACATATGTGGCCAAGGAGCGGCTGGATCAAATGTCCGCTTCTGGAAGGCATCAGGGAGTGATTGCTTACGGGGCGGCATATGCCTATGCCCAGGTGGAGGAAATGCTTCAGGCAGCCGAAGAAAAAGGGGAACCCCCGTTTTTGATTCTTTTGGATGGAATTGAGGATCCCCATAATTTAGGAGCAATTATCCGCACCGCCAATTTGGCGGGAGCCCACGGGGTTATTATCCCAAAACGCAGGGCAGCAGGCCTTACCGCCGTAGTAGCGAAGACCTCAGCCGGGGCATTAAACTATACCCCTGTGGCAAAAGTAACAAATCTGTCCTCTACTATAGAAGCGCTGAAAGAAAAAGGCTTGTGGTTCGTCTGTGCTGACATGGACGGAGAAAGCATGTACCGTTTAAATTTAACAGGCCCGATTGGCCTGGTGATCGGGAATGAAGGAAAAGGAGTGGGGAAGCTGGTAAAAGAAACCTGCGATATGTCAGCCTCAATCCCGATGAAAGGGAATATTAGTTCCCTGAACGCCTCGGTGGCAGCCGGGGTACTATCCTATGAAATCCTTCGCCAGCGCTTATTTGCCGGCGGTTAAAAAGGATAAAAGTTAATTATTAATTATCAGAGAAATGGAGGAAATTGCAATGATAGTTATGAAAAAATTGGCTAAAAAAACAGCCGCGTTATTAGCAGCTCTTTGTCTGGCAGCCGTTCCGGTGACTGCCTATGGTATGGTCCGCACTCCCATCGCGTCCGGTTCAGTTACGTACGGGAACGATAAAGTGACCATTGACGCGTCCCATACGGATCAAGGCTATATAATGATCAAATATACCGGCGGAAACAGCAAGATCAAAGTACAGGTTACAAAAGGAACTACCTATACATACAATCTGAATGCCAGAGATACATATGAGGTATTTCCGTTAACGGAAGGTAACGGAAGCTATTCTGTTAAAGTATTTGAGAACATCAGCGGAAACCAGTATGCCCAGGCTTGCAGCCAAAATATCCAGGTATCCCTGGAAAATCAGTATACCCCGTTTTTGTATCCGAATCAGTATGTAAACTTTAACCAGAACAGCAACGCGGTGGCCATCAGCAACCAGGTAGCAGCCGGAGCAGGCGAAGAAATTACCGTGGTAACCAATGTATTCAATTATGTGGTGGAAAACTTAACGTATGATTACGATAAGGCAGCTACGGTACAAAGCGGATACCTGCCGAATGTAGACGCCACATTAGCTTCAAGAAATGGCATCTGCTTTGACTATGCGTCCTTAATGACCGCAATGCTGCGTGCCCAGAATATTCCCACAAAGCTTGTAATCGGTTACACAGGGGATCTGTACCATGCATGGATCAGCGTATATCTGAAAAACCAGGGATGGGTAGATGACATTATCTATTTTGACGGGTCAAACTGGAGCTTGATGGATCCCACGTTTGCATCCAGCGGCGGCTTATCCTTTGGCGCGGGTGACAGCTCTTATCAGGCAAAGTATGCATATTAAGATGTTGGGGTCATACAATGTTTTGGCCCTGGCATCATAATTAATGGAGGAATACATTCGTGAGTAGTGAATTTGAGGATATGCAGTTTGATACAGAGTCTGGCCTGGAATCTGGCGGGCCGTCACAGCAGGCTGGCGAGAATAAGAAAGAAGAAAATAAGAAAGATAAGAACAATAAAAAGAGGGCACAGAACCGCTACCAGAACCAGGAGCTGTCTGCGTTTTGCCTGCAGGTAGCCCTCCTTCTGGAGGCGGCAGTGCCTTTAGACGAAGGTCTTTCTATTATGGCAGAAGACGCAGGAGAGCAGTGGGAAAAGGACATGCTGCTTTTTATGGCGGAAGGCGTGGAGCTGGGAGATCCCTTTTATCAGGTACTGGAGGATACCAAGGCATTCCCTCCATACGTAGTAAAGATGGCAAAGCTTGGACAAAGTACCGGAACCATGGATCGGATGATGCTGTCCCTAGCGGAATATTATGAAAAAGAATATTTCCTGATGCGGAATATAAAAAATGCCCTTACATATCCCATTATCATGGTATTTATGCTTTTGGCGGTACTGTTTGTGCTGTTTGTTAAAGTAATGCCCATATTCGAAGATGTATATTCCCAGCTAGGAGCAGAAATTTCCACAGTAGCTAAGTCAGCAATCCGGTTCGGAGGCGTATTCAGCGGGGTGGCCCTGGCAGTGGGCGCTGTGCTGGTTGTTGTTTGCGCCGCCGTTTGGGGATTTACCAGGCTGGGCCATAAGATTACGCTAGTGGATAATCTGATTGCCTGGACAAAGAGAAGGAGCAAGATTGCCCTTGCCATTGCAAACCGCCGGTTTACTTCCGTTTTGGCGCTTACGCTCCACAGCGGGCTGGAGCTGGAAAAGGGGCTGGAGCTGGCTGCTGAACTGGTGGAAAATCAGGCTGTAGCGGAAAAAATCGGAAGCTGCCGCCAGATGCTGGGCGAAGGCCAAAGTTATTATGAATCCATGAAGGCCACAGGTCTGTTTTCCGGCTTCCATATCCAGATGATTAAAACCGGAACCAGAAGCGGCCATTTAGACCGGGTAATGGAAGACATTTCCCAGGATTACGAGCAGCAGGCTGACGGAGCCATTGACAATGTAATTTCCAGATTTGAGCCCACCATGGTTGCTGTTTTGGCAGTTGCGGTAGGTCTGGTGCTGCTTTCCGTTATGCTTCCTTTAGTAGGCGTTCTTTCCACCATTGGATAACGTAAAAAGAGGCCAAGGGGATGTAAGACAGATGAAAGTAAATAAAGCTGATAAAAAGAAATTAAATATAATAGGTTTTTTTGTTTCCGTCCTGCTTTTTTTTCTGGTAATCGGGGCCTTTGTAAACGGCGCGTCCGCATTTTCCGGGAAAGCCCGTTCAGAAGGGGATGTAACCTTAAGAAATGCCATCGCAAGGGCTACGGTGCAATGCTATGCCATTGAAGGGCGCTATCCGCCCAGTGTGGAATATTTAGAGGAGCATTACGGAATCCAGATTGACCGGAAACGGTATCATGTATTTTATGAAGGCTTTGCCTCTAATATCATGCCGGATATTACGGTGATTCCGGCGGAAGAATAGGAGGAAGCTTGAATGGAAGATATTGCTGTAAAACAATCAGCGTCTAAGCGGAATACAGGCAACCATGGACAGCTAATTAACGTGCTGTTTACTATGCTGTTATTTTTGGTGTTTGTGCTGTGCGCTCTGTTCACGGTGCTGATTGGGGGACAGGTATATGAAAATATTAATGTCCGTTCTCAGGAGAATTTTACCGGAAGCGTGGCGCTGCAATATGTGGCCAACAAAGTCCGCCAAGGGGATCAGGAAGGGTCTGTCCGTGTCATTACCGTAGACGATACCCCGGTACTGGAAATCGGAAGCGGGCTTGGAAACTACGTTTCCTGGATCTACTACCGTGACGGTTCGATCTGTGAATTGTTTTTTGATCCGGCAGATGGCCTTGGGCTGGCAGACGGCCTTGTAATCTTAACATGCGACGGCTTTACCCCAAGCCAAAGTGATGATGGACGGATGCTCCATCTTAAGACGGAAGGAAAAGGCAGCGGAAGCTTAAGCCTGGCCTTACGGTGCGGGGAAACAAAGATAGAGCCGGCAAATTCGGCAGCATTGCAGCCAGAAAACGAAACGGACAAGGAAGATGGCCAGACAGGAGGAAGTGGAAATGAATAGTAAGAAACGATCCGGATCTGGTATCTTTTTAATGGAAATGATTATGGTTTGCGGTTTTTTTCTGCTGTGTGCCGCGGTATGCATCCAGGTATTTTTGCGGGCGGATTCCATGAGCCGGCTTGCGAGAGAAAAGAATCAGGCCATTTTGGCAGCGGAAAGTTTGGCGGATACCTGGAAGGCTTACGGTTTGGAAGGATTAGCCCCGGTTTTCCAGCGCCCGGCAAATGATGAGGTAGTGACCAGCGGCGCGGCCCAGTCGGAAGTGGCTGAACAGCCGCCTTCTTCCCAGGAGCAGTGTTTGGTTATCTATTGGGACGAAAACTGGGAACGCATAAAGGAAGACCGGAAAGAAGGGTGCTACGCTGCGGTGCTCAGCCAGGAGGAGGAAAAAACGCCTGACGGGGCAGGAAGTATGGAAAGCCTTACCATAGAAATCGAAAGGGACTTTGGACATCCCCGCTGGCGGGAGCTGGTGGGTGATTTGTATACCCTGGAAGTAAAACGATATATATCAGAAGGAGAGGGAAGCAATGGCCAAAAGTGAGATGAAAAGCAGCGCTAATATTGGAAGCGCTTCCCTGATCCTGATTTTTATTGTTCTTTGCCTGGGAACATTCGGACTGTTATCGCTAACCAGCGCGAAAAATGACCTGGATCTGGCAGAGCGCAACGGAGCGGCGGTATCTGGCTATTATCAGGCAGACGCTAAAGGGGAGGCATTCCGGATGGAAGTGGATCAGCTTGTAAAGCAGGCGATCCAAGAAAATCCAAAGGATCCGCAAACCTACTTAGAAGAGGCGCTAAAGGAAGCATACCTTCCAGACGAGCAGGCAGCCATAACAGAGATCCGGATGGACAGCGGCCAGGCCCTTATGGTGAAGATAGGCCTGTCCTGGGAAGAGGGACAGGGGAAGACCTGGGTACGGCAGTGGAAGGTATATAATTATGAGGAATATGAGATCGACCAGGATATGCCGGTTTGGAGCGGAGAATAATCATTAACAGCGAATGAGGTTTTAAGGAGGAAGGAACAAGATGGATGTGTTACAGCTTTTTAAACAGGCGGTAGAACAGGAAGCGTCAGATATTTTTCTGATACCTGGAATGCCCTTTTCCTATAAAATCGGGGGAAAGATTGTTTACCTGGGAGAGGAGAAAATATTCCCCGAAGAGATGGATAAGATTATCATGCAGATATATGAGCTGGCAGGACATCGGGATATTGAAAAAGTATCAGAAGGAGGAGATGACGATTTCTCTTTTGCCATAAAAGGTTTATCCCGCTTCCGTGCCAGTGTCATGCGTCAGAGAGGTTCTCTGGCTGCCATTATCCGCATTGTCCGGTTTGATCTGCCGGATTTTACGGCATTAAACTTGCCAAGAAATGTAATCGAGATTTCCAAGATGACAAAGGGTCTGGTATTGGTAACAGGGCCGGCAGGAAGCGGAAAAAGCACCACATTAGCTTGTATCATCAATGAAATTAATAATACAAGGAACGCTCATGTGATTACCTTAGAAGATCCCATTGAGTATCTTCACCGCCACAATAAAAGCGTGGTGACCCAGCGTGAAGTAGGAAATGATACTGACAGCTATATGAGCGGGCTGAGAGCCGCCTTGCGCCAGGCGCCGGATGTAATCCTTCTTGGGGAGATGCGTGATTTTGAAACCATCCGGACGGCTATGACAGCAGCGGAAACAGGGCATTTGGTGATTTCCACCCTTCATACGATTGGGGCGGCGAATACCATTGACCGTATTATTGACAGCTTTCCTCCGAATCAGCAGGCCCAGATCCGAATTCAGCTTTCTATGGTACTCCAGGCAGTTGTGTCACAGCAGTTAATTCCATTAAAGGATCAAATAGGGGTAGTGCCAGCGCTGGAAATCATGTTTTTAAATAATGCTATCCGGAATATGATCCGTGAGGCGAAAATCCATCAGATTGACGGCGTGATCTCTACGTCTGCTGAAAATGGGATGGTCACCATGGATAACAGCCTGCTGCGCCTGTTCCGGGAAGGGAAAATCTCGAAAGAACACGCAATTATGTACAGCAGCAACAGCGAATTGATGGAAAAGAAGCTGAACCGTTTGTAAGCACGAAATCGAAAGGATTTTCAGTAAGATTGAAAAGAAGTAAGCTTTAAAAGAAGCATAGATTTTGGAAAAACTCCCATACTAAGCAAGAAAGAATCTGCCGTAAGGAGGGAGTTTTTAATGAGAATTGATAAGAGAAAAGTAGCATTAGTAGGCTGCGGCATGGTTGGGATGAGCTATGCTTATTGCCTGTTAAACCAGACGGTGTGCGACGAACTGGTTTTAATTGATGCCAATGAGATGAAAGCAATGGGCGAGGCAATGGATTTAAACCATGGCCTCGCCTTTGCTGCCTCTAATATGGAAATTTACGCCGGAAATTACAGTGACTGCCGGGATGCGGATTTAGTTGTGATCAGCGCCGGTGTAGCCCAAAAGCCGGGAGAAACCAGGCTGAATTTGCTGAAACGGAATGCACAGGTATTTCGTTCAATTATTGAACCAGTTACCAGAAGTGGTTTCAGCGGAATTTTTTTAGTTGCCACAAATCCTGTGGATGTAATGACACGGATTACTTGCGCCTTGTCCGGTTTTAATGCCGGGCGGGTATTAGGAAGCGGAACGGCCCTGGATACGGCCAGGCTGCGCTACCTTCTGGGAGAGTATCTCCACGTAGATCCAAGAAATGTACATGCCTATGTGATGGGCGAACATGGGGATAGCGAATTTGTCCCCTGGAGCCAGGCTATGGTAGCGACAAAACCGATTCTGGAATTATGTAAAAATAAAGAAAACCAACCGGGGAATGAAGAACAAAAGGATGATAAAATAACTCAAAGCGGCAAAGAAGAAGCCATAAGCTGGGAAAAACTGCAGGAAATCGCGGGCCAGGTAAAGGGAGCTGCTTACCAAATCATTGATGCCAAACAAGCCACTTACTATGGGATAGGGATGGCCTTAACCAGGATTACTAAGGCGGTACTTGGAGATGAAAACAGCGTATTGACGGTATCCGCCATGCTCAGAGGGGAATATGGACAGCGAGATGTATTCATTGGGGTTCCATGTGTGATTAACGGAAGCGGTATCCGCCGGGTACTGGAGCTGCCGCTAACCAGGGAGGAGGCAGAATGCTTTGCCTCCTCCTGTAAAACCCTTCAGGATAGTTTTGAAGGGGTGCTGTAAAACTTAATCTGTTTAACCAGTATAGCTATCGCGCTCTCTATCATTAGTCATAAACAGTAACCATTCGCAGGCTGTAAGCAGACCAGGTATTACCCATAATATAAGTGGTAGTATTCTGGCCAGCCTGTATGGTTACATTTCCGGTAGCCAAAGGCCTGGATATTGGGCTGGTTCCTGTGATTGCTCCGATAATAATAACTGGAAGCTCACGGATTGCCCCATAGAAATTGGTATTGGTCAGATAAAAGGTGTAGTTGCCTGCTAATGCCCGCTTATAGGAAGTTACCTGGGAAAAGCTTACATTTCGGAATACCGTATCGCCGTTATACATCCGCACGTCAAAGCTGGAACCACTGTAGCTTACATTCGCTACCCGGTAGCAGCCATAGCCAGTTGGCAAGTTATTGCAGCCAGTGTCGGTAATTTGTATCATTTCCAGGCCGCCTTCCCGGGCATCCATTAATACCATGGTAACTTTTTGGCCTGCGATAAAGGGGAAGGTTTGCTGCAGTAAAAGTGCCTGCATTCCTGTGGTGCGTTTAACCGATACGGTGTGGAAGCCATCGGAAATCTCCTGATAATGGGAAACATTGCTAAACTGGGAATTCGAAGCATAAGCAGTT
The DNA here is from genome assembly GCA_910589195.1 of uncultured Lachnospiraceae bacterium. Lineage (GTDB taxonomy): Bacteria > Bacillota > Clostridia > Lachnospirales > Lachnospiraceae > Caccovicinus. Next base: position 11,565 of record CAJUTC010000063.1, read on the forward strand.
CCGTCAATGCTAAAGTTTACCGGAAAATTGTTGGTTGAGGCGTTAATAAAGCGAACCTGGCCATACCGGGGGATAACAGGGTTGGAAGGAATGCTTGGGAAAATCGGGAAGGTGGGGCAGTTAGGGCAGGTAATGCAGCTATCACAAGTATTGCCCGGATAAGCAGGGATGCCGCCTTCCGGCGCGATAGGAAGGGAAATGCCGTAATCTCCATTTCCGGAATTGTTCATATCGCCCGGATAAGCGGGGATGCCGCCCTCCGGCGCAATGGGAAGGGAAATTCCGTCATTGTTGTTTCCAGATCCGTTCATATTACCTGGATAAGCGGGGATGCCGCCTTCTGGCGCGATGGGAGTGGTAAGGCCGCCCTGGGTAGGACTGTGCCATCCGGCAGTTTCTGTGTTGTCATTAGAATTATAATTATCTGGTGTGGCAGATGGTGTTTGATAGGAATCGTTTTCAGCCATAATAAGACCTCTTGCTTTTTTACTTTATCATATGAAGGCGAAATGGGAAGTTTCCGAAAATTACGGAAAAATATTGCGGCTTTTTTGTTTTGATGGAAGACGAGGAACGACTTGTCTTCTTTTTTCATATGATATAGGGAACACAATGAAATGTGTTGGGATGCCTGACAAGAATGATCCAGGCCAGGTATCCGATAAAGAAGAGGAGGTTCGTTATGAGGGATATAACTCTTTGCCATCCCCGCCTGCAGGTGCTTGCCGTACAGTTAAAAGAAGAATGCGGTCATCAGGGATTAAAAATTGAAATTGGGGAAACCCTTCGGACAAAGGCAGAACAGGATGCTTTGTATGCGCAGGGAAGGACTAAGCCAGGGCAGATTGTAACCAATGCGCCGGGAAGCTCCTACAGCTCCTTTCATCAGTGGGGAACCGCGTTTGACTTTTTTCGGAATGATGGCCATGGCGCTTACAATGAGTCCGGGAAATTTTTTGAACGGGTCGGAAGCATCGGCGTAGAGCTGGGGTTAGAATGGGGCGGAAATTGGAAAAGTATTGTGGATAAGCCCCATTTCCAATTGCCAGACTGGGGAAGCGGAACCGGGAAAATAAAATCCTTGTATCCCAATCCGGAGGCTTTTATGAAAACATGGCCGGCCAAGGAGCAGGAGGCCGGATGGATCAAGGATGGGATTGGCTGGTGGTTCCGCAACAAGGATGGTTCCTATCCGAAGAATCAGTGGGAATTAATTAACCACCATTGGTATCTGTTTAACCCGAACGGATATGTTTGCACTGGATGGCACCGGTGGGACGGCAATGCCACAGATGCTGCAGACGGTTCCGGCGACTGGTTTTTCCTTGATAATACACCGGGAGGCCCTTTAGAAGGCGCCTGCTGGCATACCAGAGAAGATGGAGCGCAGGAAATTTGGAGGGTGGAATAAAATATATTTGGTGCAATTCTGGCACAATTTTGGCCAATTTATGCAATTTAAGTTGAAGTTACTGTTTGACATTTTAATTGCTATGAGGAAATGATGGCGAACAACATTAGTGAAACTACAGGCTGGGAATCTGATATGGATTTCCGGCCTTAATTTTTTGCTCCAAATATGTAGCAATGTAAATTTTAAAATTAGTTTCAGTTGGATCATAAATAGAAAAATGGGTAGCATAAAAAGCAGGCGGTTTTATAGCCTGCTGCTAATTTTGTAAAGAAGCTCATCTTCTGATGGGAGGCATTCATTCTTGGATTCTTTCCATCTGCGAAATGCAATATTATCATATTTTCCCATAAAAAGGTTTTTTTTACCTTGATTCGATTTCAATGATGCCATTCTAACACATATCACAAGGAATTGCTACATGTTTTTTTCGGTTTTTTTGTAAAATTAAGACAGTGTGAATGAAAAATGGTAAACATACAAGCTTTTTGGGGTCAGATTCATGGTCAAAATCTAGGAAAAAGAGGGTAACGTATGGCAAGACATGGAGAAAATATCAGGAAAAGAAAAGATGGACGTTGGGAAGGACGATATCGAATATACAGTGCGGAAAAGGGACATCAGCTATATCGATCGGTGTATGGAACCTCCTATAAGGTAGTGAAAGAAAAATTGGCAGAAAAGAAAATCGAATCACAAGAAAAAGAGAATAGGAGTGGTGAAGGCAAAAGGATATGGTCAGTCCTTTGTTTTTCGGATATGGCTGAACAATGGCTGAAAGAGGTCATGGAAAAAAAGAAGTGTTCAACTTATGTAAAATATCGGTTTATTTACCAGAAGCATTTAAAAAGTGGCTTTCAGAATAAAAATATGGCAGCAATGGTAGAAGCAGTGGATCAGAAAACAGCTTTTTCTTCTTTATCAGACAGTATTAGAAAAAGTATTTATTGTGTTTTGAATCAAATTTTAAAGTTTGCGTCTAGAATGTACAATGTTGATCCACCTGCTTTAGCACGGCCTTCTTTTCATACGCCAAAAAAGCAGGTTGAAGTGTTCAGTAAAAAGGAACAGGCCAGGTTGTTTTCGGTTCTGTATCAGGAAATGGACCGCTATAAACTAGCGATTCTTTTGTGCATGCATACTGGACTAAGACTAGGAGAATTATGCGCGTTAAAATGGGAGGATTTTGATGTGGAAAATCACCTGCTTACTGTTAACCGGACGGCACAGCGGCTTTATGTGAATGGGCATTCGGCCAAAACCATGCTAATGGAAACAGCGCCAAAAAGCGAACATTCACGAAGAGAGATCCCATTGCCGTCTGCCATTGTGAAATTGCTGTTTCAGTTTAAAGGAGAGAAACCATACATATTTGGCGGAAATAAAGCACTAGAACCACGAACACTGCAAAATCATTTTAAAAAGATCCTGCAAAAAGCTGGCTCTGCAAATAAAAATTTTCATGTACTGCGGCATACATTTTCAACAAATTGTATTGAAGGTGGAATGGATGTAAAAAGTCTTAGCGAGTTATTAGGACATTCTGATGTGCAGATTACCTTGAATCGATACGTGCATCCTTCTATGGACACAAAGCGTAGCTATATGGATGGCCTTTCTGCTTTTTATGGTCAAATTTATGGTCAAATTCACGGCTAGGACTGGTAGAGAAAACTTGAACATTACTGGATTTTCATTGCATTTTGCGGGAAATTCCTTGTTGAATTTTTTGCATTTCGCAGATGGAAAGAATCTGCGAAATTAGTAGCGAAGAAGAAAATTTTTTCTTTTAATAACTACAAATAGCAAATGATTATTTTAAATAATTCCATCCAGACAGTTTATTTAAGTTTCAGTGATGCTATGGTATTTCTTAATTTT
>CAJUTC010000064.1 GCA_910589195.1 uncultured Lachnospiraceae bacterium
GAGCCGTCCCTTGTGGGCGGCTCTTTTCAGTGATAACCTTAGAACAATTATTTGTCATAGTCTGTTTTCCTTTCTGACAGCAGCCACAAATTCTGCCATCTTTCGTTTATCTTTGATTTTGTCCGTTTCAATGCCAGAGCTTACATCCACAGCGTACGGGTTCAAATACTTAATTGCATCTTCCACATTTTCAGGTGAAAGACCTCCGGCAAGGAAATACGGCCTTCTGATATCTTGTATCAGTTTCCAGTCAAATACGGTTCCAGTACCCGCGCCGGAATCAAGCAATACATAATCGGCTGGGCTCTGCGCGGCATTTTTAATCTGGTATTGATTTTTGATGGTAAAGGCCTTGATAATCGGCTTGTCTGTCAGCGTCCGCAGTTGGCGGATATAATCTGGATCCTCACTGCCGTGGAGCTGAGCCATTTGGATAATGTTCCTGTTCAAAAGACTTGCTACCGTTTCCGGATTCTCATTTACAAATACTCCCACAGCCAGAATTGTATCCGCAAGTAGCTGCTTCAGCTCTGCCGCCTTTTGGTGTGTGATAAATCGCTTGCTTTTCTTTGCAAAGACAAATCCGATATATTCCGGCTTTAACTCATTCACGGTTTCTATTTCACAAGACCGCGAGAGGCCGCAAAGTTTTATTTTTGTCATAGCGCCACCTGCAGTTGGTTGAGCCTGGCTTTTTTATCAGGCGCTCTCATCAGCGCTTCACCGATCAGCACAGCATCAGCGCCAATCTCACGAAGCCTTGCCACATCCTTGGCACTATTGATACCGCTTTCTGAAACAAACAGGATATCACCAGGTATCCGATCACGAAGCCTGCGGCTATTGTCTGTATCAACAGAAAAATCCTTAAGGTTTCGGTTATTAACACCGATGATACGCGCGCCGGCCTGAACGGCTAGGTCTACTTCCGCTTCGTCATGCGCTTCTACCAAAGCAGACAGTCCCAGTTCATCGCAAAGAGCTATATACTCCTCTATTTCTTTTTTCGTTAATATGGAACAAATCAGCAGCACTGCCTGCGCTCCAAGCACCTTTGCCTGGTAAATCATATACGGATCCACCGTAAAATCCTTTCGAATACACGGGAGGGAAACGGTTTTCGCAATTTCACTTAAGTATTCATCCCTTCCTAAAAACCATTTCGGTTCGGTCAGCACAGAAATACAGTCGGCGCCTGCCGCCTCATATTCTGTTGCAATCTGTAGATACCTATAATCAGGCGCAATCAAACCTTTGGATGGAGATGCTTTTTTGCATTCGCAGATAAAGGAAAGCTTTGGCTTTTTCAATGCATGTTCAAAGGCAAACGCTCCATGGGGCAGGTAAATGGCCTGCTTCCTGATTTCTTCCAGGGGTAGTTTCATCTTTGCCTGCCTTGTACGCTCTCTGGCATAGCTGGCAAGCTGATCTAATATGGTTGTCATGCCTCCACCTCCGGACGATTGCTAACCTCTATTAGCTTGTTCAGCGTTTCAAGCGCTTTTCCAGAATCAATAAGCTTTGCGGCAAAAGCAATGCCCGCTTTCATGCTGTCAGCTTTCCCTCCAATATACAGCGCCGCGCCTGCATTCATTAAAACAGCATTTCTCTTGTGTCCTCTTTCACCATTTAAGATTGCAAGGGTAATATTCGCGTTTTCTTCGGGAGAACCGCCCTTTAAGTCTTCCTTTGCGCAGCGTTCAAAACCAAAGTCTTCCGGCGCAATAACAGAAGATTTGAACCAGCCGTCACGGATCTCACATACGGTCGTCGGCCCGCTCATGGAAATCTCATCCAGTTTATCCTGGCCGTAGACCACCATTCCACGTTTGATTCCAAGGCTAATCAGCACTTGTGCCAGCGGCTCCACAAGATAGTCATCGTACACACCGAGAAGCTGCATTGATGGCGCGCCAGGGTTTGTAAGCGGGCCGAGAATATTAAATACAGTACGAAAGCCCAGCTCCTTACGGACAGCACCTACATACTTCATCGATGTATGGTATTTCTGAGCAAAGAAGAAACACATGCCAGCCTCGTTCAGCAGCTCAATACATCTTGCGGGGCTTTGTTTAATGTTTATGCCAAGAGCCTCCAGGCAGTCTGCCGTTCCGCACTGAGAGGAGGCCGCGCGGTTTCCATGCTTTGCTACCTTCATGCCGCCTGCTGCAGCTATAAGGGCAGATGTGGTGGAGATATTGAAACTGTGCGCGTTATCACCGCCAGTGCCAACAATCTCAAACAGTTCCATCCCCGTTTCAACCTTTATTGCATGCGTTCTCATGGCTGCCGCGCAGCCAGCGATCTCATCTGTGGTTTCGGCTCTTGCGCTTTTGGTGGAAAGCGCCGCAAGGAACGCCGCGTTCTGCGTCGGTGTCGTTTCACCGCTCATAATTTCATTCATTACAGCGTACGCCTCATCATAGGTCAGGTCTTCTTTATTTACAATTTTTACGATTGCTTCTTTAATCATAGCTTATATCTCCTTTATAAAATTTCTAAGCATCTGGTATCCTTCTGGTGTCATAATGGATTCCGGATGAAACTGTACGCCGTAAATAGGATATGTTTTATGCTGTACCCCCATGATTTCGCCGTCTGTGGTGAGAGCGGTAATTTTTAATTCTTCCGGAATCGTGTGGGTATCCGCCGCAAGGGAATGGTAACGGGCTACAGGAGCAATTGGGGAACACCCTTTAAAAAGCGGGCAATCTATATCAAATTTTACATCCGACTGCTTTCCGTGCATCAGTTCTTTTGCGTAAGTAATGGTTGCGCCAAACGCCGCGCAAATTGCCTGATGCCCCAGGCAGACCCCGAAGATAGGGATCTCTTTGCCAAGTGACTTTACCACCTCAATGATCACTCCGGCATCCTCCGGCCTTCCAGGGCCGGGAGAAAGAATGACGCGATCAGGGTTCCGTTTTCGGATTTCTTCCACTGTCATTTCATCATTGCGGATCACCGAAATATCCGGTTCGAGCTGCCCCACAAGCTGAAACAGATTGTAAGAAAAGCTGTCATAGTTATCAATCAAAAAAATCATAATTCTGCCTCCTGTGCAAGTTCCAGCGCTTTGAGTGAGGATTTAGCTTTATTCAGGCATTCCTCATATTCCTTTTCCGGAACAGAATCCGCTACAATTCCAGCTCCGCTTTGCACAAATACCTTGCCATTTTTCTTATAAGCAATGCGGATGGCGATGCAGGTATCCATATTCCCGGTAAAGTCCAGATATCCCACGGCACCGCCGTATATGCCCCGCTTATTACGTTCAAGCTCTCCAATAAGCTGACAAGCTCGAATCTTTGGCGCGCCGGAAAGAGTTCCTGCTGGCAATACTGCTTCAATTGCGTCCAGACCATCCTGGCCGTCACGGATCTCTCCACGGATCGTAGAACCAATATGCATCACATGGGAGAATCGTTCGATGGAATGCAACTTTTCTACCTGTACTGTGCCGAATTTACTGATCTTTCCCAGATCATTTCTTCCAAGGTCAACTAGCATATTATGTTCGGCCAGTTCTTTTTCATCAGCAAGAAGCTCTGCTTCCAGACCTTTATCCTCCTTGCGCGTTTTTCCTCTTGGTCTTGTTCCGGCAAGAGGAAAGGTATGCAGCACGCCATTTTCCAGCTTAACAAGAGTTTCAGGAGAAGCGCCCGCAACCTCTACATCCGTACCCGAAAAATAGAACATATACGGTGAAGGGTTGATGGTTCGCAGTACACGGTAAGTGTCAAAAAGGCTGCCTTCAAAGGGAGCGCTCAGACGATTGGAAAGTACAATCTGGAAAATATCGCCCTCACGGATCGCATGCTTTGCTTTCTCCACCATACCGAAAAACTGCTCTTTGCCAAACAGCGGCGTGACTTCACCAAGCAGCTTTCCGGCAGGTTCCTTTTTCTTTTCGCCGTTTTTAAGAAGTTTGGCCAGATGTTTTAATTCTGCAGCCGCTTTCTTATATTCCACTTCCACCTCATCCAGGGACATATTGACAATAAGGATAATCTTTTGCCGTAAGTGGTCAAAGGCAATTACCTTATCAAATAGCATCAGGTCAACATCCTTAAAGTCTTCCGTATCCTCAACATTACATTTGGCGGAAGGCTCACAATAGCCAAAATAATCATACGAAAAGTAACCTACAAGACCGCCTGTAAAAGAAGGAAGATACGCAAAACGCGGGCTTTTGTAACTGGCAAGAATCTGACGGAGATAATGGGAGGGATTCGTTGTCTTCACGTTCTGATTTCCTATTTTCATTTCACCATCAATACAGGTGATTTCCATTTTGGGCTCAAATCCAAGGAACGTGAAACGTCCCCACGTTTCATTTGCCTGTGCGGATTCCAGCAGATAGCAGTGAGTCGATACATTTTTCAGAATCTTCATTGTTTCAATGGGTGTGGTAAAATCTGATAACATCTCACAACTGACCGGAAGCACATTATAGTTTCCGGTAGCCGCGATTTTCTTGACCTCCCATAAAGCAGGTGAAATTTTCATAATCAATACCTCCAAAAAATTACTCCTTTGACAATCTGCCAAAGGAGTTAAATCCAGTAGGGAAGAGGTTATCCCTATTTGCCGCGCCAAGCACTCATCAGCGATACTGGCATGCTTCTTTTGAGTACCCGCGCGCATAAAAAAACGCCCCTGACAGATAGATTCGATCTGTCAAGGACGAATAATAGAAACATTATCCGCGGTGCCACCTTGAATTCACGGCATACCCCGTGCGCTTAGCAGGATACCAACATATCCCCGGCAAATTACGTCTGCCTGCAACGTCGCAGAATACTCTGTGAAAATCACATTTGACTGCGCCCTCAGCGGTTCATTTGACAACTTGTTTCTCACCTGGTTCTCAGCATCCCAGGCTCTCTGTAAAGGCATCATTGCCGTTATCTCCGCTTCAACGGTTTGAAGTATTAAATTGTTTGAACTGGAAGTGATTATAGCACTGAAATTCAGGAATGTCAACCAGTTTCTGGGATTGTTATTAGCAATCCATTATTTCAAGTATTCCGCAAAAAATTGTTCCATCTTATCAAAAGTAAAGAACGCTTATGGTAGCCACGGTTGGTTTTATAATAATCATAATAATCCGCCACAAAGAATGGTGCATCCTGGGGGAGAGGATCAACAACACCGCCGCCCAGCGCATAGCTGCCATTTTTGTAATCCGCAATCCTCTGAGTATTCATGGCTACCTTCTTTGTATATCGTGCATCGGCAGAATTCTCAGCATCAAAACATCCATTGGCATTGACACGGGACATATCATACATATTAGAGGCAACTGTCGCCTTAACGCAGGTATCTAACGCCGCCACATTGAAAGCCAAACCTTCCCAGTCACAAATGCCAATAATGCCGATTCGTTCCGGGGCAACATTTTCCTGTACGGAAAGGGAATCTACTGCTGCCTGAAAATCTCCTGTGTTTATATCTGGCGATGCCATATAACGGGGCGATCCACCGCTTTCCTCTGTAAAGGAAGGATCAAAGACAATGGTAAGGAAACCACGTTCGGCCATCGCCAGTGCATACAGTCCGGCTGCCTGCTCTTTCACTGCTCCAAATGGTCCGTATACAGCGATAGCGGCCAGCTTCGTTTCTGCCGCCTTGGGCTTATAAAGGTCAGCCGCCAGCATGATTCCGCATCGATTATGAAATGTAGCTTTGCGATGGTTCACCTTTTCACTTTTCGGAAACGTCTTATCCCATTCATCTGTTAATTCAAGTTTCACTGTATTTTCCATTTTACTGATACTTCTCTTTCTTTTCTGCCATTAGGCAATTGGGAAACGCTCTCCTGGCGTGATGGGAATGGGGTGGCATCGTTGACCGCCGGCAACTCAGTCCGATGGAAATTGAGGCAAGGAGGTTTGTTGGAATATCATGCAGACAGTACACCAGTTTGACCAGACCTGTCACTTAAGAGAATGTTTCACAATTATCGATTTATTTTGATTATATTTCCTTGAATTTCATTTCACTAATGGCTATAATTTATATCAAGATATAAATTTTTCGAATATCATAGGAGGACAATATGGAACTGAGAACCATGAGATACTTTCTTGCGGTGGCAAGGGAAGAGAATATGACCCGTGCGGCAGAGCTGCTTCACGTTACCCAGCCTACATTATCCAAGCAGTTAAAATCACTTGAAGATGAACTTGGAAAAAAATTATTCACACGTCACAGTTTCAGCATACAACTTACCGAGGAAGGTATTTTACTGCGAAAGCGAGCTGAGGATCTGGTAAAAATGGCTGATAAGATTACAGCCGAATTTCTCACATTAGGTGATGTTTTGGGAGGTGATGTTTACTTCGGTCTGGCAGAATCTTATCAGATCAGACATCTGGCCGCCGCAATCAGAAAATTCAAGAACATATACCCGGATCTGCACTACCATATAACTAGCGGCGATACGGAACAAGTTACGGAAAAACTGGACAAAGGCATCATTGATTTTGCTGTTCTGGCACAGGAACCCAACACCGCCAAATATCACTATTTAGCATTTCCTGATGCTGATTTATGGGGCGTTGTCATGCCAAGCAACTGTCCATTGGCAGAAAAAAATACCGTCTGCGTAAATGATTTAATAGGACTTCCCCTATTTTGTTCTGAACAGGGATGGAGCCATGATATTTCTAAATGGTGTGGCAGCAAAATGGCTCAATTACATCTTGAGGGTTCGTTCCGTCTGTCTTATAATGGTTCACTATTTGTCAAAGAAGGTCTTGGCTATCTTTTAACCTTTGAGCATCTGATTGACACAAACCCTGATAGCGGACTTGTTTTCCGCCCTCTCACCCCCAATCTCAAAACAAATATCTATTTAATCTGGAAGAAATATCAGATTTTTACTCCCATTGGGGAACGACTCCTTGAAATGTTAAAGTCTGAGTTTTCTCAATAACCGTTTCAGCGGCATAATATCAGCAATTTTTCAAAATGCCAAAAATGGACGCAAAAAACAGGAAACCTTTCTTGATTTCCTGTCTTGGCGTGCCGTTCTATAAAGCGGCAGCTATTCCGTTTTCATGTGAGCCAGGTTAGATTCGCCCCGGTGTATTCCTTTCCACCATTACAGTAAGTAATTACTTTCTCGGTTTGCAATCTGTAAGCCGACTAATTTATAGGTTGCATATCCCCCACAACCAATGGCTCTGATTTGCAAATTTCTTCTGCTTCTTCACGGCTCTCTGTTTTTAGGATATACATATCTGCCATTCCTGGATAACCTTTAAAGGCACCTCAGATTTCAAGCTTTCCTTCATCGTCCAGCTTTCTTATGCTCTCAACGTGTTCTATCACTACCTATTTTGTCATTTTATTATAGGTCTTGCTTTTCTCAATCATCATAAGCATCAATTTTTTCCATGGAATTTTCTCCTCTACATTCTATTAGGTTTCACTGATGGTATTATATTTATCCAACAATAGCAATCAGTATGTTATTCTCAAAAGCATACTGAAGTGATGATAACAATAAATGCAAAATGGGATTTTACAGCAGGCGAACCAGCAAATGAACGTTCCGTATCAAAAAGAACCATACTGCGTCACTTAAAAGAATTGGAGCAGGCGGTGATACTCATATAATCACGATATGGCGATTTTTACCACATAGCCTTATAGATTATCGCATAGCGATTTATGGAGTAACCGATGAACTCAAGTCTTTGAGCAATACGATTTTGCTTTAAATTTCCTCAGCGGATTGCTTATCGTCCAACCGTTTATAAGTTGAAACAATGACAATGACAGAAATAATAAAGGTTAACACGTCAGATACCGGCATAGAGTATAAAACCCCATCCAAATTATAAAACCTTGGCAAAAGAAGCGCAAAACCAACGCCAAACACAATCTCCCTGACCATAGAAAGCATAGTTGATGCCGCCGCCTTCCCCATGGCCTGAAGAAAGATAAATGCCGCTTTATTCACGCAGGCAAGCACTACCATACAAAGATAAATCCGAAATGCCCGGATTGCAAAATCTGTATAGCAGGAGCTCTCATTGGACGCTCCGAATATGCCAATCAGGCCAGCCGGGAAAAATTCTACAATCAGGAACGCCAAAACGCCAACGGCTGTTTCTGCCACCAACAATTTCGTAAATAATTCCTTCACCCTGCTGTTTGCCCCCGCACCCATATTATATCCCACTATTGGGATACACCCGGCTGCCATCCCAACTACAATCGAGATTACAATCTGGAAGAATTTCATCACGATCCCCACCACTGCCATAGGGATCTGCGCATATTGGGTCTGTCCGAACACGGCATCCATTGCACCGTATCTCCTTATCATGTTATTGATGGCCGCCATCGCCGCCACCAGGGATATCTGTGACAAAAAGCTGCAAATGCCCAGAACTAATGTCCTTCCAACAATCTGCCCTTTCAATTTAAAGTCTGTTCCGCATATCTTTACCGTCTTGGTATGGGCCAGATACCATATTGCCAAAATTGCCGTCACCACCTGTCCGATCACGGTTGCAATCGCCGCTCCCATCATTCCCCACCGGAATGCAAAAATAAAAACTGGATCCAGTATGATGTTGGTCACAGCCCCCGCAAGTGTGGATACCATAGCATATTTGGGACTTCCATCTGCGCGGATAACCGGATTCATCGCCTGCCCAAACATATAGAACGGGATGCCAAGGGAAATCCAGAAGAAATATTCTTTTGAATAGCCGAATGTTTCCTCATTCACCGTTCCGCCAAACATCGCAATGATTTGGCTGCTGAACATAAGATAGGCAAAGCACAGCACAAGGCTGAAAAGAACCGTAAGCAGTATGGAATTCCCCATGCTCTTGCCCGCATCCTCCGGCTTATTCATGCCAAGACTCAGACTCACAAACGCACAGCATCCGTCGCCTGCCATAACTGCTATGGCCAGGGCAATCACAGTAAGAGGGAATACCACCGTATTGGCAGCATTCCCATACGAACCAAGATAAGCGGCATTGGCAATAAAAATCTGGTCAACAATGTTATACAAAGCACCTACCAGGAGCGAAATCGTACAGGGAATAGCATATTTCCCCATCAGCCTTCCTACCGGTTCCTCCATTAATAATGAATTGCTTTTTGTTTCCATGTTTTTCTCCTTTCAAATAAAAAAAGCCTGTAACCCCCTGGCTGCTGGATTTACGCCAAAGGCCACACGCTTATTCAAATAAGAACATATTCCATAATTTCCATTAAAAAACGCATGGCAGATAACTGGATTTACGCTGTCCTGCCACACGTTCTTTACGATTATACTGCTTTGCGTTTGAAATTTCAAAGGGATTTTTGCACAAACTTTGCCGCAAAAATTTTCATATGCATCTTATATTTCCACATACGTCTTACATAAAACTTGCATATAAGCTAGTGTGCTGTCTGCATTATATTCAGGCAAACATTTTGTTTCATTTCTCATTAACATTTCCCCATCTGCCTATATTTATTTTAATATACCATATCCTCCGGATATGCTACGCTGACGCGGTGCACACTCGCTCCGCTCGGCGCGGTATAATCTCTGACGAGATTATACCATACATTCCAGTAAAATCACCGCAAGAATGATGTTGATCAGACGGTAATGTTTCCGATAGACTTTCTGGATCGCCAGACCTGTGCCAATCCATGCTGATGTAGCAATTGTTCCAATCGTCGCAATCACAAACTCAAAGAACACCAGTACCGGAAACGATGTACTGTAATTGGTTACATATCCGGTCAATGCCGTGATCCCAAACAGATAAATCTTCACATTTACAAGCTGCAGCATAAACCCTTTCCAAAATGACGCGGATCTCTCCCCGCCTTCTTCATCGGGACGGCCAATTGCAATATGGACTGCCAGCCAGAAAATATAGGCTGCTCCCACATACTTCATTACTCCAAGCATATTAGGCAGAAACGTACTCACCCCATAGACAAATACCGCACAGATCATCTGCACCACATAATACCCGGAGAAAATCCCGAAAAAGAGGGGCGTCCCCTTTTTCCATCCATAATTTGTCACCGTATTTAACGCCAGGATATTTCCCGGCCCCGGCGTAAACGCGTTGATTACAGAATAAACAACAAAATTACCTATCACATAGCCTGGCATAATAACGCCTCCTTCCACTTATGATTTTACAGCGGAATGCCGTATGATAGGTAATACAAATTCCTTATGCTAAAACATAGGTTAAGCCTATGTTTCAATCATTTTGATACTGTTTTAAGGCTTCTACATAGGTTTCCCCTAATCTGGATAATTCTCTGTCCTTATTCAAAATATATCCAATCCTCATCGTTTCATCCTCATCCAAAGGAACTGAAATGATAGAATTACCATGGAAATACTTTGGAAAAATGCCGCTTGAAATAGTATAGCCATCCAGTCCGATCATAAAATTCACAATAGCGGCACGGTCACTGATCTTAATGCTTTTTTCTACAATCTCATTACTGAATAATTCCTCTGCAAAATTAGATGACTCATAAGACCCTTGCACAAAGTTCAGTCTTGGATACGGTTTCAGATCGTTCAAGTTGATCTTCTCCCGGTCGGCCAATGGATGGCCTTTCCGTAAAAACACATGTGGAGCTGCCGGAAACAGTTCATAAAATTTCAGGTTATACTCTTCAAAAACCTTCATCAATACATTTTCATTAGCTTTGCTAAGATAGAGCACCCCAAGATCACTAAAGCGATTTCTGACATCCATAATGATCTGATAGGTCTAAGTTTCATTCAAGATAAACTCATATCTTTCCTGTCCAAACTGCTTTACCAATTCCACAAAAGCATTGGCAGCAAATGTATAATGCTGTGTAGAAATACAAAATCTCTGCTTTTCTGGCTGATTTTCTATATATCGGGATTCCAGAAGCTCCATCTGCTGTACGACCTGCCTTGCATACCCCAAAAACTCCATCCCCTCCATTGTCAGGGCAACTCCCGCCCGGCAACGGTTAAAAATAACAGTCTTCGCTTCATTCTCCACTTCTTTGATCGCCCCGGAAAGGCTGGGCTGTGAAAGAAACAATTCTTTTGCCGCCTCTGTGATAGAACCTTTTTCCGCTACTGTTATCATGTATTTTAATTGTTGTAATGTCATATTCGTCCCTTAAATCAAATAACTGTCTGAAACCATCATGCGCCTACAAGTGAGTGCACCGCCAATCATGAAAGTCTGGCGGGCGCACTTGGCATTCCTGAATGCATACCTGTTGCAATACCTACGGATCGTAGATACCATGCATTCTAAATGCCAAGTTTAATATCAACACCAGGAGCATCCAAACTACAAAAGAAACGTACGTTCAAAAAATTTGATTTAAATAAATTAATTCACATAAATATGTTTGCCAAACTCATATGCTCTCTGTAGATGACCTGTCTGATTAATCTGCGGTTTTTTGTTGGTATCCCCACAGCCGCCAGCCAGCACCATCCCTTTGTCATGGAAGCCCATATAGTTGACAACCGCAAATTGATAATACGATACAGCCTGGTTAAATGTCCAAAAGAATTCATCTGCCGATGTCATAAGCAGCGCGCTATCCTTTACCGGATATTTTTCATAACGCCCATACGGCGGATTCAGATCTTCCTTCGCAATACTGTAAAAGCGTTCTATAAATGCTTTCATTTTTGAAGATATGGTCCAAAAATACAAAGGTGACGCAAACACGATTAAATCAGCTTGCTTAATCTTAGGAACCAGCTCATGAAACCCGTCTTTCTGTATGCATGGCTTCTCGTACCTGCAGGCATTGCATCCCAAACAACCCTTTACCTCAGTTTGCAGCAATGACACTTTTTCCACGAAGTGTCCTGCTTCCTTTGCACCTGTTTGAAACGCATCTGATAGTTGTGCCGTATTACCCTTTGGACGGCCTCCTCCTGACACCACCAATATATTCTTCATAAATCAAACATCCTCCCAGTCAATCTATATATAGCATGCGATTCCCAATTGCTTATTGCCATTAGCAAACACAAAAATCTCGTCTTTATATTAATTCTTTTTCCCACCTATTCATCAATCACATCATCAATCATATGGTTCAAGATTAAATTTCTTTATGGTAAACTTCCAATTCATACGGCTCTCCATTCCGTAAGTCTATGTTTGTTTCGGTATACTGATAAAGAAAACCAAAAGACAACGCCAGAGCTTTGGAAGCCTTATTATTGGCACGTGTGAAATAGTAAAATTCCTTTCCCCCCAGTGAACTGCAATATTCCAGCAGCAACTGCAAAATCTGCTTCCCATACCTCTTGCCCACATATTCAGGTCCAAGTGCAATACCTGCATCCTGATAAATATGCGGCCTGGTTTCCTCCACACCTGCAAAGCCTATGGCTTGACCGGACTTCTTCTCATAAACACACCAGGTATCATGATTTTTCTGATATTGAATGGTTTTCTGTATCCGTATTTTGGCATCTTCTTCATTTGTTGTCACACTCCAAGCCATGTATTTCGCACTTTCCGGTCTTGACCAAATATTCCGATACATTGCTTTCCAATCTTCAAATATTGCCTTTTTCAGCAATACATCCTCTGTTTCCAAAAGCATTTGAACATTACTCTCCTTCGCTCTTTCACTTATCCGATTTTCTGTGCATGGCAAACAGCTCCAAGCCCCAACATGTGGAATTGTTGGTAATGCTAATCGGGATACTGCTTAACGCCCTGAAGCAACGTTAATATTCTTACAATACCTGGCTAAATATTATCTCCTTTCCCTCTCGAATCACTTCGATATAATGAATTTTACTGCTCTTGGCATAATTTAGACCAATGTAAGTATCTTGTGTGCTCTCCCCGATTGCAAGAGAATAGCATATCCAATTTTTTTCATTTTCCCTATATACATATTCCGCTACAATTTGTGCGCATTCTCTGCTGCACTCTGCAAAAATATTGTCGCCGCCACTCATATAGACAACACTGCCATGATTTTCTAAAATCTGAGTAAAGCGAAACAATGTATCTTTAATGGAATCGCTAAAATACTTTAATTCGTCTAGCTTTTCCTCCAATATCAGTTGCTGCAGCCGTGTTCCAACCGAATCTCCATCTATCGCAATATACA
>CAJUTC010000065.1 GCA_910589195.1 uncultured Lachnospiraceae bacterium
ATCTGATTCCTGGCTGGAAGTTTGATCCAAAAAGGCCATGCCTGGTACGGTAGTTTGTTTGCCAGTTACAGTAAACATCCGAAAACCGTAATATCCATTAGCATTTCTTATGACAGAAATCACAATAACGAATTGGCCTTTTGAAAAAAGTTCTGGTATTATTTGATATAAATAAAGGTTTTATAAAGTTTTCTATAGCTAAAATGTCAAAATTGGAAGCTGGAAACGTAATTGTGCGCAGGACGCAGGCCTTTAATTTATGTTGAGGAGGAACTGATTTATGGAAGTAAAAGGAACGCCAGTTGTAACAAAGATGCAGGTTATCCCAGTTGCCGGATATGACAGCATGTTGATGACGCTTAGCGGGGCTCATGCTCCCTGGTTTACCAGAAACCTGGTCATTTTGGAAGATAGTATAGGAAACACAGGAATTGGTGAAATCCACGGGGGAGATTATACCTGTGAAGCTTTAAAAAGCTGCATCCCTTTGGTAGTAGGACAGCCGGTGGGGAAATATCGCGCGATTTTAGACAGCATCCATAAAGGCAGTAAGCGGGCGGCAGAGGACGACGGGGAAGGGATCCAGACCTTAGATATCAGTAAGCTGAAATTTGTAGTGAAAGCAGAGTGGGCGATTGAGTGTGCCCTTCTGGATTTGTTAGGCCAGTATTTGGATCTTCCTATGTGTGAACTGTTAGGTGACGGCAAACAGAGGGATCAGGTGGAAACCCTGGGATATCTGTTCTATGTAAGCGACAAGGAAAAAGCAAAACCAGCTCTTCCTTATATTGACGAAAGCGCCAACAAGGATCCCTGGTTCGCCCTTCGCCGCCAGGAAATGCTTACTCCGGAGAGGATTGTGGAACAGGCACAAGTTCTTCATGAAAAGTATGGCTTTCAAAATTTTAAATTAAAGGGTGGCGTGTTGCAAGGCGCGGAGGAAATGGAAGCAGTTGGCGGGTTAAAGAAAGCATTTCCAAATGGCCGGATTAATATTGATCCCAACGGTGCCTGGAGCCTTCAGGAGGCGATTGAAATTTGCAGGCCTATGGAAGGAATCCTTACATATATTGAAGACCCTTGTGGGCCAGAGGCCGGATATTCCAGCCGTGAGATAATGGCTGAATTTAAGAACGCAGTTCATCTTCCGGTTGCCACTAATATGATTGCAACCGACTGGCGCCAGTTCTACCATGCAGCGGCTCTTAAGGCAGTAGACATTGTTTTGGCGGATCCACACTTCTGGGGCTTTGGCGGAAGCGTAAGGATGGCCCAGATTTTAAATGACTGGGGACTGACTTGGGGAAGCCATTCCAATAATCATTTTGATATTACCCTGACAGCCTTTGCCCATGTGGCAGCGGCGGCGCCGGGAAATCCGACCGCCTTAGATACCCACTGGATCTGGCAGGACGGACAGAATTTGCTAAAGGATACCCCACAGATCGCAGACGGGTATTTGCAGGTTCCCAACAGACCAGGTATGGGTGTTACGATTGATATGGAAAAGGTTATGGAGGCCAATCAGTTATACAATAAACTTCCATCCCATGACAGGGATGATGCTATGGCTATGCAGTATCTGATTCCAAATTGGAAGTATGACTGCAAAAAGCCGGCATTGGTGCGATAAAAGTATGTTGTGATATATAAGCCAAAACGGTTTTTGACTTTCACATCATTTTATGAAAAGGGGAAAAGAAAATGTTCTTTAAAAAGTATGGGGACATCGTTGTAGGTGTGTTTTTCATGGCACTCTCTGCAATTATGATGGTTATGGCGCAGATGCTGCCTAAGTCCAAGGTTATGGAAATTGGCCCGGACTTTATGCCCATGGTAATCGGCGCCATCACATTTGTTCTGGCATTGATTTTAACCGTATTAAATGTAAAAAATATGAAGCTGCGGGCTGCTGAGCTGGCTGAGGCTGCCATTGATGAATGCGACTATAAGCGTGTGTTGTTAAGCGCCCTTCTGGTGTTAATTTATGTATTTGTTTTACAGCCTGTAGGGTTTATCGTATCCACACTTGTATATCTGCCTTTACAGATGCTGGTTCTTTCTCCTGATGATCAGAGAGGAAAGAAACAGATTATCCAGTTGCTGATTATTGATGTGATATTTACCATGATAGTATTCTTCTTATTCCGTTATGGATTTAAGATTGTGCTTCCGGCAGGTATCTTTACAATCAACTTATAGGAGGGGAGTATATGCAAGCATTAGGACTTTTAGGAAACGCCTTTTTAAGCGTTTGTCAACCTGCCTCCCTTCTGCTGATGATAGCAGGTGTGGCAGTAGGCATCATCTTTGGTTCCATCCCGGGACTTTCCGCATCTATGGCAGTTGCTCTGTTTTTGCCTTTAACTTTTAGCATGACGCCGTCTATGGGAATGAATACCCTGGTAGCGGTTTATATCGGAGGTATTTCCGGCGGTTTGATCTCCGCAATCCTTTTGAATATGCCTGGTACGGCATCTTCCATCGCAACCACCTTTGACGGCCATCCTATGGCCAAAAATGGTGAAGCCATGAAGGCTTTGGGACTGGGTATTGTATATTCGGCCATGGGTTCCATCTTTTCCTTTATTATCCTGACCTTCTGCGCGCCATCCCTTGCGGATATTGCTTTAAAGTTTACGCCGGCAGAGAACTTTGGTATCTGTTTCTTTGCGTTGACCATGGTTGCCATCCTGGCTTCCGGAAATATGATCCGGGGTCTGTTAGCCGGTATGCTGGGCCTGATGTTTACCCAGATTGGTATGGCTCCCATTGATGGTACGGCACGGTTTACCTTTGGTTCAAGCAACCTGATGGCTGGCTTTGATACGCTGCCTACCTTGATTGGTATTTTCGCTATTTCTGATATTTTATGTACCGCAGAAAAAATGGGAAGCGGGAAACTGGAAACCATCCCGATTAAGAAGGTAAAGGGCTTTGGATTTGGCATGAAAGAATTCGTTTATCATCTGCCCAACTTCTTCCGCTCAGCGTTAATTGGTACTGGTATCGGTATCCTGCCAGGCATCGGTGGCTCCACTTCCGGTATGCTGGCTTATGTAACAGCCAAAAATATGTCGAAAAAGAGGGATGAATTCGGAAAAGGATGTCCGGACGGTATTGTTGCCACCGAGTCCGCAAACAATGCAACCATCGGTGGCGCTATGATTCCTCTTTTGGTACTGGGCATCCCCGGTGACGGCGTTACCGCTATGATGCTGGGAGGATTCCTGATTCACGGATTATCCGCAGGCCCTCTGCTGTTTGTTAAGAACGCGGACGTTGTATATGGAATCTTTGCCGCATGTATGATTTGCGCGTTGATTATGCTGGTAGTTGAGTGGACTTGTATTAAGGGCTTTGTGCAGGTGCTGAAGGTGCCTAAGCACATCCTGCTGCCTCTGATTCTGGTACTGTGCTGTGTAGGCGCGTATGCGACAAATAACCGTATTTTTGATGTACAGTCCATTTTATTGTTTGGCATTGTAGGCTATGTATACCACAAGTTCAGCCTGCCTACCACACCGTTTGTACTTTGCTTCTTAATCGGCGGAATGTTGGAAACCTACCTAAGACGTGGCATTATGCAGTACAAGTCCTTTGGCGCGTTTTTCGCAAGACCGATTTTCGACGTATTCTTCTTTATTGCGGTAGGCGTATTATGCTGGTCAATCTATAAAGAATACAAAGCTTATTTAAATAAAAAGAAAACGGCGTAACTGGCAACGCATTTATTTTTGGTATAGGCCTCCCCTTGCTTGGGAGGGGAGGTTTATATAAATAAGGGGAAAATGAAAGGGTGGATACACCCGAACAAAAAGGAGAGAACACTATGAAAAAAAGAATTTTGGCAACTGTTTTAGCAGGCGTGGCAGCATTTAGTTTAGTAGGGTGTGGCGGTTCTGAAACTGCGGTTACCACTGCGGCACAGGCAGCCGATTCCGGTAACAAGGAAGAGGCGGCAGGCGGAGAAGCGGCAGCCGATGTGGAAACCACAGCAACCGATTGGGCGCCTTCTACTACCGTTTCTATCGTTGTACCAGCAGGAGCAGGCGGAAATACAGACCTTTCTGCGCGTGTTTTTGCACAGTATGCAAAAGAACTTACTGGAAATGATTTTATTGTTGTAAATGCCAACGGTGCGGCCGGTTCCGTAGCGGCAAATCAGGTATTAAGCGCAGCAGCCGATGGACATACGTTCCTGTATGGCCACAACCTGGTAAACGTGGCAAATATTGCGGGCGTTACGGATTATAACTACACTGCATTTAAGCTAGGTCCTACTTTCGCAAAGGATCCGGCTCAGCAGTTATACGTAAATCCTGAAAAATACGCAGATTTAAATGCGTTTATCGAGGCGGCAAAAGCAGCTCCGGGACAGTTAAAGGCTTGTACCGAAGTTGGCGCATATACTTATTATGAAATTTTAGCGTTTGAGAAGGCAGCAGGGATTGATTTGGACTTAGTAGACGTAGGCTCCAACTCGGATAAGGTTGCGGCTATGTTATCCGGACAGGTTGACTTAATGCCAGGCGCGTATATCAACTGTAAAGATTATCTGGCAGCAGGCCAGTTTGTATGCCTGGGCGCTCCTACTGAGGAGAGATATGAACTGATCGCTGATATCCCAACCTTAAAAGAGCAGGGTGTGGATCTGGTATATCCGGACTGCGATTTCTCCTTCTACTTCCCGGCTGATACGCCTGATGAAATCATCGCTTACTATGAGAACCTGGTACAGCAGATTTTAGCAGATCCGGCAGCAGCAGAAGCAGTTGCGAATGTTGATATGATGCCTTACTACTTAAATGCGGCAGATTCCGCGGCTCATGACGAGGAAATCTTCAATACTATTAAGGGAATCGCAGACGAATTGGCGCAGTAACCTGTATGGGCATAGCCAGGATGTACCACCACACATAAAAGTATGGCAGGCGCATTGGGCGTCCTTGAATGTATGCCGCCTAATTGGCGGCGGGATTTTCGTGGAAAACCCCATGCCCCGCTGAGGCGCCACCATGAATGAGAGGAGGTTACTGGAAACCATCCGGTGGATGTGGGAAATCCCAGGCCAATCAGATAAGGAAGCTGTGAGAAAATGGAACTCAAACCCCATTTCTCACAGCTTTTTGTCATGTAGGAAAGTCCTTTGGATGTTCTATATGCCAAGCTCCTATATGATAAAAAGGCCTTCCTTGCGGGATTTGTTTTATGGGAAAATTTTCTAAAGTTTTCATGATGTGAAAAGAATTTATAAGGCATGAAGTTCACTGTAGAAGAAAGGAATTTTATTCTTGACAAAATTAATAATAAGAATTATTATTAAAATATAAAAGGCAGATGGCCAAGACTGGGAAATCCATCCTATGTGAAAGAAAAGGAGAATATGAAATGAAAACAAAGTATGCTGGAACACAAACAGAAAAGAACTTGGAAGCCGCGTTTGCTGGGGAGTCACAGGCAAGGAATAAGTATACATATTTTGCTTCCGCAGCAAAGAAGGAAGGATATGAGCAGATTGCGGCTCTGTTTTTAAAGACAGCGGAAAACGAAAAAGAGCATGCAAAGATGTGGTTTAAGGAGTTAAACGGAATCGGAGATACGAAAGCAAATCTTCAGGCAGCCGCGGATGGGGAAAATTACGAGTGGACTGATATGTATGAAGAGTTTGCCAAAACTGCGGAAAGTGAAGGGTTTAAGGAGCTGGCAGCTAAATTCAGGCTGGTTGCAGCCATTGAGAAGCACCACGAGGAGCGATACCGCGCGCTGTTAAAAAATGTGGAAATGGCGGCAGTATTTGAAAAGAGCCAGGTAACCGTATGGGAGTGCCGCAACTGTGGACACATTGTGGTAGGCACTAAAGCGCCGGAAGTATGTCCTACCTGTAACCATCCACAAAGCTATTTTGAAGTAAGCGCGGAGAATTATTAAAAATCAATAGGAACATATGGGTGCAAAGGCGTTTTTTAAGTTAAAGCAGAATGTGCCATATAAGGTAGCGTTGACACTACCCCAATGGATAGGGGGGATAACAGGATGAGAAAAAAAGCAACCATTCCAGCGGTGATTATGGGTATGTTCCTGGCAATTATGGTGGCAGGCAGCTATGGGAAAACAGTACCCTCTGACTTGGCTTATTGCCAGGAATCGGATTCTGTATCTGCTCATACGTTGGAAGAGGTTTTGGCGGCAGACAGCGGCACAGAGAAGGGCCAAATCCAAGCGGTAGAAGTAAAGGCAGGAGCTGGTGAAGCCTTTGGAAGCGGCGATTTAAAACCAGAAGTTGAAAAAGAAGCAGAAATAGAGCCGAATAGGGTAGAGCCGGTTACAGCGAAAAATGAATCCCTTAAGGCTTCTTCAAAATTTGTTCTGCTGGCAGAGGCAGTTCCGGACGTGATCCAGGAAATCCGCTATTATTCTACATATAATTTTGTAGGAGAACCGATCGACGGCTACGAGGAGCCTTGTGCTATCCTGACTAAGGAAGCGGCAACTGCCCTAAAGGAAGTAAGCGATGAAGTAGTGGCAAAGGGTTATCGTTTGAAAGTGTATGACGCTTACCGGCCTCAGTCAGCAGTAGATCACTTTGTCCGGTGGGCTTCTGATGAAAGTGATATCCGGATGAAAGCATATTTTTATCCGGATTTAGAGAAAGGGGTTCTCTTTGATCAGGGATATATTGGCAGAAAATCTGGCCACAGCAGGGGAAGCACAGTAGATTTGACCTTGTTTGATATGAAAACAGGGAAAGAGGTGGACATGGGCGGTACATTTGACTATTTTGGACGTCGCTCCCACCCGGATTATACAGGAGATTTGACAGAAGAGCAGTTGAATAACCGGAAGCTTTTGCGGGAGGCAATGATGAGCCATGGGTTTAAGCCTCTTTCTACGGAGTGGTGGCATTTCACTCTGGAACAGGAACCTTATCCCGGCACTTATTTTAACTTTCCGGTTAGCAGTTCCTGGTATACGGACGAACAGCAGTGAACAGGGTGGCGCAGTGACATCTTCCATTCCTGTTTTCTGCGCATCTCCTGGATTTTTAAAGGAAACCCCCTTCATTCATGGTGGCGCCCCAGCGGGGCATGGGGGTTACTGCTTAAGTAGCGAATTTTCGCTGTAGATTTAGGAATACGCGGCCACATTATTTCAATAATAGGATTGACAAAAACATGATTTCAGATTATAATCCCGATAAACCAACTAATTAAGTAGGTAGGTAGAACCTGCTTTGGATTCATTATCTGAGGCAGGTGCTGGAAGGGAGAATGGAATATGGGAAAGATTTATACTTCAGCGGATCAATTAATTGGGGGAACTCCCCTGCTTGAGCTTAAGAATATTGAGAAAGAAGAGGGGCTTTTTGCAAGGATTCTGGCAAAACTGGAGTATTTGAATCCTGCAGGCTCTGTAAAAGACCGGATTGCAAAGGCAATGATTGATGACGCAGAGAAAAAGGGTCTTCTAAAGGAAGGATCCGTTATTATTGAACCCACCTCCGGAAACACCGGGATTGGCCTGGCTTCTGTGGCAGCGGCCCGGGGATATCAGATAATTATCGTAATGCCAGAAACCATGAGTGTAGAGCGGCGTCAGTTAATGAAGGCATATGGGGCACATCTGGTTCTGACAAAAGGCGATGAGGGCATGAAGGGCGCGATTGCGAAAGCAGAAGAATTGGCAAAGGAAATACCAGGAAGCTTTATTCCGGGGCAATTTAGTAACCCTGCCAATCCGGCGGCACATCAGGCAGCCACAGGGCCGGAAATCTGGGCGGATACAGAGGGCAAGGTGGATCTTTTTGTTGCCGGAGTTGGCACCGGAGGAACCATAACTGGCGTAGGGCGGTATTTAAAGAGTCAAAATCCGAACATCAAAGTGGTTGCCGTAGAACCGGCAGGCTCCCCCGTATTAAGCAAAGGAACGGCAGGTACCCATAAGATCCAGGGAATCGGCGCCGGCTTCCTGCCAGATGTGCTGGATACAAACGTTTATGATGAAATTATAACAGTAGAAAATGAAGACGCGTTTGCGGCCGGGAAAGAGATGGGAAGGCGGGAAGGTGTTTTAGTGGGAATATCTTCAGGCGCTGCCATATGGGCGGCTATTTCGTTAGCAAAGCGTCCGGAAAATCAAAATAAGACCATCGTTGTCCTTCTTCCGGATACTGGAGATCGGTATTTATCCACGCCCTTATTCCAGTAAATAGTGGTCTGTGTCAATAGTTAAGCAAATGCTGGCCATATACGCTCAGGCAAAATTCTTTGCCTAATTTCCTGCTGGGCTGTGTTCTCAAGGTATAGAAGGAAACGTATCCCTTATTCGCAGCCTGGCTTCTTTTTTCGTACCAATCTAAATTTCCATGAATTGAAATTCTCATGAACCGTGATCCGATTTTCTGTTCTGCCTAAAAGTAAGGTTTCAACATGTGCTGCTTTATGGGAAATACTGCAAAATCCGTTCCCGCAGATGATGCTCTGGCTGGTTCATTACCCAGTTTTTCCGTTTCACAAATGCGTTTAACCGATATAGAGGTGGATCCATTGAGTAATAAGCGATATGCTCCCGATTAATGGCGCAGGATTCGCCGATTAAGGCAACGCCGATCCCCATGGCTACCATACTCCGGGAAGCGATAATACTGTTGGTTTCGCAGACAGTGCTAAGCATAATCTGTGCTGATTCAATAATCTGATCGGTAAGAACCCGCAGAGTGGATCCTTTTTTAGACAGCAGAATATTATCCTCACTGAAATGTTCCGTTAAATCGGAAATGGTAATGGGCCGATTCGGATTTTTGGAATAATATGGATGGCTTTTTGGGATCGCCCAGTAAACTTCTTCCCGGCGCAAAATATCCACCTGGTTTGCGCTGAAAGGCAAAATGCCGTTTAATGCCATAATTCCGCAGTCAATATTTTCTTCCAAAATCATTTTTGTCAGGGATGGAACATTGGTTTCTGAGATTTCCAGAGTGACATCAGGAAAACTGGACTTAAATGGCGGAATGATTTCCGTAAGCATAGTTAAGGCGAACTGAGATGTAATGCCTATGGTAATATGTCCCCGGTTGTCAATACTTTGAATATTTCGGTACAAGTGATCTTTAATATGAAGCACTTCTTCGGCAGCCGCTACATAAAGCTGCCCGGCAGGAGTTAGGGAAAGACTGCCTTTACTTCGGAAAAACAAGGGCGTGCCGAGTTCGCTTTCCAGTTTCGATAAGTACTGGCTTAAGGAGGACTGGGATACAAACAGTTCCTCAGCAGCTTTTGTCATATTCTTTTTTCTGGCAATGGCAAGTATGTAGGCTAAATATTTGGTATCCAAGATATGCCTCCTGATGAAAGGGAAAGGAAACAGTAATGGTAATGATGAGAGTGAGGGGTGTCAAAATACCCGTTCACATTACTATCATTATAACAAACCTGGCCGGTAAGTACTCTTAAAAAAAATTAGAGAAATAGAAATTCTATTAATTTTACTTATATTAAAAAATGTAGTATACTGCTTATAACGAAAGCGTTTCCGGAAATTTTTCTGTAAGAATTTGCGGCACGTAGATTTTGGGAAATGCTCATTAAAAAGAAGGAGGAACCCACCTTGAAAGCACCTATGTTTGTAAAAATCAAAGAACAGGATAACGTGGCAATTGCCGTTCACGAGATTAAGCAGGGAACGGAAGTAATGGATGGCGTAATTGCCCGTCATGACATTCCGCAGGCTCATAAGATTGCCCTTTGTCATATTCCAAAGGATCAGCCGGTGATCCGATACGGTGTTGTATTAGGATACGCCATTGAAGACATACAAAAAGGAGATTGGATTAATGAATTTATGCTCCATCTTCCAACGCCGCCAGATGTAGATAATATGAAGTTTGCTACCAACCTGGTAACGGATCTTCCAACCCCTCCCGTTACTACCTGGGAAGGCTATGTGAATCCTTGGGGCGGCCCGGCAGGCACCCGGAATATTTTAGGGATCAGCACGACAGTGCAGTGCGTAACAGGTGTTTTAAATGTAGCAGTGGAGAAAATGAGAAGAGAACTTTTGCCCAAGTATCCCAATGTGGATGCAATCGTTCCCATTAACCATGCGTACGGCTGCGGCGTGGCCATTAACGCACCGGAAGCGAAAGTTCCCATCCGTGCCCTTAGGAATCTGTCCAAACATCCCAACTTTGGGGGACAGCTTATGGTAGTAGGGCTAGGCTGTGAGAAATTTACGGTGGAAATGCTTTGTGAAGAGGCCGATATTACGCCGGAGAACGTGATCATCCTCCAGGAGAAAAAAGGATTTGAGGCCATGATCGATGCGTTGATGGAGATGGCAGAGAAGAAGCTTGCAATCTTAAATGAAAGAAAGCGGGAAACCCTTCCTTTGTCGGATTTGCTGATTGGAATGCAGTGTGGTGGAAGTGACGCGTTTTCCGGAGTAACAGCCAACCCTTCCGCAGGCTATGCGGCAGATATGCTGGTAAAAGGCGGGGCTACTGTAATGTTCTCCGAGGTTACGGAGGTACGTGACGGTGTTTATCTGTTAGGGGAACGCTGCGTAAATGAGGAAGTAGGTAAGAAGCTGGCTGCTGAGATGAAATGGTATGATAATTATCTGGACGCGGGGCAGGTGGACAGAAGCGCTAATCCAACTCCGGGAAATAAAAAGGGCGGTCTTGCCAATATCGTAGAGAAGGCTATGGGTTCCATTGCAAAGTCCGGCACTTCTCCTATTGTGGAAGTGCTGTCACCAGCAGAGAAGCCAAGCAAGAAGGGCTTGATCTATGCCGCGACTCCTGCAAGCGATATTGTCTGCGGCCCCTGCCAGCTAGCGTCCGGAATCGGGCTCCAGGTGTTTATGACTGGGCGCGGAACCCCTTACGGCCTGGCGATTGCACCAGTTATCAAGGTATGTTCCCGCAACGAGATGAAGGAACAGTGGCCGGATTTAATTGATATCAACGCAGGCCCAGTGGCAACTGGGGAGGCTACCATAGCACAGGTTGGCACCCAGCTATTTATGGAGATCATCGATGTGGCCAGCGGACGGAAGCAGAGTTTTGCGGAAAAATATAAGCTGCATAATGACCTGTGCATCTTTAATCCGGCGCCGATTACCTGATGTTTTGATGGTTTTCAAGGGCTGTCTGGTGATAATACTGGATTGCCAGTTGGATGAACGCAGAGGCAGCTTTTGTTAAATAGTGCCCCTTTTTGTAAGTGGCGCATAGTTCCCAGAAAGGGCGGGAAGGAAGGTGGAAATAAGCCACATCCTCCTGCTCTTTCGCGTAGTTGTGGGAGATTAAGGAACAGGCCATCCTGTTTTTTACCATATTGCAGAGAGTAATATTGCTAGAGGTTTCGAATAAGATTCTGGGGGCAAACCCAGCTTCCTTAAAAAGCGGATCAATTACACGTCTAAGTGTAGAATCTTTAAACATCAGCACAAAAAGCTCTTCTTTAAAAGCGGATAAATCTGCCTGCGCAAAGGGCTGTCCCGGAGGATTTGCGTGGGCAGCCAAAGGATGGCATCGGGGAACGGCTAAAAGGATGCTTTCATAATAAATGTGGACATATTCGTTGTTAGTTTTATCCGATTCGGACAGCGTGACAAAACCCAGATCCAGATATCCGTTGGAAATCATAGAAAGCTGTTTTCTGGTACTGAATTCTTGTGGTTCAATGGTGATGTTTGGAAATTTTTGGTAGAATTTAGGGTAAACATTCATCAGCATACGGATACCCCGTTCTGGCGTCAGTCCTACGGATAAACTCCCTACCCGATTGTCAGCCAAGTCATTTAAAATGTCATAAGCTTCCTGTTTCAGCAAGAGGATTTTTCTGGCATAGGTTACGTAGACCTTCCCTGCTTCTGTCAGGCGAAGGTCATTTTTGCCTCTGTGGAAAAGCTGGAGGCCCAGTTCCCCTTCCAGTTTTAAAAGCTGCTGGTTTAAGCCGGATTGTGAAATAAAGAGCTGCTGGGCGGCCCGGGTAATACTGCCTTCTTCCGCGATTTTTATGATATATTCTAACTGCTTTAGCTCCATCAGGATCCCTCTTAACATTATTGTTTACGGA
This sequence comes from uncultured Lachnospiraceae bacterium, assembly GCA_910589195.1. GTDB lineage: Bacteria > Bacillota > Clostridia > Lachnospirales > Lachnospiraceae > Caccovicinus. Next base: position 12,081 of record CAJUTC010000065.1, read on the forward strand.
TTGTTTCTGGCAACACCTATTTTATAAATAAGTTTTTCTTAGCCATAAAAGAAAAATTATTAATTTGACTTAGTACTATTAATTTTATACAATAAAGGTAAGAAAAAGGCAAGCATAAAATGCAAATGCCACGAAAAAATTGAATGGAGGGAATCCTTATGTCACCAATTATTACAAAAATGGAAGTTTGGCCGGTAGCAGGAAAAGACTGTATGGAGCTGAACTTAAGCGGCG
>CAJUTC010000066.1 GCA_910589195.1 uncultured Lachnospiraceae bacterium
GGGCGGCAATGGCTGGCGGTTCTTCAGGCACGGATGGCTATACCAGGATCATGGCATAAAAACAGCAAAAAAGGCCATTTTTAAATAAAGGGTGGTTGAAAATATTGACTGGTCACTTTTTTTCTGTTACTATGATTTTAGGGCTTTTTGATAGTGAAAATTGAGGGGAGGAGAGCCGTAAAATGCAGGATGAAAACAGGACGATCGAAGAGAAAAGAATATACAAAGTTGTAAAAAGTAACCAGCTTATACAAAATCTGAGAAATAAAACAGGGCATTTATCTTTACAGGAGCAAAGACTAATTTTATATCTTATTTCTCAAGTTAAACCGAGTGATACAGAATTTGCAAGGTTTGACTTAAGCTGTCAGGAGTTTTGTAAAATTTGTGGAATTACATGCACTGGAAAAAATTATGATTACATAAAACAGACCATCCAAAAATTGGCCGATCGTTCTTTTTGGATAGAAACCGGAGAAAAAGGGGAATCCCAGAATCTGGTTAGATGGATTTCAGATGCGGAAGTAACACAGCGTGGTCATGTGTCAATACAGATTCATCCGAAATTGCAGCCTTTTTTGTTACATCTGAAAGAATTTTATACCAGTTATCTTTTAGAATATATATTGCCTATGAAATCTCGGTATAGTGTGCTTTTGTATGAATTATTGAGAAGCTACGCAAATATACAAATTCATACTTTCGATGTAGAAGAATTAAAAGTGTTTCTTGGCGCAGAAAAATATGAAAGATGGGCTGATTTTCAAAGAAAAGTATTGGATATTGCAATGCGGGAGATTAACGATTTAAGCGATTTGGAAGTTGATTATCAAATTATAAAAGAAAGCCGCAGATTTGCAAAATTACGTTTCCGGATTCGTATTTTAGAACCAATCGAATTAAAAGATCGCGGCATTTTACGAAAACAAATATTAGATAATTAAAAAAAGATCGTTTTAAGGGCTGAAAAACTCTTAAAACGATCTTTTTTATAAAATAACCCGTAAAGCTAAATGGAGATTTTCAATTTCTACTTTTTCAGGTGCACCGCCAAACTCCCCATCCAAAGTCCATGGTGTTTCATTTTCACAGGATACAGTGAGATTTGAGGTGCGGAAACCCGTTATCAAAGGGGAAGAATAATCATGAAGCAATACAGCGTTGATTACTTGCTGCATTTCCGTTAAAGAATCCGGTTTCTGGATCAAAATAACTTCAAACATACCATCATTCATTGAAATTTGAGCGTCATCTAATAATTTCAGGCCGCCAACGGAAGAAGAATTGCTGATCATTCCAAATAAATAATCCCCCTGACAGGTTCCGCTGTCGTATTCGATAGAAGCCTGATAGCTTTTTAAGCTGGTCAGGCGTTTTAATCCTTCCAATACATATGCTGTTCTTCCAAATACATTTTTAGATTGCTGGGGAGTCTGGTAAGAAACCTCTGTAAACGCGCCAAAAGCGGCTACATAGGTAAAATATTGCTCGCCAAACCGGCCAATATCCACATCAACAGGGGAACCGGATAAAACAGCTTGAGCAGCTCCTTCTAAATCTTTGGAAATTCCAAGGCTGGAAGCAAAATCATTGACTGTTCCAGCAGGAAGATACCCCAAAGGAGGCCGCGGGTCTAATTTCATTAAGCCTGTTACGGTTTCATTTAAAGTTCCATCTCCACCGCAACAAACCACAAGATCTACACCATTCGCCCGGCGTTGGATAATTTCAGGGATTTCCCCGGCACGTGAAGTAGGGGAAACCAAAACATCATATCCAGCAGAGCTGAAAAGCTGTAAAATCCGGACTGCTTTCGAACGGATTTCACCTTTTCCGGCGTTTGGATTTAAAATAAAAAGCAAATTTTTGTAATTCATAGAAAAAGCCTCCTAAAAATGAAGCCGTTTTTTTACTTCCTCCACCATAGCCGTGCCTTGGAAAGCCCATAAAGCCCCTAATGATAAGATACTTCCTGCGGCACATAAAATGGAAGGGTAACGAACCTGAACCCAGTCTAAAAGTAAAAAAATAAGCGGGATTACCCCAAACAGGCTGTCAATAATCAAATAAACCATATATTCTGTTAAACGCCGGCCCATAGCCTTGGAAATAATGGCGACAGCAGCCATTGCCGTGATACATAAAGCTGGAATGACATAATCAACAGACCAGTGTTTCCAGCCGGTGCAGGCGTCCCAGGCCACAGAAAGCAGGGAAATCCATACAACAAGCCATAAAATATTCTTAGGAATATTATGTCTTCGGTATAAAGCATTCCCCAAACAGAACCACATACAAAGGACTGCACCGGCTACATACCAGGGGTAGCTATGGGATTCCGGCAAAAGGGCATCTACCGTCAAACAGATAACAACAACAGCAAAGGAAACAAAAAGAAAGCTGTGCAGAATCAGTTTCTGTATTTTCCAGGCTTTAGGAGATACATTGGGAAATAAGGAAGAATCTGGATCAGGTTCCCCGTAAAGAGGATTCTGGCACAATGGACAGCGCTTCCTGTCGCCACTCACATGTATTTTACAGTATTTGCAGAACAAAAGCCCTTCCATCTCCTTTGTTTTGTAGTTTTTAATCATTTGAAGAAATTACGATATCCGGGTCTAAAGCTGCAAAAGAACGGAAAAAGCCTTTTTGAATATCGCCTCCAACAAAAGGCGCTGTAAGACTTAATACAAGCCGATCCTGATAGCTGCATGCACAAAGCTGGATATGATCCGTACTCATAAATACATCAAAGCTATGGATATAAGGCGCCAGCTTTTCCGGCATGGTAATTCGTCCCAGATTGGAGATTCCTCCGGAAGTCATCCGGCGGGAATACTGGTTTGCAATGGATAACCCAATATCTTTAATAGGCAAAGGCAAAATCCGGATAAAAGACCGGTGCTCTAAAGCAGACATACGGTTCATTCTTTGAGCCATTTTTTCCTGGGTTAATTCCCGTTCAAAACAGCTTTGCACCGATTGCAGAACGGCTTCTTCTGGATCATTCCCGCTGGTAAAGCGATGGGAAACATGAAAAACAGCAAAAAAATTTCTTGCGGATTCCGAAGCAAAAAAATTGCGCAGGTTTACAGGCACTGTTAAAGTAACCGGCTTGCGAAGCTCCCGGACAGGCAGTACACCGGCAATCGCCCGCAAAAGCTGTACGCAAAGATAAGCTGTCATAGAGGAGTGAAGTTCTTTTACCCGCGCTAACACCCGTTTTACATCCATTTCTCCCTCAACGACGCGAATCCCAGGTAATCGTGAACCTTTTACATGAGCGGCCGAAATGGGGCGTTCCTGGGCTTGTGAGGCGGTTTCCTGGTAATATTTAGCGAAGCTGTCAATGCTTTTTTCTGTGGGAGAAGCTCCGTAGTCCAGAATCACTATATCTCCTAATTCCGGATGGCACAGGGTAAGATACCGGGCAACCAAAGTCCGCAGAAATTGAAGGGCACCTGTACCATCAGTCAAAACGTGGCAGACTTCTAAATTGATCCGTTTCCGGTACCAGCTTACATCAAATAAAAGACGGCGTTCCCCACGGGCATACAAAGGGGAACAAGGGGGACGGTCTTCTGGATGGACTTTAGGGGAAAGCCTGGGGGAAGGCTCCAGAAAATACCAAAACAATCCACGCCGTAATACACTATGGTAAATTGGAAAATTCTCAAGGACTTCGTCCAAAGCAATTTGCAGGAAATCAGGATTTACTTCTTCTGTCAGCTGGCAGGCAAAGCGGAAAACCTTCGGATCGCGCCGGCCCATAACAGATGCATATAATTTCGCGGCATTATCCAGCCGGGTCCATTCCGTATTAGAGTTTCTCAAAGAAAATCATCCGTTCAAAGGTTTTTCAGAAACCGATTGATCCGTCCATAAGTCATCCGAACAATCGGAACTCTCGGGGATAATGAAAAATATCCATGCAGGGCATTGGGAACCCGGAAACATTCCACTTGGTTTCCGGCGCGCCGTAATGCTGCGGCATAAGTTTCGCCTTCATCCCGTAATGGGTCATGTTCCGCAGAGAAAAGCAAGGTTGGCGGCTGGCGGGAAAGATCCCTGCAAAGTAAAGGGGCTACATAAGGATTATTTTTTTCCTCCTGGGGGGCGTAATAGGACATATAATCTTGCAGCCGTCTTGCCGTTAATAAATAGTTTTGTCCGTTTTCCCGCAGGGATGGGAAAGGGGAATTTTCTGAATAGTCATTCCATAATGCAGGGTAAAGCAAAATCTGTGCAGTAGGCAAGAAATCTCCTGTATCCCTGGCCCGTAAAGATACGGCAGCACATAGATTCGCGCCGGCGCTGTCCCCGATTAAAACAATATCCTGGCCGCGAATCCCCCATCGGGAAGGATGGGTATAGAAAGATTCCGTCACAGAATAACAGTCGTCCAGCCCGGCAGGAAAAGGATGCTCTGGAGCCAGGCGGTAGTCAACAGAAACCACGCAGCGTCTTGTGATCTGGGCCATAACCTGGCAAACCCGGGCATAGCTTTCCGTTCCTCCGCTTGTCCATCCGCCGCCGTGAAAGAAAAGCAGGACCCCTGAAGGGGCTACATCCTGAGGGAAAAAAAGATGAATTGGGATGCCGTTCCCAGCGGTAAGATTTCTCCAGCGGTTGGGATGGAATATGGCAGGCCGTCCTAAAGCAGCTTTCAGCCTTCGTTCCAAAAGGTAGTGATCCGTAAGCTGGTTTGCTACCTGAGAAGCCGCAGACAGGACAGCAAAAGCAATTTCTTCAAACAGCAAAAAAAAACCTCTTTTCTAAATTTATAGTATAACATAAGAGCAGGGGAATGAACAGGCTGTTGATTTGTATAAAAAATACAAACTTTGCAGTAATCAGGGAGGTTTGCGCCACTGATTGAGTGAAAAGAATTTGAGGAACGACTGCGAGGGGATATGAGATGATGAAAAAGAAACTGCTTACGGTTTTAATTTGTTCATTTGCACTGGCTTTTTGTATTTCCGGGCCTGTTCTTGGGGCAGAAGACCCGCCCCAAGGGGAGGGGTACCACGAAGGGGAAACGGAAGAAGGGAACAAAGAGAATACAGATTCCCCCAATCCCAATCCGGAGGATGAATCCAACAAGGAAACTGAAAATAACCAGGAAAACACAGATACAGACCATAAAACCGATTCCGGTGACAAGCAGGAAGGACAGGACCCAGATCAAAAGCCCGATCCCGACCCGGAACCGGAACAGCCCAAACCGGATGAAAAACCGGAAGGAATTTCAGTTGATCCGCAAACACAAAAAATGATTGTAGATATTTCCCTAATGAAAGTAGTCCAGATCCAAGGGAACAACATCAGTTTTTCCTATTTGGATGGCCGGGACTATAAGGGAAGTACAACTATCCCTGCTGCTGGCTGTATCTTCCGAAAAGCCCCTGGTACAGGGACATCTGTTACTTTTCTTTCCCCATCTGTCCCGATTTTATTGGAAGGGGCAAGCACAGGAACCCCTTACACCTATCAGGTAACAGGAAATTTAGAGAATGTTTCCTCTTTGCAAGTAAATGGAATTTTATGGTTCCCGCAAAGCGCTTCTTTTTCAGGAAATATTACCGCAAGTCGTGTTTCATCAAAAAATAAGCTTACGATAAAAAGCGGAAAAATTTCCCTTGGCGCCTTGGACGCGGCTGAAATTGCGGTAGAAGGCGGCGATTTAACCATACAGGACACTATCCAGACAACAGGCCCCCTTTCTATTACAGGCGGTACGGTATTATGCAAGGGAGCCATCCAGTCAAATGGAGCGATTCAGATTGCTTCTGAGGGATGGTCCGTAACAGCCCGCCAGATTACAGCCGGGGATCAGATTACCCTTTCCAAAAAAACTGGTGTAACAGCAAATGCACTTTCCGGTACGTCTTTAAATCTTACGGAAAACAGTTCTTTTTCCCTTTCCAAGGCAGATTCCGCCTTATATGGACAGGGAGTCCTTTCCGGTGATATATCCATTTCCGGCGGATCAATCCTTTCCGCTGACGGTGATATACAAGCGAGAAATATCACAATTTCATCTGGATCTTTTGTGAACAATCGCTCGTTAAGTGCCTCTGGGACGCTGTCTGTGCCAAATGGAGGCACACTCCAAGGAGGCGGAACCATTCAAACAAAGGACTTTTCTGACGGCGGAATTGTAAAGGCTTCAAACTTCACAGCAACAAACCTAATTCAGATAAAAAGTAACATGGAAGTGACAGGTACAATATCAGCCCCGGCCCTGACAGTGGAAGGAACTTTGAACGCAGGAAAGATCCAATCCAACCAGCTGAAAGCCCCTAAATCCCTGGCGATTCCCAATACAGAATTAGCAATCGGAACAGGCGGAATTGACGTACAAGGGGATTTCAAGGCGTCTGGCGGAAGCTGTTCCGGCCCAGTGACAGCGGCTTCTGTCACTTTCACAAAGCCATTTCAAGGGTCCAGCATCACCACATCCACAGGAGGCGTTACTGCCCAGCAGCTTACTTTAAGCGGAGCACTCCGGTCTAAAGATGGGATCAGTTTAAGCGGCCCATTCCGTGGAAAATCCATAATAGCAGAAAAAGGAAATATTACTACTGGCAGCAGCGGCACCATTGTTCAGGCAGATTCTGTGGAAGCTTTAAAAGGCGCTGTCAATTTAGGCGCGGCCTCTAAAGTAAGCGGCCGGATTTATGGAGAAACTGGTGTTTCTCTCAATGAAAGCAAATGCGGCAGCATTTATGCAGAAGGCCCCGTTACTTTAAAAGGGAAAATCAATACCGGAAATATCACAGCAAAAGCTTTCACCACCAATAGCGAAACTTATGCTGATAAAATAAGCTGCACAACAGGAAGCATATCTGCATCCTCTGTTTTGAACTGTGATTCTTTGACAGCTTCCGGGGCGTTAACAGTACGCGGAAGGATTTCAGCCAAAGGAAAAGTAACAGGGAAACCCATTACCACCCCATCAGGCGGGATTATCCATGCAAGCTCCGTCAGCGGCATGGATAACGGGTATCGAGGAAAACTGACAATCATTACACCTTTTGGTTCCAATAAAACCGTTTATATTGAATTAAAGCTTTCAGGGGATACGGCAAAGGGCTTTGATGTGAAAACAGATAAAAACGGCAAAATCTATTTTGAAAATTTAGCCCCCGGAAATTATACGGTTTATGCCCAAAACGGCTCAAACGGGCGAAAAGATACTGTAAAAGTTCCCTCCAATGGAACAGCAACTTTAGATTTACGCTCCAGCGCCGGAACCAACAGCAGCGGCCAAACCACTGGCGGCAGCAGCTTTTTTGATGAGGACGAATTCTGGGAAGATGTTTCAGACAGCATCCGTTCAGCCAAAAAAGGCGATACTGTCCGGGTCAGCGCTTCTAAAGCAGATACGGTACCCACATGGATTTTGGAAGAGCTGAAAGACCGTCCAATTACGTTAAAATTAACCCATGGCCGGGATTCTGTAACCATCAACGGAAAAAATATGTATAAAATTCCCAGCAACCGGGTTTATTATCTTTTTGAAGATTTGGCCGATCTTTATGAATTCCCACCTGATCACAATGATATAGATGATGAGTTTCCGGTTGTGGACGATGATCCACTATTAGGAGAAAACACCCAAAAGCCAAATTCAAGCAGTTCTTCTGTGGCAACTCCGCCGCCTGCACCTGCGCCATCATTGCCCACAAATCCTGTTACACCGCCTCCGGCAGTGCCAGCCCCAGTTGTCCCGGGAATATCAGGAGGCGTATCCTCCGCAATCGATCCGGATGAAAGCTCAGATTTGGAAGATGATACTTCCAGTGATACAGAAATTTCTGAACCTGAAACTCCGGAAGATCCAGATGATTTAGAAGATCTGGAAAAACCGGAAGATCCTGAAGAACCAGATCAGCCGGTTGAAACGAAAAAATCGGTATCTGCTGTTCCGGTTATGATAGCAATTGGATTACTGATGTTGTCTTTAGGCGGAATTTCAATTGGATATGTTATCTATAAGCGGACACAAGAAAACAAAGACAGCAATGATTTGCCCTGAATGTAACGATTGATGAGATGATAGGAAGGAAAGGAAAAGTACCATGAAAAAGTTTTTGAAACGGCTTTTAGCCTTAACCGCGGCTTTGGCAGCTTTAACAGCCCTGGCAGCGCCTCAAGTTATGGCTGAAACCATCAATCCAGCAAAAGACCTGACATCCTTGTCAGGTGCTCCTATTGACAAAGACGGAAAACAATATGCCTCTGTGGATGCAACTGTAACGCCGGGTCAGACTGTTTATTTCCTTTTGCCAGGGAGTGCAGGCAAAATTTTAGGAAACGACCGGAATATCCGGCTGTCTGTAAGGAAAAACAGAAACAGCAAATATATCAACCGGATTTATTTGACAGAACGGTATTTGCCCCCCAGAACGAATAAAGATGATTATATCGTTCCAAGCGGCATAACAAATAACAACTATTACGCAACCAATGCGGTCAAAGCTTATGCCCGGCATCAATATGTAGCCGTAGAAATTAAAGATTACACAGGCTCCGAAGAAATCCGGCTGGATTTTGACTTGAATTTTACAGTCCGGCGGGATTCCACTACCGGATATGGATTTTCTTACGGCGTGGGCCGGACTGACCGGGTAGCCAACCCCAAAGATCCAAAAGCGGCAATTTGGATGGATAATCCGGCATTTATTGAAAATTCCAAATTTAAGGAAACTGGGGACCGGCTGACATTAAGCGGGCGGATTTATGTAGGCAACAAGCAGACCAATGGATATGATACCAGTGTAACCGTAGGCGGAGCAGGAAAAACCATAAAAATAGCTGCTTCTGACAGCAACTTTGTTTCTTTTGATACAAAATATGATACCATTGCAACCCTGGAATTCACAGGGAGCAGCAATCCGGAAAATTTCATTGCAAGGCTTTCCACAAAATGGACTTCCGGCCTTCTTTCCAAATTCCGCAATACAGATGCCGTAATTTGGCGCTTTACTCCAGCAAATATTGACTGTGACAGCCGGGCAAAATTAACCCTTAGCAATCCTTTTGATGAGGATCAAAATCCAAACCGCGTCTATATTTACACAGTCAATTCCAACGGTGTCCTTCAGGATGTGACCAATAAATTCACCTATGATGAAGACGAAGACGTTTATTATACCCGCACCAGAACCCTTGGGACCTATATTATTTCTGATAAAAAAGTAAACATCAGATAATAGAGAAACACGAAAAAGCCCGCTGAAAGATAATCTTTCAGCGGGCAACTATTTTTTATGGACAAAATGGATTTAAGGCTCTGATTCCTCGCCAATATCCAAGCCGCTGTTTCCTTTGCTGGCAATAATGACTTGCCCTTGAAGCGCGGCGCCTTCATCAATGGCGATAATGGCAGCTTTAATATTGCCTACCACCACAGCATTAGAGCGGACATAGACCTTATGAGAAGCGCTAATATCCCCTTTAACCTTGCCATCCAGGGTTACTTCCTGAGCGGACAAATTTCCAATCATAATGGAATCTTTATCCATAAATGTAAAGCCGGTTGCGTTTACATCTCCCTTTAATTCGCAGTGTTTTAATTCTACATCATTGCCGGACAAGTTTCCTATTACTTTTCCGTCGATCTCTAAATTTCCAGTAGCTGTCAAATTCCCTTTGATTTTTCCCATCATCCGGACATTTCCAGATACGGTTAATTCTCCGGTAATGATAGCACTTTCAGAAATCACAGTGATTTCGCCTTCTGCTTTTGGCTGTTCCGAATCCACATCCGGAATGGAAAAAGACAAAGACGGGGCAAAGGGAGAAGCTTTTGGTTCTGGTTTGACTTCCGGTTCATCATCAAACGCAGGGAATGCAAAAGCACCGCGTCCGCCCATGCCAAAAGCTTCTGAAGGGGCTTTGGGAGCGGGACGGGAAGCTGTCATAGAAGAAACTGGCTGCATGGGAGCCGGCTTTGGAGCTGGCGCTGGTGCAGGTGTTGGAGCCGGAGCAGCCATAGCAGGGGCAGCAACAGGAACCGGTGCTGGCGCCGGTGCAGGTGCTGGGGCTGCAACAGGTTCTTCTGGTTCGGGAGCTTCTTGAGAAAGGTTTTCTCCAGAAAGAGGCTCCTCTTCTTCCATATCATCTGTTTCTGGAAAATATCTCTTATTAAAGTACGATGAATACTTTTTCATAGTCCTGTACCTCCGGGAAAATGTGAACCCTCGGGCCTTGCTGGGGTTCCTTTTCATTTTTTTGTTTTTATCCGATTACGGGGATCGCTGACCCATACGGGCAGCCAGGAAAAGCGCTTCCGCCGGAAAACCGGTACTTGTGCTGTTTCCCGAGCAAAAACCGGAAACTTAAAAAAGGCCCCCCATAATTACATATATCATAACATAATTTATTCAAAGGAGCAATGAGGGTTTTCAGTTTGAATCAAAAAAAAGTCGTTTTTTGTCGTATTTGAATAAGGCAAATTTCTACGATTTCCCTGGATTACATAAAACTCTAATTTAACGAAATTGTAAATATTATCCATTTTAACCCGTATTTTTCCATAAAAAAGCTTTTTCTTGACCGTATCTCTGCTAAATGGTATTGTATAAGGGCTGATTTTTTGCCGGAAAGGAACTTCAATATGAACCCAGAACTTCTTTTTACCCCAGGGGACATCCTGTTGCCCCAAGATACCGATATGCGGAAATGGAGTGTCATTGCATGTGACCAATATACATCCCAGCCGGAATATTGGGATCAATTGGGGGATTATGTGGGGGACGCCCCTAGTACCCTGCATATGGTTTTTCCAGAAGCCTATTTAAACCAGGATGATGGAAAGCGGATTGCTTCCATTAACCATACCATGCAGGATTATTTGAAAAAGGGGCTGTTCCGGTCTTATCCTGACAGTTTCTTCTATGTAGAAAGAACCCTTACAGACGGAAGCATCCGGAAGGGCCTGATTGGGAAATTAGATCTGCTGGAATATGAATACAGCGAGAAAAGCCAGTCTTTAATCCGTCCCACTGAAAAAACAGTGGAAAGCCGTATTCCGCCCCGGGTAAAAATCCGGAAATATGCCCCTTTAGAACTGCCCCATATTATGGTACTGATCGACGATCCCGGAAAATCCGTTATAGAACCTGTTTCTGATGAATCCGGTAATTATGAAACCCTTTATGATTTTGACCTATGGGAAGGCGGCCATATTTGTGGAAAACGGATTCCAAAAGAAAAAAATCAATCCATCTGTGCTGCTTTTGGTTCCCTGTTTTCCCGGCATTGTGCCCAAGGAAACCCGGCAATTCTTGTAGGAGACGGCAATCATTCTCTGGCAACGGCAAAAGCCTGTTTTGAAAAACTGCGCCAGACCCTACCCAAAGAGCAATGGATAAACCATCCTGCCCGATGGGCTTTGGCGGAACTGGTCAATTTACAGGATGATGCTTTAAATTTTGAACCGGTTCATCGGGTCGTATTTGATACAGATCCGAAAGCCTTATTATATGATTTGCAGAATACGTTTCCTGTTGATGGACAAGGCTTCCCTTTACAGTGTATCATCCAGGGCCAGGAACAAACCATTCCAGTTGGATTCCCCGCCGGGATTCTTCCGATAGGGCCTTTACAGAAGTTTTTGGATACCTGGTTAAATACACATACTGGTGTTTTAGATTACATCCATGATGACGGGGCTTTGCGGGATCTGGCTTCCCGGCCCGGTTCCATTGGATTTCTGCTGCCGCCGATGGAAAAGAACGCTTTGCTCCCTACCGTACAGCAGGAAGGCTCTTTGCCCCGGAAAACCTTTTCTATGGGACATTCCTGCGAAAAACGCT
>CAJUTC010000067.1 GCA_910589195.1 uncultured Lachnospiraceae bacterium
AGCAGAGGACTGAAAATCCTCGTGTCACTGGTTCGATTCCGGTTCTGGGCACTGTATCATATGATACAATTTCATATATGTTTGCGGGTGTAGTTCAATGGTAGAACACTAGCCTTCCAAGCTAGATACGTGGGTTCGATTCCCATCACCCGCTTATTATTTTGTGCGGAGCTCTTGTTTATGAAGGTTCCGCTATTTTTATGTACCAGGGTCTTAGTATTTCTTCCGTTTTATCTGTATTTTATCCAAAAATCAATTGGTTTCCTGATAATTTTTGATAAATTTCTGCTATGGCAACCATATTTCCTGTTGTCAATTAGCAAAAATCTCAGTATAATAAAGAAATATAATAAACAATATTAACGAAGTATCGGATCGGTTATAAAAGTGGTTCAAACCGCCAATGCATCGTTTTAGGAATATGGGAGGCGGAAAAATTGAATAACCCAATGGATTTTGACTCCGACTTAATAAAATATTTATTATCCCAAGATTCTGATCATCAGCTTGCCGTCCCCACCAAAAAGCTATTTGATAAAATGCCTGGCGGGTTTTTTATCTATCACGCCGATGATACGGAGCAGCTTTTATACGTTAACCAGGCCTTAATTCGCATCTTTAATTGTGATACCTTGGAGGAATTTCAGGAATTAACGGGAAATTCTTTCCGTGGTATCGTACATCCGGATGATCTGGAGGCAGTGGAAAAAAGTATACAGGAACAAATTGCCCACAGCCAATATGATTTGGATTATGTAGAATACCGCATTATCCAAAAAGGCGGGGGAATCCGTTGGGTTGAGGATTATGGCCATTTTGTCCACAGCCCGGAATACGGCGATTTTTTCTATGTATTTGTAGGGGATGCCACAGAAAAGCGGTTACGCAGCCTGGAAGAAAAAGCAGCTATATTAAATGAGAAGAAAAAAAGCGAGCTGCTGCTGCAAAAGCAAATCCAGCAGTACAGCAAAGAGCTAAACGCCACAAATGACGCCCTTCTTCAGCGTCTGTATCTAATTGAAGGCCTCAGCATCGATTATGAATCGATTTTTTACGGGGATTTGGAAATGGATCTTCTGTATCCCTATCGAATCAGCACACGGGTGAAAGAACATTTTGAAAATGGGCCGTTTGTCCAGACATTTTCTGAATTTCATTCCAACTATACGGAAACCTGGGTAGCGCCATCGGATCGGGAACTGCTGCGTCAAGCGATTTCTCCTGATTATATCCGGGAACAATTATCGCTGAAAAAAAGTTTTTATGTTAATTACCGCATCATTGGCGATCACACAGCCGAATACCTGCAGCTTCGGATTGTAAAGGCTAAGGACGAAAATCAGGTTTCCCGGATTGTTCTCGGCTACCGAAGTGTTGATCATGAAATCCGTCATGAAATGGAACAAAACCAGTTGTTGGAACATGCGTTAAATCAGGCAAAATCCGCAATTCTGGCAAAAGATGCCTTTCTGGCTAATATGTCCCATGACATTCGGACTCCTATGAACGCAATAATCGGATTTACTGCCCTTGCCAAAAAAAATATCCATAACCAGGACAAGCTTCTGGAATACTTGGATAAAACGGAAACCGCTTCCAATCAATTGCTGCGGCTAATTAACGATGTGCTGGAGTTTTCCCAGATTGATGCCGGAAATATTAGTATAGAAGAAAGCGAATGCAGCCTTCTGGAAGTTCTTTACGAAATTCAAAACGCTGCCCTTATTCCGGCTGCTGACAAAAACCTAACCTTTACCCTGGACACCTCCCAGTTAAAGCATCCAGATGTTTTCTGTGATCGTCCAAAGCTGTGCCATATCCTGTCACAGCTTGTAAATAACGCAGTGAAATATACGGAACCAGGCGGGCAGGTAACGGTTTCAGCCATCGAAAAAGTAATGCCCACAAAAGATTACAGCACCTTCCAATTTATTATTTCTGATACAGGAATCGGGATCAGCAAAGATTTTCTGGAACATATTTTCGAACCCTTCGAGCGGCAGAAAAACACCACCTTAAGCGGCATTCAGGGAACCGGTCTAGGTCTTACTATTGCCAATAATATTGCGGAAATTTTAGGCGGAACCATCGAAATCACCAGTACCATCGGAAAAGGAAGCTGCTTTACGATTACATTAGGAATCCGGCTGCAAAACCCGGAAAAAGATTATCCGGATGAAGCCGAGAATTTTCTTTCCAGTTTTCAGTCACCACAGAAAATCCTAATTGTAGAAGATAATGAAATTAATCTGGAAATCGAAACAGAGCTTTTAGAAGATTCCGGCTTCATCGTGGATACCGCTGTAGACGGCAGCATCGCTGTGAAAAAGGTAGAACAGTCACAGCCAGGCGAATACTTCCTGATTCTTATGGATATCCAAATGCCGGTTATGGATGGCCACCAGGCAACCCTGGCTATCCGTGCCCTTCCAGATCCAGTATTGTCAAAAATTCCCATTATTGCGCTATCCGCCAATGCCTTCGAACAGGATAAGCGGAAGTCTATGGAATGCGGAATGAACGCCCATCTCGCAAAGCCGATTGATCTGCCCCTGCTGTTAAAGCTAATCGAAAAAATCGCCGGGCAAACTGACGTTTCCTGGAACCAGTAAGAGTAAAGTAAGAGTAGTATCACCAGTAACCTCGTGCCCTGCTTAGGGCACCTCCAGGAATGATAGGGGATACACAGAAACCGTACTGCCAAACCATCCATTTTTAAAAACGGAAAAGCTGCAAACTACGGAATCCTTGTATCCCCTGGATTTCCTGTGGATTTTATTCTTAGTCAAAAGTCGGCTTTGCTGCAGGCCATATGTTTTACCCTCTAGCCGTTTCCCAATGAAAAACTGCTAATACAGGCTAAAAACCTGTCGCCGTATTTCTCAAATTTAAACTGTCCCACGCCGGACACTGTCATCATTTCCTCTTTTGTTTTTGGCTTCACCAGGCACATGTGGGTCAGCGTTTTATCCGAGAACACAATGTAGGGCGGAACCTTCTCCTCCCTTGCGATTTCCAGCCTGAGAGCCCGTAATTTTTCAAACAAGCTTTCTTCCTTTTCTGTAAATGTGCCTTCCTGGAAAGAATCTTTTTTGCTGGTCTTGCCCTTATCTTGCCCCTTCTTTCCCTGTTTGGAGGATTCCTTTGCCAATTTCATTATAATCTGGCTGTCCTCTTTCATAACATGGCCAGATTGTTCCGTCAGCTTTACGATCCCATAGTCATCTTCTGTAACAAACAAATATCCATTTAGCCGCAGATGGTTTAGCACCTGCCGGATTCGGTATACTGGCATTTGACGCAATGTGCCGTAATAGGGGTTTCCATCCATCCTGTAACTTTTAATCTTGGCTGTATTGGCCCCATGTACCGTATCAATAATGACTGTAGTCCCGTACCGCTGCCTGCTGCTTTCCACACACCCAACCAACGCCTTGGCAATTTCTGTTACATCCGTTTTTTCAAATTGAGTGAAACAATTAGAACAGTTCCCACAGTAATTACTGCCATATTCTCCAAAATATTTTAATATGTAGTCCCTTAAGCATTCATTTGTAAAACAATAGAACGTCATTTTCCTAAGCCGTTCCTGGTCACGTTCTTTTATTATCAGCCTTGTCGCGGCATCAAAGTCTTGATTATCCTGATTGTTGTCAATAAGCAGTTGGTTGGTAATCACATCCTTGCTGCTATAATACAAAATACACTCTGCCGGTTCCCCGTCACGGCCTGCGCGTCCTGCTTCCTGGTAATACGATTCGATATTCTTAGGCATCCCATAATGTAGCACAAAACGCACATTTGATTTATCGATCCCCATGCCAAACGCAGACGTGCAGACAATGAGCGGTACTCTGTCATAAATAAAATCATCCTGGTTTTTTCTTCTCTCTTCGTCGCTTAAACCGGCATGGTATCTGGTTACCAAAAAACCATCTTTGATCAAACGTCCGCATATTTCCTCCACCTGTTTGCGTGTTAAACAGTAAATAATGCCGCTATCTTTTTGGTGGGTTTCCAGGTAATTTTTGATTGCGCCATACCTGTCCTTGCCTGCCACAACGCCAAAATATAAATTGCTGCGGTCAAATCCTGTGGTCATTACCATAGGATTTTCTAATTGCAGGATATCAATAATATCATCCCGTACTTCTTTCGTAGCAGTGGCCGTAAACGCGCTTACAACTGGACGCTTTGGAAGCTTTTTAATAAACTCCACTATTTTCAGGTAGCTTGGCCTGAAATCCTGCCCCCATTGGGATACGCAATGAGCCTCATCCACTGCTACCATAGAAATTTTGCTGTTTATGGCAAAATCCAAAAACTCCTCTGTCACTAACCGCTCCGGCGCCACATAAATAATCGGATAGCGCCCCTGCCTCGCAAAGTTAAGCGCTTTATAATACTGATTTACCGTCAATGAACTATTTAAAAAAGCAGCATGTATCCCTGCCTGATTCAAGCTTCCCACCTGATCCTTCATTAACGAAATCAAAGGGGAAATTACCAAAGTAATCCCATTCATTAATAATGCAGGTATCTGGTAACATAAGGATTTCCCGGCACCGGTAGGCATAATGCCTACCGTATCCTTTCCCTCCAAAATATGATCAATCAAGTTTTCTTGAGCATTCCGGAAGGTATCATATCCAAAATATTTTTTTAATATTCCAAATTTATCCACTATAATGATTCTGTCCTTTTCCCTGTTGCTTCAACGCTTTTGCAGCCTTTTCTGATTCATTGCTATTATAATAATGGCAATGGAATGTGTAGCAGAAGGCAAATTTCATGCGCGCAACGGATCAAACCGTTTTTTCACGCCGCTCCCTTGTACTCATAGCCAAAAGCTTTTGCCTTAAATCATCTTCAATCTGCCTCAGCTCCTGCTCCGCGCTGCGACGCTTCGCACGGCCTTCCTCCTGAATCTTCATTACCTCATCTAAGGTAGATATTAATTGCTGGTTGGTCTGCTTCAATGTTTCCATATCCACAATCCCCCGCTCGGATTCTCTGGCGGTTTCAATGGTTGCGGTTTTCAGCATTTGGGCATTCTTTTTTAAAAGCTCATTGGTTGTATCTGATACCTGCTTCTGCACCTTGGCTGCTTTTGCAGAGTGGCTTAACCCCACCGCCAAAACCATTTGCGTTTTCCACAGTGGAATGGTATTGACTAACGTAGACTGAATTTTCTCAGACATCATGGCATCGTTATTCTGGATCATCCGGATCTGTGGCGCCATCTGCAGCGATACCATTCTGGTAAGTTCCAAATCATGGATCTTTTTCTCAAATCGGCTGCACAGACCTGCCAGGTCATTGGCTGCCTGGGTATCCTCCGGAAGGCCGGTTGCGTTTGCTTTCTCCACTGCCCTAGGAAGTTGGTTTTCCATGGTTTCTTTAAGCTTCTTCTTTCCCGCCAAAATATACATGGAAAGCTCTTTCAGATAAGTAAGATTAATCTGGTACATCCGATCCATCGTAGCTACGTCTTTCAGCAGCCGGATCTGATGGCCTTCCAGCACTTTACATACTTTATTAATATGGTTCTCTGCCTTCTCATACTTTCCTTTCATATCGGACAGACGTTTTCCATTTTTCCGAAAAATTCCCAGAAATCCCTTTTCCTCTTCCTCCACTTCCATAGTTTTCAGCTCGCCAACTACCTCAGCCAGCATCTGGCCGATCTCTCCCAGATCCTTAGTTTTCATATGCCCTATGGCACTTTCTGAAAAATCGGCAATCTTTTTCTGGGCTCCCGCGCCAAACTGCAGTACCATATTGGAATTATTCAGATCAATCTTTGCCGCAAACTCATCTACCATTTTCTGTTCTTTGGGGCTTAACGTTACCTCTGGCACTTCTTCCGGCTTCTGCTTTTCTGTCGGTTCCGGCTCGGAAACCGCCATTTCCTGTTTTTCCTCATTGGAAAATGGGGCAAAGGTTAATTCTGGTTCTCCTTCTGTCTGAAAATCCATCACTGGCAAATCTGATTTTTGTTCCATATCCTATCTCTCTTTTCTGTTATCCCGCAATATTTTTCTGATTTATTATCTCTTACCGCCATTTCTATTTCAACATGCCTTAACATTGATTTTTGCAAAATGTGGGGCATGCACAGCCAGGTATTGATCTAAATCGGGCAGACCTACTGTTCTTGCTCTGGCCGAACGAAAGGCAGCAGGCAAAGCCGGGTTTAAAAAATGGCAGAAACAATGTTCCGGCGTTTTCATATTCCGTCAAACAAAATCGGACTCTGTCAACCCTTCTCTTGCCAGCATGGACTGAAGCACGGACGCGTCTGTCAGCACATCAAATGCAGCATCCTGATACAGGTCGTCTAAAAGCTTTTCAAATGCGCCATTAATGGTATCCATGGTCTGCAGGATCTCCTTCTTCGCATGTTTCACATTTTCTCCCGGAAATTCCACCTGGGAAAACTCCTGGTACGCTGCTGCCAGCTTTACTGTAGTTGGCAGATAGTATTCCATAAAGCGTTCCATTTCATCCAACTGCTCCGGATACTTTTCCAATGCGGCAAACAGCCGCTCCAGTACAATGTCCAGCCTGAGAAGTTTCTCTCTCATAATAGTTTCTTCCTCGTTTTGTCCCTTCATAGCTTCCCGGATCCCATCTAGCTGATCCATATACTCTCTGCCCCGGTCTATGGCTTCGCCGGCAGGCGACTGCCCGATTTCCCCTTCTTTTGCTTCCCTTTCTTTTGCTTCTCTTGCCTGCTTGTCCTCTTTTTCCTTTCTTTCCTGTTGAATCGGGTCTTCCTGACTATCCACATCGGAAGCTTTCCAGAATTTCCATATCCCGTTCTTCCCTCTCTCCTGCTTCTGATACAGCTTCTCCTGGCGCTGCCGTTCGTTCAAGGCATCCTGCGCCATTCGGTACTGCTGATAGGTTTCTTCATCTAACATCAGACAGGTTCCCTGATCATCCATTCTGGCATCCGGAAGCATCCCCAGCTCCAGCATTTTCTTCATATCTTTTCGTACATAAGGCAAGCTTTTAGCGGCACTTCTTCCAAGCTGCTCAAGTCCGCAGTAAGGCTTCCCCTGGCGTTTCAATTCGTTTACGTATGTTTTCAGCCTTCCGATTCTTCCATTGTTCCGGACTCCAAGTCCAAGCATGACCAGAAAACTGACCAGAACCATTCCGGAAGCCCCCGTGATCCACCATCCAAACGGATTGGAGCTGGCAACCAGCATTGTAACAACAGAAGCAGCTGTCAAAAAGCCAAACACACCGCTCCCAATGCTTCCAAACACCGCAAACAGGATACCAGATACCTTTCCCTTCCAATTTACTTTAATATTCAACGGGGCTGGTTTGGATAATCCGGACCGGTCTTTCTCCTCCCGGTCCTTTTTCCAGCTTGTTCTCATCCAATCGGCTTCTTCCAGACTGCTTTTATAGCTTTCTGCCTGTTTTTTCACCTCATCTAACGCAGCATTCACGGTGTTGCTGATGGTTTGGTTCAGCTTTCCAAATTCCATGGAATGAAACGCATCTGTCACCGCACTGCGGATCCGCTCTCCGATATCTTCATTTCCCCTGGACTCCTGATTCTCCATGATTCCTCCAATCACCTCCGTTCCTGCCCATTTAGTGAATATAATTTCCTTTTATCCAAAGCATTTTTCACCATTCATTTTGCCATTCTCCCTGGAGATTTTATTTTAAATCCTTTTCCTAAATTTTCCCTCAAAATATAGGGATTGTCAAGATCCGAATCTACCTTTTTCAACCTTCCTGCTGTCAAAATACGCAAACTCATCTATTGCGTCTAAAATATCCTTAAAATCATCTCTGGGCGCCAGTTCTATATAGCGCTTTAGCAGTTTTGTTTCCTGATTTTTGTAAGGGCCGTAAAAGATATCGTATAAGTTATGGCCTCTTAAATAAATCCGTATCTCCTCCATGTGGCACCGCACATCTTCTGCCGATTCCAAATCACGCCCTATTGCCTGCCGTAATTTCCTGCCGCTTTTCAGCCGGTAAAGATATTCCTTCCATTTTTCCAGCAAGATCTGGTAAAATGCTTCCTCACTTTCCACAATTCCAAGCTGGGCCATGATCCGGGGATTTAAGAAATAGTTTTCGAAGGAATAATACTTTAAAATCAGCACATTCCTTCTGGTAATCCGAGGCAGTTTATCAATGTCCTCTTCATTTCTCGCCTCATAATACCGGCAAAGCTGGCTGGCTAATTCTTCCGGATCCAAACCGTCGCCATCCCGGATCATAAGGAATTGATCCCTTATATATACCTGATTCATATACTTTAAATTAGCATAGGTTTTAATGTTGGTGCAGCTATTGGTGGTAATAATGGAAATCCGCTGCAGCCGTCCTGTTTCATCATAGATTTCGGAATAATACCGCTCTAAAAGCAGCGGCAGCCGGCTTTTATCTTGCTTTCCCTCTACGATAAACACAAAATTTGTGTTCATGAAATCATTGGCCCCATATCCCAGGTTATCCAAAATCACGTCAATATCCGCCCTTTCATTTACCACCGAATAGCCAGCGGGATCCAGCACAATCTGGCGAATTTGCTTGCTGGTAAAATTCAGCAAAAGATTAGGGGAATGCGTGGTAAACATCACTTGGTTCTTTTTTGATAAATGGTATAATATCTCACTGGATGCCTTTTGCAGCTGTGGGTGGAGGAAAATTTCCGGATCTTCCACAATAATAATACTTGGAAGCCTGGCCTTTTCATCGGTGTAGGTTTCTAACATAGACAGCATGTAAAGGCTCCTCATGCCATTGCCAAGCTGTTCAATTGGAGAGCTTTTTTCTGACCCTTTCCGCTTGTCACCACTGCCCCGGATAAACTCCGCCCTTATCCGAAACATTTTTTCCTGGCTGCAGCCTATGGTAAAGCGGATTCTTTCATAGCCCCCATTTTTCCGATAATTCCGGTTTAATTTTTCCTCAAAATCCCGCAGGTTTAACTGGTACATCTTGTATTCCAGAAGCCTGACGGTTTCAAATATATTCATCTGCTCCGGCGTTTTCTGGTCAATCAGGCCAATGCACTGAAAACATTTATTACAGTGTTTTGCCGGGTCAAACATGCAGCTATTGGCCCGAAGCTGTTCTAACTGGGCATCCTCCCGAAACATCAGTAGATCCTCCTGGAATTGGGACAGCCTCCGGTTCGTATCAATATGGTATACCTTAGGCAGCACTTGCAAAATCCAAGGGTTATCCTTTTGATATCCGTCACGGTAACGCACCTCACCTTTCCAGTTAATCACACAAGTAAAGGATAATACCCCGTCTAAGAAAGAAGGAAGCTTGCCGCAGAAATCCTTTTTCCATACCTCATACCGCTTATACATGCTGACTTTCCCAAGCTGGTGGAGCTGGCGCAAATCTTCCTCTGTAATCCGAAGGCTGATTCCGATCTCAATCTTTTGTCTTTTCTCATTAAAATCTGCCTCGGATACCGGATATAGGCCAAAAGCAGCACGCACAGCATCTACTACCGAAGTTTTTCCTGTATTATTTTTCCCTACCAGAATCAGCGCCTGTTGGATCCCGTCAATCTCCATAGAGCGGATCGATTTAAAATTTTTAATATGTATGGATAAAATCCGCATGGTTGCCGCCTCCTTTTCTTGCCGTAAGTCCGACCCTGGGATCGCCTGCCTTTTTAATTCCTTAATTTGCATCAGAACGATAACCCAATACCATTATATAATACGCCATTTCATTTTGAAAGCCTATTCCAACTTTAAATCTTCTTCAATCATAATTTTTTCCCCCGCACCGTATAATGAATAAAGCTTATGAATGCAGGGTATTCCCTTATGCGCCTTTTTCCCTTTTTTCACAAATTTACCCATATCTCCAAGCAGGTCACCTATTATATCGAACATAGAAAACGGTTAAAAAAAGCGATTGCCGCCGCCCAATTATTTATTTTCTCCTTTTTATTTGGTACACTGGCAGCTTATGCCGTAACCTCCTGGTCCGGCAAAGCCACTTCAAAAGGCGCTGCCTCAATTCCGGTCGAATCCCTTTTTGAAAGCCAAACAAGCACAGGAAGCCAAAACGCCTCCAGCAATCAGGGGATTTTATCCGCCTCGAATGAAGGCAACTGGGGCTTAAGCTTTCAGCAGGAGGGAAAACCACCTGTGGCCAATGCCTCTATGGACTATCTGGCTCAGTTTCATGCCCATTATGCACAGGACACAGAAGATAAGGTACTTTATCTCACCTTTGACGCTGGATATGAAAATGGCAATACCGCCGCGATTCTGGATGCGTTAAAAAAGCATAATGCCCCGGCCACGTTTTTTTTAGTGGGAAATTATCTGGAAACCAGCCCGGAGCTGGTAAAACGGATGGTGGCAGAAGGCCATACGGTGGGAAACCATACCTTCCACCACCCAGATATGTCGAAAATTTCTACGAAAGAAGCCTTTGAAAAAGAACTGTCTGATCTGGAGTCGCTGTACCAGCAGACCACGGGGCAGACCATGAAAAAATACTACCGGCCTCCCCAGGGGAAATACAGTGAAACAAATTTAGCTATGGCAAACGAAATGGGCTATCATACCTTTTTCTGGAGCCTGGCCTATGTAGACTGGTATGAAGATAAACAGCCCACCAAAGAAGAGGCCTTTCAAAAGCTCCTTGGCCGGATCCACCCTGGCGCTATTGTTCTGCTCCACAGTACATCCAAAACAAACGGCCAAATCCTGGATGAATTACTGACGAAATGGGAGGAAATGGGGTATCGCTTTGCTTCTCTGGATGATTTCGTGGCAGGCAATCCATAACCGTTCCAATAAACATTTGCCAAGGCTCAATCTGGCATATGGCTGGCAGTTTGATGACTTTATTCTGCCTCCAATTTTATATGGTAAATTCCGGGTTTTCATGGAGCAAAGTTTTACGCCAAAACCGCCATGCTGATACTACTTCCATCTTATCAGCATGGCAGTTTGTTCTATTTCTTCTATATTTTTTCTTGCGCCATTATCTGGTACACTGCTGCAAAGTTAAGACCATCTGTCCTTCCATCTGACGGCCCGAAAACCCGGCTGCCGTCGATTCCAGCTTCATCTCCATGTCACCAAATCTTCCTAAATCATCTGCTTGTGTCAAGTATACCCTAAGAAATTTTTGCATTTTTTGTCTTTTTCGGCAATATCCTGTCCTTCTTTGTCAATACTAAGGATCTGGGGCATTTCATTCCTACCTATCTGGGCGAATTTAATTTCGCAGCTAGTTCTGCCTGATTAGCTTCTGGTATTGTCAATGTTTTCATTGCTTGTTCTAATGATAAGTGAAGAGTTTCCATTATATTTCTAAGATCCTTTAATAATGTTCTTTCTTCTACCTCCTGCTTCATATCCTCCCAAGCTTACACACATCCACTTCCTGCTCTTTTTCCTTCTGCCTTTCTTCCAGGTGCTTTTCATAGTCTGCTTGGGTTTCTTCCAGCAATACCTTCAGACGTTCGGCCTCCTTTGGTGTTAGTATATAAATGTGGGCAGAAAAAGTTGAGCAGCCTATACTATCAAATGAAAGAGCAAAGGAGATGTTCCACATGGCAAAAAATAATAACCTTGACATAGTGTTGTCAAGGTTATTATAATATAATCATAGAGAAGAGCAAAACGCAATGATTTAAATATAGGATTTGGCGGCTAGATTCTGTAAATTGAAAAGATTGAGAGT
>CAJUTC010000068.1 GCA_910589195.1 uncultured Lachnospiraceae bacterium
CAAACGTTTATTGAATGCTTGTATCATGGAATGAAACAGTATGATGCGGATATTGCCCAATGTAATTATGCTAATGTTACGGATGATCGTTTTCGAATCCATAAGGATATTCAATCCAATAGTAATAACGTGATAACCGGAAAACAAGCGTTACTGGAGTTATATTCGGAACCATCTGTATATGCATCTGTAACCTATACAGTTGTTTGGAATAAGCTATACAAAAGAAGGCTGATATCCGACTTAAGTTTTCCTGAAGGACGGATGTATGAAGATCAATTTTTTACATACAGATGTTTTGAACGGGCGAAAAAGGTATGTATCTTATCAGAAAAGTTATACAGTTACCGGGAAAGTGGGAGCAGTATAACCAGGAGAGGCTATACCATTCATTTTCAAGATGAAATAATAGCCCATGATCAGCAAATTCAATATTTTAAGGAGAAAGATTTTGATTTTGCTTCTGTGGTGATTGCGCGTATCCAGCCGCTTTGCGTCATGCACTATACAATATCTGAATTTGAAGATAATAAAAGAGCAAAGCAGAATGCGTATCAATATATCTGGAAATATTTAATTGCTTATTTAAAGAACAATAAAGTTTGTTTTCAAAATAAACTAAAGCTTATCATATTTCTTATCAATCCCAATCTATTTATCCAAAACAAATGGGATATTTGTTTTGGGATAAGAAAATAAGAAATTATTTTTACAAATGATTGCAATCTGGATTATTGAACTTAAAAATGTGTTAGGAAAGAATGTGATAGTACGGAAACATTTGTGGAAGTAAAAGACCATAGAAATGGTAAAAAAGAATTGCTTGAATTGCAATCAATCATAGAAATTTATGATAAAGTAATTTTGATTTTATTTGAAGAAAATGAAGCAATGGATATAATGGCAAAATTTGAACATTCAAATGCCATGAAACAAACAGAGAAAAACATATTAATTTTGTCAACGGCTGAATGGAATGGAACTTCCAATTTTACATATAAAAGAATAGCACGCAGGGAAAGTTCGGAATTGCGTAACTTGTACTATATGTATGAGTTTTCTGATAAATTTCAAGTTCTTTCCAATCCGAATAACTTTGGGACCCTATTTAATTTTTGCGATACTGGATTACTTAGCTTGGAGGAAGCGCTAGAAGCAATATTAGCTTAGAATTAGAACATGGATCAATTACACTACAAAGAAATGGAAGAAAACCTGAATCAGTTGCTTCAGGAACCGATCATTCAAGGAAAAAAACTATATCTTTTTGGCCACTGCAATGCGACAGAGGAATTAGCAAATCTGCTCCTGGAGAAAGGATTTTCCGTTAAGGCCATTTTGGACAATAATACAGAAAAGTATAAAAAGGAATACAAGGGAATTAAGATTTGCTCACCGCAAACTGTTTTGGCAGAACCGCCTGGACAAGCTCTTGTGTGCATTGTCGCCCGTGCCTATGCGGCTATGGCTGAACAGTTAAAGAAGATGGGATTTACAGGTCTGGTACGGAAATTGGTGGATTATAACAGCTATGCGGAATATTCCTTGTCGCCAGATACCATTGCCCGCAAGCGACAGAGGGTAGAACGGGGGATTTTGTTGCTGCGGCAGTTAGAACAAAGCTATCCGGGCAGTTTTAAGATATTGTGCCCATTTTCCGCATTGGGCGATATTTATTTTGTTATGTCGTACCTTCCCTATTTTATGCAGAAACGGAATATACGAAATTGTGTAATCGGGGTGATTGGAATGCCATGCAGCCAGGTGGTTCGTTTGTTTGGATCCTACCAGGTGGAGGTGCTTTCCCAGAAAGATATGGATGAAACCATTCAGGCTGCTTTATACACAGAAGATGAGAATGTGTTTATTCCACATCAAGACAGGCCGTATGTGGTGAATCTTTCTCGGGTCTTGTATCTTAAGCCAATCCCGTTAGAAACCATTTATTGCTGCGGCGTATTTGGC
This sequence comes from uncultured Lachnospiraceae bacterium, assembly GCA_910589195.1. GTDB lineage: Bacteria > Bacillota > Clostridia > Lachnospirales > Lachnospiraceae > Caccovicinus. The sequence goes on from CAJUTC010000068.1 coordinate 1,966, forward strand.
CTTCCGCTTTCAACGAAACCATTCTCTCCGGCCAGGCTATGTGAATATGGCGGGGAAACGTATATTGAACCGGGGAAATCGGTGATTTTTTCACCTTACGCAAAATCTGTAACAGCGATAAAGCAAGAGGTTTGGATGCAAATTGTGGCGGATTATCAAAAGGATGGTTATACCTGCTATACCAATACAGCCGGAAATGAACTTCCGCTGCCTGGAACGATTCCAATCAGTCCATCTATTTCGGAAGTACAATCTGTAGTAGAACGGGCAGGTACATTTATTGGAATCCGAAGCGGTCTTTGCGATGTAATTCGGGAGGCATCTTGCCAAAAAATTGCCCTGTATCCAGATTATTATTATTGTGATACTAAATGGAAGGCGATTGATATGTACCGATTAGAAAGCTGGGAAAATATAGTAGTGGAAGAAGGGTTCCAATGGAAGAAAAATTGATATTATCTACCCTTCCAAAAACATGGATTATTGATTTGGATGGGACAATATTAAAACATAATGGCTACAAGACAGATGGTGAGGATACCCTTTTGAAAGGGGCGAAAGAATACCTGGATAACCTGCCAAAGGAAGACCGGATCCTTATTGTTACGTCACGCCTGGAAACATTCAGGGAGAAAACCATAGAATTTTTAAATCTTCATTCAATTCGGTTTGATCATATTTTATTTGGTATGCCAATGGGAGAGCGGATTGTGGTAAATGACAGAAAACCGTCCGGACTTGATATGGCAGTAGCGTTGAATATAGACCGGGATCGGTTTTGCCTTCCGCAAATAGTAAGAGAAAAGTAACGAGGTGCTAAGATGGAATTCGAATTAACAGCCTCCATGATGTGTGCCAATTACGGCAATCTGGAGAAAGAGGTAACAGACTTAGAAAAAGGCGGCATTGACTCCTTCCACATTGATATTATGGATGGACGCTATGTGCCCAATTTTGCCATGTCTTTAAATGATATGCACTATATAGCCAGCGCGACAAAAACGCCGCTGGATGTCCATTTAATGATAGAACATCCTAATAATTGCATCGGCATATTTTTAAAAAACCTCCGCCCGGGGGATACGGTATACATCCATCCAGAAGCAGAATACCATCCTTCCACCACATTACAAAAAATTATCAATGCCGGGATGATCCCGGGAATCGCCATTAATCCTGGAACTTCCGTAGAAACCGTACTGGAAATGCTGCGCATTGTAAAAAAGGTTCTGGTTATGTCGGTAAATCCAGGCAATGCAGGCCAGATGTATCTTCCCTACGTGGGCAAAAAGATTACGAAGCTCCTTTCCATAAAGGAAGATATGGATTTTGAAATTTACTGGGACGGAGCCTGCAGTGCGGATAAAATCCTGGAATATGCGCCAAAAGGGGTAAAAGGCTTTGTACTGGGCACTACCTTGCTGTTTGGAAAAGGCAGGCCATACGGGGAAACCCTAAAGAATATACGGGAATTAAAATTTTAAAACAGGGTTACGCATTTAACAGGAATAAGGGGAAACGGGAACGAAAGAGGAAAAACGGGAACGAAAGGCTCTGCCACCTTAAATTAGCGGAACAAACTGCCCGTCTACATAATCCTTTAAATCATTTGGCGATAATGTTACCTGCATACCCCGCTGGCCTGCGCTGATTGTGATGGTATCATAGAGCTGGGCTGTTTCTTCAATAAAAGTAGGGAATTTTTTCTTCATCCCAATAGGAGAGCAGCCGCCCCGGATATAGCCTGTGATTGTTACCATGTCTTTTACGTGGATCATTTCCACTTTTTTCTCACCGGCTGCTTTGGCAGCCTTTTTTAAATCCAGCACTTCATCCACGGGTATGCAGCAGACCAGATACCCTCGCTTATTGTTGTGAAGAACCAGGGTTTTGTACATGGTATCGTGCTCCACACCCATAAGATCGGCAGCGTGGCTTCCGGAAAGGTCATTTTCGTCCACCTCATAAGAGCCAGGCTGGTAGGGGATTTTAGCAGCGTCTAACAGGCGCATTACATTTGTTTTTTCCAATTTCATTTCCTCCTTGTTTTTTTGCAATTACTTATTTAGGTTCTATCATAACATTTCATTCCAATCATTCGGTTTTCGTTTCCACCTTGATAAAATTCGGCGATTCTGCAAGCTCTATGTTATCTTATGGGATCATCGTTGATATACGGCTGTGGACATGGTATAATCTCGTCAGAGATTATACCGCGCCAAGCGAAGCGAGTGTGCACCGCGTCAGCGTAGCATATTCGGAGGATATGGTATAATCTCGCCAGAGATTATACCGCGCCGAGCGGAGCGAGTGTGCACCGCGTCAGCGTAGCATATCCGGAGGATGGTATAATGTGAACACTTAGCGAGGTATTTCCGAGCTTAGTGAGAACCGATACCTGTCACCTTAGTGAATGCAAGCCAACGGCGCAGCATGAGGTTAGTGGACATGGTATCATTGCCTTGGTACAAAAAATACTGTTCATTTTGTAAAAACGGAGTATCTTAATATGAATATCGCACTTATTTTATCCGGCGGCACAGGAACCAGGCTTAAGTCGGATATCCCAAAGCAGTACATCAAAGTAGGGAGCCAACCGATTATTTCCTACTGCATTCAAACCTTATCCACCCATAATTTGGTTGACGGGATTCAAATCGTAGCAGAACCGAAATGGCAGGAATCCATCCGCCTCTGGATAAAGGAGTCCGATCCGGAAGGGAAATTCAAAGGCTTTTCTGTTCCGGGAAAAAACCGCCAGCTCTCAATTTTAAATGGATTAGAAGATATCAGATCCTATGCCCAAAAAGACGACTATATTTTTATCCATGACGCTGCAAGGCCTCTGCTTTCCAAAAAGCAGATATTTGACTGCTTAAGCCAGGTAAAGGGGCACGACGGCCTGATGCCGGCCCTTCCCATGAAGGATACGGTGTATCGGAGCAAAGATGGGAAACAGGTTTTTGGACTCCTTAACCGCAGTGAAATCTATGCAGGGCAGGCTCCGGAAGTATTTCGGATTGGGCCTTACTATGAGGCTAATGTAAGGCTGCTTCCGGATCAAATTTTAGCCATCAATGGTTCAGCGGAACCGGCTATATTGGCAGGCCTGGATATTATCATGATTCCGGGAGAGGAAAGCAACTTTAAAATAACCACAAAGGCGGATCTGGAACGGTTCCAAAAGCTGATAGAAGAAGCTGGCAAAGGAGCCGGACAGGAATAAGGATAACGCCGAATAGGCGGCATAAATCCAGGGATGCCAAGTGTGCCCGCCAGGGCGCTGGCTGCGCTGACCGTACGATGTGCTATGCGCCAGATGCAGTGTATTGCAGGAACTTCTCCATGGGAAATTCTTTTACATGGAAATTATGCCCAGAACATTTGCGATGGAACTTACCAATATAATCCCAATACAGCCAACTGCCAGATATTTCATGAAAAAGTGATACAATTTTTTGCGGCAAAAGGCAGAGGAGGATTCAATCTCCTGATCCAGTTTTTCAAACCCTGTTACGCGGATAATCAAGATGCAGGTGGAGAGCGCAGCCAGCGGCATCATAACCGAATTTGTGAGAAAGTCGAAAAAGTCTAAAAACTGCATTCCGGAAATGGTTATAAAATCCCATATGCCGTATCCAAATGAAGAGGCTGTCCCAACAGCCGCCATTACAATCCCCATGATGAAGCAACATTTGGAACGGCTTATGTGCAGTTCATCTTCTAAAGTAGACACGCTTGTTTCCATCAGTGATATTGCGCTTGTAAGGGCGGCAAACAAAAACATCAGGAAAAAGGCAATGCCGATTAATGAACCCACTCCCATGCTGGCAAATATTTTAGGAAATGTGATAAAGGTAAGGGCGGGGCCTGCTTGCAGCGTACTCATATCTCCGCCGGAAAATGAGAAAACAGCCGGAATCACCATCAGACCAGCTAAGAGGGCAATGCCTGTATCGAATAGTTCCACTTGTGTAGTGGATTTTTCAATATCCACGTCATTTCCAATATAGGAACCGTACGTATACAGCACCCCCATGGCTATGGATAGGGAATAGAACATTTGCCCCATAGCTGCTACAACGGTCATCCATGTAAAATCCTTAAAGTTCGGGATCAGGAAATATTTAACACCTTCCCATGCTCCGGGGCGGGTAATGGAGTAGCCGGCCACAAAGATAGCAAGGATTACTAACAGCGGCATCATAATTTTAGATACCCGTTCTACACCATGCTTTACTCCTGCCAGAATGACCAAAAAGATAACAGCGGCAAATAAAATAAACCAAAATTCAACTTTGCCTGAGGATACGATGAAATTGGAAAAATAGCCATCCTCAGCCAGAAGGTTGGCATTTCCGCGAAAATATTCAAACAGGTATTTTAAAACCCATCCTCCGATTACGCTGTAATACGGGACAATCAGCATTGGAACCACTGCATTGATCCAGCCGCCCAAGTGAAACGGCAGGCTCTTTCCAAAGGTATGGAAGGCGCCAACTGGGCTTTTCCTGGTCATGCGGCCTAATGCTGTTTCTGATACAATCAGCGCATAGCCGAATGTAACCATTAAGATTAGGTAAACCAACAGGAACATACCGCCGCCATACTTTGCTGCCAGATAAGGAAACCGCCAAATGTTTCCAAGACCTACTGCCGATCCGGCAACGGCCAGCACATACCCGATCCGGCCAGAGAACGTTCCCCGCATTCCAACCGCTTTTTTCGAATGTTGATCCGATGAAGATTTATTCATAAAAATTCCTCCAAATTCTTCCTAAGCATCCTGCATGCCTGTTTTCAGCAATACTTTTTTCGGCTTATAGCTTGCGATATGCCTGAAAATAGAACAGACCGTTTTGCATTCTGTGTTTTCTGTGGCGAGCTGAATTGTACATATGGTTTGCATCGTCATAGTTTTCCCCGTTCGGTTGTTGATATGTTCTATTTTATTATATCTTGTTTTGGGATACAATCAATGCTATAATGATTTTTATTACAATTTTCTTTTAGATCAATTTACAAGGAACTACACACAGACCACGAAACGGGGGCTGCTGACAACATATAAAGGCTGATTATCAAGCACCAGGAAAGTGCGGGATATTCAGCCTGTTTTGCTGTCCGGGGTTTCCAAAGGGGCTTGCCCCTTGGCACACGACTTTGCTTGCAAAGTGTAGTGTGTTATACGCTCTGTCAGCGTTGCTGCGAAAATGGGATTGCCACCGGGAAAGGCAATAGCATTTGGAGCGGCAGGAAAACAGGGCTGTGATTGCGTGACGTGGAGCCGCAAGCGCAAGACTGGTCTTATCAGCAGACAGGGCGTATATGGAACTTCCGTTCCACGCCGGACTATGAGACAAAGTGTCCCAAACGGATAGCCACACTCACAAAAAAGAAGACGGATTTTTCTCTCAAAATTGAAATGGGCAGGAAAGCCATTTTAGGGCTTTCCCGCCTTGACTACCCATCAGCAAAGACAGGCGGGACTGTCAGCGGCGGCGCATTTATGCGCCGTTCATCTTGACCGTTGACTGGCTCGCCTGGCTTTGCTATTTCCCCGATAGATTAGGAAATTATTTGAGTGGCTTTTCACGTTCTTGAACATAATCATTTTCAAAGCTAATAGAAATTATTGTATTTTTTATTCCTGTCCCTGTAAAACATACAGCATATTCGTCATCCTTTTTTAGATTGTCCAGTGAAATGGAAAAAGTAGTTAATTCAACTGCTCCGTCCCATGTATTACTCCATAAAATCTCATTTGTTTTATTGTTCTTGATTTCTAAAATTCCTTTTTCTCCATCCATTTCCAATTCACATTTTGCTGTCACATTCTCTAAATCATTTGATACACAAAATAGCTTTTCATTGATAAATGGTTCTGTATCATCATAATTTTCATTTAATTGCATTTCGATTTTTACACCATCTGCGGTATTGGCATTGGCTATGGAACTTTTGCATGATGTTAAGGCCGCCATACTAATAAGTGCAATACATAAAACAAGAATTTTCTTCATAAATACCTCCGCATACTTTGGTTTTCTGCTCTTTTATTTTCTCCCCCGCTGTGGGGTTGGATTTTTCAGCAAGTCCGATTTCTCCGCAATCTTTTTCAGCCACTTCTTTTCTTCTTCTGACAGCTTCTTCAAATTCAATTTGAGCTGTTTGCAGATAAAAGCCATAGATGCTTGCTCCATGTCATCGTCCTCGCTGGCGGCTTCGTCTGCGGCCTGCAACAATCCTTTCAGCGGGTTATCCTCCGGGACGCTGAAAAAATCGTCCTTGTGGGTTTCCCGCAGGTCAAATGCTATATTGTTTATGTCCTGCTGTATCACATAGCGGCAAAAGCTGTCATCGTCAATATGGGCGGCGATAAGCTGTCTTAACTGCGGGTCGGTCAAGCCGGAATTATGTTGCTTCATAATGGTTGCGCTCATAGCGTCCACAATGGCGTTTGCGCCCTGCACCTGCTTCCCGGCAATTCCATTCACATAAATTTCAAGGTCAGCCATCAGCCGGGGAAAATCCGGGTGCACCGCCAGTTCACACAAGAGGGAATTGTCTACCAACCCACTTTTCAATAGTTCAATCATATCATCACTCAAACACAGGTCTGCAAGATCGGCGTTTGGGTAATTTTTTGTTTCGGACAGCCCCAGCAGATAGTCGGCAGTCACGCGGTAAAATTTCGCCAGTTTGATAAGAGCATAGTGGCTGATATCCTTGAAGTCATCCGCTTCATAACTGCCCAGCGCAGACTTGGAGAGGTGCGTTTGCTCCGCAAGCTGTTCCAGTGTCAAGCCACGCTCCACACGCAGGTCTTTTAAGCGTTCTTGTGTGGATAGTTCCATGCTCTCCCTCCTTGTCCACTCTATAAAATAGGAAGTTGTTACATTGTGGGGTATGTTTATTATACATGTTTTGTTGTTTTTACTCTTGATTGTGTAATTTCTTCAAATAGTTGTTTTTCGTTTAGGTCTTTAAAAACTCTTTTTGGAATTAACGTATATATTCGTGGTGCTTGAATTAAGTAATAAAAATCATGGCTTTCCCATAGTGCAGAGTAAATGTCCCACTTCATTTCTGATTCAATGCTTTGTGTTTTAAATTTAATGGTTTCCTTAGAAAATACCAGCGTATATTCCTCATGATATTTTGCAGTTTGCTTGAATTTCAGTATAGGCATTAGAATATATAAATAGCTTCCCAATGCAGTTACAACAATTACCAATCCAAATATTAAAATACTAAATATGCTAAAAGAGGTGAACAGCATATAAACTACCGACAGCAGCAAAAATACAGTGACTAAAGCAATATCATATTTATGTATAATTTTACTAGAAATTAAATATTGCCTTTCTGCTCTTATATATTCACTTTGAGTATATTGAAATCTTAATTCTACTGTTTCCAAAAGTATACCTCCATTCGTTGTATAAATAATCTTTGTTACAACTTCGGATTTATACTTTTCTTTTCTTAAATTTTTCTACGGCATATTCATAAGCTTCTTGAATAAATGGTTTTAATTTTTCAAAGGTTTTATCTGACGGATTTAATACAGAAATCCAGCCCATCCAAGCATATACAGGATGTGGAATTATCTTATTTAATTCTGTGAAATCATAATTCATACTTACTATTTCTCCCGCACTTGGTCTTTTAGGTACATCACTAAATAATTCTATAAAAGTTTTTTTGCGAATTCCTAAATTAACTCTGTATACATTTTCTCTATCCAAATTTGAGCCGTTGTCATTATCTCCATCTTTTTCTTTTATTGTAAGTATATACACGCCTCTTTTTAAAACATGATTGGGATTATAAAATATTCCCTTTTCTCCCCAGCTATCTACCAAAACTGTATCTTTTAAATTTTTAAGACAATACTTTAATATTTCTTCTGGTTTCATATTTTTACCTTTCAAATTCTAATTCATCATGCTCTATACGAACTGGAATTTATAGCTATTCAAGCCGTTAGTATTACTGGAACAGCTATCCTTGCTCCCGTACTTGTATCTGCACCGAAGTTAAAACTTGGGGCTATATCATATGCGAATTTATAACCATATACCGCAGGATTGTATTTTCCTATCGCTGCATATGTGATTTCAATCGCCTTACAGAAGTCCTCTTCATTCTCGTATGGTTCACTTTGAAAATAAAGCATGATACATTCTGGAAGTTCCACTGTTTTATATGTTTCTGGAAGTTCTTTATCATAATCTAATGGCACTTCAACGCCTGCTGCTATCTTTGAAAAACCATTTTCGACTAATTTGTCTGGTAATTCAATCAAAGCAGCAGGTTCAAATTTTTCTGGAATACTATTTAGCAGACCTTCCCATTCACAGCCAACTTCTTCGCAATACGAAAAATAATCTTGTGCATGGTGTGACGGGAGATAAATCAACTTCCTTTTTTCACGTTCTTTAACAGTAATCATACAAAAACTTAAATCATTACCCATAAATAATTCCTCCTTATTTTTAAACAAAGCATAATAGTGACTAATCGGATATTGTATGAATAATGGAATAGCAATCTTTTTTTCACGATATACAGAGGGATTGATATGAAATTTTTTATAAAAGGAACGCGAAAATCCCTCGTGCGTTTTATAATGGCTGTTCAATGCGACTTCCAAAATTGTTTTTTTTGTATTCAATAATTCATTTGCGCTATCCGTTAAACAAACTGCACTAACATATTCTTGTAATGTTTTGTTCAGATACTTCTTGAAAATTCTGTCAACTTGTCGCCTTGAATACCCAATCTTAGAACAGATATCATTTATATTGAAATTAGCATCTTTATGATGTATGCGTATATAGTCCTGTATTTTCTGTACCGTTTCTATTTCTCTCATTCAATCATACCCACCTCTAATATACATAATTAACAACGTGCTTATCTTGATTTATTTAGACAAATTGTCATTTGTCGCTTTGCTGTTTCCATTCTACCACAATTCCGAGAGCGTGGAAATAGAAAGTTTTCCGGGCTGATTTCCGACATTATGGATATACGGGACGGGCGGTCATTTAGGTGTAGACTTATCTTAGTTCATCGATGAGCCGCACCTTGAAAACAGAATGACCGTTCGAAAGGCGTTTCCCGGCAGGGGAAGCAACGCAAGGAGCCAGTTTCGGGACAACTTGTCCCGAAGTCCGGGGAGCGTGCCAACGTCGGAAAACCTTTCGGAGAGAACGGCAGCGAAAAAGCAAATGGAGGAAACGCATGAGAGATAATCCATATAAACGACTGCCACCCATAGAGCGCAGACCGGACGGTTCCCTCTACTGCATGAACCCGGCGCAGAGGAAACAGGCAAACGCCCTTATCCGGCGGGAGTGCTGTAATTGTGAAAACGGGGCTTGTATCGCCCTTGGCGACTGGGACAGCCACACCTGCCCGCAGATGATTTCTTTCTCGGTCTGCTGCAAGTGGTTCCGTTGGGCGGTCTTACCACTTATGGGGACGCTGGAAGCGGCGATTTACCGGAATAAGGATCTGAAACGCTGTGAGGTCTGCGGCGGTGTGTTCGTCCCAAAATCCAACCGAGGGAAATACTGCCCGGACTGTGCCGCCAGAGTTCACAGGCGGCAGAAAACAGAAAGTGAACGGAAAAGGAG
>CAJUTC010000069.1 GCA_910589195.1 uncultured Lachnospiraceae bacterium
TGACAATTCTGTTGTATAGTCAAAAAAACGTGGAAGATGTCTTACATTTACATAACAATATTTATCAATTGTTGATGACAAAACCGCGCCATAATTATCCTTAAAATAATCTTCTATATCGGTACCACCACCAAAAAAAGACATACGAAATGGCGTTTTTGTGATAATCATAATTTATTTCCTCAAGTTCTAGTATTATCAAAAACTGTTTTGCTTTAAAGAAAAAGAGAGATTTTAGCTAAATTTGGAACATATATGGTAGGAAGCTAAATGGTATAACTGGGGAATTAATTAAGAAAGCATATAATATAATGTTTCCTTAAATAATTAACATCTGTTTGTAAGTGAATTGCCTTTATAACTATAAATAATTGCTATTATTTGAAGTTAATATTCTAAAATCCCCCGCTCCGCTCCACACCCTATCCATTCTATAACACTTTTTCAGATCTTGCAAGTAAAGAATCGCAAAATTAAAAAGGTCTTAATAATTATTCCAACATTTTCCTTTTTCACCCTTCCCTTATCAAAAATCAGAACACACATTCTACAGTCAAACTACTACTTCCCAATTTTTCTGCCGCATGTGAATCACTTGCCTGCGCCATTACTATACCGTTTTGCTGCTAACTTGTCAAGGGAGGGAATATTTCCAAAACCAATAACTTTCGGAAGTAATTCCAGGTTAATCCAGGCTTTCTTCAAATTGCTATTCATTCCTGGTTTCAATACAGGAAAACCCACCCTAAACTTTGTCCAGTAAGGGTGGGTTTTTCATTTTTTAATATTATTCAACCACCTTGCAGGCGGTTGCTCTTTTTACATTGCTAAAACATTCAAAGCATTCAACTACTTCATTGAATGTTTCAATCATCCATTTATGTCCCTATTGTAAAAACACTCTGTTCTTCCCTGCTCTTCTCCCTCACGCATGTGGCCAGCAAAGCCAGCGCAAAGGGGTTATACTCGATTTGAATAATATGATGCGCAATCATACAGTTCACTGAAACCAGTGCGATTGCATAAAGAAAATACCGATCATGGCGGTTTTTGTAGCAACAAATGGCAAAAATCACTACCATCAGCACCACAAATAGAATCCCATGGCGCAGAAGCATATAAACATAGGAGCAATCAACAAAATTATAGTTACTCTGTTCCCCTACGGAGCCTCCGAAGCCAACCAGCGTCAGCGGCTGTCCAAACAGCGACCATCCATATTCGTCAATCCCTCTCCGTCCAAGCTCCAGCCTGTTAGACACAATTTCATTCAGCGCTTGCCATGCGGAACTGTTTCTCTGATAAATTACGGTAATTCCAATGGAAAAAACAGACAGAATCGGCATCACCCACATTCCTAATTTATTCCATCCTCGTTCCCACAAAATCTTGATATTCCAGCTTACTTTTCTGGAATGTACAATCCAGTTTCCCAGGGAAAACAGCAATGCCAGCGCCAAGGTACACCCAGAATCCAGGCGGGCATTGGAAAAACGATATACCAGCGCTGCTGCAAGAATCGTAATCCCGTAATGGTAATACTTTAGTTTCTCTCCCTTCAGGTAACAGAAGGTCAAGAACATAAAGAAAATGTGAGCTCCGAAATCCGTGGGATAAATAATACCAAAGGAATTCCGGATCCCTCTTTTTTCTGTTTTATATCTCAGGTTTTCAATTACATCCAGGGAAGATGCGCAAAACGCCAAAAGTACTATGGTCACATTAATGGCCAAATATACCTTTAAAATCTTTTCAAATTTAATGTTTCGGCTTCCCGCTATCAGCAGTAGCCAGAAAAATGGGTTAATCGAACCGCTGGAACGAAGTACCAGGCAAATACAGGCAAGAGCCAAGGCTAAAAGCAAAAACTGTTTTACAGAGTAGTGGTCATATAGCAGGATTTTCAAACCTACAAACAATGCCGCTAAGGGGACACAGATAAGAGTCATAAGACCTCCTAGCGGAAACATAGTAGTAATCCACACACTTCTCCATAAAAACAGGATATAGCCTGCAAAAAAGAGCATTTCTCCCGTATGAGCGTCGCTTAGATACCTCTGGGATATCTGCACTGCCTGATTTTTTCGTTTTGTCAAATGTCCTGCTTTTATTGCTTCCATTCTGTTCTCCTTCTTGAATGTGCGTCACTGCCGGATACCATATCTTTCCCTTACCCGATCACGATACATCCCAGAAGTTTTACCTGAAAACGCTGGCATAATTGAAGCTGCTGTTCTAACTGGGCATATGTGGTTTTTCCTGCCTGCGCAAACAGAAGGCAGCCCTTGCTCTCAGCCATTTTTTTCAACTGAGCCGCATCTTCATATACATGAAAACCTGTTTCCGTCTGAAATCCGGCTTTTATAATCGCCTCTGCATAATCACAGGCCGCCTGCTTTGTAATCTCATCTTCTTCCAGGACATTTAAAAAGATACTGGTAAGACCCTGCTGCCTGGCTAATAGCTCTACATCCATCATGCTTCTGTCCAACGCCGGTTCATACTGCTTCCCGCTGTTTATGCTTCCGATTACATTTAAATTCGCGTTCCGTAAATCTTCTTTTGAACGAATACGATTGCCTAAAATATACTGCAAAATAAACAGGAGAGCAGGCAGCATAATCCCAAAGAGAATCCCCACTACCATATACTGGATCATTTGTACCTTGGGATTCACCTGTCTGGCTTCCAATACCTCTGGTTCATTTTTTTCCATATAATTTTTCTTATTCGTCTGCTGGGAGATCCGCTTATTCTCTAAATCAGAACGGTTAGAGGTATAATTTTTCAAATTGTTCCGGTTATTATTTTGGCTGTTTAAAATTCCAACATCTGCTTTCGTATAAAAAGATGTGTCAATTTCTTTTAAGGTAAAGTTCCCCTGTACGCTGGCAATCTGGGGCACCTGCTCCTGCAGCCTGGTCTTTACCACTTCCACGATCTTCTTAAGCTGTTCTTCATCATAATGGACAATGGTAATGTTTAAAAGATTGGCTGTAATGGATGGGGATATAATCTCCCTCCAGTTCTCCACAGACAGCTCCTTCCACTCTTCTGAAAGAGCCTCCTTCAGACCGCCTTCATTAATATACAGATTCAAAGCGTTTAAAATATTTCCGGTATTCGCCTCTGTTTGAAGACCGTACTGCAGCGATGCCACCTGGATATTTTGGGAATCCAGCTTCATATAAATGGAATTGTCCATGTATTTTTGAAGATCCTCAATCTGCTGGTTTACCAACTTTAAACTCTCATCCACATCAGCTATCGTATCGTCGTATTCTTTGATTTTCTCATTGTAATCGTCGATTTCCTCTTGCTGTTCTTTTGTCAGCGTCTGAACTTTGCCTGCTTGCCGCACTCCAAGCGCCGCAAACGCTATGGCGCAAATCAAGACAACTACCCCTATCATCTTTTTCTTTTTCCAAAAATCATCAATTAAATTTCGTAAATAGATGGATTTTAAATTTCCCATGGCCATGCCTCCTTTTTATTTTTATCGGCTTTGTTGCTGCTTTCGCGCCTGTAAACCATCCCCGGATACCTGCTTGGCAATGCACACAAACGGTAACATATCAACCGTTTCTGATTATATAGAATCCGCTAAACGGTAACGCTTTGCTTTTCCTGATATAGAATACCTGGATTGCTCCATGGACATCCTTATATTATTATGCTATACTTGGACTACTCGGCCCAGCACAATCATTTCCAAAAAATTCCGGCTGCCGCCGTTTTTATGAAAGGCGAAAGAATGATGAAGAAAACTCCTTCTTTAAAATTAAATTTTATTATGAATATCATCCTTACAGCATCTGCATTCCTTTTCCCAGTTGTAACCTCCCCTTACGTTTCCCGGATACTCCTTCCGGAAGGGACAGGGCGGATTGCGTTTGCCACCTCTATTATTTCCTATTTTGCCCTGGTTGCCAGACTTGGAGTTCCTACCTACGGAATCCGTGCCTGTGCGCAGGTGCAGGATGATTTAGAAGAACTGACACGGACAGCACAAGAAATTTTTATCATTAACCTGATTATGACGATCTGCGTATATCTGGTTTTTTTTGCGTCCCTTTTCTTCATTGGCCAATTCCGCCAGGATCAACGTTTACTGCTGGTAATCAGCAGTACCATATTCTTAAATCTTTTTGGCATGGACTGGCTTTACAAGGCATTGGAACAGTACCGTGACATTACAATCCGCTCCCTTTTTTTTAACTTAGCAGGAATTATTCTTACGTTTTTATTCGTTCACACCAAAGAAGATTTTGTAATTTATGGCGGCATCACCGTACTTGCCAGCGTTGGATCCAATCTGTTAAATTTCTTTTTCGCAAAAAACTATATTTCCTTTGCCCCCTGCCGCCCCTACCATTTTACCCGGCACTTAAAACCAATTTTTGTCCTGTTTGCCTTATCCGTAGCGACTACCATTTACACTAACCTGGACGTAGTAATGCTCCGGGTCATGACCGACAGCCAGGAAGTGGGCTATTATGACGCCGTTGTAAAAATGAAAAATCTTATGGTTACTCTGGCCACCTCACTGGGAGCTGTGTTACTGCCCCGGATCTCCTATTATGTGAAAATGAATCAGCAGTCAGAATACATGGGTCTGTTAAAAAAATCCTTCCGCTTTGTATCTTTGACCGCTGCCCCTCTCTGCATATACTTTTTTATTATGGCCAGGGAAAGCATTTCCTTTATTTTCGGAAACCATTATCTGAACGCCGTCAATGCGGCACGCCTGATTTTGCCTACCGTGCTGCTCATCGGTCTGACAAATGTAATCGGTATTCAAATGCTGGTTCCCCTTGGACAGGAGAAACTTGTGGTATACTCCACCTGTGCCGGCGCCGCGGTGGATGTGGTATTAAATGCCTTGCTAATCCCCCGTTTCCAGTGTACTGGAGCCGCTGCTGGCACGCTTGCGGCAGAGATCACCGTACTGCTAGTACAGTTGTGGTTCATCCGCCCTTGGCTCTCCCGTTTTAAAGGGACATTCCAGGCCAGAAAAATAATAACCGCCCTGCTTCCCGCATTTATCCTCCTGCTTGTTCTCCATCGGTTCCTTCACGATGGCAACTTTCTTACACTATGCGTAACCTCTTTTGCCTTTTTCGCTGTTTATGGCGGATGCCTTTTGCTTTTCAACTACCGGCTCAACTCCTGAATTTCCTTCTGGCTGCCAGACTTATAAGCCTGAAGGTTTGATACCTGGTTTTCCGCAACAGCCAAACCGCCGGATTGGTTACTGCCTGATAAACTTTGGGTTCCTCAGCTTTCAGCCGTTTTTCCAAAGCAATTAGCTTCTCTTTCCTGCCACCCGGAAGCATCAGGTAGATTTTATATTGGCTAGCCACAATCCTCGCTAATGTTTTTTCCAATACCACCTCGCATGCGCTACCCCTGTGCACGTTATAAAAAGCCAGCAAACGCTCCAACACACGCTCATGCTGGCTGCACTGCTTTCGCAGTTTTTCCGCGCTCATACTTTGCCCAGGAAGGCCGATACGGTACTGATATACAAAGTCTGGTACGGCTGACACAGTTTTTACGTGTGGCAGGGGAAACAGCATATATTCTGTATCCACATAAAAGCAATGCTCGTCCAGCCGTTCCGGCTGGCCACGTATCACGGAGGTTTTATACGTGATACCATGCATTTTCATAAAAATCCGTTCTGCCACTTCGTCAAATTTGCAGACTGTCCCATAGGAAATCCCCGGGCAAATCTCCTTCACCTCCGCTTTTTTCTTTCCGGTTTTATGATCTACCCAATAATAATTCGACAACACCATATCCGCATCTGTCTTCTCCAGATGTTGCACAAAATGAATCAGGCTTTCCTTATCCACCCAGTCATCTCCATCCACCACCCGGAAATACGTTCCGGACGCTTCCTTGAGCCCCCGGTTAATGGTAGAACCATGGCCTCCGTTTTCCTTATGGATCACACGGTAGGTGCCAGGATATTTCTTCTGGTATTCCTGGGCAATCTGCGGGGAACGATCCCTGCTGCCGTCATCAATTACCAATACCTCAATTTTCTCCATTACCTCAGGAACTATAAAAGAGTCCAGGCATTGGCCGATATAAGATTCCACCTGATACATGGGAACCACAATTGATAATAGTTTACTGCTCATGTTCCTCTTTCTTTCCTGTCCTGCTATAGCTGCCTTACTTTATTTCTTCTGGTTTCCTTTACTATTTCTGTTACTTTCTTCCGCTCTGCCTTATGGTGGCAGTTTTATCCTCTATTCCTTTAATGCCGGATCCTCCCACTTTCCCTCCTCAAAGCCTTCTGTGGATTCTTTCATAAACAAAATCTTAGGCGTCATAAGAATCAGTTTAAAATCCAGAAATATGGAATAGTTCCGGATATACGTTAAATCCAGCTTTAATTTGTCATAGCTGGTTGTGCAATATTTTCCGTAAATCTGCGCATATCCGGTAAGACCGGCCTTTACTTTTAAACGGTACTCGAATTCTGGTATATTCTTCGTAATAATCCTGGCTAATTCCGGGCGCTCTGGTCTTGGCCCCACTATGCTCATATCCCCCTTTAAAATATTGAGCAGTTGGGGAAGCTCATCTAACCGGGTAGCCCTCAAAAAGTGCCCGATTGGGAGAATTCTGGGATCCTTATCTTCTGCCTTTACCGGCCCGCTTTTCTTTTCCGCATCTACAATCATTGTCCGGAATTTATATATGGAAAAAACCTTTCCGTCCTTTGTTAATCGTTGCTGTGTAAAAAAAGCAGGCCCTTTGTCTGTACATTTAATTGCCGCTGTAATTAATATAAAAAGCGGGCTGGTTACTATCAGCAAAAGCCCGGAAATCACAATATCTTCTAAACGTTTGATGCACCGCTGATCCCAAGCCAGTCCGTCATAATTGCGGGATAAGTATAAGGGCGCGTCAAAAATGTTCAGCTCGATCGAAGTTCTGAGAAGGATATCACTGATTTTCGGAACCGTATAGCTCCGGATATTAAGGGCATAGCAGCGCTTCATCAGCTTGTTCCTGGATTCCGCCGGGATATCCCCAATGATAATGCCGTCGTATGTTTTTGATTCGGCTACGATCTCTTCAATCCCTTTGTCAATGGAAACTGTTTTAATAATCTCATACTTATCTTCCCGGGTGCCAATCCGGTTCATCAACTGAAACATAGGCATTTTACTGTGTACCAGAAGCAGACGTTTTCTTGGAAATAAAAAGCGGTAAACCCGCCGAAATACCCCTGCCCAAATCATTACCAAAATCAAGTCCACCAGTGTTACTACCAGCATACCAGTAGGATTATGCATCTTTTTGTCAAACAACACCACTTGAACATAAAAAAATACATTAATCCCTACAATCGAAATCATATGGGAATATACCAGATTCCAATACCGGTAAATTCCCACCTTTAAACCGCCATACATACGGTGAAAAAACAGCAGAAGCACGAAATATTCTCCGGCAATCAGCCAATTTCCACGACGGTAAAACGCAATGGTCATATGTGTATTATACCAGTTCATCCAAGCATAAAAATAAACTGCCAGCTCTACCAGCACAATAACCGCAGAGCCGACAAACTTTACAATTCTTTTATACTGTTCAAAACTGCTGTTATTTGTTATTTCTTCCATAGTTTAATGCTTCCTTAGCTTTCCATCGTAAATTCTCTTCCTGAGCCCATTTGGCAAGATGCTTACTGCTACTCTGGCGAATGTAAGAAACACATACTGAGGAAAGGTAATCACCTTCTGCCGGTACAGTTTCGTTTCGAACGCAACAATCGCCTTCGCATAGCGAAATCCGCCACGCCGTGTATGCATATGGTTAATGCGCATATACAAAAGCGTATGGGAAAGATTAGCGAAAACGCAGCCATGAAGATACATTCTTACCCATAAATCATAGTCCTCAAACAGATAGCAAGAACGGTATCCGCCTGCTTTCTGTGCTTTTTCCTTACGGAACATAACGCAAGGATGATTCATGGGATTCCGATACTTGATATATGCAGAAAGCTCCGAATGGGAAATGGGAAGTTTTTTATAGGCGAGAACATTCTTCCTGGCTTCTTCCTCAGCCAGTGCAGCACCAGTAAATTCAGCCAATGTACCGCTTAAAACATCCACCTCTGGATGCTCCTTCATATACATAATCTGCCGCTCACATCGTGTGTTTACTGCAATATCATCTGTATCCATTCGGGCAATCAGATCGTTTTTACAATACCTTAATCCTTCTGATAACGCATACCCCAATCCCCGGTTTTGGGGCAGCCGAATTACATTCATCCAGGAAGAGCCATACATAAACTCTTCTATCACCTGATCCAGCTCTTTTGTCAGCAAACCATCGCAGACTAAAACCACCTCATCTGCCGGCATGCTTTGATTTTTGATACTGGAAAGGGCTGCACGAAAGTATTCCGGCTGTTCCTTATGATAAACAGACATTAATACAGAATATGGTTCATTCATGTGCCGCATCCTCTCTCGAAATTATATCATTTAACACCCATTTCCGCAACTTTAGGCCTTTCGAAAAGAATTGGAATTCCTTTAATATTTTATTAATTTTGTTATTTTTTGCCGAAATTCCGCAGAATATTAACCCAAATAAAGGAATTTCTTTCTGCCTTTCCTTAATCTGGAATGGTCTGCTTCCTGCAGATTGCCACTCCCATAGACAGAAGCATCCACATAATCGGAGTGACAATCGGAAGATTTATCGTTACAAAAGCCTGAGCCAGGTAGCAGCCTATCCCTAAGCTGATTGTAAGCCCCCATTGGCCAACCGGCTTCTTCTGCAGCATTATTTTAAGCGCCGCGGCAAAAAATCCCAGATATGCCAGCAAACCCACAGGGCCAACCGTTACCAGGTACTGGAGATACTCATTATGGGCACTGTCAAATACCTGCCCACATATCCGGCTGGTTTCCCCCCGATACGCCTTGGTCATAACGCCAAACGTATCTAGACCATGCCCCAAAAGCTGGTTGCCTAAAGGCTGGTTTTTATAAGATTCTAACGTAATTCTCCAAATTAATCCTCGGTAGGTTCCCCACTCATCTGAAAATTTCAGGTACTTTTCAAGGGCGCCATACCGCTCACTGTTACCGCCTATGTTTGCGTCATACAGCACAAAAGCCCCGGCCAAAAAACAAATTACTAATAATATTCCCCAGACTTTTACTCCCCTAAGACCCAGGCTTTCCTTGTCACCTTGTTTATCCCGCATCCGGACGATATGAACCATGAGGGCTGCCAAATATCCTGTCGGCGCCATAATCTTAAGCTTGCTGTTTCGGATAAAACTTCCGAAAAATCCATACAGCCACACAACCTGTCCTTCCATGGAAGCATCAATTACAGAAACGATCCTGGCCCCTAAAGCAAAGCCTGACACCAGCAAAAGATACCGTTCCACTCCTCTTCTGGTTTGGAAAGCATATAACGGCAGAAAGGCAAAAACAACCCCCAGGGCAAAAACCGCATTATCACTATTTCCCATGATCATAGCAATCACAGTGATTAAATATCCCGCATAGTACAGAACCGTTTTCCATAGCTTTGTTTCCGTTACAAACAAAGCGCTGAAACAGCCGAATATAATTCCCACAAATGTTGCATACGTATTAATATTACCAAAGGTAGAGGTAAAACTATCCATGTCTTCCTTTGAAATTTCCACTTTAAAATGAAGAATATCCATTTTAAAATAGTCGGTAATTCCAAATAAAAGAGGAAGCATTGCAACAATCAAAAACGCATATCCATGCCATCGCTTAAACTGGTATAACCGGCTGACCGCCCAAAATCCGATGATGTAGAGCAGGTGCAAGAACAGACCTGTAAATCGCCCTTCGTTCCCCCAAAACGCTTCATACAAATAAGGAGAATGCAGCGTAGAAATAATACAAGTAATTAAAAATCCTACTAAAAACCAGTCTGCTAAAGTAAGGGTATTTCTTATTTCTTTTAAGGAAAATCTTCTCAAAACTCCCTTCGTATATTGCATCTTAAATTCCAGGCAATCGATGGCAAAAAAAATCATGGTCATTAGTAAAAGGATTCCAAACATTCCCAGCATTATTGTGTAGTAAAATTGATATTTTGACTCTAAAATATCAAAATAATAATCTCGGTAATATAAAGGAAATAGGAGCAACACACACAATAAACCCACTGTAATAATACCGGAATAAATTTTTTTGCAACTATCTAAAAACACATCATTTCCCTGCTGATTCTCATTTTGCTTCATTCTGTTTCCCCCATTAAATTTCTTCTGCGGCAACTTCGTCTGTTAATTGTTCATGTAATCCGGCTGCCTTATTGCATTGCATATAGCCCTTTTATCCACTGAATACTATATTCTGTAAAGTATACCATCTTATTAAAGATTATGCAATGTGTCTGGCCTTTTTATGCGCTTTACCAGTCTACTACCTGATTCACAATCATCTTCTGTTCGAAACTGCTTCTGCGCAGATAAATCCTAGTAGTTTCCAGGCTCCCATGGCCCAGCAAATCGGAAAGAAGAGAAATATTATCACAAACTTTTACAAAACTTTTCGCAAACCGATGGCGGAAGGAATGGGGATGCATAACGTGTTTATCCAGGTGATAGCGCGCCGCCATGATTTTTAACTGCTTTCGGATTCCGGATGCTGTAATCCGTTTCCCTTGGCTGTTGATAAAAATATCACCTGACAGCCGATCCGTTTTCCGCAGCCACTTCATCATATCCTCCTGAAGTAATTTTGGTATGTAAATACGGCGGACTCGATTGCCCTTTGAGTAAATACTTTTGAATCCGTTTTTGATATCGTTGGCTGTAAACTGAACAGTTTCGCTAATTCTGGCTCCTGTGGCTGCCATAAGCCGGATTACAAAATAATAGAAGTATTGCTTGTCTTCCAAAAGCCGGATCTTCAAATATTCATAATCGCCTTCACTGATAACATGTTCCAAACAGACGGGACGCTGGATTTTAATTAGGCGGATCCGTTCTTTTGTCCATCCAATGTAGCCTAGAAAGCGGTTCATCCCATTAATCCTCAAGTTTACCGTCCTAGGCTTATAATGTTCCAAAAGGTACAGCTTATAGGATTGTAAGTTGAAGACTGTAATCCGGGAATATCTTCCAAAAAATTGGCGAGCCGCATATGTATAGGAGCGAATCGTATTCTTCGATCGGTTCTGAGCGGTCAAATAATTCTCAAATCCCCTCAGTAATAATGCCTCTTTTCCAGCAATATCATCCATATTCTTCCATTCCTTCTTCTGTATTAACTTCCTTGATCCTTTACTCTTCATATTAGAAAAAATTCATGTAATAGTCAATCGAAGATTTTCTTAATAATTGTAACAGTTTCTTTATATAGTTGTGATAATTTCAAATATTGGAAGTATAATGACCTCGTAATGCAAAAGGAATTTCAGATGAATTTCAAAAAGAAAAAGGAGAGT
>CAJUTC010000070.1 GCA_910589195.1 uncultured Lachnospiraceae bacterium
CACAGATAACCAGTATTCAAGGTCTTATCCTGCACTATATTATCGTTGAATCTGAGGCAAGGGACATATTCCCGAAAGATATAGAAGAATTTTTAGAGATTAAAGGTTCTTCTGTCACGAGCCTTATCAGCAATCTGGAACGTAATGGATATTTGCGTCGTGAAAGTTTGGACAGTGACCGACGTTATAAAAAACTTGTGCTGACGGAACAGACACTTGCGATAAAGGAGGACATTACCAGCCGTGTCAATGAGTATATGCACAGTATGTTTGCTGGTATCGCTGAAGATGACTTGGAAGTCTTTGAAAGGGTCATTATGCAAATGACGGAGAATACAAAATAAGTATTCTTTTACTTATATATTTAGAATTCTAATTAAATTAAAAGGAGGATTTCATATGAGATTACCACCACCAACAATTACTTCAATAATTATCGGAATCTAATTTTTTTATCTGTATATTTAGAATTCTAATTAAAGGAGGACACAATGATGAATGACACACAGACCACAGCCAATCCCCTTGGCTATGAAAAAATTGGAAAACTGCTTACAAGTTATGCCATTCCCAGTATCATAGCACTGATTATCAATTCTCTTTACAACATGGTAGACCAAATTTTTATTGGTCAGGGCGTAGGCTTTTTGGGGAACGGAGCCACAAATATTATCGCCCCGATTGCAACGATTACGATTGCCGCTGCCACACTTTTTGGTGACGGTCTTGCTGCCTTTTTCAGCCTTAGTCTTGGGAAAGGCGAGGGGGAGAATGCTGCAAAAGGTTTAGGGACTTCGATTATGTTTGGGAGCATTTTCGGCATTATTTGGACGGTTCTTGCCTTTGCTTTTTTGGAACCATTATGTCTGATATTCGGAGCAACAGAAAATATATTGCCCTATGCGCTTGATTATGGACAAATTATCGTTATTGGGTTTACTTTTCAGATTATCGGAAATACCATTAACAGTGCAATCCGAACAGACGGAAGCCCGCGTTATGCCATGCTGTCTATGATGATTGGTGCAGTTTTAAACATCATTCTTGATTCAGTTTTCATATTCGTATTTCACTGGGGTGTTGAGGATGCTGCGACTGCCACTGTTATAAGCCAATTATTTGGACTTTTGTTTAATATCGCATATCTGTTCCGAATGAAAACAATCCGACTTTCCAGACAGTCTTTTAATTTGGATATTCGGACTGCAGGAAGAATTGCAAGTCTTGGATTTGCCAGCGGAGCAAATAACTTGACTTCAACAGTAGTGGCATTTGTATCAAACAATTTGATGACAAAATACGGCACACTATCCCCTTATGGTGCGGATATTCCTCTCACCACCTTTGGTCTGTGTATGAAAGTGAGCATGCTCGCATTTTCCATTGGCATTGGTGTTGCAAGCGGAAGCCAGCCGATTATCGGGTTCAATTACGGCGCAAAGAAATATGACCGTGTGAAAAAAACTTTCTTGCTTAGTGCCGGAGTTGCTACAATCATCACATTTATTTCATGGATTATTTTCCAGTGCTTTCCATTGCAGCTTATTCGGATATTTGGTACGGAATCCAGTTTGTATGAGGAATTTGCCATTAAATGTTTTCATATTTATTTGCTGCTTACATTTCTAAACGGTTTACAGATGTGCGCTGGTGTATTATTTCAGGCAATCGGACAGCCCATGAAAGCAGCGGTTACTTCCCTGTCAAAGCAGGTGATTTTCTATATTCCCGCCATGCTTATCTTATCCCGCTTTTTCGGGCTTACAGGTATTTTAATGGCAGGACCTGCCGCAGACGCTTTGGCTTTTGTCCTTTCGGGTGCTTTTTGCTTTGAGGAAATTAAGGAAATGAACCAGATGAGCTAAACGTGGAAGTACAATGAAAAAATTTGAGGAACAGCAGCATGAAAAAAGAGTGGTCCATATGACAAAAAAGGAGCCACAATTGTACTGGCAGGATACAGCAAGAACAAAGAGATGACACTGCCCATGAGCCTTGCGCTGGATAAGGAGCTGACATTTAAGACCGTATTCCGTTACCGCCATATTTATCCGATGGCAATTGAAGCGGTTGCGGCAGGCAAAGTAAACTTAAAAGGGATTGTGACGGATATATTCAGGCTTGATGAAGTACAGAAGGTGATGGATTACATACAGCGTAAATAATAAAGCGGATATTGTAAAGGCTGTTATCCGTATTTCAAAATAACTGGACGGGAGGCAATGCTTAAACATGAGCTAAGGGTTTGCTTCTTTTTTATCATTATTCCTTCGATTATTGGTGCTGCCTGTTTTCCGATTGTATTTCGTCTAACCAGTAAGTAAAGGCCGCTCAGCGTCTATCTTTGCGCTGCTGACAGGACTTAGTATGCTCTGTATGTATTTTTTTACGGTCAGCGAAACGCCAGTTCCGTTTTATCTGTTTTCCTGCTTAGCTCAGTTTTTCTTTTCCGGATTTAACACGGCCATTTATGCAATAGTGCCAGATTGTGTGGAGTATGGGGAATGGAAAACAGGGCTTCGGAATGATGGTTTTCAGTATGCGTTTATCTCATTAGGAAATAAGCGCGGGATAGCAATCGGAACTTCTGTGTTAGCAGGCGTTTTAGGAAGTCTGGGATATATGGCGAATCAGCAGCAGAATCTGGCGGTACTGGCTGTAATGAAACATTCGTTCACTACGATTCCGGATATCTTATAGATTATTACGGCAGTGGTCTTATATTGTTACCGTCTGAACAGGAAAGCCTATTGAAAATTGTGCGGGAGATACAGGAAAAGAAGAGCGGAAAAGCGGAGAAATCCACAAATGTTTCCCTGGAAATAGGATAGCAATTTATGGTATCCTTATTTCAGGAGGTAACACGATGCCAGATAGCCGTTTATTTAAAATTTTATATTATCTTTTAGATAAAGGACACGCTACAGCCCCTGAATTGGCAACAAAATTTGAAGTTTCTTCAAGGACTATTTATCGTGATGTGGAAGCGCTGAGTGGAGCTGGTATTCCAATCTATGCGGAACCAGGAAGAAATGGCGGAATTTATTTATTGCATGATTTCATTTTGGATCGGGCAATCTTATCAGAACAGGAACAACAGGAAGTATTGACAGCAATCCAAAGCATATCTGCCACAGGCTATCCATCTGGTAAAGAAATGCTCACAAAGCTATCAGCGCTTTTTCATATGGATATGGGGAATTGGCTTGAGGTAGATTTTTCTCGTTGGGGAAGGTCCGCTTATGATAACGCGAAATTTGAACTGCTAAAAACAGCAGTAATTCAGCACAGGGAAATCAAAATTATTTATGAAAGCACAAATAGTGAGCGGAGCCAACGTATCGTTTGTCCATTAAAGTTATCTTATAAATCAAAAGAATGGTATTTGAAAGCGTTTTGCCTTGAAAGACAAGATTTCCGCATCTTTAAATTAAACCGTATTGTAGAGATGGAACAGTTGGACAAAACCTTTGTACCCCAGCCATATCCAGAGCCGGAACATAATTCGTGGCAGTCATATCCGCAGATCGTTTGTTTGTTTTCAAAAGAAATTGCGTACCGGGTCTATGACGAATTTGACGAAACGCAGATTGAGCGTCAAAAAAATGGCAGCTTGCTTGTTGCTGCTCAAATGCCTGTTGATCCATGGCTGATCGGATATCTGCTTTCATTTGGGGCGCAAGTTGAAGTCAAGGAACCAACGTATTTGAGGGAAATTTTAGCGGCACAGGCACAATTAATTTATGAAAAAAATAAACCTTGACAAAAGGTGTCAACATATGTGTGCTATATTAAATACGACAGTAAGATAGCAAATACACAAATGTGTAACACATGAAAAAGTTGGAGGTAAGAAACATGGATAAGATGAAGCAGAAATTTTGCCAGTGCTGTGGTATGCCTATGGGAGATACGGATGAATTGTATGGAACAAATAAGGATGGCAGCAAAAATGAAGAATACTGCAAGTATTGTTTTGAAAACGGCGTGTTTACGTTTCAAGGTACTATGGAAGAAATGATTGAGATATGTGTGCCCAATATGGTTGCGGCTAACCAAAATATGAGCGAAGAAGAAGCAAGAACAATCATGCTGCAATGGTTCCCAACATTAAAGCGTTGGAAAATGTGACTTGCATCTGGCAGAAAACCCGGCTACAGTTTGTAGCCGGGTTTTTGATATACTTCTGGAATATACTGGATAATATCATCCGGTTCGCATTCAAGAAGCTGGCAAAGATAATCAAGAGTACTGATATTGATATTACGTCCTTGTTTTAAACTGTCTAAAGTGCCTTTAGAAAAGCCGTAATGGTTTACCAGACAGTATGTAGTAATTTTCTTTTTCTTTAATGTGTTAAAGAAGGGTTCGTAAGATATCATGTGTCGGTAGGAGCCCGCCCCCCTTTCTGCCATTGAGTAATATCGGAAATCGCGAAACGTTCTCCCGGTGTGACGGGGCTGGACAAAACAGACAAAAACGGGCTCCGATGCAGTGGCATTTGTCCTGATTTTGCCTGTTTTGACCAACCTCTGTATTTTACAAAAGAGTTTCGCAATCACCTAATTGAGGAATAAAATGTGTTTGAACATTGCTTTTGGCCAGAGGCGGGCGTGTGCTTGACAAGAATGAATAATCGAACACGCTCATGCATGTATGGTCTTTTGCCGCAATGCTGCCAAATCAAGCATAACAGCCGTAATAGGGGATTCACAATCCCCATATCTCGGGTATGCAGCGATCGAGATAAAAAATCTCTTGCTTTTCAAGACCGATTCAAGGATTCAGGTAATGGCGTGAGCGTTTTATAAATAGGAAATTCTTTTTTATTTTATATTCTTGTGTTTATATGGGGTTTGTAATATAATAGGAAAGATAAACCAAAATCCGGAGGACAAAAGATGCAGTTTGTAAAAAGAGTGATTTCAGCATTTATGAGTATTGATACGAGCCAGTTTTCCTTTTTGCTTCTGGCTGTATGGATCCTGGTTATGTATGGACATTCCATGACTCCGGCAGATATCTCATCAGAGGAAAGCGGCTGGGTTCTGATTCTGGCAGAGAATTTGTTTGAAATAGCAGGGATAAAGGCTCAGTGGCTGACAGAATATATGATACGGAAAACAGCGCATTTTTGTGAGTATTGCATATTTGGCATTCTGCTGATGTATCATTTAAAACACCGCCCCAAGCGCAGATATGGCCACAGGGAATTGGAAATGGGGCAGATTTATCCGATTATGCTGGCAGTTGTTTTTGTGCCGTTTGTGGATGAAACCATCCAGCTTTTTATTGCGGGACGGTCAGCGCAGATTACGGATGTTTGGCTGGATATGGCGGGAAGCTGCTTTGGGATTTTACTGTGCCAGATTCCGGTAATGCTTGGAATCCAGGCCAGAAGAAGAAGGCGCCGCAGAAGGCGGAGATGGTAAACAAAATGGTTTGCTGGAATTAAAAAGCGGCATTTGAGAAAAACTAAGGGATGTAACAATAGCCGGATGAGTGTATGGAGGGAGCCATGACAGATTTTTTAGTAAAAAGGTTGATTCCGGATTATCGCAATACGGAAGATCCCACTGTGCGGATGCGGTATGGAATGCTGTCTGGTATTGTGGGAATTATCTGCAACCTGATTCTTTTTATTTCCAAACTGTCAGTGGGGATGCTGATAAACAGTATTTCGGTTATGGCAGACGGTTTTAATAACCTGTCAGATGGGGCATCTTCACTGATTGGGTTTATTGGTATGAAGATGGCTGGAAAACCGGCAGATGAGAATCATCCGTTTGGCCATGGGAGGATTGAATATATTTCTGCTTTTGTGGTAGCATTTTTAGTAATTGAAGTAGGCTTTTCATTGCTTAAAAGCTCGGTTGGTAAAATTTTCCATCCAGAGGAGCTGAATTTTAACTATGTTTCTGTACTGATTCTTTTCATGTCTATTGGTATTAAGCTTTGGATGGGACTGTTTAACAAAAAGCTGGGAAATCGGATCCATTCTTCTGTAATGCTTGCGACATCGGCAGATTCTATGGGAGATGTGGCGGCCACAGCGGCCACCCTGCTTTCGATTTTGGTTTTCCGGTTTGCAGGAAAAAATATTGACGGGATTGTGGGGCTGGCAGTTTCAGCAGTAGTTATGATTGCGGGGGTTAATATTGCAAAGGATACGCTGAAACCACTGATTGGGGCGCCAATTGATCCAAAACTGTATGAAGAGATCAATAATTTTGTAAAAAGTTTTGACGGAATTGTAGGGACCCATGATTTGATTATACATAATTATGGCCCTTCAAGAAGCATGGCTTCCATACATGCCGAAGTTCCAAGTGATGTGGACATTCGGAAGTCCCATGAGATAATCGATCTGATAGAACGGGAAGCGTTTCAGCGGTTTCAGATGTCCCTGGTTATTCATATGGATCCCATTGAAACAAAAAATCAGCAGCTTTTATATTATAAGGAAATGCTTAAGGATGTGTTAATGGAAGTAGACTCTCGTCTGGTCTTCCATGACCTGCGCATGACAGAAGGAAGCCAGCAGATGAACCTGATATTTGATCTGGTAATTCCAAGAGATTACCAGCACAGCCAGTATGATCTGGTGAAGGCGCAGATTGCAAAGGAAATCCAAAAACGGGATTCCAAGTGCTGCTGCGTGATCACAATGGAAAACAGCTATTGCGCAGAGCATTAAATATAGTTCGAAAATTTTTTAAAATCAATGCAATAAGTTAAAAAAAATTTGCATTAACTTAGTAGGAAAGGAATTCCATGGTATGTTACATTTGGATACCTTCAGCATTCCAGATCCTCCTGACAGCGGCTTTGCGGTGGATGAAAAGCTGTTACTTCGGATTGCTACAGGAGATCAGGATGCCTTTCGGCAATTATATCAAAATACAGATCGGACCATATACGGTTTCATTTTGTCAATTCTGAAAAATCCCCAGGATGCGGAAGAGGTGATGCAGGAAACCTATATCAAGGTTTGGACATCGGCATCCAGCTATCATGCCCAGGGAAAGCCTCTTGCTTGGATGTTTACCATAGCAAGGAATCTGTGCTATATGAAGTTCCGAGAGCAAAAACACCAGTCAGACGTAGGGCTGGATGAACTAAATGGCACAGAAACAGGTGAATTTTGCCCGCAGATTGAAAATGCGGCAGATAAAATGGTACTGAAAGCGGCTTTGGAAACATTGAAAGAGGATGAGCGGCAGATTGTGCTGCTAAAAAATTCTTCCGGGTTAAAGCACAGGGAGATTGCGGATGGATTAGGAATGCCTTTGGCAACGGTATTGTCAAAATATAACCGTGCCATGAAAAAATTGGAACAATATTTACGAGAGGAGTGAGGCACGTGGAGCGGGAAGAAAAAATGAATATGGCTTTTACACAGCAGGACATTGAGCGTCATCTGCAGTCTGCTTTGGCGGCCTCCACCCCGGATATCTGGCCGAAATTGGAAGCTGCTCTTAAGACAGGAGGTTTGACAGCAGAAGCGCTGCCGGATCAAAAGCCTGCTTTTCAGGGTTTTTTAGGGGAACTTCCGAAAACTAAGGCAAAAGCTGCAGGCTTTAAAAAGCTTCAAAAACTAGGGGTAGCCATGGCCGCTTGCCTTTGCTTGGCAGTAGCAGGCGGAAGCTATTATCATTACGCATATCTCCAGGTAGCTTCCCAGGTGGAAATCGACGTGAATCCCAGTCTGCGGCTTTTTATAAACCGAAAAGAGCGGGTAATTAAAGCTCAGGCATTAAATGAAGATGGAGAAGGGCTGATTAATGGCAGCAGCTTAAAAGGCCAGACAGTTCAGGCCGCGGTGAATCAGGTGGTGGATTCATTAGTTGAGAAGGGATACTTGGAACGAGAAAGCGGAGAGCATGCGGTATTAGTGTCAGTATCTGGAACAGATACCAAAGCTGCGGAACAGATTAAAACAGCGGTAACGGCTGATATGGAAGCTGCCCTGGCCCAAAATGAAGTAAATGCAGTAGTTTTTGATCAGGTAATTCAGATTACGGAGGAATTGGAAGAGCTGGCGGAAACGTATCAGGTTTCTTTGGGAAAAGCGGAGTTTATTGGCCAGTTGGTTCAGGAAAACGTACCGCTAAATGAAAATCAGCAGGATTCGTATTCCAGGATGATGGGGCAGACCATGGAAGAGCTGACACAGGAGATCGATCAGAATTCCTATCAGATTGGTTCCGGGGTCACCGTGATCAAGACCGATCCGATTGCGTCCACCAAAAGATCGGATGCTGAAAACGACAGAAACCAGGATTTAGAAGGAGGAAATTCTTCCCAGACGCTGCCCAAATGGTGGAATGATCCAGATAAAGAAATGGATTTAAAGAAAGAAGAGCAGGAAGAAGCGAAACCAGAAACTGAGTTGTCTGGGAAAAAGAGCCAAAGGGATGGAAGCGAGAATCCGGTAGACGGAAAGGATCCGGCGGATAACAAAGGAACAAACGCTCATACAAATTCAGTAAAAAGTGAGAAACCTGCAGATGGCCAGGAGCCGGAGGAGAGCAAAAAAACTGCGGATGGCCGTGGCCGGGAGCAGGAAGATAACAGAAGACTAGCGGATACAGAAGCGCCCACAGAAAATAAACAGCCAGAAACTGACAGGGAACCGGAATCAGACGGAAGCTCCATAGGCAGCAAAAGCACAGCTGGTGATGAAAAAGCCGCAGGTAATGGAGCAGACGCAAAGAAAGACTCAGAAGAGGAAGTAGAGAATAGCTCTCTTGGGTCAAAACCAAACCAAGACAGCGAAAACCCGGACGAACCAGTGGTGCAGGCACAGGGAGAATTAGAGGAAATAAATGTACCTGCAGGCCAACCGCCTTCGAAAGTGGAAGAGGGAACTGGTGCTCAACCAGAACCAGAAACTGGGGATGTCCCGGAGGAATTAAATCCTGGAAATGATTCAGAGGGATTAGGAACGGAAACGGCTCCGGAAGGATCCGAGCCTGGGGGTGTTTCTGAGGAATTGGGATCTGGTAATGTAACAAAAGAAATGGAAGGTAAGGATGGAGAAACGGATTCGCGGCAAGAGGAAAGCCAGGCAGAACCGGATAGTATAGATGGAAACTCATCTGCGCCAAAAGAAGAAACGATAGAAGAAACAATAGAAGAAACAGACTCTGCTTTGGATGAAGAAATTCCAACGGAACGTGATGGATTACCAGAGGAGGAAACAGTAGGAGAAAGTGAAGCCATCCTGCCAGAAGAAAAGGAAACTTTTCCGCAAGAGGAAACAGCCGGAAAAAGTGAATCGATTCTGCCGGAGGAAAGGGAAGTTTCTCCTGAAAAGGAAACCACAGGAGAAACAGGAGCTTCTTTTGGGGAGCAAACATTGAAACAAGAGCAGCCGCTGCCTGATAAGGAAACCTTACAACAAGAGCAGCAAGAGCCGCCATCCAAGAAGGACGAAGTGTTAAAAGAAGATTTGCCGCTGCTAACGGGAAGCCAGAAGAAACGTTTCGATTCGGATGGATCTTCGGATAAAGGAGAAACGGATTTACCGGAAAAGGAAGCGGATAATCGGATTATCCGTACCCCGTCAGAGGAAATCGATACCTTTGAACCGGGAGATATGGCAGGGGAGAGGCAGGAAGGCCTTACTACTACTAGCAACGGGACTACGATTATTTTTGAGGCAGTAGAAGAAAAGAAATGGAGAGAACCGGTGTATGCGTCACAACTGCTTACCGGATCGGAACGAAGTCTTCTGCAGATGGGGCCAGGTATTTTTTCTGGTCTGATCTCAACAGAAAATCAGGAATTGCTGCTACAGCTAGGCCCTGGCTTTCTCTATCTTTATGGAGATTCCATGATGGACTTGGAAGAGGCATATTTTCTGGGGATCCGCATTATGCCGCTGCAAGGCCGGATCTACCCGATGGGAAAGATTGGAAAGTAAACCTTCATGCGCCCGGATGCGGACGCTCCACCAATCATGAAAGTCTGGCGGGCGCATTTGGCATCCCTGAATGCATGCCGCCTATTCGGCGGCGAACTTTCAAGTAAAGGAAAGCAGAGAAGGAAATAAGGTTTGAACGATAAGCGAGATGAAAAAATCCTGCAGCCAGAGATGGCAGCAGGATTTTTTTGAGTATTTGGTTCATTATAGGTCTATGGAACCGCTGCGTGGATTGGAAAAAGAGGATTTACAGCTTTGTAAAGATTTTATAAGCGATGCCATGGATTATTATGTGGTACGATGGGGAAGGAATTATTTAAGACACTTTGAACGGTATCATTTGCCAGATACGGAAAAGATACAGGCAATTATAACCTCAATAGAGGTGTTGTCAAATTATTATGTAGAAAATTCTTTTACAGATGAAATGATTGTGGAAGATTTTCATGAGGAAACCGGAATGTCAAGAAAGGTATGCAGCCATTATGCGGAATTGATCGATACCTATTACCAGGATATAAAACTCAATTTGATTTTGGGACGAGTTAATACATTGGTAACAGTTCAGACACCCCCTAAAAAATATGACGAAATTTTAGAGGCATACCATC
>CAJUTC010000071.1 GCA_910589195.1 uncultured Lachnospiraceae bacterium
CTTGAAATGACGGAGTCAGAGTCCGTTGCCTTACCATTTGGCGATAGCCCAATTTCCTATTTACAATCACAGCTTTCAAAATTTTCCATTCGTTTTGTGTAAGATAGTTTCACTCTCACATAACTGCAATTGCGAAATTTATTATACCTACTTTTTACGAATTCGTCAAGCACTTTTTAACTTTTCTGGAATTTTCGAATATTTCTGAAAAATATTAAATTTAGAATAAATTTCCCAAACGATTTGCATGGATTCCAATTGCCATCCAAACTAATGATCAACATTAACGCAAGATTTCCATCAGAAAAACCCCAGGAAGATTCCCTGGGGCTTTACTTTTACATTCTACTTTACTTTTACATCCTATTTTGCTTTTACATCTTATTTTTCTTTTGCCATTTTATTTTCTTTTGTACTTTAACTTACCAGAAATCCCTTTTCTGACGGAAGAAGGTTTTTATGCTTCCCCATCCTCTTTCCGCTTTTTCGCAACACCCAAAGCACCCAGCAGGGACACGAGCATCAGACCTACTAGCGCACCGATCGGGATACTGCGATCGCCAGTCTTTGCAAGGCCAACTAAGGGCACATCCTCATCCATGATAACAAGCGGGGTATCTTCTACTGGTTCATTAGGCAGATTTGCCAAGGGCACTGCCTCTGGATCAATGCTCACTAACGGAACTTCATCATCCGGAATATCTACACCTGGATCACGGTCACGGTCTCTTCCACCGCCGCCACCGCCTCCGCCTCCTCCTAAAGGAGTTTTTGGATCTGGAAGGTTTTCATCAGGAGCTGTGGTTTCTTCCGGCGCCGTGGTTTCTTCCGGAGCTGTGGTTTCGTCTGGTTTTTTCGTTTCCTCAGGGGTTTCTGGCTTCTCCGGTTTCTTTGTATACCGGTTAACCGCAGTAACTTCCACAACCTGTTCCTGCTCTGCAATCATTATCTGGAATCCTTCCGCCTCCGGATCCGCATCCGCAACGCCGCCGAATGCTACTTCCTTCCAGTCATAATTGCCGACACTTGCCCGGCTGGTTTCTACAATGGTATAAATCCCATAATCCAGCGCTTCTGACTGTACTGGTGTTCCATCCGCTAATACCTTCAAGGTCTGGATTGGCGTTCCTTTCGCAACAGTACCAGGATAAATGCCAAATGTATATCGGGTGGTTTGGTAAACCGGATCCGAAGCTGGCTGTCCATCCAGTTCCAGATTCTTGACTATGCTGACAGAACCCTGAATCAAATCATTTTCTACTATAAGTTGATTACCGTTCTCTTCATTACCTTCAATAGTTGTAGTCCAAAGCCATTCATTGATCCACAGGGAAGGGGTATCTTCCGAGTTTCTCACATCAACCAATTCTTTTTCTACCGTTACTTTCCACTGAGTATCCAGCTTCTGGCGGCCTTCCGGAGCCTTAGCTTCCGTCAGTGTGTATTCGCCAACCGGCAGATCCTTAAAGGTAATACTACCTGTTTCATCTGTGGTAAAGCTCATGGTAACGTCGCCTACCAACATTTCAAAGGTTGCGCCAGCCAGCGGCTCCTGATTCTCAGAAGCTACCTTCGTAACAGAGAAATTTGCATCTCCCTTGTGACTTGGCATGGCAGAATTCCAGATATTGCGGATCGCGATAGGCTTCACCTTACTGCCATCCTCATGTTCAATTTCCTCTGATTCTGGATAGAAAGCTTCAAATACGCCCAAGACTTCATGGAACCCATTCATTTCCGTCTGACGCATTACCTTAAAGAAGTTAGTGCCTTCAATCAGCTCCACCATAAACTCTGCTTCCTGGGTATCGGTGCCGGAATAATGAATATTGGTTTCCTCCACATAATAGTAATATGGAGTTTCTGCCGTTTCACCGGCATACTGAGGCTGCTGGCTAAAAGTATGCTTCCACAGGTTTTCCCTGCTAATGGTTGCACTTTCTACCAGTACCGCATCCTCCCCATCCGTTCCAGTCTTCCGCATCAGATTCACCTCGATGGAATCTGGGAGCAAGCTGTTTAACAAGCTATTGCCTTCCATATCCTGATTATTTACATCCTTCCAGGACTTTTCCGTTTCGATGGTAATCATCTTTTCTTCGAAATAGTGGTTGGTGATGGTGACGGTTTCCTCTCGGTTTTCTGTTGTATTATCAATAATCATGCTATCCAAAACTAAATTCCCATCGATTACTTGACTTTTGCTATCTGGATTCATAGTAGAAATAATACTGTCAAGCGTGTATCGTCCATCGAGAACTTCATGATTATCATCAGCATAAACAGGCATTTCAATAATATGATATGGCATATCGGTAGGAATTCCCATGATAGTAACCTTCTCATCTGCTTTCATACTCCAGAGATAGGTTCCTTCTCCTTCATAAGCTGTTACAAATTGCTTTCCGCCATTCTCATCTCCTGCTTCTGGCTCAGACGCTACAAATTCTACATTTCTCTCTGGCTCAGGATTCTCACCAAGTTGCAATCTAAAATAGAACTTTTTGTCAAAGTCTGGTTTGTAGCTTGTAGTTGAGTTATAATCCACATTCTTAGCAAAACTTAAATCTACTGTATTATGGACATACTCGTTCGTTGCAGTCACTTCCACAGTTTGCCCTTGATCCGTAATTCTTATCTGGAAACCATCTGCTTCTGGATCCGCATCTTCAACTCCTCCAAAGAACATATTAAACCAAGTATAGTTTTGTATGCTCTCTTGATCTGTTTCAACAATCGTATAAATACCATAATACAGGGGCTTAGATTTTACTATTTCGCCATCTGCCTTTACAACCAATGTGTCAACCGGCGTTCCTGTAGTTTTTGTACCTTCGTAAATTTCAAAGGTATAAACTTTATCCTGATATTCTTTTAAAGCTTCCGAATCCAACACATCACCATCTAATTTTAATTGTTTAGTAATGTGAATGTCACCTTTAATAGGAGCATTTTTCACTGTAAGAACATTGCTTTTATACTTCTTGTTTTCAGGATCCCAGGGTTGCCATTTAAACATTCCATCACTGTCTTGGTCAGGTGATACCGTAAACTTCCAAGTCCATTTGTTAAGCCACGTATTTGTGGGTCCATTCTCATCACTAATTGGTTTTGGTGAAAGCTCTTTTTTTACTATAATCTCCCATGAATATGTAAGTCTTTCAAAGTTCTCAGGAACTTTACTTTCAGTCAAATTATATGTACCAACTTCTAAAGCTTCAAAAGTTATACGTCCGTCTTCGCCTGTCACGAGAGCTTTCACTACTTCTCCGTCTTTTGTTAGTTTGAATTCAACACCAGCTAATGGTTTATTATTCTCCGAATTCAATTTTTGAATAACAAGATCGGCGCTCCCCTCTTCTTCCATCTTAGCAGGCCACCAGATATTTTTAATATTATCATCTTCATTGGTAGATTCAAATACACCAACTATTTCATTGGTTTCTTCATTTTTAATCTTAAAAATACCATTTGTGTCCGTTTCTACTTTATAATTCGTAGAATTAGAACTGCTCTCATATTCAATTTTGGTTTCTTTCAGTTCATAAGCATACTCCAAAATTAAATCATTTTCTTTGTAATAACGAGGAAGATTTTCAAAAGCATATTCCCAGTTTTCAGCAGATGTAATTTTTTTAGATTTGGTACTTACAGTATCATCGCCTTTTTTTTGAAACAATGAAACCGTTATGGATTTTGGCATAAATTCAGGAAGAATTGTGCTTTCCTGATTCTCTCCATGCTCCCATATCTTTCGGCCTCTAATATCTTTCGTTTTAGACTCAAAGTATGTATTTGTTACTGTTACTAATTCAACTGCATTTCCTGAATGATCTCCACTTACAGTATCTATTAATTGATGATTTTCACGGCTAAAATTATTATTTTCAGATGGCTTATCTGTACTGATTTCACCAAATGCATAATGTTCAGCCATAGAGTCTGTTTCTTCTGTTACAGTATATTTCGTTCCTGCAGGGATATCAATAATCGTAACTTTATCCTCATTCCCTAAAGTGAAAGAATATTTGCCATTTTCCTTATACTCTAAAGTTCGGGATGATTGTTGAGTACAATCTTGTTCTTCTCCTTCCCCTGTTCCAAACAGCACTGTAATTCTAAATGACTCAGTTGGCTCTTTACTTGTATCCGGATCATTTGCATCAATTTTTACCTGTTTTTTAATCTCTAAAGAAGCTGTTTCCTTTTTATTTTCTACAGTTACAACATTCCCTGACCATGTTGCTAATTCTCTTGTACTGCTGATATTGATACTTCCAGCTTCATTGACAGTAAATTCCGCCACTTCTCGTTTAGATGGATTCAAATAATTTTCAGGTGCCTCTTTTTCTACTAATGTGTAGTTACCTGGTGTAAGTGATGCTATTTCAAACCTCCCACCCGTGTAAGAACCTACAAGACTTTCTGTTTCTGTATCACTATTTAAAGGTGAGCGATACAGTTCAAATTTTGCTCCATCTATAGGGTTTGCTTTTTCATCTGTTTTCTGAACCGTGATTTTGTTTCCAGGAACTGTAACTGTAAATCGGATCGTTTTATCTTCTACCGCTTCATCTGAATAGGTAACCGTATCTTGCTTATTGTTACTTCCCGTCTTGTATTTTCCGTCGGACCATACAACAATACCTTTGCGATACATTTTTGCTTCTATTGTAGTACTGGTAGATTGATTAAACTGACCTTTTGTCCAAATGGTTACGGTTGAGCCATTTTTTTCAACATTGAATTTATTATTACTAATAGAAGTAATGTCATATTTTGAAAAAACATTATTACTATCAGTTAATACAGCCTCATATCGCTTCTTTGACTCATTCCAGGTAAGATTATAGCTCTTTCCATTGAATGAAGGCACATTATTTCGTTTCTTCACTTCTGCTTCAATGGCCTCATAATATTGGTAAATATCTCTTCTCCATGGATGATTACTTTTTATTATTCCCTTTACTGAACTACCTGTAGGCGCTTTTTTACTAAAATCATCCTCCCTTTCGCCAACTACTGTTTCCCAAACCAATATTTGTGTTGCAACCGCACGACAAAAGTCTTCTTTATTTTCATCCTGTTTCCAATTCGACGAAATAGTGCCATGATAACCTTCCGTTATTACCCTGCTAATCAGCGTCTTCATCTGCTCTGTGGTAATTACTTCATTATCGTAATTATTTAAACCATTTTTCCACCAGTCTTCATCTTTTGGGGAAAATTTATTACTATCTTCATTTTCAAGAGTAACCCCTGGTTCAATGCAATAAGCGATTTGTCCGCTAATCTTTTCTCCATCATCTTTGCCATTCAAATGAAGCGTAAACCCATTGCTGAATCCTTTATACCACCAAGAACTTGATAACATCCTTGGTAAAGTTCCCCATTTTGTTTTTTCTTTGTACGCTGGCCAAGTACCTCTTGGAAATGTTATCATCAGCGAGCCCTGATTAGTTGCCAATGGCATTGTCATCAACCAGGAAAATGCCAGCAGTTTCTCACTATTGGTAACTTGTTCCTTCTGTTCTTCTGTCAATTCATGGTACAGTTTCCAAACAGGATTTACTTGCTCATATAATTCTTGATAACAACGTTCATATCCATCTTCGTCATCTTCATCTAGAGCGGCAAATTTTTCAGTCACTTCTTCTTCAGTAGGCAGCTCATCAATCAAAGCAATTACCTGGGCAACTGCATCATCCAGTTCCTCAAGCGCTTCCTCTTCCAATTCCATACTGTCATTGGAAACTATCATCTGAAAGCCCTGGGTGGTCTGGAATTTCTTGCTCTTGATCTGGTAAGTTGCGGTTACTTCCCCGTAGTAAATACCTGGCTTGGTATTTTCGTCTACCTGGAAGGTGCATACGGTAGAGGTTCCATAATCGTCATCCTCTTGCTTTTCCACGGAAAATCCTTTCAGCTTTACGCCGTTGGTTTTCACGGTGCATTTCAGGTTCTTGATTATGGGCTGCTCTTCTTTCTTTTTGGATGTGGCGGAATCGGCTGCCCACTTAATCCATGCATTGGAGCTGCTGGCCGGTTTTGCCTGGGAAGAGCTGGCGGTAGAACCGCTGGCTTTTTTGGAAGTATCCTGTCCCGAATCATCATCTTCGGATTCCATTTCTTTTTCCAAGATCCAATCTTCGATTTCACCCAGTTCAAAATCTAATAGCATCTGGGCCTTTTCTCCGGCTTCCAGCTTTCCTTGATCCCCGATTTCCACAGGCATCAGGTTCATAGCGCCGATTGAATAGCGGAAGGTTTCCTTAACCTTAACGTTCCTGGTTTCCTCCGTATCGTATTGAAACGTAAGATCAACGCTCTGGCTCTTGTTTCCCTCAATGCTGTCGTCAATGGTAAAATAAAACTGTACATAACGGACTTCGCCTGGCGCGATTGTCAGATCCGTTAACTGGCCAAGGGCCTCCTTTTCCTCGTCCATCTCTGACATTTCCCCATTGTCGCCCTCATCTTTTGTATTAAATTCGGAATCTGCCCCCCCGTCTGTGAAAAGCAGCGTACTGCTTTCTCCTCCGGAAGGCACCATTTCTTCCAAAAGCTCCTGGTAGACCGTACCTACATCTTCAAAGTAGCCGCTGTCTTCCAAAATCCCTTTTGCTTTGAATTTTAACGAGCCGTCTGTAACATCCTGATCCGTATTATTTTTTATAAATACGTCCAGGCAGACCGTATCTCCTGCTTCATAAGATGCTTCGTCAGATAATATGGCCATCTGAACATCGGCTGCATCTTTGTATTCCAGAGATACGCGCCCGCTTCTGACCGCGTCGGATGCGCTTGCCACATTCCCGGGCATACCTGCATAGGACAGCGATACAAAAAACTGCTCAAACACAAATACAAATGCCAGGACGGACGCTAAAAACCCGCTGATCCGCCGTCTGGCGTCACGCCTTTTTCTTTGCGACATAATTTGTTCCCCCACTTTCTGGTTTTTTGATTTTGTTAATTTGTCCCGCTTCCTACACAACATCCATCCGCTTACTTATTTCCTGCAGGCCCCCTAAGCTTTTGGTTTTTCTTTTTTTCAATCTTAATCTTCCTTTCTTTGCGTAAAGTCGGATGCAAAGTCTCCGGCGGCCGGGCTGGCATAGTACCGTAAGCACCTTAGCCCCCTTAGCTTTGCGTCCCGCTGTTTCCAACGGTTTGCTGATCGATCAGCGGCTGGCTGGCATAGCGTATGTGCGCCTTAGCCCCCTGGCTTTGCGTCCCGCTGTTTCCAGCGGTTTGCCTTTTGATCAGCGGCTGGGCCGGCATAGCACAATGTGCCTTAGCCCCCTGGCTTTGCGTCCTGCCGTTTCCGGCAGTTTGCCAAAATTTGCGGCATCATCTGTTTCGACCTCCCTGTCTGGCAGATTTACCCTCCCGCCTTTTGCCTTAATGACTCTGGCAATGTCTGGCGGTTTTTGCTTTTGCCACACACATTACCCTATGGCAGACCTCCCTTCTCTCCCTTCGTTGATCGTCAGCAGTTTCATATATGTCATCTGCCATGCCGCCTTTTTAAGCGGCTGCAGGACATAGCAATTTACATAACCTCTTCACAGTGGCCAGTCTGCCCTTCTCCGTCTGCCTGTTCCACCGCGCTGTCAATTAATTTCAGCATTTCCAAAGCACTTCTAAAGTGTGAAGTCTGATTCTCTTCTGTCCAAACAATCTTTCCCTGCCAAGTGGCATTTTGCCGATATTGTACGTGTACAATAAACGTGGCTAGCCTTCCTTTTTTATTTTCCATGTAGTTCCTTTCCTCCACACTATTTACCCCTTTTCTTTCTCATCCTGCTTCCAAAAATTTTGAAAGTATTTCCCAACTCTCATCGTTTGCTAACCTTATAATACTTCCTGTCTGTATCATACTTCTATCTGTCAGGCTTTTCTCCTACCGCCCCTGCCTTCACCCCTTCCAAATCAATACAGCACAAATTCGGAGTTCCATAATCCTGCTGTCTTATTTCCTCCGTCTTCTATGCTACTACTGTATCAAATCAGCTATCACGAAAATTATCACATTTTTGTTTTTTTGCCATATTTTTTCCTTTTTTATGATTATATTGGAAATTTTTTTCAATTTTATTAAAACCTTAAGGTACTTTCCGTTACAGTAAAAAAAGCCCAGCAGCCGGCATCCTTTGGATTTCCGGCTCTCTGAGCTTTCCCAGTTTCATTATTTAATTTTTATTTTCCAAATTTCCGATTCTTTTTGAAACCTGTGTCTGCCTGTTTTTTCCGGAAGCACAGCCAATGATGTCACGTAATAACGGACTTCCCGGCGCATGCCCTGGCTTAGTTCCTGATATTTCCGATCGATCCGTTTTGAAATAATAGAGCAGTCTTCCTGACTGGTTCCAAGAAGCAGAGCCAGATACTGACAAGAGCTGTATTTGGTGTAGGCATCTCCCCGCCGCATGGTTTTTTGCATCGCTTGAAACAGCCATTCCATCTTCTGGGAAACATTTTTCTGCTCTCCCAAAGGCATACCCTTAGAATCTACCAAAGTGCAAAGCATCAGAAATATGGACTGCCCGCTTCGCTCCATCAGGCGCACCATCAGCCGATAACTGTCAATAAAACTGGGATAATTGCAGAAAAAAGCACCTTCATCCAATTGGTTTTCCTGCAAGTCCTCCTGAATTGCCTTCAGATCTTCCGAATGCCCAAACAGCCTTTTTCCCATATCCTGGAACCGGCTTAAATATTCGCTGGTAGGCGGTACTCCTAGCTCATCAATATACATTTTAACGGTATTCTTATAAAGCTGGTAAGCCTCCTGACTTTGGTTCATCAGCATCAAACATTCAATTTCTTTCTCCTGCCAATTTTCAAATGGATAGATCCTGGCAGCTTTTGCGTAGAGCTGAAATAACTGTCTTAGCCTTCTTTCTTGCTTTAAAGACCCTTCCAGCTCCCTTATCGCATCTTCAAAAAGCCGTTTAAGCTGCATGCTCTCTGCCATTACCCACATTTCTGTGGAAATCTGCGGCAGTAGCTCTCCCTGATACAATTCTACAGCCTGGAGAAGGCACCACTTTTTCTCCTCACCGGTTGCATGGCTTGCCTGTTCCAAAATCCGTTTAAATTCCAATACATCTAACCGGACGGGATCCTCGCTGACAAACCAGCACCTTCCGTTTTTAATTACAATATCATCCGACTCCGGAAATCCTAATCCCAGCAAGTGTTTCCGCAATCGAAAGATCAGGTTATTCAGGCTGTTATTTTGGTTGGATCCCTCCCGCATTCCGTACAAATTTTCCAAAAGAACATCCTTTGCGATCCCGTTTGCCTGATTCAAAAGCAAGATTTGAAAAAGCTGGATATACCGAGAACGGTATGCCCTACCAAACGCAATGGGGATATCGCCATATTTCATGGAAAACCCGCCAAACATATTAACCCGCAATACCGTTAATTCCTTGCTCTGCTCTGCCTTCATACCTTTTTCACCTCATTTGTCCGTCAGCAAAGCAACAAGCACATGGATAAATAATTAGCTGATAATAGCTGGTACAGCCAAGTACCGTATGAAATTTCTTATTTTAACAGATGTTTTAATAGAGATTCTTCCAAAAAATAACTGTAAAATCGAGTGTTATTCATCGTTTATTCATTCATGCGTTTGCCGTATGTTCTTAGGAACAAACCATTTGTTCCTTGGTAACTTTTGGTAATGCTTCTCAAAAACTGTAAATAACTCTCGAAATTACTCTAATTTATGTAGCATACAGTTTTCTTTCATTATATCGTAACCCGGATATAATGTCCACAGCTTTCCCTGATTTTGAACAGCAAATAATTGATAGAAATTCCATTTTCCACCACCCAAAACAACCGCTTGCTGTTAAAATCCAATGCTAATCCTTGCTCTACAGAAAAATAACAGAGCCTTCCTGAAACCTTCCTGGAATAAAGAGCCTAACGTTCCGGACTCTCGCGCCGGATTGCATAATAAAAAGCCTTCCCACAAAGAGAAGGCTTGTACTGGGCTACAAGGATTCGAACCTTGAAATGACGGAGTCAGAGTCCGTTGCCTTACCATTTGGCGATAGCCCAATCTTTATCATCCCGCAGCCTGATCATCCCTATCCTGTCTGGGTGATTGCCTTTGGTATAGTCCTTAGTCACGACTGTGAGATTTATTATACTGGTATTTTATTGATTCGTCAAGTACTTTTTTCTATTTCTTCTATTTTTTCCATCAATGTATGTAACAGTTCAGACAGCCCCCCTATCTCCACGACGGATACACCAGCCATCAGAT
>CAJUTC010000072.1 GCA_910589195.1 uncultured Lachnospiraceae bacterium
CCCTGC
Organism: uncultured Lachnospiraceae bacterium; assembly: GCA_910589195.1. Classification (GTDB taxonomy): domain Bacteria; phylum Bacillota; class Clostridia; order Lachnospirales; family Lachnospiraceae; genus Caccovicinus. The sequence goes on from CAJUTC010000072.1 coordinate 7, forward strand.
GCAATATCGTCAAAACCGCAGGCGTGACCACCGGGGCGTTTTACGGTTACTATGACAGCAAAGAGGAACTGTTTGCGGCTTTGGTGAACCCGGCCTATGAATATATGATGGGGCGGTATAAGCAGACCCATGAATATTTTGAAAGCCTGCCCATGGAAAAGCAGCCAGAGCAGATGGGAAAGATGTCATCAGAGTGTATGAATGAGCTGCTGGCATATTCCTGTGAGCATATGGATGAATTTTACCTGATCCTGAAATGCTCCGAGGGTACGAAATACGCATCCATGATTGATGATATGGTGGAGATCGAGGTGGAAGCCACCCATAATTATTATAAGGTTTTGGAGCAGCTTGGAACTCCTTCCCCCAAAATTGATAAAAGGCTGGAACATATCATGGCAACAGGGATGATAGGCGCCTTTTTTGAAATGATCCTTCATAGGATGCCTTTTGACGACGCAAAGGTGTTTTTGCAGCAGTTAAATGATTTTTATACCGCAGGGTGGATGAAAATCATGGGACAGTGATCCGAGCCAACAGCTAATATATAGAAAGTTTGCATTGCGGGCTTTCTATTATATTTTCTTTATTAGTTAGCTATAACTAATCAATGTTTTATAGGGGTAACAGGGAATGACTGCAGCGTTTCCTTTATCATACCAAAGGGCATACCGTAATGCGTGTCCCTGCGGGACGGGCGGACTTTGTCCGTCAAGGTATAAAAAGTATAAAGGAGGTTTTATCTTTGAAAAAAGAATCCAATTTAAAGCGGCTCCTGGAGTATGCCGGGAGCTATAAGTACCTGACCATAGCGTCATGGATCTTTAGTGCGCTGAGTGCTCTGGTGGCGCTGCTTCCGTTCGTGTACATTTGGAAAGTCATCAAAGAAGTTTTGGATGTGGCTCCGAATTACGGGGATGTGCAGGCTCTGTCCCATAACGGCTGTATGGCGGTAGTTTTCGCAGTGGCAGCGATCCTGATTTATATTGCGGCTCTGATATGTTCCCATCTGGCGGCATTCCGAGTGCAGGCAAATATGCGGACAAAGGCAATGCACCACATCGTAACCCTGCCAATGGGTTTCATGGACAGCATCGGCAGCGGAAAAGTTAGGAAGATTGTTTATGAATCCAGTGCGGCAACAGAAACTTATCTTGCTCACCAGCTTCCCGACAAGGCGAATGCCCTTGCAACACCTGTGGGGCTTATCGTTCTTCTGCTTGTCTTTGACTGGCGGCTGGGGCTTTTAAGCCTCCTGCCGGTGGCGGCGGCGTTTGTCATCATGAGCGTCATGACGGGAAAACAGATGCGTAAGAAAATGGAAGAATACAACAACGCCCTGGGACAGATGGCGGGTGAGGCGGTGGAGTATGTAAGGGGCATTTCGGTGGTCAAAACCTTCGGCCAGTCGGTGTTCTCTTTCAGGCGGTTCAAAGAAGCCATCGACAATTATGAGAAATGGGTGATCGCCTATACAAAAGACCTGCGCTTCCCCATGATGTGCTACACTACGCTGGTAAATGGGATTTTTGCGGTACTGGTCGCGGCGGCGCTTGTGATGACATCGGGCGGGGTGACAAATGAGTTTTTACTGAATTTGATGTATTACATCATCATCACGCCGATTATTACGCTGACGCTGACAAAGATCATGTATGCCAGCGAGAATAAGCTGATCGTGGCGGATGCCATGTCCCGTATCGACAGTATCCTGGAAATGGAGCCGCTGCCGGAAACAGATCATCCGAAACATCCGAAAGACAATTCCGTGGAGCTTTCCGGGGTTTCCTTCCGGTATAAGGATGCTGAGAGGAACGCGCTGGAAAACATTTCTCTCACAATCAGACCGGGTGAACACGTTGCTTTTGTTGGGCCGTCGGGCGGAGGAAAGACCACCCTTGCCAGCATCGTGGCAAGGTTCTGGGATGTAAGAGAAGGCAGCGTGAAAATCGGCGGCGTCAATGTAAAGGATATCCCAAAAGAAGAGCTGATGGATACGGTTTCCTTTGTCTTTCAGGATTCCAAACTTCTGAAGACATCCATTTTGGAAAATGTAAGGATGGCGAAACCGGACGCTTCCCGGGACGAAATTCTGAAAGCCCTCCACGACGCGCAGTGCGATGATATCCTTGAAAAACTGCCAAAAGGTGTGGATACGGTGGTAGGCGCAAAGGGTGTGTACCTGTCGGGCGGGGAGCAGCAGCGTATTTCCATTGCGAGGGTGATGCTGAAAAACGCGCCAATCCTGATACTGGATGAGGCAACTGCTTTTGCAGACCCGGACAACGAGGCAAATGTGCAGGCGGCGTTTTCTGTGCTTGCAAAGGGAAAGACCGTACTGATGATCGCACACAGGCTTTCCACCGTTACCGGCACAGACAGGATTGTGGTAATCAAAGACGGAAAGATAGAAGATACAGGCACACACGACCAGCTTAAGGATAAGGACGGCCTGTATGCCGAAATGTGGAAACAGTACAACAAAGCCGCAAAATGGAAGGTAGGTGTTTCAAATGCATGAAAAGCTAAAGCACACGTTTGCCCTGTCTGACAAGGGCGCAAAGGATATGGTGGTGGCGTTTTTTGCCTGCATCCTGCATAACCTTTCCCTGATGGTTCCGGTAGTGCTGTTATATAATCTCATCGGTGACCTGCTGGATGGGGGCATTCTGGAGGGGAAAAGTACATTTTACATTGCGGGGCTTTTCATCGCCCTTGGACTCATTATGCTAACATATTACATCCAGTACAACGCCACCTTTTTTGCCACCTATGTGGAAAGCGGCGTGAGGAGGCTTTCCCTTGCGGAGAAGCTGCGGAAGATCCCCCTGTCCTTTTTCGGAAAAAAAGATCTGTCCGATCTGACAACGGTTATTATGGCGGATTGCGCGACCTTGGAGAGCGGGTTGTCCCACTGGGTGCCGGAATTTATAGGTTCGCTTATTTCCACCCTTTTGATTGCGGCAGGACTCTTTTTCTTCGACTGGCGCATGGCTCTTGCCTCCCTGTGGGTGCTGCCTGTTTCTTTCGGCATCATCCTTGCCACGGCAGGCATTATGCGGATTCGGCAGGAAAAGGTGACGGAGGTGTCCATTGCGTGTTCAGACGGCATCCAGGAATGCCTGGAAACGCTGCGTGACCTGAAAGCAAACAATGCAGAACCTGGATACCTGAAAGGGCTGGATAAAAAAATAAAGGATGTGGAGAAATATACAGTGATCGGCGAGCTTACCAATGCGGTATTCCATACCTGCGGGCGCATGGTGCTGAAGCTCGGTATCGCTACAACTGTGTTGGCGGGAGGCGCGCTGTTAGCAGACGGAAAGATTACCCTGCTCACGTTTTTTGCTTTTATGATTTTAGTTTCCCGCATATATGACCCATTGATCGCTGCATTGGATAATTTAAGTGCGGTTATTATGATAAGGAATATCCAGTGCAGGAGGATGGACGAAATCTTAAATCACCCAGAACAGAAAGGCGCAGAGAAGCTGACAAACAGAGGATATGACATTACCTTTGACCATGTTGGGTTTTCCTATAACAGCGGGGAAATGGTCTTAAAAGATGTGTCTTTTACAGCAAAGCAGGGGCAGGTCACTGCGCTGGTGGGGCCTTCCGGCGGCGGAAAGACGACGGTTTCCCGCCTTGCCTCAAGGTTCTGGGATATCCAGAAGGGCAAGATTACGGTAGGCGGCATGGACATCTCGAAAATTGACCCGGAATCGCTCATGGCCCTGTATTCCATCGTGTTCCAGGATGTGACGCTGTTTAACAACACGGTCATGGAGAATATCCGCCTGGGGCGAAAGGATGCGACCGATGAAGAGGTGCTTGAAGCGGCGAGGATTGCCAACGTGGATGAATTTGCCAAGAAGCTCCCGGACAAGTGGAACACCTTAATTGGTGAGAATGGCTGCGAGCTGTCAGGCGGGGAACGCCAGCGTATCTCGATTGCCAGGGCATTTCTGAAGGACGCTCCGATTATCCTGCTGGATGAGGCGACGGCAAGCCTTGACGTGGAAAATGAAACGCTGATTCAGGAATCCCTGTCAAGGCTGATTGAGAATAAGACGGTTATGATTATTGCCCACCGTATGCGTACCGTTGCCGGGGCAGATAAGGTTGTTGTTCTCTCGGAAGGCACAGTGGCGGAGCAGGGCCGTTCCGATATTCTCTTGAAAAAGAACGGCATCTATGCCCGCATGGTGAAGCTCCAGACGCAGAGCCAGAATTGGGCGATGGAATAATAAGGGAAATATGCGAAGTATCTTCCCAATCGAGTAGGGGAACTTTTCCCCCTGCTCGTCGTGCCGGGGTGGAGCCGCTCTAGTGGTCATATTCTTCTCCAAAGCGCATACGGAAATTGGTGTCAAAATGTCTTGGGGTGTAAGGATAACTTTTGTGAAACGGGTTGGCTTACCTCCTTCTCAATAAGACAGAGCATCATGATGGCATTGTTTGATCAGAAAAAGGCTGTGGAGTAGTTTGGTATAGCGGCAGCCATATGAACCGCATCCCCTGCAGGCGAAACAGATACGGAGGCTCTTTCGGGAGCCTTCTTCTTTTTATTCTCGGGCAGACGAGGTTTCCTGACTAGGTTTTCGCGGATATCCTAATTCATCCATTCTCGTGGCCTACACAAATTCTGCTCAACTCTATCCGCAAAAAACAGTGTTTTTCCTTCATTTGGTGTTTTTCATAGTCATGCCCCATCCCCCGTTTCCATATTTGTATCGGAATAGAAAAACAATGCAAAAGCTAAAAATACAAAAACTAAAGTTTCATAAAATATTTATCCCTCGAAGCAGTAATATTACAAACATAGTGTCAAGCCCAATGAAATACACAAAAAATTTATCAAAAGATCCCCAGAGAAACAGTGAGCTTTACCAAGGTGCAGCTTAAAAAATATGCATACGATTCTTAAGATTTTTCCCTGCTATGTAAGTAGTTGTTGCTGTTTTATAGGAAACTGTGGTAGAATAGCTTCGTATGTGGTAGAATGTACATGAAAATAAAATTGTTGAAGATTTTGAATTTTGCACCATTTGGAGTTCAAAAAAGGCCTGATTCGCCGACCTGGCAGGAACCTTATTTGCAGCAGATTTCTTAAAATCAACCGATTTTCCATGCCACAAAAATATCTTAAAATTTATGCAATATAAATAAAAATATAAGGAAAAATCATGAGAAAACTAGCCTTATCTGACGAAATTTTACTAAGTATCCAGCAGCCCGCCCGCTACATCGGCGGTGAGGTGAACATGTGCATCAAGGATCCCAAAAATGTGTCCATCCGTTTTGCCATGTGTTTCCCGGACGTTTATGATATTGGGATGTCCCATTTAGGAATCCAGATTCTTTACCATATGTTTAATAGTCGCAAGGATACCTACTGCGAACGAGTCTATTCTCCATGGATGGATTTGGATCCGATTATGCGTAACCAAAATATTCCATTATTTGCCTTGGAATCTCAGGATCCGATTAAGAATTTTGATTTTTTAGGCATTACGCTCCAATATGAAATGTGTTATACCAATGTCCTGCAGATTTTGGAGCTGTCCCAAATTCCAATTCATGCGGCAGAGCGTGATGAAACTATGCCCATTGTAATAGGCGGCGGCCCTTGTGCCTACAACCCAGAGCCCTTGGCGGATTTTTTTGACTTATTTTATATTGGAGAAGGCGAAACCGTTTATCATCAATTATTGGATCGCTATAAGGAAAACAAAAAGGCAAATGGTACCAGAAAGCAGTTTTTAGAGTTAGCGGCAGAAATCCCTGGTATTTATGTTCCGTCTTTTTATGATGTGGAATATCATCCTGACGGAACTATCAAAAATTTCTCACCTAACCATCCTAATGCCAAGGCAACGATTACAAAAGAGTTGGTTATTGATTTGGACCAGGCAGACTATATTGATAAACCGTTAGTCCCATATATTAAAGTTACGCAAGATCGGGTAGTACTGGAAATTATGCGAGGCTGTATTCGGGGATGTCGGTTTTGCCAGGCAGGATATATATACCGTCCTATGCGGGAAAAAGGATTGGATTATCTAAAGGCTTATGCCATAAAATTATTAAAATCCACAGGGCATGAAGAGATTTCCCTAAGTTCTCTCAGTTCCAGTGATTATACGCAGTTAGAAGAACTGATTCAATTTTTAATAACTGAATTTAAAGGGAAAGGGGTGAACATTTCCCTTCCTTCCTTGCGAATTGACGCATTTTCTCTTGATGTAATGAGCAAAGTCCAGGATGTGAAAAAAAGCAGTCTAACATTTGCCCCTGAAGCAGGTTCCCAAAGGCTTCGGGATGTGATTAATAAAGGGTTAACGGAAGAAGATATTTTAAATGGTGCCGCTCAAGCTTTTCATGGCGGGTGGAACCGGGTCAAACTGTATTTTATGTTGGGACTTCCCACAGAAACCAGGGAAGATATGGAAGGAATTGCCCTCCTTTCTGAAAAAGTTGCCGAAACATACTATGATGAAATTCCCAAAGAACAGCGTCATGGAAAGGTTCAAGTTGTGGCAAGTTCATCATTTTTTGTACCAAAGCCATTTACTCCATTCCAATGGGCAAGGATGTGTACAAAAGAGGAATTTATTGAGCGTGCTAATATTGTCCGCCAAAAGTTCAGGGAAATGTTAAATCGCAAAAGCCTGAAATACAATTGGCATGAAGCAGAACTTACCGTTTTGGAAGGCGTTTTAGCACGAGGTGATCGGCGGATTGGTGCTGTAATTGAAGAAGCATACCACAACGGTGCCTGTTTTGACTCTTGGTCAGAATACTTTAATAATGAGATATGGATGAAAGCATTTGAAGCTTGTGGCGTGCCAATTGATTTTTACACCACCAGAGAGCGACATTTAGATGAAATCTTTCCATGGGATTTTATTGATTCCGGGGTTTCGAAAGAATTCTTAAAACGGCAATGGCTTCAAGCTATAGAGGGACAAGTTACCCCTAACTGCCGGATGCAGTGCGCCGGATGCGGGTCTATAAAATTTAAGGGAGGCGTCTGCTGTGAAGGTAAGAATTAAATTTTCCAAAGAGGGAAACGCAAAATTTATCGGCCATTTGGATGTAATGCGCTATTTTCAAAAAGTAATGCGCAGAGCGGAAATATCCATCCGTTATAGCGGCGGCTTCAGCCCCCATCAAATTATGTCTTTTGCGGCGCCTTTGGGAGTAGGGATAACCAGCCGTGGTGAGTATTTTGATATTGAAGTGGATGATACTGAAAATTTATCTACTATTAAGAAACGAATGAATCAAACCATGGCAGAAGGCTTCCATATAGAAAGCTGCCGGCGCCTTCCTGACTCAGCAGGAAACGCAATGTCTATTGTGGCTGCCGCCCGTTATACCATTACGTTTCGCCCTGGATACGAACCAGACACAACGAATGGTTTTCAGGGCACAAAACAGTGGATGGAACAACTGGAAGCATTTTATAAACAGGATTTTATTCGTATTACCAAAAAAACAAAAAAAGGGATGAAGGAGCTAGATTTAAAACCTTTGATTTATGAATTTTCTTCAAATGGCTCATCAGCTTGTATGGTAATTTCTACGGGAAGCGCGGAAAATATCAAACCTGAATTGATTTTAGACGCATTTTATCAGTATATTGGAAAAGAACGACCGCCATTCGCTTTCCAGATACAGCGGGAAGAGGTATACGCATGGAAGAATGGCAAACTGGTTTCATTAGAGGCTTTAGGAGAAGAACATGAATAAGCTGATTATCACACATTGGAATCAGGCAATCTGCACTGCGCTTGCTCAAAATCAAAAGATTTTGCAGATTGAACTGGAACCTGACTGTGAGAAAAGTATCTTAAACAATATTTATATCGGAAAAGTCCAAAATATTGTGAAAAACATTAATGCTGCTTTTGTGGAAATTGGAAATGGTATCATTGGCTATTACAGCTTAAGCGAAAATCCCAGGCATTGGTATGGGAACGGTACCTGGGGTACAAGGCTTCGGGTCGGAGATGAAATTATTGTACAGGTTTCTAAAGATGCTATCAAAACAAAGGCACCAGTTCTTACGGGAACGTTTGCTTTTACTGGAAAGCTTACCGTTTTAACGGTTGGAAAAAGTGGAATCAGCTTTTCCAATAAAATAACAGATCGAAAATGGAAAGATTCCATGAAAAAGAATCTGCAGGAACAGGTAGGAGAGGAAGTTGGACTGATCATCCGTACAAACGGAAAAAATGCTTGTTTAGAAGAATTGCTGTCCGAATTTTATTCCTTACAGGAAACATACCAGAATTTAATGAAGGAAGTTCCTTATCGAACCTGTTATACTCGTTTGCATCAGGCTCCGTCTACCTTTTTAACCAATATTCGAAATGCTTATGCGGACCAGCTAGAGGAAATTGTCACAGATGATGCTGAAATTCATAAAGAAATCTACCATTTTTTAAAGCAAGAACAGCCGGAAGATTTGGAGAAACTTCGGTTTTATCAAGATCCGCTTCTTTCATTAAAAAATTTGTATCGTTTGGATCAGGTAATCGAAGGTGCAACCGCACAGCGTGTTTGGCTGAAATCAGGTGGATATTTAGTAATCCAGCCAACAGAAGCGCTGGTAGTAATTGATGTAAATACAGGAAGATATTCCGGTAAAAAAACGAAGGAAGAAACCATTTTAAAAATTAATCTGGAAGCTGCCGAAGAAATCGGTAAACAACTGCGTTTACGGAATTTATCCGGAATTATCATTATAGACTTTATTGATATGTGGGAAGAAAAAAGCAGAATTCTTCTTTTTGAACATTTAAAAGCGGTAGTTTTACAAGATCCGGTAAAAACTACTGTTGTAGATTTCACAAAATTAAATTTAATTGAAATGACACGCAAAAAGATACACAGACCGCTGTATGAACAAATAGCAGCCTGCCGAAATGGTTCAGAATTATAATCATTCAGATAAAGCAGAGAACCAATATAATTAAAAAGTAAGCTCAAAAACGATTAGAAGAGGAGTACAGAGGAGAATTTGAAATGAAAATAATAATTGTTGGCTGTGGTAAAGTAGGATTTACCTTAGCTGAAAAGCTGAACCGCGAAAATCATGATATTATATTAATTGACAATGATCCCAATGCGCTGCGAATGATTACGGAAAGTGTAGATGTTATGGGAGTAACGGGAAATGGCGCTGTTTATCAGGTACAAATAGAAGCAGGGATAGCAGATGCCGATTTAATGATTGCTACCACCAATTCAGACGAGCTGAATATGCTGTGCTGCTTGATTGCCAAAAAAGCCGGAAACTGCCACACAGTTGCCCGAATTCGAAATCCGGAATATTCCAGTGAAATTAAATATATCCGGGAAGAATTAAATCTTTCTCTGGCAATCAATCCAGAGCTGGCGGCAGCAATGGAAATTTCCAGACTTCTTCGATTCCCCTCCGCAATCAAGATTGATACTTTCGCAAGAGGCCGGATTGAGCT
>CAJUTC010000073.1 GCA_910589195.1 uncultured Lachnospiraceae bacterium
TAAAAGCATCCGGAAAAGGATTCTTTATTGAGAAAGAGGATTATGCGATTGCAATCAGGGACGATTTGGAAGTAGTAATAGAGAATGCTGCGTTTAAGAAACATATGAAGGATATATTGGAGTATCGCACGATGGAATATTATCGTAGGAGATATATTGGGAAATAGTAGAACTGTGCGGCATAGCCAATATCCTAATAAAGATCCAGATGATCTCATAAGCTGTCATAATCGCCGCTTCCCTTCCTAATGTATTCTGGCACGCCAAACAGGCTTTTAGTTTATCCCGTAAAAATACAGATATGGAAGCGGAATTGTATGGGCTGTGTTGAAAAATTGCGGAAAAAATGTTAGACTGACACCAAATAGAGTTCTTTAAACACAAGAAAACTGGAGGATAACAGCAAATCGGCTCCAGGTATCTGCAAGGGGCGAAATCATAAGGCATAAGCAGTACAGTAAGGAGGTTTTCGATGAATATTAGAAAAGCCAGAATTGATGATTTATCCAGGATAGCTGAGATCTATATTTTTAATAATCGGATAAATTATTTTCCCATATTTCAAGATGAAGAATTTTCCTTTGGTGAACTGCAGGTAGTTTCTCTGGTGAATCGTTATTTCAACAAAGATGAAATCATGAATCATATATATGTATTTGATAATGGAGTGATAAAGGGCTTTATCCAAGTGAACGGAACCGAGATTTGCAAATTATATGTAGATACATTTTTCCAAAGCCAAGGAATCGGAAATGAATTAATGGGATACGCCATTAAGAACCTTCATGTCGATCATTTGTGGGCCTTGGAAAAAAATACCAGGGCAATATCGTTTTATCAAAGGTGCGGATTTCATTTGACAGGAGAAAAACAGTTTGAAGAGGGTACAACCGAATATCTTGTGAAATTAAAAAGGTAACGGTTTTGTAAACTAAGATTTTAAAACATTGAAGGAGGGCAATATTGAATATTATTGATAAAAATATAGATAGCGGAACGCCGTTTGACTGGGGAAGAACATCATTGGATTATGCGAAATTCCGTGATATCTATCCGCCTGAGTTTTACGAAAAAATTATTTCCCGAAATCTATGTATCAATGGCCAACGGGTTCTTGATTTGGGAACTGGAACAGGGGTTTTGCCAAGAAATATGTATTCGTATGGGGCAAGGTGGACCGCAACCGATATTTCTCATAATCAAATTGAGCAGGCCAAGCTGCTGTCAAAGGATATAGACATTCCGTATTTTGCGGTTCCTGCAGAAGAACTGGATTTTAATGATAGCAACCGAAGGCTGTATCAGGCGGCTATGGATATCCGCAACATGGATGACAAGATCGTGGATATTACATTCCGCTACACCTATGAAACACCAGAAAGCTTTACTAAGGCGTTTACCCGTTTCCATGGAGCGACACCTTCGCAAATACGACTGAAACAGTTTCTAAATTAAATGCTTCCTTCCTTTGACAATTCATATTACAATTCAAGGAGGATACCAAATGGAAAGTCACAAAATTGTTGGGGTTTAAGGTTATTGACTTTCAAAAGGAATTTACATGCGAGGAGGCCTATAGGGAAATTCCTAAATATTGGGATAAAATTACAAAAAGTATGCCACTAATGTTTATGCTGGCAATCCACCAGCTAATCCGTGGGAAAAGGCATTGATTGATAACAGCATTGGCGAGTATGGCATTTGCGTTGACGATATGGAAAATGGCAAATTCCGTTATCTGATTGCTGGTAAGTACGGTGGCGGCCAGGTGCCGGAGGGCATGGTGCTTTATGAGTTTCCTGAAAGCGAATGGGCCATGTTTGACTGTGTTAGACCGATTCCTGAGGCGCTGCAGAGTTTGAATGAAAGGATTTTCAAGGAATGGTTGCCCGGCAATTCTGATTATGAAATTGGGGGGAAATGCTAATGTGGAGTGGTATGATTGCGTAAATGGTGAGAAGAACGATGCGGATTATCACAGCGCCATATGGATTCCGGTAAAGAAAAAACAGTAGCCCAGTTATGTAACGGTGCGTTTGCGTTTTTGCAAGATGGCTTATTGAATTGGATGACAGAAAAGACAGAAAGGGAACATGAAACAGAACAATATTGTTTCTGCTTAGAATCTTGAAATCGGCAATTGGAAAATGTTCTCTTAAATGACGGGGATGGGCAAACTAGGCAACAACAGGATTCAAGGTAGCAGCCAGCCGCCCATGTGGTCTGGTTTGCCGATTGCCTGAATTTTGAAAAGGGGAACGCAAACACCTAAATCATTAAAATAAAGAGGTGCGTAAACGTCTGGATCGTTAAAATAAAAAACAGGACTTTATGGAAAAACGGGAGGAAATCATCCGGCTGTGGCTTGACGAATGGAACCAGCGTGGAACCGCACTTCAATGTGATATTAAGAAATATTTCCATAAAGGAAACCAAACCAATGCGGAGTGGTATTTTAAAAATACCATGAATGATGGAAATGTTGAAGCATTTGACGGCATGTCACTTATTGAATAGACGCAGGATATACGGATACAGTTTCTAAAAGAGTTTGGCTGCAATACAAACAATTACGACCCATATCAGAATGGAAATATCCCACAATTGAAAGATGCTCCATTGATGTGGTTCTGATTTCCATAGAAATGAAAATCGGTATCAGAACCACCAAAACGCGGCTGTATGGATGAACCTGAAGTAGCCGCAGTTCTTTTGCGGCATTATCAGGTAGGAAAAATCATACTCTAATGTCCTCTTATATCAAAGTCATGAAAAATAGTGTCATTATCGCCCCATGAATAAACAATATAATAATTATCTCCGGCAATTTCTGTCTGAAATGCTAAATTTCCATGTTCTATAACATTTATTTCGGTACGCATCTGTTGCTCAACGATACAATCCCATTCATTTTCGGCAAAGTTTGAATAGTATTTTTTTAATTCTTCTAATGGAAGATTGCTTTTGATCAGCAGGGCTCCAAAGTATTGCATTCCATTCCCATTCCCGATTAATTTTCCTGCCTGATATACAGATTCGACCAATTCTGTATGATCCGGAAGAGGCAGATTTGCAAGTTCAGCTGCTGTTTTCTTTGCTATACTGTCATTTACAATTGGCGCGGCGATCAAAAAAGACAGAAAAGCGGTTATCATAATGAAAAACATAGTAGTAAATATTTTTTTCATGTTTGTTCCTTTCATTTGTGAAATAATTAGGAACAATTCTCTTGCGCAGCGGTTTAATCTTCCCTATGCTCCAATACTGCCCGGATCATGGCAATGGCGATTTCCTGCTGGCGGGGCGATGTGTTTTCCCACAGTTTCGTCAGTTCCTGGATTTTACTAACCTCATTGTCTTTTAGCGCATCCCGCAGCAAATAATCAGGGGAAATTTTCAGTGCGTTGCAGATCGTTATAAATACGGGCAGGCTGGGAACCTTTGCTCCGCCTTCAATCTGACGGAGATAGGTTGCGTTAATATTGCACAATTCCGATAGCTGGTCTGCTGTGAATCCCCGGTCTTTCCTTACTGTGTTAATACGCTTGCCAAGTCCTTTTCTTTCCATATAACCACCCATTTCATAAGCTATTAGCATTTGTTTTGTTTTCTTTTAGACTATATCACATATGGTAATCGCAAAAGATTCTAAAAGACTATATAGTATTAGCTAATAGAACATGATTTATAACTAGGTAATACGAGTTAAAGATGATGTAAGTTGAGAGAATTTGAAATTTCTGTGAAAGTTCAGGCCATCGAATTGAAAAGTTTATCAATTCATAGTATACTTTTTAACGCTTAAACAAAGTGTTAATAGGGATTGCATTTGCGACCCCATTTTCGCGCTGAACTTTCAAAATAAAATGTAGTTGTGAGATCCGAAACCTTTGGCGGATGGTAGTTCGCATTATAAAATACTCCAAGAAAACAGAATGGAGGAATAAAAAATGTGGAAAAAAATGTATGAAATGATAATAGCAGTACTGATGGTGTTCCTATTGGCCGCTTGCGGAGCGCCATCAACGGATAACACAAAAACAGAAGGTGCTTTGCAGAACGAAGCAGATACTTCCGAAAGTATTGTTGCAAATTTAGAGAAAATAGATATGGCAAAATGGATGTATCAAGCGGATGATAACGTTTATTATCAGACTGGCATATGGTATTGCCAAACTCCAGCGGACGCGTCCTATGAAACGTTGGCCGTTTTTGTTCCTGGTGATTATTTTTCAGGAACTGATAATGGTGACGGAACGTATACCTGTGAAGTAAATTCAGACGCAAAAGTGAATGGTTATACAGCCCAAACTGCTCCAATTGTTATGCCAATTGAAACGCCCGGTTATTCGGCTCAGGCGGCATTAACTGGCTATACCAGCCTGACAGAATATATGGAGGCCGGTTTTGTATATGTTCATGCCGGATGCCGTGGAAGGGATGCTGGCGCGCCGGCTGGTGTCACGGATATCAAGGCCGCAATCCGCTATCTGCGTTATACAAACGATCGTATGCCCGGAGATGCGGAAAAAATCTTTGTATTCGGTATGAGTGGCGGAGGCGCGCAGTCTGCCATTGTGGGCGCAACTGGCGACAGTGAATGTTATACTCCTTATCTGGAACAAATTGGCGCGGTACAGGGTGTCAGCGATGTTGTTTATGGTTCAATGGATTGGTGCCCAATCACCAATCTGGACAGTGGGGACGAAGCCTATGAATGGATGATGGGCATAACAAGAAGTGGCCTTACCGATGATGAGCAGGCGATTTCTGACGCAATGGCTGCTTCTTTTGCCGATTATATCAACCAGGCAGGAATAAAAGACGAGAATGGTAATGTCTTGACCCTTGAAGAATCAACCGATGGTATTTTTCAGGCAGGCAGCTATTACGATTATATGGTAGGTGTGATTGAAGCGTCTTTAAACAACTTTCTTTCCGATACAGAATTTCCGTATGATTCATCTGCTTACAGAGGAAATGATAGAGGGCCTGGCGGAATGGGCGGATTTGGTGGACGCGGAGAAAACCGTGATGTTACAGGACGGGACAGGGATGGCGATTTTGGTGGACTTGGTGGACCAAACAGTAAAGAAGAAGGTGGCCAGAACAATGCAGAAAAAGGTCCTTATGAAGAATTGGATGACATAACCCGCACACAAACTTCAAATAGCATTACAATTTCCGGAACCTATGAAACGGTCAGCGATTATATTGACGCGCTTAACGGGAACGGTACATGGGTTATCTATGATGCCGAAACAAACACCTGTAAAATTACAAGTGTCAGTGATTTTGTAAAAGCCTTTAAAAGCGTGTCGAAAAATCTTGGTGCATTCGACCAGCTTGATGCCGGACAGGGAGAAAATATACTGTTTGGATATGGTGACGGAAAGGGATCCCATTTTGACGCTTTGCTTGCAGATATATTAGATGAACTCGAAAGCAGCTATGCTTCTGATTTTGACCAGGATCTGCAAAAAACGGATGCTTTCGGATATACAGTCACTGAGAGATTAAACATGTATACGCCTCTTTATTATTTGCTGGAATCCCAAGATGGATATCAAACCAGTACGCCCGCAAAGCATTGGAGGATTCGTACTGGCATTGCGCAAAGTGATACTTCGCTTACTACAGAGGTAAATCTTGCGCTTGCGCTTCAAAATTATGAAGGGGTGGAATCCGTTGATTTTGCAACCGTATGGGAACAGCGGCATGTAAAGGCAGAGCGTACAGGAAACAGCACTACGAATTTCATTGCGTGGGTAAATGAGTGTATGAAGTAGCCCTTTGATTGCCAGAGGTTTTATCATTCGGGTTGATTTAAGGGAACTACTATGGCTTCAAACGGATCGTCTTAGGGATAATGCATGATTTAGGAAGGAGAATCTGTGGAAATAAAAGTTGTAACAGATGAGGATAAAGAATTTGTAATGAGTATGGACCACCATGTGAATGATATAAGTTATGCCAATCGAGTGTATACAAGGACTGGATACGTTATTTGGGAAGGAAACCAACGGATTGGAATTATGACACACTGCATTTTGTGGGATCATCTTCCATTTATGAATGTTATCATTATTAAAGAAGAGTATCGCAATCAAGGATTTGCCAAACAGGCAATCATTAGCTGGGAAAATGAAATGAAACGTCAAGGTTATAAAATAACTTTAATTTCAACACAAGCTGATGAAGGAGCGCAACATTTGTATCGGAAACTAGGGTATGATGATTGTGGCGGACTCGTATTTCATAATACACCATTCGACCAACCGATGGAACTATTTTTTAGAAAAGTTTTGTAGAAAGTAAACTATCATGCGCCCGGATGCGGATGCACCACCACCCATGAAAGTCCGGCGGGCGCACTTGGAATCCCTGAACTAAGACCATCTATTCGTCGGCGGATTTTCAAAGTAATTCTGCTTTGCCGGGGAAAGAGGCAATGAGAAAAATGTAAATTATGTATGGGGAAGAAATGTCGCATAGTAAGTATACAAAGAGGGGCAATTCGCTGTATATAGAAAAATGGAATTGTTCTGCTAAAAAGTATATCAATACTTGTGCCATATGTGGGCATAAAGGTTATAGTCCGGTAATCGAACAAAAAGATTTTTGCGACAGTTTGGAGAATAAAGCGATTTATGAGGAATTAATCAGGATACTAAGGAAAATGCAATTAGATGAATTAGGACGCTGTAAAGACTGTGCGAAAGTACAAGATAGCCGATGAGTAATCGTCAAATAACTTACGGTCTATGGAAAGCGGAAATCATAGCGAAAATCATGAAGTATTGACCGACGGGGCAAGTTGGTCTTTCGGTATACGTTTGAACTAAGGAAGTTCCGGTGAGGAAATTGGAGAGTGGATCAATAGCTTGGGATTGGATGTTGCCGCACAATGAAAATTTATGTACTAATTTTGGAAAAACCGTAAAAACCCATAAAAAATCACAGAAAATTCTCGGAAAATGGTAAGGACAGGGCGTTGATGCCGGAACGCTCTGTCCTTTCTATAGAGAAATCATTCTGCGAAAAAAAGAAAGTTGTACGGATGAGCTTACTTTTGATTGTTATTGGCTAACGGATTCTGCTTTTTTGAGTAATGGTAATAGAAAATTCGAAAGATATACGTTATAATAGAATTTAAGCAGATTGCAAAAAATACGCTATCATTTTAAGGTAGCGATATGAGCTTGGCCCCAATTTTTAAGAAGACAGGAGAATTTATTATGAGTAAAAAATTAGTTGCGTTTTTCAGCGCTAGTGGTGTGACGGCAAAAGTGGCAAAAACTCTGGCAGAAGCGGCAAGAGCCGATCTGTACGAGATCAAGCCGGAAATTCCTTATACAAGAGAAGATTTGAACTGGATGGATAAAAAAGCACGCAGCACAGTAGAGATGAAGGATAAGACATACCGCCCGGCGATTGCCGACCATGAAGCGGGCATTCAGGAATATGATGTGGTGTTTGTCGGTTTTCCCATCTGGTGGTATGTTGCGCCGACAATTATCAATACATTCCTTGAGGGTTACAATTTTTCCGGGAAAACAGTTGTACTGTTTGCAACATCTGGAGGAAGCGGATTTGGAAAGACGGTGGAAGGACTGAAAGACAGCGTAGCGGCAGATACCGTGGTAATAGAAGGAAAACTTCTAAATGGCACGCAATCGAAAGAAAGCCTGAAATCATGGGTGGATAGCCTCGGCGTATGATAAAACAAAAATTACAAAGAAGGTGTTAAAATGAGTTTCTATGATATGATTCTGGGCGAAAATGGGCTATTAATAGAATTACGCTGTAATAACTCTTTTAATGAACAGATATTTGAGGACATGAAAAATTATCTGAATGAGCATTTGAACCAGTGGAAAACAAGCGGTTTTATACCTGTTGCGGATGCGGTGCCTATTTTTAATTTAATTGACGAATTAGCTGGCGGAAGCCGATTTTGGAGTGAAGAGGTTGCATTACGTGTAGAAGATGCCGCGATTGAAATACAAGAGATCATTGCAGCATTAGAGGCGTAAACAGATTATTTTACAGATATTGAGTTTAAACCTTCGAAAAGTATCAATACCCAGACAAGAGCTGCCGCGATAATTAAGCTGATTTGAAACGAATATGGATATCTTACGGACTTTTAAAAGAAGAATTGATTCAATATCACAAGCCCCACGTTATTTAAGGGATAATCAAGATGAATCCGAAAAGTTAAAGGCTCAATCACGACTGATAGGAGAATAAAATGAGTGAGATTCACCGGATAATATGTGGCAATGTTAACTGTTATATTATTGAAAATGGAACAAATGGAATATTAGTGGACACAGGGAAAAAGGAATTCTTTGATCGGGTGATAGAATCTTGTAAATCTTATCGTGTGAGGCTACTGGTTTTGACACATGCGCATTTCGACCATGCCGAAAATGCGGAACGAATATCAGATGCTTTAGGAATTCCGATTGGAATGAATGAGAATGATTGTAACTTGATTCAGTCAAACTCAAATCAAGCCTTATATGCGAAAACGATCTTGGGGAAAGTGGTTTTATCGGTTTCTCTCAAAGAATTTTCCGCTCGTCCTATGCCGGAATTTAAACCAAATGTATTCTTGCGTAATGATGACAGCTTATCGGATTACGGAGTTGACGCACGTATCATTTCTCTGCCGGGGCATACCGATGGATCGATTGGCATTGATGTGGAACAGAAACATTTGATAGTAGGTGACGCATTGATGAATATGGTTTACCCCACGGTTTCTATGCTGTATCATAATAGGGAAACTATGTTGGAAAGCGCAAGAAAGATAAGTAAGATAGGAAATCGAACCATATATTTTGGCCATGGCAGGCCAGTGCTTAATAAGCAATGGGTAAAATGATTGTTTGAAAGATGGACTGTTTGATTTACATCTAATCCAATAATGAAATACCGCCGCCTGCCAGAAGCTGCATTGTTTCAATTAATTGAAGATAACACAGCTAGATGAAATAAGTGGCTCCCTTAGCATAAAAACAGAACATGCAGGTTGCTAGGATACATATAATCCTGATTATACAGAAGCATGTTCGGCTATTGAAAAACGATGCGCATAGAGCAGAATGTTAAAAGAAAGTGAAATGCTGGGGAAAATTAATATCGGATTGTATTATTTTTTAGTGATTGTAATTAATATATGGGAAAAACAGAATCGACGCAAAATCACGGAAATAAAAGCTTTCGGCTCATAGACTTGACTGAAAGCTTTTATTATTTTATGTTATATAGCAAAATTAGTATGAAAGTGTGTTAGGATTTGGATTCCTGCCTGTGAATGGAATCCCTTTTGTCATATTGAATTAGAATTTCTAAAAAGACAAAATTAAAATGTTTTATCAGATTGGGGAATTGTGTTCAACAAAGCCATTTGCACCAGCACATAGAAGCTGATTTGATAGTGTTATCATTTCTTCCAGCGGGATTTTTTTTCAGATCGGAAGAGCA
>CAJUTC010000074.1:0-7126 GCA_910589195.1 uncultured Lachnospiraceae bacterium
GGAAGAACGGCCCTTGTCCTGGGACTACTATTCAGCCATTTATACGGACAGGGAAATTTACCTGCCCGGGGACCCCATCCATTTCTGGGGCGTTGTAAAGCCCCGAAATCATGCGCCGATGCCGGATTCCGTTTGGGTGAGCCTGGCTACTATGTGGCCCTCCAGTACACTTTCCGGAATGGAAGTGCAGGTAAAAGATGGTATATTCTCCGGCGTTTTGAATCCCGGTTCTTTGCGTACGGACCATTATCAGTTAAAAGTTGGGAATGGGGCTGATGGTGCTTATATAGAAAGCTCTCTTACCATCAGCGAATATACAAAGCCTGCTTATCAAATTTCCCTGTCTACGGATAAGGACTTTTATTACTACGGCGAAACGATTACTTTCTATGTTTCTGCAAAATATTATGACGGTACCCCTGCCGCTGGCGTAAAACTGACGGCAGACAGCTTTGAAGCAAATTTGAATGATTATCCCATTACTTTGGATCAGTCCGGAAAAGCTGAATTTAAAGCCGTTTTGAACCCGTCCCACCAGCAGGAGCCGGGACAGGTGGCTTCCTGGACACCAAATACCGTTTTCTGGTCTGTCAACAGTGCCGACGGGCAGCCTGTTAATTTATACCAGTCAGATACGTTCTTTGCTTTGCCTTCTAAAATCGCAGCCGAAATGACCTATGAAGGGGATGGACGTATTTCCATCCAAACCGCCGTTTTGGATGACACGAAATTAAAAGCCGCAGAAAAAGCCTGGATTATGGGTGAAAGCCAGTTCCAGCAGCTGCAAGGCGTTCCTGCTGATATTCCCATGACTTTGGTGGTTCATAAAGTCGTTTTCCACCAGATCCAGACCGGAAGCTGGTATGACTATGTCAATAAACGGAATGTGCCGGTTTATAAAAACCAGAGAGAAGAAACAGTTGAACGGAATATACAGGTATCTTCTGTTACAGGAAAAGCAGAAGTTACAGATTTGCCGTTTTCTGATTCCAGCGGAACCATTTACTGGTATGAACTGCGGTTTGCTGGAGGCGTTTATGGGGACGTTTGTGAAACAATAACCCCTGTTTCACCTTATCGCGATCCGGACTGGAAACAATACCAGTTTTTGAAAGATCCTTGGGGTATTGAGATCGCTCCTGGGGATTCTATGGAGATTGGCGTTTGGGAAAATGAACAAAAAATAGAAAATCCTTTGTTCCTCTATACCGTTGTACAAGATAAAATTTTAAATACCCAGGTATCCCAAGGGGATTCCACTTTTTCCATGGAAGAAAAACATTTACCCAATATCTGGCTGGCTGGTGCCTATTTTGACGGACATTCTATGCATGAAATCCAAAGTACCTGTGTGAAATATGATTACACGGACCGTACTTTGCAGGTAACTGCCGAACCGGATAAAACAGAATACCGGCCTGGCGAAACAATGAATGTAAAAATTTCCATAGCGGATCAAGACGGAAACCCGGTAAGCGGAAAAGCTGCTGTTGGTATCGTGGATGAATCTATTTTTGATTTGTCTTTCCAGGAAATTGATCTGGCTGGCCAGATTTATACGAACATTTATTATCCCAATATTATCCAAAGCATAGCAGCGGGCAATGGCGGGTTAAGCGATATTGACGTTCAGGACGACGCTTCCGCTGCTGGCGGAATGAACAACAGCATGAAAGAGGCTGCTTCCGCGGACAGATCCCCCATGAATACGGGCGGCGGCGGAATGGAGCTGGGCGCCAGTATCCGATCCCTGTTTTTGGATACGGCAGATTTCCAGACACTGGATGTTTCTGCGGCTGGTTCGGAGGTTTCCATCCAGTTGCCCGATAATGTAACTTCCTGGAGGATTACTGCGGCAGCAGTCACACCGGATTTAAAAGCCGGAAATGCAGTTTCTAACGCGGCTGCAACAATGCCATTTTATTTACAAACAATCCTGACAGAATCTTACTTGACCGGAGATGATATTGCTGTTTCCGCTTTGGCAGTCGGTACCGCTTTGGAACAGGGGAATGTCCGTTATACAGCTCAGTTATCAGGCGGAACCTTGGAAGAAACCCAAAAAGAACAGGAAACCCTTGTAGGAAACCGTGCTGTTTTTAACTTTGGAAAATTGCCGGCCGGAGCTTATCAGGTTACTTTATCGGCTCAGTATGGGGAATATCAGGACGCTGTAACCCTGCCGCTTTCCGTCACCGATACCGGATTACTTCTCCCATCCATTGAAACGGTTGAACTGTCAGCCCTTTCCGAAGTGAAAAGCGCGGCCTGGCCTGTGGAAATCATTGTAGCAGACAATGACGCCAAGCCGGTATTTGACGCATTATCCTGGCTGACGTCCCGTCATGGCCGCCGGACAGAGAATATTGTCGGATCTGTCAGGGGACTGGAACTTTATAACGAGCTGCGGCCTGAAGATCAGAGGGAGCCTGTTATTCGGGATAACCGTTTGGATTCCATCCAGGGCGATAACGGCGGTGTACGCATTTTGCCGGAATCCCAGGAAGACGCTGCCCTTACAGCACAAATCCTGATGGCTGCTCCGGAACTGATTCATCAGGGAAAAGCCATTAGCTTCCTCCATGATGTTTTGAAAAACCCTGCCGCACCCCAGGACGACCGCATTATGGCCTATGTTGGTCTGGCTGCGGCCAAAGAACCTGTTTTATTGGATTTGCGGCGGCTGTATGAGCAGGACGGAGCCGATATGAAGCCTTACCTGCGTTTATACACAGGAGCAGCTTTTGCCTGGCTGGGGGATTTTGAACGGGCCAACGAAATTTATGAATCTGTAAAAATCCTTCATTCCAACAGCGAAGCCCATGTAGATGACTCTGACGTTCGCGCTACTGCTGCGGCCCTTTTGCTGGCTTCAGACACCGGGAAAATGGAAGATGCGGCAGAATTTGCCCGGTATTTAACCGGAGGAAGCTGGGAAAGCGGCAAAGAAGGCTCCCTGCCGAATTTGGAACTGCTGGCATATGCCAAAAAAGCTTTTCCGAAAGAAACAAACGGTTCCCTGACCTATGAAGAAAATGGAAAAACGAAAGAAGTTGAGCTGAAAGACGGTGCTGCTTTCTTAACGCTGGATGAAAAAACCTTGCGTAATGGAAAATTCCGTTCCCAGTCTGGAAAATTGTCAGCGGCTGTAAAAGGCTTCCGTATGGGCTCCGGAGATGCTGTTGGGGATTTTGCATCTATTTCAAAGTCTTATGAGCCTCTATCCGGAAGTCTGACCCCTGGAAGCCAGGTTCAGGTAACGGTTACGGTCAAATTTAATGAAAATTCTCCTTACGGAACCTACACCTTGACAGACAGTATTCCTTCCGGCCTTCGCTGGCTTGGCGGAAGCCATATCGTTGCCCCGCAAAATGGTTCCATGTGGGTTTCCTTTGCCCAGGATGGACAGCGGATCACCGGAACGGTCCACCGTCCGGCACCCAATGGCCCGGATTTGCCGGTTCCGGTCCCCAGGGTGGAAAGCGCCTATGTCCGTTTCCTTCCGGCTCATGTAGAACCTGCGGAAAGTGATGATATAACGGATGAGTCAGAAGCTTCTTCCAGCGTATCCAAAACACCTCCTGACGTATCAGGAAATGCAGAAGGGAATTTGGAGCCGGACCCTGGTGAAATGACAGAAGAACCTCAGGAAAATGAAATTGTCCAAGAAGATGACACGGTAGAAGATGAAATTTATAATCCGGTTGATTTATCCGGTCATTTGAACCGTTACCAGCCCAATGATCCATCTGCACAGGAGCAGGAAGATCCCAACACCCTTGTATTTACCTACTACCTTAGCGCTGCACTTCCCGGCAGCTTCATCACAGAAAGCACATGGCTTTCCTGGGAAAATGACACGGTAAAAAGCGACCGTGGAACAATCAGCATTTCAGAATAACAAGCTGCAAATCAAGGCAGAGCGGTTATATTCAATTTTAAGGCCACTGACAGCCTCATAAACGTGGCTTTGACTTCGAACCGTAAAATTACACGTCAAAAATAAAAACGCGAAATAGGGCTAATTTTGCGGGTTTCAGAGCGTATTGAAAAAAGGCCTCCTGTTGATAACACAGGAGGCCTTTTTTGCGGTTATAAATTATCCTGAAATTCATGGGGGACTTGTTCCAGGCTTAAAGCCTGATCTCTGCGGTTATGTTTGGGAGGACGTGGATTTTTTCCTTTTTCCATTTTTCTCCGGTTCCGGTCCTGTTTGTCAAAAATCAGATACACAGTAGGGACCAGAATTAAAGTAAGCAAGGTGGAAATGGACAGCCCCCCAATCACAACGACAGCCATAGACTGCATCATTTCAACCTTTCCTCCAATGCCGGCGGCCATAGGAATCAAAGATAAAATTGTTGTTAATGTGGTCATCAGGATAGGGCGCAGACGGCTTTTCCCGGATGCAATCAAAGCATCCATAGGGGACATTCCCTGGGTTTTGCGCAGATAAGACGTATAATCGATCAATACGATGGCATTGTTTACTACAATCCCTACCAGCATAATCAGCCCGATTAAACTGGTCATGGAAATTGACATGCCGGTAACAGATAATGCCAGAAAAGCGCCTGTCATCGAAAACGGGACGGACAGCATCACCACTAAGGAAAAACGGCAGGATTCAAACTGGAAAGCCATTACAACAAAAACCAGGAAAATAGAAGTGGCTAAAGCATTACCAATGGCTCCAAATTCTGATTCCATCCGGCGCATGTTGCTCCCTTGGGAAACCGTGATCCCATCTAAATTCATTCCCTGGGCCTGGGCAATCAACTGTTGCGAAAGCTGGCTTGCAGAAACGCCGGACGCCGTTTGCCCTGTAACAGTGACAACATAATCTCCATCGATCCGTTGGATTTGGGATGGCTGGTTGGAATAAACCACTTGCGCCACGTCCGTCAAAGGCACTTCATTCTGTCCCACGGTCAGCATTAAACCGGAAAGATCGCTGATATCGTGAAACCGTTCCGGCGGATATTCGATTTTGATATCATATTCCGCATCCGCAGTCTGCAAAGAATCTGCATTCATGCCGGATAAAATATTCCTGACTTGGCTTACCACTGCGGAGGGTGTTAATCCCAAAGCGGCCGCTTGTACATGGTCTACTTTTAGGACCGCTTCCGGAGATCCGCTGCTTAAACTGCTGGTGGCTGAAGCAATTCCTTCGGTGGATGCCACTAAACTCCGTATTTGTTCAGCGGATTCCTTCAGGATGTCATAATTTTCACCGGTTAAACGAATTTCTACTTCATTGTTTCCGCCGAATGACATCCCACCGCGCTCTGAAACAGAAATGGAACAGTTCTCGATGTCAATGGTTTCTTTGCGGAGCATGGATACAAAATCTTGTGTTGTTCCCTGATAACTGTCATTCAAGTAAACAGACATACTGGCGCTTCCGCCGCCCCGGCTGGAAAGGGAATAGCTTTCCACTTCTTCATGGGATGAAACTACCTGTTCGATTTGCGTCATAATTTCATTGGTTTTGTCAATGGACAGCCCTGTTTTTGTTTCTACTGAAATATTGATCTGGCCTTGGTCCATGTTTGGCATCAGTTCCTGCTCCAAAGTCGTGTAAAGATAAACAGTGCATCCTAAAACACACAATGCAATGAAAATCACAATGATTTTATGAGTCAATGCAGCTTTCAGCAATTTTCCATAGCCGTTTTCTAACCGGCGCAAAGCACGGTTTACTTTAGAATTTTTCTTTTCTACTGGAGCAAGCTGCACAAAAAGCATAGGAACCATGGTCAATGCAGAAATTAAAGAGGCCAGCATGGAAAATACAATGGTAAATCCAACTTGTTTAAAAAGCTGCCCAGCCATGCCATCCATTAAGGCAATGGGCAGAAATACAACGATTGTTGTAACAGTAGATGCAACAACAGAAGCCGAAACCAGTTTTGCCCCTTCAATGGCACTGTCTGCATAAGTGCGTATTTCAGTCCGGTTTGTAAAGCAGCTTTCCAGCACAACTATGGAATTGTCTACCATCATGCCGATTCCAACAACCAGGCCGCCTAAACTCATTAAGTTGATTGTCATGCCAAAGACACTCATTAAGACCAAAGCCGCAAATACAGATAAAGGCATGGAAACCGCTACAATCATTGCGGCCCGCCAGTCCCCTAAAAATAGCAGCAGCACAAACATGGAAATTGCTAATCCCTGTAACAGGGAAGAAACAACATTCATGATATTTTCGTAAATCTGCTCGCCGCTGTTATTGGAAACCGTAATTGCAATCCCTAGTCCTGAAGCATTTAATTTTTCTACTTTTTCCGCAATTTCATTACATACCTCAATGGTATTTGCACTTTGATTTTTTGAAATGGAAATATTGATATTATCCATGCCATTGTAACGGCTGATGGAATTTTGTTCTTCTTCCACTAAAGAAACTGCCGCTATATCCGACAAATGGATAATATCTCCGGAAGAAAGTGAAATTGAAATATCTTCCAGGCTTTTTGGTGTAGAATAGCTTTCACTTGCTGTTAAAGAAAGGCTGACCTCACCCCGGTTGATATCTCCAATGGTAGATGTGAAATCCGCGGACATAACAGCGTTGGCAATATCGGACATGGAAAGCTTATATTGCTTCATGTTTTCCTCGTTCAAAAGGATTTGTACATATTTCCGGCTGCCGCCCATGGTTTCTACACTGGCAACGCCATTGATTTTTTCTAATTCCGGTACAATGGTTTCGTCAATATAGCTCATCAGCTTGTCGCTGCCTTCCCCCTGAATGGAAAGCTCCATGATGGTGGAAGAATCCATAGACATTTCCATTACGACAGGATCATCTGCGGAATCCGGCAGCCGGACCCGTTGTAAAGCTTCTTCGATGTCTTCCCGCTTTTCGCTGGTATCTACGGAATAATCAAATTCCAGCATTGTCATGGAACTTCCTTCTGAAGAACGGGAAGTCATAGAATCTACATCACTGATTTGAGAAAGGGCACTCTCAATAACATCTGTCACCAACTGATCCACTTCTTCCGGGGATGCGTCAGAGTAAGAAGTACGGACCATTAAAACAGGCATATTCATTTCCGGAGTCGATTCCATTTTCATGGAAAATACAGAAGAAATCCCGAATACAATCAGGGAA
>CAJUTC010000074.1:7136-9411 GCA_910589195.1 uncultured Lachnospiraceae bacterium
CCCGGCATAAAGGCCAGCCCTATAAAGGCACGGCTTTAATTCTTTTTATTGAGCAGTCCGCTTCCGGATGAGGATTTTTCAATAATAGATTTTGCTATGGCATTGGATGCGGCGTTGCTGTTGCCTACATAAGCAGGGGAAAGATCTTTTGTTTTTGGTTCTTCCGGATAAGTCGGTTCTTCTGGCAGTTCTATGCCAAAATCCGGATCTTCTTCCTCCTCCATACTGTCATAAAGGATTTCAGAACGTTCTTCTTCAGATTCTTCCTGCAAGCTTTTATCTTCCAGTTCCTTTTCAGAATTTTTTATTTTGGTTTCTTTTGCTGGTTCTGATTTCGGATTGCTGGCGGCAGAAGCAGCAGGTTTTATACCAGGTGCGGAAGCTGCTGATTCGACAAGCTGCTGCATTCCTTCCGCCAATAACACATCCACATTGTCTGCTAAATCCGGATGCCAGGTTGTAATAATCAGGCTGGAAGAAGTGATTCCATCTTCTACAACAATTTCTGTTTCATTGGACATGCCTGTTTTTAAGTCGGCACGGTGGGCTTTTCCATCCGAATAAACAAAAACATAAGGCTGGTCCCCGT
The DNA here is from genome assembly GCA_910589195.1 of uncultured Lachnospiraceae bacterium. Taxonomy (GTDB): domain Bacteria; phylum Bacillota; class Clostridia; order Lachnospirales; family Lachnospiraceae; genus Caccovicinus. Next base: position 7,726 of record CAJUTC010000074.1, read on the forward strand.
CGTAATAAACGTGGTCAATGGGGACCATAAGGGAATTTTCTGCTTTTGCTGTGGTAGCGGCAACTTTAACAGAAACGCCGGGAAGCAAATTGCAGCCTTCTTCTAAGTCTGCTTTGATGGGGAACAGCCCGGAGGAAGCATCTGCTTCTGTTTCAATTTCCGTGATTGTGGCCTGATAAGTTTCACTGCCTCTGGAAACGGTAATGTTATCCCCAATGTTTAAAGCTGCGGCCCCGTCAGAAGAAGCATTAAACGTAAGCTGAACACTGTCATCATTTTTTATGACAAAAGCTGCTGTGTTGGAATTGGCCATTCCATAAGGTTCCACATTGCAGGCCGTAATTTTTCCGCTGACCGGAGTAAAAACTTTTGTCTTGTCTAAATCCCTTTGTGCTGATTCCAAAGAAAGCAGGGAAGATTCTAAAGAAAGCTTGGAAGATTTTAATTGTGCTTCTGTAACAGCTTTCTGTTCCTGATAAGCATCTCCTGTGGCTAGTTCCATTTCCTGCTGTGCTTTTACCAAATCTTTATAAGCATTGTTTTTTGAAGTTGCAACAGAACTTTTGTAATCATCATAATCGTCTAATGCTTCTGAATATTGTTCTGCGTAATTGTTATAATCACTTCGTGCTTTTAAATATTCTTCATATTTGGCTTCTAAATCTTCCTGGCTGGCAGATCCCTTCATATGGTTGTATTCATCCAGCAATTCATCCATTGCAGTTTCCGCTTTATCTTTGCGTTCCATCAGGGAATCTATATTGTCATCTTCACTGTCAATTTCAGATTTATAATTTAAACGGGCTTGCCGGTAGCTTTGTTCTGCTTTTTCCAGACTGTTTTCTGCATTCAGGATTTTTGAAGTATAATCACTGCCTAATGTTTTATTGGCACTGGCAATAGAGCTTTCATAGCTGGCTACACTGCTGGCATAGGAGGCTTCAGCCCGTTCCAGTGCAAATTGCAGATCACTGGTATCCAGTTCCATGAGAAGATCTCCGGCTTTTATGTAATCGCCTTCATCATAATGCAGCTTTACAATTTTCCCATTGGTTTCCGGATAAATGGAAATCGTATCTGCTGCTTCTATTTTTCCGATAAATTCTGTCTGGCGCTCCATTTTTCCAATTGTCGGGTTTTCTAATTTGACTGTGATGATGCTGGCAGATTTCTCTGCCATCTGCATATTTCCGCCGCCAGGTCCCCCAGGGCCGCCGCCCATTCCGGCCGCCATGACCACAGTTGTTATGGCAATTGCAGCTACGCCTATCAGGATTGACCCAGCCGCAGTTTTTCTTTGTTTTTCATTCCATTCCATAAGGCTCCGCCTTTCCCATAGCTTGTATGTTTTGGGTATTGAGCCCATTTTATGAGGGAATTGTGTTGGAGCTGAAATAATTTTATGAATGAATTGAGAATAACATTGGCTCAGGAAAAAACAAGGTAGATTTTCTATTAAAAACAAAGTTTTTATCTTAGGAAAATTGAGTTATAAAAATTGCTTTAAGCCTGTTTTTTTCCACCGGTGTTGAAAAAATTTTTCCTATCTATCTATTTATTATTATTTATATTATTTATTATTATAATAAGGTATAGGCTGTTGATAAGTGACTTTTATAACATGGATAAGTGACTTTTATAACATTTAAAGGTGACTTTTATTCTATGTGGAAAATTTGGTAAAGT
>CAJUTC010000075.1 GCA_910589195.1 uncultured Lachnospiraceae bacterium
GTCCCGGATTTTGCTCCCATGGCCCTTGGCTGTTATCTGGCTGTCCCGGATTTTGTGCCCATGGTTCTTGGTTATTGGTCTGCTGCTGATTCGGCGTCCAGGATTCTTGGTCGTTATCTGGCTGTGGTTGGAATTGCTGCGCTTGATTTTGTGTATTCTGATCCGGATTTTCAAAACTGGCTGTAGTTTCAGCAGCCGATTCTGTTTCGGGCGAAATACTGCCTTCCGGGTTTTGCTTCTGATTATAATCGTCCATTTAGATCCTCCCTATTTTTAATGGGCCTTTTTTAAAAGCAAGTGAACTTTAAGACGTATTGTAACACGAAATCCGGCTGTTGTCCAGACGGGCTTGCCAAAGCGTGACATATGAATTATAATGAAAGGCAGTCTGGCATTGCAGGAAGAAAATGGCTGGGCAGTAGCGCTATCGACCAAATGAGAGGTATGTTATGGATATTATACAAGCATTGCAGGAAGAGCTGCAGATTGGCCGGGGCCAAGTGGAGGCCGCGGTGGCATTAATTGATGAGGGAAATACAATTCCGTTTATTGCCAGATATCGAAAAGAAGCAACAGGTTCCTTGAATGATGAGGTGCTGCGAACACTGGATGAACGGCTTAGGTATTTACGAAACCTGGAGGAAAAGAAAACCCAGGTGCTGGTAACCATTCGTGAACAGGAGAAACTGACGCCAGAATTGGAAAAGCAGATTATAGAAGCAAAGACACTGGTGGCAGTAGAAGATTTGTACCGTCCATACCGTCCGAAACGGCGTACCAGGGCGATTGTCGCCAAGGAAAAGGGCCTAGAGCCCTTAGCGGAATGGATTTTGGCCCAGGAAGCCGCCGTCACTGTGGAAGAGAAAGCGGCGGAGTTCATTGATTTGGAAAAGGGCGTGGAAAATGCCAAGGAAGCAGTAGAGGGTGCTAAGGATATTATAGCGGAACGGATTTCCGACCAGGCTCAGTACCGGACTTACATACGGGAGATTACGGTAAAGGAGGGCCTACTTCAATCAGAGGCAAAAGATGACACCGCGCAGACCGTATATGAACAGTATTACCACTATGAGGAACCGGTTTCTAAGGCTGCCGGCCATCGAATTCTGGCGTTAAACCGGGGGGAGGCGGAAAAAGTCCTTACAGTAAAAGTGGCAGCTCCTCAGGAGCGGATTCTGCGGTATCTGGAAAAGCAAATTTTAGTATCGGACAATCCCTATACCAGCCCAGTCCTTAAGGATGTGATCCAGGACAGTTATACCAGGCTAATCGGCCCGGCCATAGAACGGGAGGTTCGGAGCGGTCTGACAGAAATGGCAGAGGACGGGGCCATCAAGGTATTCGGAAAAAACTTAGAACAGCTTTTGATGCAGCCGCCGATTCCCGGGCAGGTTGTATTGGGCTGGGATCCCGCGTTTCGTACCGGATGCAAGCTGGCTGTAGTGGATCCCACGGGAAAGGTACTGGATACGGTAGTAATTTATCCCACAGCACCGCAAAATAAAGTGGAGGAAGCCAAGAAAACCTTAAAGAAATTGATCGAGCAGTATCAGATCACCTTAATTTCGGTGGGGAATGGCACTGCTTCCAGGGAATCGGAGCAAATTATAGTGGAATTGTTAAAAGAGATTCCCCAAAAGGTTCAGTATGTGATTGTGAATGAGGCAGGGGCCTCCGTATATTCTGCCAGCAAATTAGCTACAGAAGAATTTCCGGAGTTTGATGTGGGGCAAAGAAGCGCAGCGTCGATTGCCCGCCGTCTTCAGGATCCGCTGGCAGAGCTGGTTAAGATTGAGCCAAAATCCATCGGAGTAGGGCAATACCAGCACGATATGAATCAAAAGCATTTAAGCGAAACTTTAGGCGGTGTAGTAGAGGACTGCGTGAATAAGGTGGGAGTTGACTTGAATACAGCGTCGCCTTCTCTTTTAGAGTATATTTCTGGGATCAGCAAAGCATTGGCTAAAAATATTGTGGCATACCGGGAAGCAAACGGAGCATTTACTAATCGGAAACAGCTTCTTAAAGTAGCAAAGCTGGGCCCCAAGGCGTTTGAGCAGTGTGCAGGCTTTTTGCGGATCCAGAATGGGGATAATCCGCTGGATTATACCGGGGTTCATCCGGAAAGCTATGAAGCAGCCCGGAAACTTCTGGAAAAAATAGGGGTTTCTCCGGAGGATATTTTGAAAGGACCTTCCAGCTTTCTGATTCGGGATTACGCAGGATTGGCAAATGAGTTGGGGATCGGGGAGCCTACGCTCAGGGATATTGTAAAAGAGCTTGCAAGTCCGGGACGGGATCCAAGAGATGAGATGCCAAGACCGATTCTGCGTACGGATGTAATGGATTTAAAGGATTTAAAGCCGGGTATGATTTTAAAGGGCACAGTCAGAAATGTAATTGATTTTGGCGCTTTTGTGGATATTGGGGTTCACCAAGACGGATTGGTTCATATTTCGGAGATGACAGAGCGCTTTATCAAGCATCCGTTAGAAGTAGTAAGCGTAGGGGATATTGTAGAAGTCAGGGTACTTGGCGTAGATGTGGCAAAGGAGCGGATAAGCCTATCAATGAAGCTGGAAGAAACACCGCAACCAGAACCGAAACGTAATCCCGGCCATCAGGAAAGGAAAAATGGCCAAAATCATCAGGAAAAGAAGGGCAGACCTGATCGTCTGGGAAGAGAAGGCAGACCAGAACGACAGGAGCCAAAACGAACGGAAGACAGAGCAGACAAAAAACGAAATCATAACCGGAGCGTTCAGGAGAGCCAAGGGGCCGATAATCGTAAAGAAGAACGAGGACGGGGTAAAAAGACCAGGGATGTGAGGATACCAAACAGCGGTATATTTGCTGGTAAGAAATTTTAAGAAAACATTCTCTAGAAAGGATTCGAAAGGGATTGAATTATGGAGGAGAGTAAAAAACGATTTTCATTTACAACAAAACCCACGGCAAAAGAGCTTTGGAAATTTTCTATGCTTTATGCCAATAAAGGGTTTCGAGGCATTGTAAATCTGATTTTGGTAGGCGGCTCCATTTTTCTTTTGCTTACCAGATGGAGTTCCCTGGAAGTGTTTCAGCGGCTTTTATTAGTTTTTATTATATTTTTGTTTGTTATCTGGCAGCCTGCTATGCTGTACCCGAAGGCTCTGCGCCAGGCAAAGGAGCTGGAAAAACAGCCGCCGCTGGTTTTGGAGTTTGCGGAAGAAGGGGTAGAGGTTTCCCAGGGAAGCGAAGGCGGACATATTGAATGGGAAGATATCAGCAGGATTGAAATCGTGGGTGACATGGTGATTGTCTATGGCGATCGGGCTCATGCGTCTTTAATACCACGCTCTTCTATGGGAGCGAATGAGGATGGTTTCCGGAAGCTGGTTCGGGATAAACTGCCCAAGGCACGCTGTAAGGGAGTATAAAAATGAAAACAGTCATAACGCAAAGCCCAAAAGAAACGTTCCAACTGGGAATGGAGTTAGGAAAACAGGCAGAAGCGGGGCAGGTATATTGCCTGAGCGGTGATTTAGGGGTTGGAAAGACCGTTTTTACCCAGGGATTTGCCAAGGGGATGGGAATTGAAGAACATGTGAACAGTCCCACCTTTACCATTTTGCAGTCTTATGAAGAGGGACGGCTTCCCTTATACCATTTTGACGCGTACCGTATTGGAGATGCGGAAGAAATGGAGGAAATTGGATATGAAGACTGCTTTTATGGAACGGGAGTCAGCCTTGTGGAGTGGCCAGAGCAAATAAAGGACATTATACCAGAAACCGGGATTTGGATCCGGATCGAAAAAGATTTGGAGCAGGGGTTTGATTATCGTAAAATTACCATAAACAAGTAAGTGGAATTGCCTTATTGTGAAAACCAGGGGTGAGAATTAAAATGAGGATTTTGGGAATCGAAAGTTCTTCTTTAGTGGCAGGGGTGGCAGTGGTAACTGATGGGATTTTAACTGCGGAATATACGGTGAATTATAAAAAGAACCATTCTCAGACACTGCTTCCCATGTTGGATGAAGTAAGAAAGCTATTAGAGCTGGATTTAGATACCATAGATGGAATTGCGGTATCAGCAGGACCAGGCTCCTTTACCGGGCTTCGGATTGGTTCTGCCACCGCCAAGGGGCTGGGTCTGGCCTTAAAAAAGCCGCTGATCCATATCCCCACCGTAGATGCCATGGCTTATAACTTATGGGGCAGCAGTGCGTTAATCTGCCCGATTATGGATGCCAGACGAAACCAGGTGTATACCGGGCTTTACTATGTACAGGAGCGGCTTGAAATCGTAAAAGGCCAGTGTGCCGTGGATATGGGCCAGTTAATTCAGGAGTTAAATGCCAGAGAAGAACCGGTGATTTTCCTAGGGGATGGGGTTCCAGTGTTTGGGGACGCAATAAAAGCTCAGTTAACAGTACCCTGCCAATTTGCTCCGGCTCAAAGCAACCGCCAACGGGCTGCGTCAGTGGCGGCCCTTGGACTTCGCTATATGGAGGAGGGAAAGATAGAATCTGCCGCAGAGCATAAACCAGAATATTTAAGGAAGCCTCAGGCGGAACGGGAAAGAGAAGGGATTACGCTGTGAATATTCGTCCTATGACATATGAAGATTTGGGGCAGGCTGCTGATATTGAAAAAATCTGCTTCCGGGAAAGCTGGTCTGTCCGCATTTTAAAGGAAAGCATGGAAAGTTTCTGGAATCTGTTTCTTGTGATTCAGGAGGGGGAGAAGCTGATTGGATATGGAACAGCCTGCGTGATTGCCGGGGAAGGGGAGATACAGCGGATCGCTATCCTTCCGGAATTTCGGCAAAAAGGATTGGGAAGGGAATTGCTGGCCGCATTGGTAAAGACTGCAAAAGAAAGAGGGGCCAGGTCTGTCACGTTAGAAGTCCGGGAATCCAACCTTCCAGCCAGAAGGCTTTATATTTCAGCAGGTTTTCAGGAGGAAGGACGAAGAAAAGACTATTACCGAAATCCGAAAGAAGATGCCATTATTATGTGGGATCGGGAGCTTTCGTGAGCTATGCAACATTTACCACTTAAAATCGACAAAATCTGCGTTATACTTGGGCCATAGGAAATTTTGATATTTCCTGCAATGTAACAAGCTGTTACCGTCAGTTTTGTGTATTGCGGCAAACAAAAAGCAAGGATACAGGGGATGCTTGATTTTAAGAAAGGTGAGGATGTTATGAGACGTTTCAGTAAGAATGGACAGCTTGAAACAGTTGTCTGCAACAAATGCGGAAAGAAAATGGTGGTGGAAAACGGGATTCTGCGGGAGGGCGGGATTATGCTTGACCATAGCTGGGATTTCTTTTCTGAAAAAGATGGAGAGATCCATCATTTTGATCTGTGTGAGGATTGTTATGACGACTGGATCAACCAGTTTAAAATTGCGGTAGAGGTGGAGGAGCAGACAGAATTTCTTTGACGGAATGTTCGGCGGGAATCATGTTTTAGCATAAAATCCAATGCGTGCCCCTTCACAGCTTGAACATGTTTCAGAGTACTCCTAAAACGTTTGGCGGTACTTGGTGAAAGAAGAGAGGAGATAATATGTTAGATGTCTGCCTGCTGGGGACAGGGGGGATGATGCCGCTGCCTTATCGGTGGCTTACAGCCCTTATGACCCGCTGTGAAGGGAGCAATCTGCTAATTGACTGCGGAGAGGGAACGCAGATTGCGTTAAAAGAAAAGGGATGGAGCCCAAAACCCATTGACTTTATTTGTTTTACCCACTACCATGCTGATCATATCAGTGGCCTTCCTGGGCTGCTGCTTACTATGGGGAATGCCGAAAGGACAGAGCCATTAACATTGATTGGGCCGAAAGGTCTGGAAAAAGTAGTAGGGGCACTTCGGATGATTGCGCCGGAGCTGCCCTTTGAACTGCGTTTTATCGAACTTGATGAGCATCGGCAGCAGCTAAAGCTGGGGCCGTATGTGCTGGATGCTTACCGGGTGAACCATAATGTAATCTGCTACGGCTATGCTATTTCTATTCCGAGAGCTGGCCGTTTTAGTGTGGAGCGGGCAAGGCAGCAAGAGATTCCCCAAAAATTCTGGAGTCGCCTGCAGAAAGGGGATACCATAGAAATAAATGGCAGGGTTTTAACGCCGGATATGGTTCTTGGAGCAGCCAGGAAAGGGATCAAGATTGCTTACTGTACAGATACCCGTCCGGTACCGGTAATTGCAGAGTATGCAAAAGACGCAAACCTGATGATTTGCGAAGGGATGTACGGAGAAAAAGATAAGGCGGCAAAGGCCAGAGAATATAAACATATGACCTTTTATGAGGCGGCAAATCTTGCGAAAACAGCCAGGCCCAAAGAGCTTTGGCTGACCCATTACAGTCCATCATTAACTAAGCCGGAAGAATTTATGGAAGAGGTACGCGCCATTTTTCCAGCGGCGAAAGCTGCCAGGGACGGTTGGAGTACAGAGCTAGGCTTTGAAGAAGAGTGATGGGAGGAGAGGAAATGGAAGGTAAAGCCTTAAAAGACGATGTCTATATTTTAGCCATTGAAAGTTCCTGCGATGAAACGGCTGCTTCTGTTGTAAAAAATGGACGTACCGTTCTTTCAAATATCATATCATCTCAAATTCCGCTTCATACATTGTATGGCGGGGTAGTGCCAGAAATTGCTTCAAGGAAACATATTGAAGCAATTAATCAGGTAATTGAAAAAGCGTTGGAAGAGGCGAACCGAAAGCTGGAGCAGATAACAGCAATTGCGGTAACGTATGGGCCGGGGCTGGTAGGCGCTCTTTTGGTCGGTGTGGCAGAAGCAAAAGCAATTGCATTTGCGGCAAAAAAACCGTTGATTGGCGTTCACCACATTGAGGGACATGTTTCTGCGAATTTTATTGAGCACCAGGATTTGGAGCCGCCGTTTGTATGCTTGATTGTATCCGGCGGGCATACCCACCTGGTAATTGTAAAGGATTATGGAACGTTTGAGATTATCGGACGAACCAGGGACGATGCGGCAGGAGAAGCCTTTGACAAGGTGGCCAGAGCAGTGGGCCTGGGATATCCTGGCGGGCCCAAAATCGACAAGGCGGCAATGGAGGGGAATCCGCATGCTGTGGAATTTCCCAGAGGTAAGGTAGAGGGCGCTCCTTATGATTTTAGTTTTAGCGGATTAAAGTCCTGTGTTTTGAATTATATCAATCATGCCAAAATGACAGGAGAAGAAATCTGTGTGCCGGATCTTGCGGCATCGTTTCAAAATTCAGTCGTAGATTCACTGGTTAGCCGGACAGTAGCGGCAGCGAAGGAGTTTGGATATTGGAAGGTAGCGCTTGCGGGAGGCGTGGCCTCGAATACCGCTTTGCGGAAAGGGATGGAATCGGCATGCAAAAAAGAAGGGCTTTCCCTTTTTTACCCATCTCCCATTTTCTGCACCGATAACGCAGCAATGATTGGGGTGGCCGGGTATTATGAATGGCTGAAGGGAAATACAAGCGGCTGGGATTTAAACGCGGTTCCCAATTTAAAGCTGGGAGAACGTTGAGATGGTTATGCATCTTTGGAAGGCATAATGGCGCTAACTGTAAGACCACTTCCGTTTCTTAAGCTGATTATGGCGGGCTGGAGTAATGACCGGATTTTTTGGGCAAACCTCCTTGCCTCAATTTTCGTGGCAGGTGTTTGCGAAACTCTTTTCCAAGAAACAGGGACCGGGGTGTGGGCGGTCAATGATGCTATCCCATTGCTCCCATTCTCCGACTTGCCGATGAAAATGATTCTGTAAAGTTTCACCAGATAAAATCTGGACCGTACATTTAGAAGGCAATGATAGCAGTTATCAGTGGTTTTGCATAGAAGGCGCGAAATAGCAGTGATAGTGAAGGATAAAATAGTTATCCTTCACTATCATTATAAATAACAGGGGGACAGGACACAGATGGGAGCGGAAATCGGAGCAGTTGTATTGGCAGCCGGGCAGGGAAAACGGATGGATGCCGGAATAGCAAAGCAGTTTATGGAGCTAAAAGGCAAGCCATTAATTTGCCATGCGCTAGAAGCGTTTGAAAAAAGCCCAGTTGATTCGATTATCCTGGTTACGGGAAGTGAGTCAATTGACTATTGTAAAAATGAGATTGTAAGGGCTTATGGATTTTCAAAGGTAACCAATGTGGTGCCGGGAGGAAAGGAACGATACGATTCCGTATATGAAGGACTAAAAGCATTCCGAAGCGGGGCTGTACCAGATTATGTGCTGATTCATGACGGAGCAAGGCCTTTAATATCTGGAACCGTGATTAAGCGAGTGATAGAAGCAGTTAAACAGCATCCGGCCTGTGTGGCAGGAATGCCTGTAAAAGATACAATTAAAATTAGCAATGCAGATGGATTTGCGTCAGGCACTCCTGAAAGGCGGCATTTGTGGCAGATCCAAACGCCTCAGGCATTTCGGTTTGATCTAATTTTGAACGCATATGAACGAATGATGCGCCTGCAGGAAGAAAAGGAGAGGATTACAGATGACGCCATGGTAGTTGAAACTATGACACCCTGCTTGGTAAAGCTGGTGGAAGGGGATTACCGGAATATTAAGGTAACAACCCCGGAAGATCTTCTGATAGCAGAAGCGTTCTTATCTTACGGGGAACTGCCGCAACATTTCTGGCAAGATGGGAAAACCGTAAGTAAAAGGAGAATATTGAAAAATTAGCCCGTTCCAGATGGCTGATGGTAATAAATTATAGAAGCAGATAAAAACTACTGAAAAAAATGAAAAAACCCGTTGACAGATTTCGGCATACATGCTAGAATAATCAAGTCGTGCTGAGGAAGACAAAAAAATCCAATAAGCAAACAAAATGGCTTCAAAAAGAAAATACAGATGCCAAATTATAACAAAAATATCAAATTAAAGATAAAAAACTCTTGACAAACGTGAGAATGTTTGATAGAATTGAAAAGCACGTTTGGAGAGATATCGAAGTGGTCATAACGAGGCGGTCTTGAAAACCG
>CAJUTC010000076.1 GCA_910589195.1 uncultured Lachnospiraceae bacterium
AAAAACATATCAAAATCTTTTTCAAAAAGTTCTTGACATATCACCAGAATGCTTTGAGTTAAATCGGAAACGGCTGTATTCAGCGACGCTTCCTAACAGTAGTTACCGTTCTTAAAGCAAAACGGTACGGAAGATCGGTCGAAGCTTACTGGCCTCCTCTCACGCCGGAACACGGCTTCCCATCGCTGATATACAAGGCTCAGGGCGCTCCCCCTCAGCCTGTCCACAAAACGTGGATCCCACTTCCTCCTTTCTCAAACGTTTCAAAAAGAATCCTGCCCGGAAAGCCGGAGTGTAGCCGCGCCGGCAGCCATACTTCCTTAGCGCAAGCGCGTGTCACCCTCCCCCCGGAGGTTTTTCATTTATAGGACGCAATTTCCTACAAAGAAAAAACAGGAGAATACCGTTTGGGAATCCTCCTGTAAAAAATCTGCATCATGACTTCCTACGGCGGCATTATCCGCATCAGGTTAAAGGGTCGAAGTTCGATTACTTCCTCTCAGCCTGCTAGCACAAGCTCCCCTGTTTTTACTTATATGGTTTTATGTGGGCTTAGTATACACCTATATCTGTAAAAATGCAAGTATTTCCCACAAATGTTCTTAAAATAATATCATGATACGTTATTGGTCTGCCAAAAGGACTGCTCTGGGAGGACCATATCACACCAGTGACCTGCTCTCGCTCCAGTCGAACGCAGCGGGATCACAAAGTGGGGAGTAATCCGGTATCAAGGTGGTAAAAAGACCTTTTGATACCAACATCATATCATACTTGCCGCTTTATATAGTTCCACCTATTTTCCTCCTAAATTAGATTCATGCGCTTAAATTCATAATAAATACCATCTTCTTCCACACGCTCACAGACAATATCCGCTCTGTCTTTTAATTCCTGGCAGGAGTTCCCCATTGCCACAGCAATCCCTGCCGATTCCAGCATCTGCAAATCATTCATGCTGTCACCAAAAGCCACCGTATCTGCCATGTCTGCTCCATAGTATTCGCAGACGCGTTCCATCGCTTCACCTTTATCCATATCCCTCCGTATAATCTCACCATTATAGCAGTCTGCGTTGTTTGCGTACGGGTGTACCACATAATGAAATTCCGGTTCCAGATATGCCTTTGTTTTCTCTATATCAGCTAAGTCTGTACAGATAAATCCCAGCTTATATGCCCCCTTGCAGGGATAGTTTGTATATGGCTTTACTCCTACACCAGAAGTCAGTTCTTTCTTCATCCGAATCAGTTCCGAATTCGTCAGTTCTGCTGTTGCGCCTGTAAGGATTTCCTGAAGGCTGCTGTCAATATAAATCCCTTCCGGGCTTTCGATACGGCAATAGATTCCAAATTTATGGAAAACTTCCAGGCATTTTTGGATTGTTTCTTCCGGAAGCACACTATCACGGATTACATTTCCATTAATTTCAATATGCCTTCCCGCACTGGCAACTATGCCGTCAAATCCCACTTTTAGGACATCTTCACTTACAATGGGCATATTACGGCCTGTGCTAATAAAAACCTTATGTCCATTTTTTCTGGCCGCCCACACTGCCCTTGACGCAAGTTCTGTCGGCTTTTCTAACGGAACTGTGAAGGTTCCGTCAATATCTAAAAACACAATCTTTTTATCAGCCATTATAAATCCTCCAGTTTAATAAGGGGTTCCATATAGTGAATCCCGCCGTTTTTTAAACCCTCGATATTTTTATAGTCGTTTGTGTTGGCAATGATCACTGGAGTTACCACAGGATAGCCTGCCTCCTGAATTTTTTGAATATCGAACGTAAGAAGAAGTTGCCCTGGTTTTACCAGATCGCCCTGTGCCACATGAGCCTCATAATAGTTTCCTTTCAGCTCTACCGTATTCACACCCACATGGATCAGCAGTTCTGCTCCATTTTTTGTAGTAATCCCTATGGCATGTTTTGTATCAAACAGCATAGAAATCTTACCTTCACAAGGTGCTACCACTTTCCCCTCAGAAGGAATCACTGCCATACCCTTTCCTAATACTTCCCCAGCAAATGTATCATCTGGAACTTGGCTCATTGGAATTGCCGTTCCGGCAAGCGGACTACCGATCACATTGTTTTCTACCGTCTGAAAGCCATCCTCTCTCCTGCCTGCTTCTTCTTCCATCGAATCCGTCTTTTTTTCCAACTCTTTATTGAACTTTTTCATATTCGACATAACGTATGTAGCGAGAAACCCCGCACCGATGGAAATTGCTGTACCGATTAAAAAATTCAGCATACTTGAGGCAGGAACACAGACAAATCCCACAATTCCTGCGGTTCCAGGAGCTGTATTCAAAACATTGGTCAATGTTACATATCCGCCTCCAAGAGCAGCGCCAAGCATAGCGCCATAGAAAGGATATTTCAGTTTCAGGTTAACACCAAACATTGCAGGCTCTGTAATGCCCAGCATAGCCGATACGCCGGAAGTGGCCGCAACGCTTTTCATTTTCTTATCCTTTGTCCGAAGCATAGCACAGAGGGTGGCGCCACCCTGAGCCACATTATTGCATGACGCAATCGCAAGCAGGAACGATCCGCCTGCCGCTACCATTTGGATATCTACCGGAAGCAGGCTATGATGCATGCCTGTCATGGTCAGGGGCGAATAAAAAAAGCCCAAAACCATACCGCCAATAATACCTAGTGTATCATGCATCCAGACAAAGCTGTTTGTCAGCATATCGCCTGCAGTCCTCATAATCCCGCCCACAACTGTAAATGTGACAAAGCCTGTGATCATAACTGTAAGCAACGGAGTCAGAAGGTTATCTAGAATTTCCGGTATATGCTTATGAAGCTTTTTCTCTACAAATGAAAGGATATAGGAAGCGGCCAGCACTGGAAGAACCGTTCCCTGGTATCCTACTTTTTCAATCGTTAGACCCAAGATATTCCATACGGGAATGGTTCCTTCTGTAATGGCAGTACCGTAAGCGTAAGCATTCAGCAAATCTCCCGAAACCATGATCATACCTGTAACCGCTCCCAGGTACGGATTTCCCCCAAACATTTTCGTAGCGGAAAACCCGATCAAAATAGGCAGAAAGGCATAGGCAGCGCTGGCAAACGTATTGATCATAGCAGCAATATCAGAAAGCGCCGGATATGCTTCCACCAAAGACTGCCCCTGAATAAACAGCCCGTTTGCGGTTAGCACATTATTTAAGCCCATCATCAGACCGCTGGCGACCAACGCCGGAATCAGCGGTACAAATACGTCAGACAAGGTCTTTACAAGCCGTTGCAGCGGGTTCATCTTCTGGACAGCCGCCTGCTTCACTTCGCTCTTTGTTGCTTCCGCAATCTTCCCTGCCGCAATGAACTGTTTATAAACCTCATTTACCGTACCGCTTCCAATGATGATCTGAAACTGGCCTCCATTGGCAAACTGTCCTTTCACCAGCTCTACCTTCAAGATTCCATCCACATCTGCCTTTGCCTCATCTTTCAAAACCAGCCTGAGCCTGGTTGCGCAGTGTGCGGCACTGATAATATTTTCTTTTCCGCCGACCAGCCTCAAAAGCTCTTCGGCAGTTGCCTGATAACGTTCTTCCTTTGTCATGATTCTTCCTTCCTCCTTTTGATTATATTAGTTCACAAATTACCGCTTCATATGGCCGCAAGTTGATTGGAGCCAGCCCTATTACCGGGTTCTGTTCATAGTTGGACAGGAGCACCCTTCCTTTCCCAGAATAAGAAAAGCTTGCGGGTTTCTCATAAAAATTACATACTACCAGCCATTTTTGCCCCTTCCATTCTCTCATATACGCAAAAACGGATTCGTCCTCCGGGCACAGCAGCTCAAACCTTCCAAAAACAAGTATTGGCTCTTCTTTTCGGAGATGGATTAGCCTTTTATAATAATAGAAAATGGAATCTGGATCCTCTAATGCCTTTTTCACATTGATTTCCGTATAATTTGGATTCACCCTATACCAAGATGTTCCCTTTGTAAACCCTGCTTCATGGCCGCCGTCCCACTGCATCGAAGTCCTGGCATGATCCCTTGCTTTTGCGCAAAGGGATTTCATAATGTCTTCTTCCGGATATCCCATCTGTTTCCGTTTATAATACATATTGACAGACTCTACATCCATCAAGTCTTCAATACCTGAGAATGGATAGTTAGTCATCCCAATTTCTTCTCCCTGGTAAATGTAGGGAGTTCCTTTCATTCCATGGAGCACAGTTGCCAGCATCTTTGCAGATTCCACCCGATACGCTTTGTCATTTCCCCATCTGGAAACGATTCTTGGAAGATCATGGCTGTTCCAGAAAAGGCTGTTCCATCCTTTTTTATCCAACGCATTCTGCCATTTCGCAAATATTTGTTTTAACCGTTTCAATTCAAGAGGTTTCAAATCCCACTTTTTCTTTCCTTGAACCTGATCCACAAGCATCTGCTCAAACTGAAAGATCATGTCCAGTTCTTTCCTCTCCGGATCTGAATATAAACTTCCATTCTCAATATTTGCGCCCCAGCATTCTCCTACTGTCATCAAATTTTTATCCCCAAATGTTTCCTGATTCATTTCCCGGAGATATTCATGAAGTTTCGGGCCATTTTCCTTTATCTTCTGATCCGGGACTTTTCCAATCATATCAATCACATCCATCCGGAAGCCGCCAACCCCCATATCAATCCAGAAATTCATCATGTTCCAGATTTCTTTTCGCATGGCTTTATTCTCCCAGTTCAGATCTGGCTGCTTTTTATGATAGAAATGCAGATAATACTCTTCCGTTTCTTCCGAAAATTCCCACGCACTGCCGCCAAAACAGGATTCCAGCTCATTTGGTAGATTACCCGCCTGTCCCTTTCTCCAGATATAGTAGTCCCTATATGGATTATCCTTTGATTTTTTCGCTTCCACAAACCACGGATGCTCATCTGAAGTATGGTTCACAACCAGATCCATTATGATTCTAATACCACAATTTTCACATTCTTGAATCAGAGCTTTCATGTCCTCCATTGTACCGTACTCAGGCGATATTCCATAATAATCGGAGATATCATAGCCATGATCGGCATTGGGAGAGGAATAGACCGGGCTTAACCAAATGATATCAGTTCCAAGCTCCTTCAAATACCATAGTTTTGAACGAATGCCATTAATATCGCCAATTCCGTCGCCATTGCTGTCACAAAAGCTTCGTGGATATATCTGGTACACCACACTGTTTTTCCACCACTTTTCGTCCACCATTTTTCTTCAACCTCGCTTCTTGTTTTTCTTCGGTAAGTTTAGTATACTGGAAAGGAAATATGATTGCTTGCATAATATGATCAAATAGTAGTACAATATTACGATTTAGGAGTTGAGCAATATGTCACGTGCTTATCATGAAAATAAAACCCATGGTACATCCGTCTTTCCTCTACAAGTATATTCCCACTATGACAAAGACGGATTTTATTTTGTATCACAGCACTGGCACGAAGAGCTGGAATGGGTATATGTGGAATATGGGATTCTTAATTTAACCATTCATGGAGAAACCTTTGTTCTAAATCCAGGTGAATTCTGCTTTATCAATTCCGGGGAACTCCATGAAATAAAATCCATCGGAGAGTCCCTCCACCACGCCGTTGTCTTTAACCCGGGCTTTTTAGATTTTGCATTGTACGATGCCTGTCAACATAACTTCATCCGGCCAATTACCAACGGGACATTGTTATTTCCAACTTTCTGCGCCACATTTTCGCCAGAAGACCATCAGAAGATCCTATTTCATATGCAGGAAATAATAACGCTTTACCACACGCTTCCTGCATGTGCCCTTTTAAGCATTAAGCTCCACATATTGCATATGATAGAATTATTTTTTCAGGCAGACTACCTTTTAGAGGATACGTTATCTTCCAAAGGAAAAGATTCTTTAAATAAGTTAAAACAGGTGATTGGGTATATTCATAAGAACTATGCTGAATTAATATCGTTACAGACTTTATCGGAAATATGCTTTATGAGTCCTAATTATTTCTGCCACTATTTTAAACAGGAAATCGGAAAAACACCGATTCGTTTTATCAATGAATACCGAATCCAAAAAGCCTGTGAAATGCTTTCGGAATCAGAAACTCCGATTTCAGACATTGCACTTTCTGTTGGATTTGACAATTTCAGTTACTTTATAAGAAAATTCCGGGAATACAAAGGAGTGACACCCAAAAAATACCGTTCGCTTTGTCTTAAATAGCTGGTTTTCTAAATAAAAAAGTGTCCGGCTTTCCAGCGGTTCGTTTAGCATGTTCCTGCCTTCATTTGTTTGTAGGATTTGCTTTTCCCTCTGCTATTGTTATAATTTTAGCAAGAATGCTATAAAAAATAAGTACACATATTTAAATATGATACTAGCATAATAGGTATATACTTACTAAAGAATAGTATTAATTATGAACAAGCGCTATATTTCGAAAAAGTGTTTAAATGGTACTGGTTTAAGCTATACCTTGTCACTAATTAACAGAAAATATAAAATGACGATTCTTGACAGAATGTGCGAATGGGGCGAAAAAACGATTATAGTCCTTAATTCCGCAATATGATTGTTCTCATCATAACCAATTCATTCCCGATAAACTTTTTTCACGTCATCAGAAGCTGGTACTCCAACTGCCAGTTTGGTGATGAACTTCATATGGACTAAAAAAATAAAGACAAACCGCATAGCCTTTGATTGAATGAAGGCTTTCCGGCTTGTCTTTATGGTAACGGGCAAACTGTGATCCGCTCTCTGGCTTCATGCCATCAAATTCCACTTTTCATACTGGTTTCCCCTGTTCTTTGTCCTTATTCAGACGGTTGCTTCATATGATAGTCCAAAATCCAATTCATAATAATTCCCCGCTGTATCCCGGTAAGCGTATGCTTTCCCATTTTCGTCTTTCAGGTTTTCCGGCATATACTGGTCTTTATCATATCCTGGTACATCATTAGGACTGATGCACACGCCATGCATGTCTACAGCAAGTACCTCATCACCTCTTGGAAGAGTAAGCGGAAGCTTTCCAACCGGAGCAAAATTTCCAAATATCACGTCGAGAATCGCTGACTGCTTTGTATCAAATCCTGCTGTCAAAGCATCCAGATATGGCTCTGCATTTCCAACCTCCCAGGCCAGTGTAATATTCAGATTCCCAATCACTTTCCCTCTATTTTCATGTACAGCATCCGCAATTGCTTTTATTCGGTTCACGCCGCTTAAGGTAGTTTCCATATGTGTTTCTGCCGCTGGCCGGCCTTTTGCGTCCACATTAGAAACCTCTTTCCCCTCGCAAAGATCCAGCTCAAGATAACCTGGAGTTGCGTTAAAATATTCCCCGGAAGACGGATGCAGCATCAATATGGCATAATCAGCCTCCTTATATGATTCTGTCAGCCGAATCGTCTTACTGTTCATCTTCCTTTTCAATTCTTCCGTTGCCTTTTCTGCCATCTGAGGATCCTTGTAAAAACATTCCACATAAACTTTTTTTCTATTCAGCTTTTGCTCATTTAGTGGCAATGTTTTGTCATTTTTCAGCAGAACCACACTTTTTCTGTGTACATCCATAGCATGCTCCCAGTCCGTCTGATCTGCCACCACTTCCACTGCTCGTTTCGGATCACGGTAGGGATTTTCAAACATGCCTAGTTCAAACATTTCCTTTAATGTGCGAGTAACTGCCCGGTTCAGCGCTTCTTCTGTCAGCACAAGTTGATCCTTTTGGAATCCTTCCGGTACAGGATGATTTTCATAATAATCATTTACGCCACGTTCATATGCTTCCCGTCCGTACTTGTTATCAAAAAGACCACTAATCAGATCCACTCCCGCATGGTTCACCGCATACCCAATACGCTCCGGTTCATCCAGCATTTCTACTCCCCAGTCCATATTATGTACGATTCTCGTATCAGAATTGATATACCCTTCATATCCCATCTGCTTGCGCAAAAGTCCATCAATAAATAGTTTGTTATAGGCAAAACCATAAGATTGCGTTTTATTAGGAAAACACACTGCCAAAGGGATTTTATGCTTTGGCGGGGGTCAGCCCGCCTCGGCGGTGTCAGTGGTGTTGATTTCAATGTACTCGGCAATCCGGCGGAACTCGTCCGCAAACTTAAAATGAACGCTGATATTGCCGTTTTCGTAAACCTTGATATGGTCTACCAATTCAATCAGGATTTCGCGGGTCAGCTTTTCGATGTTCTGATATTTCGCAAAGGCTACCAGCGCGGGATGCTGCTGGTCAACGCCGTTTGAAAGCTGTTTCCGTTCAGCCGTCAGCCGGGCCAGCAAATCCGAGAGCCCAGCGGCCTGCCGCTCATAATCGGCTTTCATTTCCCGGTATTCCTGCTGGGAGATTTCCCCGTCTTTCCAGTCTTGATACAGTGACTGCTTGTAGCGGGTGATTTTCGTCAATTCCTTTTCCTTTGCGGCTATCTGGTCGTTAAGGCGGTGGGATTGACTTTTTTTCAGCGGGGCCGCATTGATACGGGCTACTATTTCCGAGTAGGAAACGGCGGTGCTCACTTGATACTGGATAGCGAACAGAACGGCGGCCTCTAAACGGTTGTGTTTGATAGAGTGCATGGTGCAGGCCGTCCGGGAGCGGTTCTTATAGGTGGAGCAGGCATAATATACATTTTTCCCGCTCTGGCTCCGGGTGACGGATT
>CAJUTC010000077.1 GCA_910589195.1 uncultured Lachnospiraceae bacterium
AATATTGCGCCTTAACCCGCTGTCAGTTTCCGTCAAATCGGTTGACTTTTTTGACAGAGCGGAATCGAAATCCAGCGGGAGAAGGGATGCAGCATTAAGAAAACGGTTATCACATAATTTTGACCGTTTATGACATAATCTGAAATTTTGTCTGTCATTTGCCGATATCTATAACAGTCTGTCCTGTTATTAGCTGCCAAATGTCACAGGTACGAAAGAAGGTGGTATTATGGTATCAATTGCGGTTTGTGATAATGAACTTCTGGAACGTTTAATGATATCGGCAAAGATTCAGGCCTTTATGGAGGAAATGCGGCTGTCCTGCAGTATTGAACAGTTTGGCAGCGGGAAAGAGTTGCTGAAATTTCTGAAACGCTTTGACATTATTTTCCTGGATATTCTTATGAATGAAATGGACGGCATGGAAACAGCCAGACGATGCCGGGAACTTGCCTTTGAAAAAACATTAATCTTTCTGACCTCCAGCCGCAAGTATGTGTTTGACGCTTACGATGTGGGGGCGTTTCACTACCTGGTAAAGCCTGTGGATGATGAAAAGTTAAAATCCGTTTTAAAAAGAGCAGTGAAGAAAGAGCATTGCACATCCGGGGATTATATTGTAGTAAGCCGGGAGAGGCAAAAGAGAAAACTTTTTTTAGATTCCGTTCGATATTTTGAGATCAAAGGAAGACAGATTGATGTTCATGAAGAGAATGGAATCTTTACTTATTATGAACAGATTGGGATTCTGGAAAAGCAGCTTAATGGAAAGGGTTTTTTCCGATGCCATAAAAGTTATCTGCTAAATTTAAAGTATGTGGATGTTTACAACCGGCAGGAGGCAATCCTGGACAATGGAGAGCGGATCATCATTGCCAAGCGAAGATATGATACATTCTGTCAGGAAATCCTTGCTTATATGAGAAAGAACGGGGGCATCTTATGAATGGTATGGCAGGAAATGGAGATATTTTTTTGTTATTGGCTTATTACCTTGTTTATACCTGGTGCGCTTCCCGTTTTTTAAAAATACAATTACAGGCAAAACAATGGGAAGAACGAGTCTTTGCAGGGCTCCTTTTCTGCAATTATGGGCTTATCGTTTTCTTTTTAACAAAAACAGAAATTCCTTATATCCTCCATGCCACATACAGCTACATGGTTCTCATTCTCCTTACCTTAGCCGTATTAAAAGGAGAGAACGAAAAGAAACTTCTGGCAGCCGTTATTTGGTCGGTTATGTCCAGACTGATCTGGAATTTCAGCGAGTCGTTCTTTTCCTGTCTATGGCTGATTCTTAATCACATCCTAACACTTGGCCAGCCATTTCCCGCTGCCCAAGTGTGGGCTGATATATTCATTACGATTATGACTTACGGGACAGGAATAACCGCTTTTAGTCTTTTGTCAAAACCGATTCAATTTGTCTTGTCTGATAAGCGGAAAAGCTGGTATCTTTGTGTCACAGTCCCCCTTTCTTGTGTTGTTCTGATAACAGATCTGGTTAACTGGGCAGCCAGTAATGGCATCATGGTTCATGATTGGGGCCAATATGGATTGTATGAGAACCAGCTTTTCAGCCATGGGGCAATGTGCATATTTACCGGACTTGCTATGATGGCAGCAGGTCTTCTTGTGTTTGGAATGGATCGGATTGATCGGGAAGACCAGGCAAAGGAACAATACCAGTCCCAGGTAATGTATTACCAGATGATGGAAGAACAGTATAGCCAGATGGAACGTCTAAGACATGACATGAAAAATCATATGATTGCCCTGGATAACTTGATGCGGAACCATCAATGGGAACAGGCTGACCGTTACCGGATGGAAATGGCAAAAGCAGGGGGAATAGCAGTAGAAGATGAAGTTACCGGAAGTTTAGTGATTGACGCACTCCTTTACCATAAAAGAAAACAGGCAGCCGATAAAGGGATCCGTTGGCAGTGCGACGCAAAGCTGCCCGCAAACTGCCCCATAAAAGAGATCGATCTGTGTATCATAATAGGAAATATCCTGGACAACGCCTTGGAAGCCTGCATGATGCTGCCGGAAAACAGTTGGACAGACACGGCTGGAAATAAGCCATTTATTCATGTATTTATTGGGACAATAAAAAAATGTCTTTTCCTGGAAGTGAAAAATAGTGCCGATCTGGCAGATGGGCAAAAGGCAGACCAACACCGAAAAAAAGAGCCAGGCAAGCACGGTCTGGGGCTGGGGAACATGAAAGCTTCCGCCGCTAATTATAATGGGGTTGTACATATGGAAGCAGAAAATAATCAGTTTACAATATCCATTTTATTGCCGCTGTACCAGGAAAGCTCATCAGAATCAATGTTACATTTTCCATAGGCTAAGATCTGAGAACCGTCCGCATGTATCATCAACAAATCCGTATATGACATGGCGCTAAACCTCTTTTTATATACGCCGAAACCTTAGATAGGAGGAATACTCCGTGAAATATTCAGAGGATATTTTCAGCATTAAAGTAAGGAGGAAATCGTATGAATGTAAAAACAATGGAAGGTTTAGCAGGAGCCAGTACCAGTATCAGTATGATATCGACTCCGATGAGCGTAGCAAAAGAAGCCGAGCGGAAAGGAGACTTTGACAAGATGCAGCGGGCTTTGGGATATGCATCTGAACTGACAGTACAAGCTGACGAATACAGCAAAAAAACGAAACAGGGAATGAAGCTGGATGTCGAAGAAGCCAGTGAAAAGGAAAAGCTGCAGCAGGAAAAGCTGATTGAGGCTCGGAGAGAAGAGCGGAAGGAACTGGAAAAAAAGATCGAATCAGAAAAGCAGGAAAATACCGATTTGGATTCTGCCGAGATCAGCGAGGAAGGAAAAAATCAAGCAGAACAATCTGCCCCAGTTTCGTTGGATCCTACAGCAGACACACAAAACATAGTCTATGATAAGTTTGGCGAAACCATGGAACCAGCCCAGGAAATAGGTGAAAATGTGAATCTAAGCGTATAGCAAAAGAAATCAAAATCTTTTTATGGGAGTGTGGAAAATAAAAAAAGTATAAGAGAGTAGAAAAGAAAGTGTGCAAGTTAGAAAATCAGCAAATCTAACCGCACACTTTTTTATAGGAAATTGCGTCTGATAAATCGTTTCCGCTATCAACCGATTACGCTCGAAGCTGGAATTTCTGTACCGACGCCTTAAGCTCTTGAGCCTGACTGTGAAGCTCCTGGGCAGAGGCAGCAGATTTTTCTGCTGTGGAGGCGTTTGTTTGCACAACATCAGAAATCTGATCCATGCCTTCTGTCAGTTGCCTTAACATTTCAGCTTGCTGTAATGCAGAGTTGGCAATCCGTTCGATCAAATCGGTGGACTGCTGCGCGCCAGCAACACCAGTCGCAAGGCTTTGCGTAGTATCGTTTGACAAGGCAGTTCCATGCTCTACCAGTTGGAGAGAGGATTCAATCAGCTTCGTAATATCTTGTGCAGCAACGGAACTCTTAGTAGCCAGGCTCTGCACTTCATCCGCGACAACGGCAAAGCCCTTCCCGGCAGAACCGGCACGGGCGGCTTCCACGGCTGCATTTAATGCTAAAATATTAGTTTGGAAAGAGATATCTTCAATAATTTTAATAATTCCGCTAATTTGCCTGGAAGATTGGGAAATATCCTCCATGGCTTGGGTCAAATCCTTCATTTTTTGATTGCATACAGCAAGCTGTGCAGCAGCGTCCGTAGAACATTTCCTTGCGTTTTTAGCATCTTCTGAAGTATGGTTAACCTGTCCGGATAAGGACTGGATACTGGCGGATAACTCTTCAACAGCAGAAGCCTGCTCGACTGCCCCGTGGGAAAGCACCTGGGCATCTGTAGCCATTTTTTCTGCTTCTTCCGAAACTTGCGCGGCGGTCTGGTTAATTTTGGAAAGCGCTGAATTCAGAGCATTTAAAATCTGGCTCATGGCATTTTGGATAGGCAAAAACTCTCCACGGTAGTTTTGATCAATGGATAAATCCATTTTTCCGTCAGCCATCTGGGCAAGTTTAGAATCAATATCATCAATGTATTTTTTCAATTCTCTTTTCGTTTCATGGATTGATTCCACCAGCATACCGATTTCTGATGTATCGGATTCCAGAGAAAAGCTGGCAGATAAGTTTCCCTGAGAAATTTCGCCCATCTGATCCTTTACTGCGATAATCGGATTTAAGATCCGCTTTTTAGTAACAGAGTTAACCAAAAACTGAAGGATCGCAACAAGGATTACCGAAACAATAATGAATACCTGGATAAGGGAGGAACGGAAAGACAGGGAATCCACCTCTGCCTTGGTACGCAAGTCCAATGTAGATAAAAACTGTTCCTTTAAGGAATTAATCTGTGCGATAGCCGTACTATAATCAGTTCCATAAACATAATTCAGAGCTTCCCCCATATGCCCCGCTTGTACCTGTTCCATCGCTTCCTCTTCTAGAGGGACTAAATTGTTGGAAATCGATGACATCTGGTCAATCATATCCTGCTCGTTGGCGGTAATACCAATTTCCTGCATGGCAGCAACGCCAATATCCCTGTTTTTCAGGTTATTAATCTCATTCCAATAATTATCATAGTGCTCCTTGCTTCCAGTAGAAGAGTAAGCACGGACCTCATTGGTAAGATAGGCAGATCCATCCATAAAGCGGTTGGCATTATAGGTTAAGAGAAACCGTTCCTCATTCGCCGTATTAAGCTGACGGTTAACACTGTTGGACATAAACAAAAGAATAACCATGAAGAAAAGCGCCAAGATGGAAATTCCATTTAAAATCAGGATCAGTTTGGATTGGTTCATTGCTTGTTTCATTACACTTGCTCCTCCCCTATTATAGGTATGTTTGTAAGGTTTTATAATAGTTCGCAACATTGTTTTTGGTGGAATCTGCTAAGATACCAGAGAATCAATTTTACCATAATCCGATGATAAATTCAATGATTTCCATCACTATTTTTGTATATTGTGCTTTTTAGGATACCGTTTGTTCTCAATATTTGTTAGTTAAAGATAAGTTTAAGCAGTCAGAAATTTACCGCTTCCTATATGATATAAGGGATATAAAACTGAGCATTAAGCTCTATTGTGCGCGTCCGGGTAAGAATGGACGTTTTTTCATGCATGTGAAAGCAGAGTCAACCTTGTTATTTCATACGTCATATGGTAGTATATAGGTACGTTATATTTCAGAAAAAATATGAATTTCCCAAGTCACCAGCTAATGTTATGGATGGATTTGATGGTATCAGCGCCGTGGCATTTAAAGACTACGCGGAAAATTATTATGAACAGATGGGTCTGTCAAAGACCACTGTAACCTTTTGCCGGGAAACTGTAAGGCATCTGGAAAGAAAAAGTGAGGAGGAAGTAGCAGAGATATTGAAACAATCTTATGAGGGATTTTCAAGCGATTCGGTTCGGCTGGTTTTCCGCTGTTATCTTTATGGAATATTCAGTGTAGTGGAACCATAAATTACCTGTTGAAAACAGAACGTATGTTTGCTATGATAACTACAGGAGGTGAACATACGTTTGAGCAAGATTATTTTCCATATCGATGTCAATTCCGCCTTCCTCTCCTGGGAGGCCATTTATCGTCTAAGACATAAAGGAGGCACTCAGGATCTGAGAGAGATTGCTTCCGCTGTAGGCGGAGATGTTACCCTGCGGCACGGGATTATACTGGCAAAGTCCATTCCCGCAAAACAATATGGAGTTAAAACAGGGGAAGCAATCTGGGAGGCAAAACAGAAATGCCCTGGTTTGGTGTTAGTTCCTCCTAATTACGATTTATATGAAACATGTTCGGCGGCATTTATGGAAATTCTTCGGGATTATTCTGATGTTGTGGAGCAGTATAGCATTGATGAGGCCTTTGTGGATATGAGTGCCAGTTGCCATTTGTTTGGAAAACCAGAGGAAGCGGCAATGCGGATAAAGGAACGGATTCGGGAAACCTTAGGATTTACGGTTAATGTAGGCATTTCCAATAGTAAGCTGCTTGCGAAGATGGCTTCGGATTTTCGAAAGCCAGATCAGGTTCACACGTTGTACCCTGAGGAACTTGAGGAGAAAATGTGGCCTCTTCCTGTATCGGATTTATTCTTTGTGGGGCGGGCCACTACAAAAAGGCTGCTTTCCATGGGAATCCGAACCATAGGAGAATTGGCGGCATCGGATCCTGCATGGATAAAAGGTGTCTTCAAAAAGCAGGGGGAACTTATTTGGAGCTTTGCCAACGGAATGGATGGTTCCACGGTTTTGGAACAGCCTCCAGCGCATAAAGGCTATGGAAACAGTACCACCACACCCTATGACGTGACGGATGTGGAAACAGCGGACAAGGTACTTTTAGCTCTCTGTGAAACGGTTGCAAACCGCCTGCGGACGGATCGTGTACAGGCGGGAGTGGTGTCCGTAAGAATCCGGTATTCGGATCTTGTTTCGGTTTCCCATCAAAAGGTCTTACTTAATCCTACCAACCTGACCCTGGAAGTTTATCAAGTTGCTTGCAGATTATTTCGGGAATTGTGGAACGGTCGTCCCATCCGGCATTTAGGAGTACACACAGCCCGGATTAATTGCGCAAAAGGATACAGACAGTGTGATCTTTTTGAAGAAATTGATTATGAGAAGCTTTTTCGGCTGGATGAAATGATAGATGCCATAAGAAATTCTTTTGGAATGGATTCTATAATGCGTGCTGTATTTTTGGGCCAGCCTATTGATCATATGAGTGGAGGAATATCAAGGGAAAAACGGTCTGTTAATTATGAAACGATAGAAATTTCATAGAAGAAACCGCTTGCGAACTATAAAATTTACAGCAATAACGTTCACTATTGGATGCATTCCCATAACTTGGCAGGCAATGCAAAGCAGCGTATGCCAATCATGGCGGGAGGGAGGAAAAGCCATGGCATTTGGAATTGGTGCAAATGCCCGGAAAGCAGATGCGACATATGTCCGGGGAATACAAAAGAAAATCGCATGCGAGTGCTGGTTTACCAGTACTGGCAAGCTTATTCCTTTAATGGTAAAACTCCAGGATGAAGATGGCCAGATCCAAACCATACGAGAGATTACCGTCCATTCCCAGGAGAAAAAAATGTATGCGGGAGTTCCCTCTATGGAATATGATTGCACACTGGCTATGGAACACAAAAATATAAGGGTATGGCTGATTTATTATCAGACAGAAAATCAGTGGGTACTAAACTACCGATAAATAGAGGGCGTAAAACAGCAGGACAAATATGAGGAAGCAATCGTTCATGATGGGAAATTAAGAAGCAAGTTAAGGCCCATACACCATGGCTGGTTTGGAATGGCGGAAATACAAGTATGTAAAAAAGAACGTTTCCAGGATAAATCTTGAAAATATTGATGAGGTGACTATTATGAAAAAGATGCTTCCATTTATATTGATTATTCTTTTCCCATATTTCATTGTATTACTGATTTGCAGCCTTTTTAATGAATTTTTGATGAAATACATTTGTCATAATAACTTTTATTTAGGATTATTCTATCTTTTTGCTTTTTGGCTTGTTGCATTTATAAGCGCAATGATTCTATGTGTAAAAAACTTTGTGAACAAGACCGATGCGGTCGAAATCACCCGGATCAATATGGTGATAAAGATTGTTCAAGTACCTGCGTATCTATGTATTTTTGTGGTAGGTTTTGTATGTTTGCTTACAATATTTATGCTTGGCTTTTCTTTTGCTTTAGTAGTTTTCGATTGTGCCGCTATTATTTTGAGCGGTCTGATTGGGGTATCCGCTGTAAGCCGCAGCTATGCGGAAGGAATGTTATCACAGACAGAAATGGTCATTCATAGCATCTTGCAGTTTATTTTCTGCCTTGATGTTATCAGTTCAATAATCGTGTTCAGAAAAATAAAAGTGGCAAGCATTGCAAAAAAATCATGACAATGGCAACCTGAATATTTCCACTGTGTTAAAAATAATCAAATAAAAACCATATAGGGATTTTGCAAGGCAGAGGGCAGTTTCTAATTAAGAAATAACTGCTACAGGATTCGGAAATTAAGTGGAGGAAGGGAGAAAAGTTAAGTCTTTTTGTGTATGAGATGGTCGATAGGATAAATTGGTGTTCAT
>CAJUTC010000078.1 GCA_910589195.1 uncultured Lachnospiraceae bacterium
GGCAAATTCGACGCTTTGTTTCTTCTTGGTTCAATGTAATCCGCTATATATACAATTTTTTCCAGCATAGTCATTTCCGGCTTTCCCGTAGTGTGGTATAGAATCGCTGATAAAATTTCCGGATCACTAATTCCGTATTTGTGTTTTGCCAGCCAGGTTCCATAATTGGCATGAAGTACAGCAGGAGCTTCCTCCTCCTCAGGAGAAACAGAAATCCCATGTTTTTTGCATTTTTTCAGTATAATATCATCAGAATATCGCTTGCCGCAGTCGTGAAGCAGACCTGCCAGTTCTGCTTTTTCTAAGTCATACCTATAGCGCATAGCAAGATTAACACAGGTATAGGATACGCTTAACGAATGTTCATAACGCATAGGATCCAGTTTCATTTCCAGATTTTTACGGTAAGATAAGATTAAGTTTAGGGCTTCTGTCATTTCTACTTCCTCCTTGCTGTAATTCATTTTAAGATTTGTCTGAACCTTATTAAAGATATAAACGATTTTC
This sequence comes from uncultured Lachnospiraceae bacterium, assembly GCA_910589195.1. Classification (GTDB taxonomy): domain Bacteria; phylum Bacillota; class Clostridia; order Lachnospirales; family Lachnospiraceae; genus Caccovicinus. The sequence goes on from CAJUTC010000078.1 coordinate 508, forward strand.
CTGGATATATCTTAAAACTGCTTTTGGCAGTAAGCGCTCCGGATTTTTTCCTTCTGAAATCATAGTTCGAATCGCTTCAGATGAAACATCAATTTCCTTGCTGTGAAGCGGATAAATTTCCGCATTATATTTTTGAGTCAACTCACGTATTTGCTTGTTTAAACTTGGATGTGCGTGGCTGTATTCACGGCAGGCTGCCAGAATAACCACCTGCTCCATAATTTGTTCCGGATGATACCACTGTTCAATTTCATACAAAGAATCTGCACCTAAAATAAAGTAAAATTTATTTTGCGGATAAGCTGCTCTTAGCAGGGACAATGTCTGTGCTGTATAAGTATTTCCCGGACGCTTTATTTCAAAGTCCGAAAATATCATCCCCTTTTGGCCTTCTAACGCAAATTTTACCATATTGCAACGATGATTTTTATCGGTTATTTTATGATCTTTTTTATGGGGAGGCTGTCCGTTCGGCATGTACCAAATTTGATCCAAATCATACTCTTCCTTAGCCTGTATGCCGATTAACAGATGTCCATTATGAATCGGATCAAAGGTTCCGCCCATAATTCCAATTTTGCTCATTGCTGCTTTCTCCTGTTGATAAAAATCAATTACGGAAGCTGTATTTTCCTTTTTGCCATATCTTTTGCCGGACGGTAAAGAATAACTTTTCTGCCGATTACTTGTACCAATTGGGCATGGGTCCGTTCTGCAAGTACTTCAGCTATAGAATTGCCATCATCCACACAGTTTTTTAATATCGCGATTTTAATTAACTCCCGTGCTTCTAATGCTTCATCTACAGCCTGTGTTACTTCAGGCGTAAGACTGGATTTTCCGATTTGAAAAATCGGATCAATATTCATAGCTAATCCTTTTAAGTAGGAGCGTTGTTTACTTGTCATTATAGTATCTCCTTTATTTGTAGTAATCAAAGGCCAGACCGTATATGCGAACCGTATCACCTTCCTGGATCCCTGCTTGTTCTAGTTCATCTAAAATCCCATTGTCTTTCAAAAATTTCTGGAAAAAGTCAAATCCTTTTTCTGATTCCAGATTCGTATATCCCAGCATTTTTTCGATACGTGGCCCTTCTACGATATAAACACCATCGGAATCTTTTTCTACCGTATAAGGTAAATTAGGCAAAACATTAATGGAAGCAAGATCGAACTCTCTTTCAAAAATAATCGGCTCTTGCTCTACTGTTTTCAGTAATTCATTTACATAGTAAAGCAATTCCCGCACGCCCTGTCCGCTTACTGCGGAAATCGGAAAAACCCGAATCCCATTTGGCTCGAATTCTTCCTTCAGGATTTCGATTGGATTTTGTTCTTCTTCTGCTCTATCAATTGCGTCAACTTTATTTGCTGCAATTACTTGGGGCTTTTTAGCAAGTTCTGGGTTATACGTTTGTAATTCTTTGTTAATGGCATGAAAATCTTCGATTGGATTACGGCCTTCTGTGGATGCGGCATCTACAATATGAATTAGCACTCGGGTACGTTCAATATGCCGGAGGAACGCATGTCCCAGACCAACGCCTTCGGAAGCTCCTTCGATTAATCCAGGAATATCTGCCATTACATACCCAGCGCCATCTCCTAAATCAACTACGCCAAGATGAGGATTTAATGTAGTGAAATGGTAATTCGCAATTTTAGGCCTGGCATTGCTGACTCTAGAAAGCAGTGTGGATTTCCCCACATTCGGAAAGCCTACCAGGCCCACATCGGCAATTACTTTAAGCTCTAGCTGTACCCACAGCTCCTGCGCCGGCTGGCCTGGCTGTGCATACTTAGGAACCTGCATGGTGGAAGTTGCAAAATGCATATTTCCTAGGCCGCCCTTACCACCCTTTAAGATCACTTCACGACGATTTTTTCCGGACATATCGGCAATTACCTTTCCAGACTGGAAATCTTTGATGATCGTTCCTTCTGGTACTTTAATCACCAGATCTTCCCCATCCGCTCCATGGCAACGACGTTTGCCTCCTTCTTTCCCGCTGGAGGCCACATATTTCCTTACATGTCGAAAATCCGTCAGGGTGTTCAATCCGTCTTCTACTTCAAAGATAATATCTCCCCCACGGCCACCATCACCGCCGTCAGGTCCTCCGGCAGGTACATAGAGCTCGCGCCGGAATGATACATGGCCATCTCCGCCTTTTCCAGATTTGATAAACACTTTCGCACTGTCACAAAACATATCAATTATACCTTTCTTTTTCATGCTTGGATGAAGCCCCTTTACGCTGTGGTCTTTGGGGGCAGTAAATATATCTGGCGGGCAGATCCCACGATCCGGCCCGGGATGGTTTTTGTCATATAGGAACCGATGAAAATTCAAAGGGTCTTTCCCATATGACAAAGAAGAGCCTCATACCCATCAGTATGAAGCTCATTCTGCTCATTATTCATTGATAACCTTTGGATACACAGAAACCTGCTTCTTGTCCCTGCCCTTCCTCTCAAACCGTACAACACCGTCAACTAAAGCGAATAAGGTATCATCTCCGCCTCTTCCTACGTTGTTGCCTGGATGAATCTTCGTTCCACGCTGCCTGTACAGAATATTTCCTGCCAGTACGAACTGTCCGTCCGCTCTTTTCGCGCCAAGACGCTTAGACTCCGAGTCACGTCCGTTTTTCGTAGAACCAACACCCTTTTTATGAGCAAATAACTGAAGGTTCATTTGAAACATCTCTCACACCTCCTTAAATCGTATGGTAATGTATTCTTCTCCATAAGATTCCCTGATATTAGTAAGACCCAATATAAGGGAGTCCATCAAAAGCTTTGATTCCCTGCTAATAGCCTTTGTAAAGAAAAAAGAAAATCCACCGTTTTCCTCGTCCATTTCTCCCTGAAATCCATCATCAGTAAATTCCTCTACGGAATTTGCCATATTAAGGGTCAGGGCCGATACAGCCGAGCAAACAATATCCGTTCCCTCATCACCGCCGTATCCTGCATGGCCGCTGCATTCAATTCCCTTTACCAGCTTTTCGGAATCCTGAAATACAGTTACACGAATCATAACTATGCATTGATTTTATCAATCTTTACCTGAGTATAAAGCTGTCTGTGGCCATTTTTCTTATGATAGCCAGTTTTTCTCTTATACTTGTAAACGATGACTTTCTTGCCCTTACCTTCTTTTACTACAGAAGCAGTTACCGTTGCGCCTGCTACAGTTGGGCATCCTACGGTTAATTCACCGTTGCTTATGGCCAATACCTGATCGAAGGTAACGGTTTCGCCGGCTTCTACGCCCAGCTTCTCTACCTTAATGATATCGCCCTCTGATACTTTGTACTGCTTTCCGCCAGTTGCAATAATCGCGTACATTTTTAGGGACCTCCTATTATCATTACTCGCCAACTATGGTGCCTGCTAAAAGCAGCCTTATTACCTCGTTGTGCGGCATACCCAAATATAATAGCATGTATGGATTTTATTGTCAACCGATTTTTTCTGCTATTTTGGCTATTTATTTATTTTTCCATGCTTGCTTTGCTTTTGCAAACTCCCGGATAATAGTAACGGCCCCGTCATATCCAACTGCACTGCTGTTAATACACAGATCATAGCCCTTGGCGTCACCCCACTTTTTGCTGGAATAATAATTATAGTAGCTGGCACGTTTTTTATCAGTTTTAATCATAGTATCTTTCGCTTTGGCATCATCGAGCTGATACAAATCTTTTAAATAAGCTATCTTATCTTTTTCATCGCCAGAAATAAAAACCGTTACGGTATTCGGATAGTCTGCCAAAGCATAATCTGCGCAGCGCCCTACAATTACACAAGACTCTTCTGCAGCTAGCTTTTTTATGGTATCAAATTGTGCCAGGAAAACCTTATGATTGATGGGCATATCCATATATGCCGAAGAAGTGTATCCCATAGAATAGGTATCCATGACCAGTGAATAGAGAAAACTGCTGGTAGGCTTTTCATCATGAGTTTCAAACAGTTCTTCACAAAGGCCGCTGTGTTTCGCCGCTAAGGACAGTAGTTCTTTATCATAGCACTTTACCCCTAATTCTTCTGCCAGCTTCATACCAATTTTTCGTCCCGCACTTCCGCACTGACGCCCAATAGTAATAATCAAGTTTCCATTCATATGCATATCTCCTTTCCGGAACCCATTTTAAAAAGAATCCTGCCTTGCAGGATCTTAGTCTGTAGCGAACCGTGTAAACGGACAATTCTGATTCGTCACAGTGTGATAATTATTATTTACTCAATAGAAAATTTTAAGAACTTCCTAATCAAATAAAAAATCCATATCTGTGCTCCGCTTCTATAATTATACTATAAATTTCCAGAAAAGTATATACATGATAGTGAACTTTACAGAAAATTTTTGTTAGTATATTTTTCGTTTATAGACTTCGAAGCTTATGAAGCAACGTTTCAAAATATTCCGGAAGGGTTGCTGTAACTTCCATATATTCGCCGCTTTCTGGATGAATAAACCCAAGAATACCCGCATGTAAGGTTTGCCCCTGGAGATTTTGAAACGGGCAGCGGCCTGGCCCATAAAGCAAATCGCCTAAAAGAGGATGATGAACGCTTGCCATATGCACCCGAATTTGATGGGTCCGACCGGTTTCTAAACGGCATTCAATGTATGTGTAATTTTGAAACCGTTCCAACACAGTTACATGTGTAACCGCATGCTTCCCATTTTTCTGATTGACGCTCATTTTTTTCCGTTCTGTGGGATGGCGCCCAATCGGGGCGTCTATGGTTATGCTATCTTCTTTTATCACACCATGAACAATCGCCTGATACCTTCTTGTAACCGAATGTTCCTTTAATTGGGCTGCGATGTGTTGATGGGAAACATCGTTTTTGCACACAATTAAAACACCTGTAGTATCCATATCAATCCGATGGACGATACCAGGCCTTAGGACGCCGTTAATGCCGGAGAGCTGGCCACGGCAGTGGTACATCAGTCCATTCACTAAAGTCCCGCTTAAATGGCCTGCTGCCGGATGTACAACCATCCCTTTCGGTTTATTCACTAAAATCACCCATGGATCTTCATACAGAATATCCAAATCCATAGGTTCCGCCAAAATCTCCGGTTCTACCGCCTCCGGTACTTGACAGGAAATTTGGTTTCCCTCACTGACTTGGTAGCTGCTTTTTACTGGTTTTCCATCTACCAGTACATTTCCCGATTTTAAAAGCTTCTGCAAAAAGGAACGGGACAGCCCGTGGCAGCAATCGGTTAAGTATTTATCAATACGGATATCCTGCTCCTCTTCAGATACTACAAAACAAAGGTTCAAGCCTGTTTCACCTTCTTCCCGGAGAAAAATTCCAAGTCTTCATCTTTGTAATACCACATAACCAGAATGATAAGGAAACACGCGGCAATGGTGACGTAGCAATCTGCCACGTTGAAGATCGGGAAATCAATCAGGCAAAAATATAAAAAATCTACCACAAACTGCTGCCGAATCCGATCAATCATATTTCCCAAAGCTCCGGCCACCAAAAGGACCATACAGCCTCCAAGGGGAAGATAATGCTTTGTAAATGGCATTCGGTAAAGAGCAAAGCCTACCCCAGCCAGCACAACTGCCGCAACCAAAAAGAAAAATACCTGTCGTCCCTGGAGCATGCCAAATGCCGCTCCCCTGTTTTCCAAATACCTCAATTCAAATACACCGTTCCAGATTACAATTTCTGGCTGGTCTTTTAAACTGTTAGACGCTAACTGTTTGGTCCACTGATCCAGCCAAATTAAAACGGCTGTGCTTACAAAAAAGGCAGCCAGGCCCTTCCATTTTTCTCTTAATGTATTCATTTTATCCTGCATAATTATTTATTGTTCTCCCATCATATGATATCAGGGTTAAATGGTCTAAAATCCCATGTTAATCTTGCTAGCAAAAGGATTTTTAGACTTTGGAACCCGCTAAAAACATGAAAAACAGTAGCCCGATCCAGGCGGATTTTGGATGTTTTTAGGATTTTGGGCGCACATAGGGCGGATAAATCCTGCATCATAAATATCAAAAGACCGTTTGACACCTTTAACATGATTATCTGGCAAGAATTTCGCAAAGACCCAGATGCATTTCCTCACGGCTAACTGTTGGATCCACAACAGCCTGCCCCAAAGACTTTAGCAAAATGAATTTAATTCTCCCGGCTTCCATCTTTTTATCATGCTTTACAGCTTCTAATACCGCGTCTGCCGAAATCCCTTCTATTTTCAGTGGCATCTGAAATGTTTTCATAACATTCTTAAACTCACGCAATTCATCTTCTGATAAATATCCCCTGTTTACCGAAATCCGAATAGCAGCCAAGCATCCTACCGCTACGCAATGCCCGTGAGGCATAGAGAATTCCTTCAGTTTTTCAATGCTATGGCCTAATGTGTGGCCAAAATTCAAAAGAGCACGGCTTCCTTTTTCCTTCGGATCGTCTTCCACCACCCTTCGCTTAATCTTGTTACTTTCCAGAATCATATTTTGGCAAATAGCTTCATCCCGGCTCATTATGTTAGCACTGTTGGCAAGCAGCCATAGATAGTATTCCTTATTCTGGATTAACCCATGTTTTACTACCTCTCCCATTCCAGAAATAAACTGTTCCTCCGGCAATGTAGATAAGGTTTTCACATTAGTATATACAAGGCTTGGCATGTGGAAAGCCCCTACCATATTTTTGTAAGCATCAAAATCAACACCTGTTTTTCCTCCAATGCTGGAATCTACCTGTGACAATAATGTAGTAGGAATCTGAATAAATGAAATTCCACGCAGATAGGTTGCTGCCGCAAAACCGCATAAATCTCCGGTCACGCCTCCTCCTAGCGCTACCAACATATCATTTCGTTGGTATGATTTTTGAATAAGGCGTTCGTATAAATCTTTAACCGTATTTAAGTTTTTATATTCTTCTCCTGCTGGAAAGATGAACGCATCAACCCTTTGGGCAACTTTTGAAAGCCTTTTTTGAACTTCATCAAGGTATAGGGAAGCTACATTTGAATCTGTTACAATACATAGCTTCTTCGTTTCCGTTCCTAATTTCTTTACCTCTTGGTCTAATGCTTCAAAGGATTGTTCTAACACAATATCATAAACAGGATTTCCATCTAAGTGTACGCATAAACGGTTTGGCATTACATTTCCTCCTGATATCATTTTTTACAGTTTTTTCTTAAGGATTCCCTTTTGATTCTCTCTTTAAACCGGAAAAAGCAAGCATCCTTTCCTTCCGAAAAGAAATGTTTGCTTTTCCATACACAATAATTTCTTTTGCTCCCCCGTTTACAAACGGATATTCATTCCGGATACACCGCCTAAGTTCCCTCCAGAAAGCAAATCCTGAAAATCACC
>CAJUTC010000079.1 GCA_910589195.1 uncultured Lachnospiraceae bacterium
AAAAGGTCGAAAATCCGATGCTAGCTAGCTCGCTTGCAAGAGGATTTTTGAACTTAGGATCCGCCAAAAACATGAAAAAGCAGCCAATCCGGGCGGATTTTGAATGTTTTTGAGGATTACGGGAGCACAAAGTGCGGAGTAATCCGGATCAAGGTGGCAAAAGACCCTTTGACACCAACATCATAGTAAATAAATATGAAAGGAATCTATAATCAGAATGAAAGCACTAATTCTAAATTCCGGAATGGGCACCCGTATGGGAAGTTTAACTTCAGAACATCCCAAATGTATGACTGAAATTTCAAATAAAGAAACGATTTTGTCCAGGCAGTTAACACAGCTTGCCGCCATCGGCATTGAAGAAGTAATTATTACCACCGGGCAATTTGACAGTATTTTGGTTAACTACTGTCAAGGACTTGATTTGCCGTTACATCTTACATTTGTAAAAAATCCGGACTATCAGGATACCAATTATATCTATTCTATTTATTGCGCCAGGAATTATCTGGATGATGATATCATTTTAATCCATGGGGATTTGGTATTTGAAAATGCTGTGCTGGATGAGATTGTATCATCCGAAACAAGCTGTATTGCGGTTAGCTCCACGCATCCGCTTCCAGAGAAAGATTTTAAAGCTGTGATCCGCAATGGACAGGTTACTCACATAGGAGTGGAATTTTTTAATGAAGCCGTAGCTGCACAGCCCCTTTATCTACTAAAAAAGGATACTTGGCTGAAATGGCTTGCCAATATTATCAAATTTTGTGAATCCGGAAATAGGACATGCTATGCGGAAGTGGCATTTAATGAAGTTTCCCATACTTGCGCCCTTTATCCTCTGGATGTAAAAAAACAGCTTTGCAGTGAAATCGATAATCCCGAGGATTTAGCAGTCATTTCTGATAAATTGAAGGAAATTGAAAGCCGAACCGTTTATATGTGTTTTTCTTCTGATATTTTACATAGTGGGCATATTGCAATTATCCGAAAGGCAGAGCGTCTTGGCAAGCTAATTGTGGGTGTTTTATCGGACGAAGCGGTTGTAAGCTATAAACGTTTCCCCCTCTTACCATACGAAGAGAGGAAAAGCATGTTTGAAAATATAGCAGGCGTTTATAAAGTAGTGGAACAAAAAACATTAAGTTATCAAGAAAACTTAAAAAAATATCAGCCTACCTATGTGGTACACGGTGATGACTGGGTAACCGGGTTCCAAAAACCAATCCGCGATGAAGTGGTATCAGTATTGGCTTCTTATGGCGGACAGCTTGTAGAATTCCCCTATTCAAACAATGAAACTTATAAAAGCCTGGATGCCCGTGTCCGGTCGGAACTTTCTACACCCGATATCCGGCGGGCAAGGCTTAAGAAAGCACTTGCCATGAAGGGAACGATCCGTGCAATGGAAGCACACAGCGGGTTAACAGGGTTAATTGTGGAGCAAACCGTTGTAGAAGAAGAAGGCGGTGCCCGCCAGTTTGATGCCATGTGGATCAGTTCCCTTTGTGACTCTACCGCTAAAGGAAAACCCGATATCGAACTGGTGGATATGACTTCCCGCTTCCGTACCATTGATGATATTTGTGAAGTTACCACAAAACCCATTATTTTTGATGGAGATACCGGAGGTCTGACCGAGCATTTTGTATATACTGTCCGTTCTCTGGAACGCATGGGAGTATCCATGGTGATTATCGAGGATAAGACAGGTCTGAAGAAAAATTCTTTATTCGGGAATGAAGTGGTACAAACACAGGCGGAAATTTCGGAATTTGCCGCTAAGATCGCCGCCGGAAAGAAGGCACAGCGTACAAGTGATTTCATGATTTGCGCCCGTATTGAAAGCCTGATTTTAGAACAGGGAATGGAAGACGCACTGAAGCGGGCATTTGCTTTTATCAAAGCAGGTGCAGATGCTATTATGATCCACAGCCGTAAAAAAGATCCGGCAGAAATTTTTGAGTTTGTAGAACGGTTCCGGAAGCAGGATGCCACTACTCCGCTGGTAGTTGTCCCCACATCATTTAACGCAGTTACAGAAGAAGAGTTCAAAGAACGGGGAATCAACATTGTTATCTATGCAAATCAGTTGACCAGAACCGGATTCCCGGCTATGCAGAATGCGGCGAAAATGATCCTGAAAAACCATCGGGCAAAGGAATGCGATGATATTTGCATGCCGTTTAAGGAGATCATCCGATTAATTCCGGAAGAAGTTTAGCCATGTGATCCGTTAACTTTTCTAAATCAAAGCAATACAGCAGATCGGATTCCTGAAAAAATCTGAAAGGTGGCAGCACACGAAAGCAAAAACAGCAAACATTCTAAAACCGAAGTATTCGTAAGACGAAATGCCTTGATCTCGGCATCATGAATTTCATTTTATCGCATGGGGAGGAAGTTAAATGGAACAAACCATATTGACTGCCAGTAAAAATTATCCGGAATTAGATGGATATCTGTGGCAAAACCATTTTAAAACGGTGCTTCTAGTATGTGACAGTTCCTTGCCTCTTTTAGAAATCAGCAAGTATTTTGATGAGGCAGAACAGCGCCTTTCGGTTAAATTTGTTAAATTCCAAGATTTTGAACCCAACCCCCAATACGAATCGGTAGTGGAAGGGGTTAAGGCATTCCATCAGAACCATTGTGACTCTATTATCGCGGTGGGTGGCGGCAGTGCGATGGATGTGGCAAAATGTATTAAATTGTATTCCAATATGGATCCTGCCTGCCATTATCTGCAACAGGAAATTGTACCAAATACTGTAGAACTACTGGCAATCCCGACGACAGCCGGAACCGGTTCCGAGGCAACCCGGTATGCCGTTATTTACTTAAACGGTGAAAAACAGTCCATTGCGGATGAAAGCTGTATCCCCCATACGGTTTTATTTGATGCGTCAGCACTTAAAACGTTACCAGAATATCAAAAGAAATCGACTATGATGGATGCTTTATGTCATGGGATAGAATCTTACTGGTCTGTAAATTCCACGGAAGAAAGCCAGTCTTTTTCCAAACAAGCAATTGGCATGATCTTAGAATGTAAGGATTCCTTTTTGAAAAATGAGGATTCCGGCAATGAATCCATGTTAAAGGCCGCCTATATTGCCGGGAAAGCCATAAATATAACGCAGACTACCGCCGGGCATGCCATGTGTTATAAATTAACCAGTTTATATGGGATCTCACATGGCCATGGAGCGGCATTATGTGTAGCAAAATTATGGCCGTATATGGTTCAAAACAGTTTGAAATGCATTGATTTAAGAGGGGAAGGCTACCTTAATCATATTTTTCATCAGATAGCCCTTTCCATGGGATGTCCAACTGTAGAAGGAGGAATTCAATTCTTCTGCAACTTGTTAAATGAGCTGAAATTGGATGCGCCTAACGCGCAGGCCAGCGATTTCAGCCTGTTGAGCCGATCTGTAAACCCAGTTCGATTAAAAAATAACCCAGTACGGTTAGACTCCAAAGCCATCAATGCTCTATACCATGAAATTTTAGACAGAAAAGAGGACTCTAAATGAAAGCAGAAAAGCTGGCAGCGATTATTGATTCTGATTTTTATACTGGTGTTCCTGATTCACAGTTGAAAGCTTTATGCAACTATTTAATGGGCACCTATGGAATCGATCCGAAACATCATATTATTGCGGCAAATGAAGGAAATTGTGTAGCTCTAGCAGCCGGTTATCATTTGGCAACTGGAAAAATTCCGGTTGTTTATATGCAGAACAGTGGGGAGGGCAATATCATTAACCCGGTTGCTTCCCTGCTAAATGATAAGGTATATGGAATTCCAATGGTATTTATTATTGGCTGGCGTGGGGAACCTGGCATACCAGACGAGCCGCAGCACATTTATCAGGGAAGCGTGACGGTAAAGCTCCTTGAAGATATGGGGGTTCCATCTTTTATTATCGGAAAAGAAACTACCGATGAAGAAGTCGAAGCAATTATGAACCAATACCGGGCACTGTTAAATAAAGGGAAGGATGTGGCTTTTCTGGTTCGAAAAGGCGCTATTTCATATGATGGCAAAATCAAGTATGAAAATGAAAATACAATGAGCCGGGAAGAAATTATCCGCCATATCGTAATAGCATCTGGTGCGGATCCGATTGTCAGCACCACCGGAAAGGCTAGCCGGGAACTTTTTGAAATCAGAGAAGCCAGAGGCCAGGGACACCAGTACGATTTTCTTACCGTTGGTTCTATGGGGCACAGCTCTTCCATTGCCCTTGGGGTGGCAATTCACAAGCCAGGCACCCGGGTATGGTGCATAGACGGTGACGGGTCTGTGCTTATGCATATGGGTTCTATGGCTGTACTTGGATCAAACGCCACCCCAAATATGGTACATGTGGTAATCAATAATGGGGCGCACGAAACGGTCGGAGGAATGCCAACCGTAGCGTCTGCCGTAGATCTGGTTGCCATTGCGAAAGCATGCGGCTATCCAAATGCCGTCAGTGTGGCAGATTTTCATGCATTGGATGAACAGTTGGAATTGGCAAAAAGCAGAAGCCAGTTAAGTTTTATTGAAGTAAAATGTTCCATAGGAGCCAGAGATGATCTGGGAAGACCGACCACATCGCCATTGGAAAATAAGAAGAATTTTATGGGGTATTTGGATACGTTGAAGTAATTGATGTAGGTTGTGCTTATGTAACTGTAAAATACTAACATACAATCACCGTTAAAATATTTTAGGGAGTTCTTATAAACTATCAAGCGGAACATTCTTGCCAATGAATACTATGAATGTATCGAATTTTTTATGTAAGACCAAGCTCTTGCCGTGCGGTTTGTACCAGCGCCAAAATGCCTGCTTTTGGCATTTTGTGTGCATCCGCCGAATACGTTTCACAGTATCTCCTTTCATTCATGGCATCGCCGCAAGTGTGATATGCATTCAAGAATGCCAAATGCGCTGGCCAGCTTTATAATAGTGGCGTTTGCTGCTGGGCGCATGAAGGCTTGACAAAAATTCTGATATAGCAATTCTTATCAAAAAGTTTTCATTTTATAGCAATCATTAAGAAACCAATCCGCTCATTCATTTCAAAGACGTTAAATCAAATTTTCATAAAGTTCTTTTACGCTTTTAAAAGTATAAGTGGGTTTAATAGTGCCTTCAATAATATCTATTTTTTTTGCTTCCCCAGTTAAAACACAGACTGCTGTTACATTCGCATTAAGACCTGTTGCAATATCTGTATATAGCCTATCCCCGATTACAACCGTTTCGTCTGGTAAGTATCCAAATTTTTCCCTTACGATATCTACCATGATTGGCGCTGGTTTTCCGATATACACCGGTTCTTTATCGGTAGCATTTTTAATCATTCCGCATATTGAACCACAATCGGGAATAAATCCAAACCCAACCGGACATCTTAAATCTGGATTTGTTGCAATAAATGGAACATTTTGTGTGGTAAGTACCTCACACGTTACAGCTAATTTAGCGCTTGTAAGCTCCGTATCAAATCCCACTACAACCGCTTTAACCGGCTCAATCCGATCCGTAACATGAATTCCGCTACCTGCTAATTCTTTTACAAAAGATTTTGTTCCCTGACAATAAACTTTAGCATTAGGATAATTCTTTTTAAGATAAAGAATTGTGGCTTGGGCAGAGGTGAAAAAATTGCTTTCATCCCCACGTATTCCAAGCCGATTAACTTTCTTTACATAATCAGTAACTGACTTAGAGGAGTTATTCGTTATAAATACATATTTTCCTCCAATACCATTAATGTAATTTAATATTTGATGTGTTCCATCAAATATCCTGTCTTCTTCATAAATAGTACCATCCATATCAAAAAGAAATAATTTCTTTTTCTTTAGAATAGCCGTGTTTTTCCTAAAAATATCCATTTCTTAGACCTCAGCAAATAGAACTTCGGCTGAAGTTAAATCATCATGGTCATCAATTTCAAACCACCTGCCTTTTAGCGGGCAAGCCTTAAATATAATGTACGGAAGAATATCATTTAGCGCAACCTCGCTCCACATCTTTAATTCTTTTTTCTCCTCGATATATTCAGCGCACTTATCAAAAAATGCTTTACCGCCTTCTTTCGATAATTTATATACATCGATTGAAACACCAAAGGAATCTTCTGACATAATTGTTTTTGAAATTTTTACTAACCGGCCATTTTTTTCAACAACCTTCATCGATTCTTTAAGATATCTGCCGATATCCGTGACAATTGCATTATCACTTTCATAGGCTAACAATTCCGTAATAACAGATGTGTCATAAAAAACGTCAGCATTCATCATTAAGAAGCTATCATTCTCAACTGCTTTTCGCGCTATATATGCGGAATACATATTGTTTGTAGTAGCATAATCTGTATTTTCAATTATCTTAATTTCCGGATACAATTCATGAACTGCCTTTTCAAGGATGTCAGCCTTATAACCAGATACAATTGTAATATCTGTAATGCCGTTTTTTAGCAGATTTTCAATCTGCTTAAACAAAATAGGTTTCCCATTAACTGGGACCAAAGATTTTGGCTTGTCATCTGTAATCGGCGCCAAGCGTGTTCCTAAGCCGGCAGCTAAAATTAGTGCTTTCATTTTACAACTCCTCCACTAGCTCTTTATATAATTTTTTTAGTTTTACTTCACTTAAATCCGATTCATCAAGTCGAGTATACCTACCTTTTCTCATGGATGAGCCCTTTTGCATACATCCAACAAACGTATCTTCATCAATTCCCAAAACAACAGGATTGATTTCCACTTCAAACTTCCTCAAGTAATCCAATACTTCATCATACGGTTCATCAACCATTTTGAGCATGGCCACCGTTCCAAGAGCAACCTGAATACCATGGAGATTTTTCTTTTTGCTGTAATAGTCTAATGCATGAGAAAAGCAATGCTCTGAGCCGCTTACTGGCCTGCTGCTGCCAGCAAAATCCATGGCAATTCCTGATAATACCAAAGCATTTACAAGTACCTCAATAAATTCTGGACAAATACTTTCATATGATGTTTTCATTAGCGCGTCAAGTGAACTGCGGGACATAAGATAAGCATATGCATTCATCTCATCCTTCCCCCTTGATACGGCAAAGTCCCAATCTTTTAAAGCCATAAAGTTTGAAATTGTGTCACCTATCCCCGCTTGAATATTTTGAATCGGACCTGCCGCAATAACTTCTGTGTCTATTAAAGTCATAGTTGGCATTACCGCTCCCAGGCTTTTTGGCAATCCATCTTGTCTTTTCAGTACGGCAATCGGCGAAGTCAGTCCGTCATTGGCGGCTGTTGTTGGAATTGCAAGATAAGAGGTTTTAGAAATAAAGGCAGCATACTTGCAAACATCTAAGACACGCCCACCACCAAGCCCGACAAGACAATCCACATCCGTAGCAATGCACCTTTCGGCAATTTCCATTGCATAGGATATTGTATTGTAATCTGCAAATTGGACTTTGAGTCTACCAACTTTGCTAATCTGCTGCTTAACAATTTTTCCATATAAGTTATCTACAAAAGGGTCTGCAACATACAGAATTTTGCCTAATATGTTATTTATATGAAGCGTTTCTTCAACCAGGTTGATTGCGCCTCGTCCAATTTTTAGATAATTTGTCTTCATTACATCTCCTTACACGTTGCGCGTACCATGAAACATTAATTTTATAATGGCTTGTCTTATAAGTTACTATATCATGCTCAAAAACGTGAAATATGATC
>CAJUTC010000080.1 GCA_910589195.1 uncultured Lachnospiraceae bacterium
CATCGATGATTTGAGAAAATTTGATTCCGAATTTCTTTTAAATGTTGATTCCGAAATTAATACTAATATTTGTTCCACTTTAAGATGTGACCCCAATGTAATAACTGATATTGAGGTTATTAATGCTGGCTTGACCAATGTATCATTTGCGTTTGGATGTAATGGCGTGAAGTATGTCTATCGCCATCCGGGCCATACGGCTAGTAATTTAATTGATCGGCATACAGAGGCGTTTGCGCAGATGGTGGCTAAGGAGATCGGGATTGATAAATCCGTTATTCATATAGAACTTTCTGGATGGAAAGTGTCATATTTTATTAAAAACGCAAAAAACTGTGAGTTTGAAAGGTCAGATGCTCAGTTGAGGGCAGCAATGGAGTGCTTGCGACGGTTACACGCTGTGCGGTATGACGATACGATAAAAGTGTTTGACAATGTAGCAGAAGGAAAAAGATTAATGATGATTGCTTCTGCCACAAAGGGAAATTTGACAAAAGAGTTTGCTGAACTTGTAAAAAAGGTTGATGAACTTTATCTGTTAGTTAAAGCAGATGCCAAACGCCTTGGCTTCGGCTTGGTTCTCTGCCACAATGATACTTATGAACCTAATTATCTTTCTGATGATAGGGGAGAAATCTATCTGATTGACTGGGAATATGCTGGACTGAATTATGCCGCAAACGATATTGGCTGCATTCTCAGCCGCTATGACTGGACAGATGAGCAGATTGAACGGTATTTGAAAGCATTTGTTGGCCGGGAACTTACAAAGGATGAGCATCGGTATTATATGGCATTTCTGCCTATCTCAGCGTTTTATTGGTTTTGCTGGGGACTGTATAAAGGCAGTGTTGGCGATGATGACAGCTTTTTCTTTTTGCCAGCATACAGAAACTTAGTCCGTTTTATTAATCCGGCATTGGACAGCTATAAAATAAACTAGGAGAGAGAATAGAGGATGATTATAGCAATCATATTAGCAGGTGGTGTTGGATTACGTGTTGGGGCAAATCGCCCAAAACAGTTTGTAGAAGTATTGGGAAAGCCGATTTTGGCATATACAATAGAGATTTTTCAAAACCATCCTGAAGTAGACGCAGTGGAAGTTGTATGCCATAAGAGCTGGAAAGATTTCCTAAAGCAGATGATAAGGCAATATGATTTATCAAAGGTGAGATGGATTGCGGATGGTGGAAACACATTCCAAGAATCTGTTATGAACGGCATGAATTATTTGAAGGGGAAAATTAGTACAGACGATTATGTGTTGATTCAGTATGGAGCTGCTCCATTTACATCGGAAAAGATTGTTGCGGATGTGATTCGGGTAATGAAAGAAAAAGGATCTTCTGTGACAGCTACACCATGCTATCAGCTTTTAGGAAGCAATGATGGCAATGAAAGTAGAACATGGGTGAATCGTGATCGATATATTCAGATTGCTTGCCCCTACGGATTCCATTATGGGTATTTGCTTGACATATATAAGCGCGCAAAGGAACAGGAGCTGATTGATCAGGTTGAGCCGCATACAACCTCTTTAATGTATGCGCTTGGCGATAGGATTTATAAAGCTTATGGAGATCAGACAAATATAAAGATTACTACAAAAGAGGATCTTGATATATTTGAAGGATATGTGCTGATGAAGCAAAAAAGAAATAAAACTTGTATATAGATAATCATATTTTTGACACTTGCATAATTTAATGGTCAAGAGGCTGCTGTGAATTCTTGTTCTAAGGGATATTACAGCAGCCTTCTTAAACTTGTATGAACTATAGATGGACGCTATTCTTCTCATACCACATGCTCGATTAGCATTGCAAATTCAGCAAAAAACCGCTATAATGGCAAACGTAAGAATATTAACGAGTAATGTTCATGAATCTAATTTCAATTCACAAAAAGTATGAGGATAGGCATGTTTCGTTTCAGTGCATTAACAATTGGCGTAATCTTGGATTGGATATTTGGAGAACCAAGGCTTCTACTTCATCCAGTGGTTTTAATTGGAAAGCTAATTTCCCGTACCGAACATTGGCTTCGGAAGAAACTGCCTGGGAAAGAGCGGGAAGCTGGCTTTTTCCTTGTATTGATTGTAATTTTTTTAACCATGTTGGTTCCAGCGGCAGTCCTTTTTGCCGTTTCCTGCCTGGAAGGAGGAAAAGGGCCTTTGTGCTGGTGCCTTACGGCGTTTTGGTGCTTTCAGCTTCTGGCAGCCAGAAGTCTGTATCAGGAAAGCGGGAAAGTAAGAAAGGCTCTGGAAGTATCCGATTTGGAAGAGGCGAAAAAACAGGTATCCATGATTGTAGGTAGGGACACCAAACCATTGGATCAGCCCGGGGTTATTCGGGCGGCAGTGGAAACGGTGGCGGAAAATACTTCAGATGGGGTTTTAGCGCCGCTGTTTTATATGGCAGCGTTTGGAATTTTAGGTATTTTTTTTTATAAGGCTGTTAATACCATGGATTCTATGGTAGGATATAAAAATAAGAAGTACTATTTGTTTGGGTGCGCTGCCGCAAAACTGGATGATATCTGCAATTATATTCCAGCCAGGTTAACCGGCTTTCTGATGATAGGGGCGGCATGGATATTAGGCAGCGTTTGCCCGGATTATGACGGAAAAAATGCCTGGAATATTTACCAAACGGATCGGCACAATCATGCAAGCCCTAATTCAGCTCATGGGGAAGCCGCCTGTGCAGGAGCTTTGCATATCCGTCTTGCAGGCCCGGCCTGGTACTTTGGAGAGCGCGTTGAGAAGCCCTATATTGGACAAAACGATCGGATGGTGGAGGCGGAAGATATTAAAAGGGCAGGTAAACTGATGATTTTAGCCGAAATCTTAGGCCTTTTATGTTGCTGGGTTATGGTGATGGCAGGATTTTTCTTATAGGAAAACTGTACATCAGGATTCTTTTATCAAAATGTTAAGAGGAATATAGGTCTGTAAATCCCATAGCATCACACCGGGAGGATGCTTTGCGAAAACCTATTTAAAAAGGAACAATTAAGGGAAAATAGTTAAAAGGAAACAGGAGTGCAGGAAAATGAATTTACTTTATGGTCTGTTAATTGCCCTATCCATGTATTCAAAAATCCCGGTTCCTGTTGTCCAATGGACGAAGCCAAGGCTCCGGTATACCATGTGCTGGTTTCCGCTGGTTGGAATCGTCTGTGGCGTCTTACTATGGCTCTGGCTGCTGCTTGTAAAATGGCTGGATATTCATTTCGCCGCTGCCGGGCTTTTGGGAACTTGCATACCGATACTGGTTACAGGAGGGATTCATTTTGACGGGTTTTTAGATACCTTAGATGCCAGAAGTTCCTATGGGGAAAAAGAAAAGAAACTGGAAATATTAAAGGATCCCCATACAGGCGCATTTGCCATTATGGGCGGATGCGTGTATTTCCTTGCCTATGCCGGATGCCTGGTTCAGCTTTTTGCGGACGGAATTCAAGGAGGATTTGCGGGAGGAAAGAACCTGGCTGCCTTCTGCTTCGTCTTTCCGTTAGAACGGTCTTTCAGCGGTCTTTCCATAGCCTGCTTTCCATGTGCCAAAAACAGCGGTCTGGCCTATACCTTTTCTGACGGTGCCCATAGGAATTGCGTCAGATTTTCGTCATTAGGTTGGATTTGCATTTGTCTGATAGGCACCGTCCGGATTTGCGGCGTCATTCCAGCCTGCCTGATTGCCAGTGTGGCAGGTGTGTCGTTTTTGCGTTACTGGCATATGTCCCAAAAGGAATTTGGAGGGATTACAGGGGATTTGGCCGGATGGTTTTTGCAGGTGTTTGAACTGGCGGCTTTGGCAGTATTGGCTTTATATGGAAGGTGGATGGTGTCAGTATGATTTTTATTATAGGAGGAATGAGCCAGGGAAAGAGGGACTTCGCTGTAAGGACATTTTTGGCGTCAAACTATTTGGAATCAGGCAGTGAAATGGGGGATGCGGCAGCAAAAGAAGGTGAAAACAGGGTAGCAGTTGATTTTGCGGACGGAGAGATTGTTTCCTGGGAGGTTTTCCAAAAAGCAATGTATGCCTACGATCTTCATCAGATGATTCGGAGAAAGCTGGAAATGGGAGAGGATCCAAAATGGTTGGAAGACAAAATGTGGAAACAACTGGTGGAGGGATGCCCGGAGCGGATTTTGATAACGGATGAAATCGGATGTGGAATTGTCCCGCTGGATCCCTTTGAACGACAGTACCGGGAACTGACAGGGCGAATTTGCTGTAAGCTGGCGGCAGCGGCGGCAGAAGTGTGGAGAGTAACTGCTGGAATTGGGATTTGTTTAAAGAAAGGAGAGCGTATGAGCGAAGCAACTGTTTATGGAACGAATACAAAACCGATTGAGGAAGGTTTTTTACAGGAAATTGCCAGCCAGACCAGGCAGGCGGTCAATGAACTGCTGGATGCGGCAAAGCTGAAAGAAGGCCAATTATTGGCGGTAGGCTGTTCTTCCAGCGAAATCGCAAGTTATCGGATTGGATCTTGCTCTAGTGAAGAAATTGGACAGGCGGTTTATGGTGTGATAAGCCAGGTGTGCAAAGAGAGAGGGATTTACCTGGCAGCTCAGTGTTGTGAACATTTAAACCGGGCTTTGATTTTAGAAGAAGAGGCGGCGGATCGATATGGTTATGAAGTGGTCAATGTGGTGCCACAGTTAAAGGCAGGTGGATCATTTGCCACTGCCGCTTATAAGGGGATGAAATCTCCTGTAGCGGTAGAGCGGGTAACAGCCCATGCTGGACTTGATATTGGCGATACCCTGATTGGAATGCACCTTCGGGCTGTGGCAGTTCCTGTAAGGCTTGCTATCAAGCAGATTGGCGGCGCCCATGTATCCAGCGCCAGGGTACGCCCTAAATTTATCGGCGGCTCACGGGCCTGTTATGGGGAAAGCAAATAAAATGAAAATTTAGAGAACAGGA
Organism: uncultured Lachnospiraceae bacterium; assembly: GCA_910589195.1. Classification (GTDB taxonomy): domain Bacteria; phylum Bacillota; class Clostridia; order Lachnospirales; family Lachnospiraceae; genus Caccovicinus. Next base: position 4,944 of record CAJUTC010000080.1, read on the forward strand.
ATATTGATTTTATTATCAGCAATGCTCAAGAGAGAATCTAATTTTTTAATATGGCATACGTAAAAAGCGACCGGAAACATCTTGAAAGTGAGAAGTTTCCGGTCGTTTTTATGTGGACTGCTTCCGGCAGAGAATGCCTTTTACGCAATGGGAGGATCCATTTGCGCTCCACAGATAAATGTAAACACTTATTTGCCGATAATATAAAATAGCAGGATACCACTTTGTTGCCCTATAAGGTGTGAAACAGAGAGGAGAAGTGAAATGTTTATCATTGCCATATGTGAAGATGAACCATATATGTTAGAAGAATTGCGCAAACAAGTAGAAACCTATATGAATTCCGAGCAATTGCCCGCAAGTATTAAGACTTGTATGTCAGGCGAAGAGCTATTAAAAGAAAAGGATCCATTTGACGTTGTTTTATTAGATATGATGCTTCCAGGGTTAAATGGACTTGAAGTCGCAAAACAGATTTCTCACAAAATCCCTATTATTTTCATTACTTCTTACAGGGAATATGCGGTAGAGGCATTTGATATGAATGCAGTACATTATCTGATCAAACCAGTTACAAAAGAACGGCTTTTTTTGGCGCTTGACAGAGCGATAAAACGAACCAAGAAGGCGGATAACCAGGCATTAATTCTTATGAAAAGTGGGAAAACACAGGTAATCCCTATCCGGGATATTTTATATTGTGAAGTATTTAACCATCAGATCTGCATTCATACCATACATGAAACGTATGAATATTTTGGTACTTTGGATACGTTAGAAGCAAAACTGGACGAACGTTTCTTTCGCTGTCATCGGAGCTTTGTTGTAAATTTGAGTTGTGTTGCGGGACAGGAAAATGGAATGGCGATTTTGACAAATGGAGAAAGCATATTAATAGCAAGGCGCAGGCAGTCGGACTTTATGCGAAAATTACTGGACTTTCTTAAAAATGAGGTGATATGATGGAACACGCAAAAGTGCTATCGGTTGGATTTTATCTCTGGTGGCTCATTATCAATGGCGGCCTTTATTTTGCGGAATTTTGCTTCATACAGAATTTTACCGGAATCCGCATTAAAAGGTATCTGATGCCATATTTGCTATTAAGCAACCTTGTTACATTTCTGATGATGTACTGTCAAAGTTCCGGCATTTTCCGGTTGATTTTGCATACAGGAATTATTGTTTGCTTTTCAATATTTTTACTAGGAATGAATTGGGCGGATACGATGGCTCCTACAATCATCATTCTGACGCTTTTTACATTCATGGAAGGCTTTCAGACTCTTTTGATGCGTTGGCTTTCAGGGCAGGAAATGGCGTTTCAGACGGCCATTGTGATACAGATTCTCCTATCGGCTGTATTGGTTTTGCTGTTGGTTATGACGTTGAATTACATTTCAAAAACGTATTCCTATACAGGACAGCAAAAAATTTCTTCCTGTTTATATTCCTTGCTTTTGCCGTGTGTATTTATTGTGTGGGTCATCCGCAGCGGTCTGAGGCTGGATATGTGGATGAATCAAGATCAGGCAGAAGCGTCCCCTTTTGGCCAACAATCGAATTTGTGGGCTTTGGTCTGGATTCTGGGCGCATGTGTTATCTTTTTTATAATTTTAAAACTGGTTGGAACGATTATTACACTGTCGGTACAAGAAACGGAACAGAAAGGGCTGGAAGATCAGATAAAAAAGCAATCGGTTTATTTGGAGGAAGCTAAAAAGAGGAATGAAACATACCGTAGGTTCCAACATGATATTGATAATCATTTTTTAGTTTTGTCTGGTTTGCTCCATGAAAAAAAGTATGAGGAGGCAGAAACATATTTTAAGCATTTACATCGGGTTTCCGATGATTTGCTAATTGGGATTGAAACTGGAAATCCGATTGTAGATATTATTTTGAATGAAAAGATCCGTTATGCAAAATCTAACGGGATAAAAGTCAAACATCATGTCAATCTTTCCGCTGATGGTCTTGTGGAGGATATGGATCTGTGTGTTATTTTGGCAAATGCAATGGACAATGCCATACAAGCGTGCGTCAAGCAAAGAATTGAGCAGCCTGAGATTTCAGTTATGCTTGGCAAACGGCATCAATTTCTTATTATTAAAATCACCAATACCATAATTGCCGCGCACCAGATGGTGAAATATGGGACGGGATTAAAAAATATCAAGCATACCGTTGAAAAATACGAAGGAACAATGGAGATAGAAGAAGATAGAAACTGTTTTAAACTGACAGTGCTTTTATGCTTAAAACCGTTTACGAAGGAGGAAGCGCCACTGACGAGAACCTGCTTGTAATAGAAAAATTTTGTCCGATATACTCTATACACACGATTAAAATGTCCCATGGACGTTTTTCGTAAAAATAAAAACGGAGGTAGAGAATTATGGTAAACAATGTAAAAGCAGGTTATGTGAACCCATTGACAATGATGAAAAATGGTAAAATCGGGCAGACAAAATCGATTCATTTAGGCGTTTTTAAAACGGCAGAAAA
>CAJUTC010000081.1 GCA_910589195.1 uncultured Lachnospiraceae bacterium
CTCCTTGGGATTTGTGCAACCTTTTTGCGGGAAGCGTGGCATAACTCACTTTTTCTAAAAAATGGTCATTGTTTTTAATTTCTGATGTGGATATAATAAACTTTAGAGAGATAAGCAACTCAGGTTTCACAAGATGAGGATATCGCAGAATAGTAAAAAAGTCAAGGATATCTATCATATGGCTAAAAAACAGTATCAGCAGAATCAGACAGAAAAGGTCCGGCTGATGCCGTACAGGAAAACGAAATAGGACGCTCCCTATTTTTTATCGGGGTATTTATGGTTAGGAGAACATATAAAAAGCAGATTGCGGTAATTTAGATAACCAGAACTGCCAAAAAATGACAGATATAGTCAAGAATCAGAGGTTTTCGGGTTATTGATAAGGAGAGGCTGTGTGAAAACCAGATCATTAAAAGATATTGAAAGATCCGTATCTGAATCCGGTATGGAATTTCATAAATGTTACAATCAATATCACAACAAGAATGGAGGAAATCAGAATGAATCAGACCTATGTAATGTTAAACGATGGAAACAAAATTCCCCAGTTTGGCCTTGGCGTATATATGATTTTGGGGGATGCAGACACCAAAAAAGCGTGTATAGAGGCTTTCCGTACTGGATATCGACACATTGATACTGCCCATGCCTATCAAAACGAGCGTGGTGTGGGGGAAGCGGTGAAAGAAAGTGGTATTCCACGCGAGGAAATCTGGATTACCACAAAACTTTGGCCCAGCGAGTATGGAGAGGGAAAGACGAAAGCAGCTATTGATAAAATGCTATCCCGTTTGGATACCGATTACATTGATCTGCTCTTGCTACACCAGCAGTTTGGCGATTATATTGGAGCATGGAAGGACATGGAGAAAGCAGTTGCCGCAGGTAAAGTAAAATCAATCGGGATCAGCAACTTTGAATCGGAACGGTTAGAGAAGTTACTTGCAACGGCAGCAATCAAACCGTCTGTATTACAGGTAGAATGCCATCCGTATTATCAACAGAAGGAATTGAAAAAGCGTATTGCGCCCTATGGTACGGTAATTGAGAGCTGGTATCCGATCGGGCATGGCGATAAGACGCTTCTGAATGAACCAGTGTTTACCGAACTGGCAGAAAAATATGGTAAAAATAATGTACAGATTATCCTGCGATGGCATATTCAGGAGGGAACGATCGTATTTCCTAAATCCACCAATCCGAAACATATTCAGGATAATATTGACATATTCGACTTTGAGCTGGCAGAAGACGAAATGGAACGGATACGGTCTTTGGATAAAGGAGTTCGGTTCTTTCAGATGAGCCTTGAAGAGCAGGAAGTACATTTAAGTGCGTTTGTACCCGCAGATTAAACAAATGTGAGGTGGTATGGTGAAATTAGAGCGGGTTAACGCAGGCGACGAAAGCTATAAGGCTTCCCTCAAAAAACGTTCACTTATGATAATTGGGATTATGGCACTTTCCTTTATAGGCTGCGGAAACAGGAACGAAGAAGATTCTGACTGGCAGGAACTATCAGAGAGAAAAGAATTCAGCCATGGATGCGGAGCTGGCAGACGAAACGGCTTCATCCGATAGTATAGAACAGGAGATAACAGATGCGGATTCCCACAGCAGTACGGAAATAAGTTCGATTCTTGTTGCGTATTTTTCTCTTGCGGGGGGAGCAATACGGAGTGGGCGTAGTGATAAGGCAATACCTCTGTGATTGCGTATACGAATCATGCTGGCAATACGTTTGTCGCTCTCCGCTTGCAGCAACCAGGAAAAAAGGATTTGCAAGAACCAGTAGCTGACATGTCAGGAATTTCCGGCACAAGAGGTGCCGAACCAGAATTATCTGTTACGGATACCCCAGTGTGAAATGCTAATCTAACTCCATTTGCGGCAGAGATATATTTATACGATCGTTCTTTTGGAGCGATGGGAACAGCAGCTAATGGTAACGAAAGAATTAGAAGGGCTCTGTGTAATACAGGGCTTTTTTGATTGATAGGATTCAGGTGTCAAAAGGAGCAATGCACCTACTTTATACTAGATATTGGCATATAAACTTGATTACAGTAACAATATCTGGTATGGGTGCGTCCGCATCCAGGCGCATGAAGGTTTACTTGACAATACTTATTAACTATGTTACTGTTAATTTGCGAATATTTAATACAAATATTCGCAAATTAAGATCGCAAGAGAGGAGAAGTTAAATATGCCTTCAAAGCCAGCTCTTTCAGATGCTGATAAAAAAGCTATCCGCAAAAAACTGGAAGAACTATGTGAGGAATGTTGGATAGCCCAAGGGTACAAAAAAACAAGCATAAAAAATTTATGCGACAAAGCGGCTATATCGATCGGTACTTTTTATACGCTTTACCCAACAAAGGAAGATTTGTTTTTTGAAACAATCGCAAATATACAAAGGAGGCTGACTGAAAAAATTCTTGATATAAACAGGAACAGCCAAACAAAAGAGGGATTTGCTGAATCGATGAAAAGGCTTTTCCGGGAATACGACAGCAAGCCGTTTTTGTACAATGTTAATACGCCAGATTTTCAATCGTTTGTAACAAAGCTGCCTGAAGAAACGATTAAGAAAATCAAATTTGACAGCTTCGATTTTTTCAGGCAAATTATCCATGCCGCAAATCTTTGCCTGAAAATGGAGGAAGCGTTAGCCTACGGAATTTTAAGCGATCTGCTGTCAACAATCAACGCAAAAGAAACCCTTTCTGTCACTTGTGATTATTTTGCTGTTTTTGATTTTATGGTGGATAGACTGGTGGCGGATATTTTTGAGTAAATGATATGTTTATGACAAATAAAGAAGATGCTCATGACTAAATTTGAGTACAAAACCATATTAATTAATAGAAAGAGTACATATTTTTGAAAAATCATTATCCGATAAATGGAACCAATATGGCAAGGATGGTTGGGAACTGGTTACTTGTTTTGCTTATCCATGCATGTGCAGTTCTTGGTATTCCCTTATTGAAATTGCAAAGAAAGCAACTTTAACGTTTAAAAGGCGGATACGTCCTGAAAAAGGAGTGATAATATGAGATTTCCAATTCCTGATTTTGCGCTCCTTGTTGAACTGATTGTAGTAATCAGCTCCCAGATCCTTGAAACCACACCATCCTTGAGGATGTGATATATTGCTGTAAGCATAGAATGCGCAACGGCTACATATGCACATTTCTTGCCGCAATGTGCGCTAATTCTCATGAACTGCGCATAAAAGTAAGAATTCTTATTCCGAGTAGTTGCATGTGCGCATGTGACTAATGTACTTCGCAATAATGCATTTCCCTTTCGGGTTTTGCCCGACTTCCGCTTCCCGGCACTTTCGTTATCTCCGGGACAGAGGCCGGCCCAGGATGATATGTGTGTGTCGGTAGGAAACCGCCTCATATCCGTGCCGATTACGGACACAATTGCCTGTGCGCTGGTATGCCCAATGCCGGTAACCTCTTCGATGGCAGATGCGGCCCTCTTTTCCTCTGGCTTCATGAAATTGTCAATCTCGTCATCAAAGTTTCTTGATATGTACGTTAATCTCATCAAGATGGGCGAGAAGCTCTTTCATCATCCGTCGCTGTAAAGAAGTCATGACGCCATTCAGGTCATCGATAATCTGCTCCTTGGAAGCTTTGAGGTTATGGGCAATTACCTTTTGCTCATACATCTCGTCATACTTCTCACTGTCAATGGAAGCGCCGGTGAGCAGGTATTCCAAAATGTTTCGGGCGCTTTTGCCGTTAATGTCAGACACCGTGCCGGAGAGTTTGATATTGGATCCTTCCAGCATTTTCTGAAGTCGGTTCAGTTCCTGCCCACGTTCCCCGACGAAACTCTTGCGATAGTGTATAAGCTCGCGGAGCTCCCGTTGCTCCTTGGCGGGTATGTAGCTTGGTTGAAGGAGTCCATGCTGAAGGAGATCGGCAATCCATTCAGCATCCTTCACATCCGTTTTCCGGCAGGAACAGCTTTCATATGGCGGGCATTAACCACCATTGCATTCAGACCAGATGACTCAAGGATATTGTACAGAGGCTTCCAATAAGAGGCTGTGCTCTCCATGGCGACCATCTCACAGTTGCCTTCTTTTAACCAGCCTGCCAACTCCAGATGTTCTCTGGTTGTTGCACCAAAGTCACGGATCTCCTGCTTGTTGCACCGTCTGAAGCAGGCGACAATGGGCTTTTTGTGCACATCGATACCATAACACTTGCCGTAAACCTTATTCATACTGCTACCTCCTTGGATGAGTTTACGGCACGGTACTCTGTTTCTTATCATTTTACTCTACGTCCTTTTGCCGCGAATGACTGGACAGATGGTGGTGCAAATGAGAGTACCTGAGATCAGTTTAGGTTACGGGCTGCAGGCCCAAATAAAACTCGATCTTTGCCGTTAATACCAGTATAGAAAATGGCTGAAACAATATCAAGAGCCTACTGCCCCCCAATGTTTCATTTATGGTGGTGCCAAGTGAGCAGGCATGGGGGTTTAGGAGGGAAAATCCTTTGCTCCTGCAGTGGTTAAATTTTGCGGGCAGAATTGGCATTTTCTTTCGGTAAACAAGGAGGATTCGTATGATTAAAGAAATAAATCAGACTTGCGAAAAATTCAATAACATATTAGGAATTTCCGTAACACTTCCCAATCCGGAAATGAATGCGTTAAAAACGGCAGCAGCAGGTAACGTTATTGTCGGCGCGGGCCTGATAGTGGCAGGAATTGCTTTTTCTTCAAAATCTTGTGCGGTATTGGGCGGTATTGGCCTTATCAGCAGCGCTATACTGCGAAAGGAAAGCAAGAACAAAGCACGTGAATCATAAATCTGTTCAGCAGCCCTACGTAATGTGTAAGGCTGCTTTTTACATAAATCTATAATTTTAGCAAAGGTTTCCGGTAAGCTTAATTAAATTCATATATCGCCCATTATCCGTTTCAATCATTAATCTATCCGCTGCCGCGTAAGGATTGTCACAAGAAAGCCAATCATGCCATGCTTGGGTAAAACAATCCATTTCAGCAATTTGAAAATTTCTAAGATGTGATTTAAATTTAGGTTTCCACCAGTTAATCGAGTGCCACATTTCCAATGCTTCCTTATCCCACAATGGCTCCATTTCTTCTGGGATATTCTTATATACTTCATATTTCATGCCAGGAAAAGCAATGGCAACAATGGCATCTTTTTTCAGTATTGGCTTCAATATTTTTTCAAAATAGGTATCGTTATTGCCGAAGTAGTGGTAAGAATCGATACTTACTATTGCGTCAAAAAAACCTTCCGCAAACGGTAACTGTAAAGCGTTAAATTGCATCGGAACAGTCAGATGAGATACGTTCTCCTGTTTGAAACGGTTATAATTTTCAGTGGCAGATGTCCATAGATCTACCGCAAAAACTTCAACTTCAAATTTCTCTGCCAGAAATACAGAAGTTAATCCTCGACCGCATCCCAGATCTAGCACGCGCATTCCTTTTTTCAATGGTAAATGTTCCGTCAGTTCTTCTGCTAGCAGCCATGCATTAGGCCCCATCATATTTTCGTTCAAAAAAGCTACATTCATTCTTTTGAACCTCCTGATTTTTTTGCAAACTTATTAATAACGTTATCGATCCCGAAATTGATGAAGAAATCAGCAATTTCTGCAAATAGATTTACAATAAAATCAACCATACAAGTTTCCTCCAAGTTCCGATGTTACAAGCTAAACGATTTTACGACAAACGAGAATTTCATTTAATAAATTTTGATGATAAATCACCAATTATATCATTATATATAGAACTTCCATCCAGAATGGTTCCATAGGTATCAATCCAGAATGGTATGTATCCACACCTGCTTGCTACCATTTGTGAACCAATATTTGTTATGGAAGCAGAATAGAATGGAATAATATTTTGTGACAGCAATTTTTTTGTCAGTCCTTTTACTAGATATGTCCCCAATTGGGCATTTCTATATTGTTCCATTACATCGACACCTATTTCCCATACCCCATTTACTGATGATTCCGCCGCGCCCGCGATTCCGATAATGCGGTTCTTGTCCCTAGCAATGAAAACAGTTTTTGTTGATGTAGGACCATTTTCATCAAATGCTAAGGAATTTTCAAAGCCGGTTAATCCGGCAAGGGATAAAATATCCCTGTAAAAAAGATACTCGCACTCGTAATTCAATGATACAAATACATCTTTTGTATCACTATCATCAGGGACATAATGTATGGTCTGCCCATAAACTAATGGAAGTTCAAAAATTTCATCTCTATTTTTATGCTGCGAAAGTACTCGTATGTTATCATGTAAATCCTTTGATGTACAAACTACAACACAATTTCTATATGCAAGTATTTTAATGTATGGCAGTTTGGCGTTAAAATTAACAGAAAACACGGTTGCCGTTCCATTTAATTCTTCTGAACCGCAATAAAATTCTTTTGATAATAATTCTTCAATTTTATTCTTAATGAGTACATTCATATTAGCTCCTATAATTTTGCAACTATGAAACGTTAGTTCATTACTTTTTGCATTTGATATTGACTCTCTAACCTGTTTTTGGGATTATGGATTTTAATAATATGAAAACCACATTTATTAACATAGAAATTATGATTTCTACTAGAAAAAATAGGCGTTTCTGTTTCCCAAATCTTTGTGTCCAGATATAATTTTTCAATCATATTCCACACGTTTGTGCCGATTCCTTGATTTTCAAAAGCCGGATCAATAAAGATATTACCCAGGAAGTTGTGAGTGTTTTCATTTATCCACAGAATTACTCCACCAATTAACTGTTTATTCAAGAAAATGCAATATGAGGAAGAATTTTTATGCAATCCCCACTTTCTTAAAAAATCCCCATTATAATATCCGTCTGGCCCGCCTTCTTCTTTACCAAGGTGTATTCTTGTATCTTCATCAAAAGCCCGCTCCATTATTTTTGTTAATATGTTTATATGCGATTCCTCTAATCGAATGAGTTTCAATTTCACATCGATTCTCCTTTTCGCTTTGCCGATCCTGATCCAGCATTGGCTGAACCATAGCCAAGTAAGTAGACACAAAAAAGTATAAAAGTTTTCAAGAGCAGACTAAGCATGCTGCTCCCAGTATAATGCTTCCGCTTCGTTTGGAGTAAGCATATTCAGTGAG
>CAJUTC010000082.1 GCA_910589195.1 uncultured Lachnospiraceae bacterium
AAACAATTCCTAAAATCAAAGCTATTTTTTGAATCCGTCCTATCTTTTCTATAAAAATGACTTTTACTATCATGCAAACTGCTAATAATACAAGTACCAATAATCCATTTACCAAAATGCCAGTATACCATGGAGCAGATTGCATAGCATATAAATCTGGATATTTTTGAAAATGCCAATATTTATATAGTCCTGAACCAATGAACACACCAATAAGAGAGCCCATGATAATATTTAGTATCTGATTTATCTTCTTTTTCATGGTTATCCTCCTCAAAAATATTTTATATTATACTATATTTTACTGCATATTTCAATGTATGGAAAATAGCCAGAACGCATTTTTATTCATTGAAATCGCATATTTATAGGTTCGCTTTTAATAGGTACACAATTCCGAAAAGGGATAAATCTGATAGTAATAAGGGTTAGGGAGGTGAAAACATTAATATATGTGGACAATTCTTTGAATTGGTTCGGTGCCAGAAAAACAGCAACCCGATTTTCCAAAGCCAGAAGGTTTGCTTCTGAATTGAACGCATCTGAAAAAAGAAAGAAGCGGAAAGGTTATATCGTAAGATTACGGCTATCTTTAACGCATTTACAGGAAACAGTATAAATGTTACTTCCTTTAAAACCACTCCTTAAATAAATTAAGGAGAGGAGAACATTGTAAAATCGGACATTTATCCAAAAATAAAACATATTGAAACAAAAAATATACTTGGACTTAGATTAAGAGAGCATAAATGGTTCCGAACGACAGAGGAGCCCATAAGTTTAACGTAAGGAGTAACATAGTTATGACCATTTAGATGGTGAGTAGATTTCCCATATATGTGGTTATAAAAGGAGAAGCGTCCTACCACCCTTCTGATTTTCAACAACAGGCAGAAAATTAGGCGGAAGGCGCTAAAAAGAATTCTTAATAATATTGGAGCAACAAACGACATAAGCAAAAAAGATAGATTAAGGAGAAAAAATGAATGTATTAAGTTTACAAGGCACAAGTTATCCTGCAACAAGATATCCGATTAACTCTGCTTCCAGAAATAATATGAGAAATGTTTTTGGGCAAAGCATGATAAGTAAGTGGTCCTCAACTGTTCCCAGCAGAAATTATCATGGTACTTTGAAAATGGGGTATTTACATAGTGAGTTCAGTCCTGTTTCAGGCCAGGAACTTCACATGAAATATGACGAAAGTTCCACAGATGAAGACCCGGTTATGTATGTGGAAGGAAAAGACATCCATGGAAAAAATTTTACCACAAAAATCCATTTAAATAATGTAGACGCTGAAAATGCTACGCCTGCTGAAATGACGGCATTACGTGTCCACTTAGCGCAGCAAGGCGATAAAAGTGTAAAGGCAAGCAGCGGGATACCACTCATGGCGCTTAGCAGTCATCAGAATGTAAACACAGCAATGGATTTTAAACAGTATTATGAAAATTGGATTTCGAATCTGAAACATGCGGGATTGAATCAAAACGCTGGTATGTACATCAGTGAATTAGAACGGTATCTTTTCTATCACCGCACAAAAGGAGTGGCATTTTAAGATGCAGGTCATGCCTCATCAGCAGCAGCAAAATCAACTGGAACGTTAGATAATAAGGACTATGAGTATCTTTCCTCTTTAGTGAAATTGATTTCCATTAAGTTGATTTCATTAGAAAAAAGAGCTGCCGCCTAACAAAAATATGCGGCAGCTTCTTTCATTAAAAACAAAATATAGCTTAAAGCCAGGTTTATTCGAGTTTGTTAAGTAAGCCTTCATGCGCCCAGATACGGGCGCACTTGGCATCCCTGAACTTAGACCACCTATTCGGCGGCGCTGAAAATGGGATAAGCCATTTCCTTTTTCTTCCTAACAAATAATGTTTGAATCCCTTATAGAGACAATATTTTCTGAAAAAATCTCGTCACTCTAATTTGGCAATACTTTCACCCATTCCGTTGGCATAATGAACCATTCCCCGCTGGCGTTTTGGCAATAGGATACCTTCTTTTCTGGCGAATAGCAGCATTCAATCTCATACTGGAGAAAGGCAAAGTCCTTGTGGCGCATGATAAGAGAGCAGGTCAGCCAATCCCCATCTTTTTTGAAATCGGTTTCTCTTCGGGCGCTATCATTGTTATAAACATCCAATAAGGCGGCAATCATAGCAGGGGCATTCACCTGGGTTGAAGCACATTCCCCATTTTCCGGAACAATGGTGATAGAAGATATCATTTCCGTCGCAGGCGCCCCCAGTGTTACGCCTTTCTGCATCCATAGACGGCTTTCCACACCACCAGAATAAAACTTCCGGGGAGCTGTATATAGAAATATCTGTTCTTCATCTCCTGCTATCTGGTAAATGGCCCACCCATAGCCCTTGTTGCTATCTTGCCCGCAAATGCCAATCTGGTGTCCGATACCTTCCGCAGGCGTCCAGACATATTGGTCGCCGTCATTGTAGTAGCTGGCCTGCTCATCCCCTGCCTTGCTTCGATCTCGCCTGTACTGTACGCCATCTATGTAGAGGATTTCGGAATGATCCTCTAGCATTTCCATCTGATAGACGGGAAAATCCTCCCCCTTCTGGCATCCGGCCAGAAAAACAGCAGCCAGCGCCGAGAGAGCCAATAAAAAGGCTTTCCATCGTTTTGGGGTTCTCATTCCAACATTCCTTTTCTTTTCCTTGGCAGAACTATCAAGCACAATAACCTTGACCATGATCTTGGCTCACTCCTTCCAAAGGAAAACTGCCCTTTATTAAGAGCATTCACTATTTAAGTAAGAAGTTCTGCTGCTAAAGCCTCCAGATTCATTTCATCCCCAGCTTTCATTGCAGAACGGATGGTTACTGTCTTTTCGCAGAATGACAAATTTTTCATTCCCTCTAATATCCCTTTCATCGCCTTAGCCGCTACAGGCCCCCAGCTTCCATTTTCCACCAGGGCAATTTTTCGATTCTGGTATGCCTTTGCCCTTAAGTGGTGAAGGAAATCCTCCATAGGAGGAAAGACGCCACCGTCATAGGTTGCGGCTGCCAGCACCAGTTTATCAAACTGAAATGCCGCTTCCACTGCTTTTGCCATATCACACCTGGATAAGTCAAACAGTTCTACTTTCTCCTCACCTTTTTCCTTCAAAATCTCCACAAACCGTTTTGCTGCCTTTGCTGTATTTCCGTGAATTGAGGCGTATACCACTACTGTCCCCTTTTCTTCTGGGCGATAGCTGCTCCATGTATCATATAGACCCAAATAATAGCCAAGGTTTTCCTTTAGCACTGGGCCATGGAGCGGGCAAATAATCTGAATATCCAAACCGGACGCTTTTTTTAATAATGCCTGAACCTGTACCCCGTATTTCCCGACGATATTAAAGTAATACCGTCTGGCTTCACTAACCCAGTCTTCGATTCCGCTAACGGCCAGTGCTCCAAATGTTCCAAATCCGTCTGCTGAAAATAATACCTTTTGGGAAGCTTCATACGTAACCATTACCTCTGGCCAGTGAACCATAGGCGCCATAAAGAACTGAAGGCTATGACTTCCCAGGCTTAAGGTATCTCCCTCTTTTACAACCACTTTCCTGCCTTCCAGATCCATGTCAAAAAACTGTGTCATCATCGCAAAGGTTTTGGCATTGCCCACCAACTTCATTTCCGGATAGGTTTCTGCCAAGATCCGGACGCTACCAGAATGATCCGGCTCCATATGAGAAACAATCAAATAATCCGGCTCTTTTCCCTCCAGAGCTGTTTTTACTTTCTCCATCCACTCCTTTACGGCACGATAATCTACCGTATCCATAATTGCTATTTTATCATCCAAAATCACATAAGAATTATAGGAAACCCCTTTCGGCACAATGTATTGACTTTCAAATAAATCGATTGTAGTATCATCTACTCCTACATACCAAATCAAATCTGTAACTGTTATATGTTCCATACGATTCTCCTTTCAGATTTTTCTTTCTCCTCACGCATAATACTAAGTCAGCCTTTTTCTTCTGCTGATTTATCAAAGTATTACACTATGGATTAGATTACACACAATTCCTTCTTTTGTCAAGTGATGCCTTCATTTTTCATAGCGTTTCTCATTGCAATTCCTTGCATTCCATATTATAATCAAATTATAAAATGTAAGCACTTACACTTAGGAGGAATCCGATTATGGCTGCCGTTCATATGACTGAAGGAAACATTGCCAAACATTTAATTTCCTATTCCATCCCCTTGATTATGGGAAACTTATTTCAATTAACTTACAATGCGGTAGATGCTATTATTGTAGGACGCTTTATCGGAACAGAAGCCCTGGCCGCTGTTGGCACAGCAAATCCAGTAATGAATATTACTATTTTAGGAATTTCAGGAATTTGTATCGGTTCTTCTGTGATTATGAGCGAATTTTTCGGTGCAAATGAATATGAAAATCTGAAAAAAGAAATGTCCACTACTGTTGTTTTCGGGCTCTATTTTTCTGTCATTCTGGCTTTTTTAGGCCTTTTTATTTCCCGTCCGCTGTTTCAGATACTGCAGGTTCCATCAGAAATTTTAGACATTGCTTCTGCTTATCTGCGCATCGTTTTCCTCGGTACTCCTTTTACTTACTTTTATAATGCCATTTCTGCATCTTTAAAAAGCATAGGGGATTCCAAAACACCACTAAAATTTCTGGCCTTTGCTTCTATATTAAATGGCGTTTTAGATATTATTTTAATCGGCATCTTTCATATGGGCATTATTTGCTCTGCTGTCACAACCGTAATTGCAGAAGGAGCCTCCGCTGTTTTGTGTATTTTTTATGTGTATCGGAAAATCCCCGCTCTTCAGCTTCACAAAGGGGAATTTCGAATCCATCCCCCGCTTCTACAGCGCACGCTTCAATACGGAAGTATTACTGCACTTCAGCAGGCCTGCCAGCCGGTAGGAAAGCTGCTGATCCAGGGCTCTGTTAACACGATGGGCATTAATGCAATGGCCGGTTACAATGCAGCAACCCGGATTGATGATTATGCCTGTTTGCCTGAGCAAAGCATTGCACACAGCATTACTACATTTACGGCTCAAAACCGGGGAGCAAAGCAGTACCAGCGGATTCGAACCGGCTTTTTAACCGGCCTTTCTCTGGAATTTACCTACTGGATTTTCATATGTGCTCTTACCTGGGTTTTAAAGCGTCCATTTATGCAGCTTTTTGTTACTGAGGGCAGTGAAGAAGTGGTAGCTCTTGGATGCAGCTATTTAAGTCTTATGGCTGTTTTTTATATTTTCCCAGGTTTTACCAATGGTTTCCAGGGATTTTTCCGCGGAATGGGAAACATGAATATTACTCTTTTGGGAACTTTTATTCAAACTTCCCTTCGGGTAATTTTCGTATATCTTCTAGTTCCCAAAATCGGAATTAACGGAATCGCCTCAGCCTGTGCCATAGGATGGAGCGTTATGCTGCTGGTAGAAATCCCATACTACTTTTACTTTACGAAACGTAAACTTAAGCGTGTTTGACGATTTTTATTATCTTTTCCATCTGTAAACCGCCCCTCCTCACAGAGTATCAGAACTTTCAAAGGTTTCTGATACTCTTTTTTGTGGATTTTATGTGAATTTCATTCAAAAGTCCTTGGTGCTTCGTTTCCGGATCGGTATTAAAGTATGTAAGCTTTGGCAGGAAACACTCCTTTTTGATTTCTTTTCTATTCTATTTTTATTGCTCCCATATAGTGTCCGCATATCAGCACCAATAGTGCAAAGGTAGTCATCAGGAAAATGTAGTAAATTTGATCGGTAACCAGCATAATACTGGTTGCATCATAATATAATTTTCCGTTATAGAGTATCGCCGAAACAGGGGTCCGGAAATTTTTGCTGGACTTCATTTGAAAATGCTGTCCGCTTGGAACGCCCTTTAATTTGTACTCTTCCCCCTTATAAGAAACAGTAACAGAAAGAGAGCCTGCCCTCAGTCCCCCTGCTCTTACCTTAATATCAGTAACCCTTACGGATACCTTCGTTCCCAAAGATTCTTTATCTTGTTTTCTTGCAATACCATTCAATACAATAGTCAGGAAAAGCATAACCACAAAAGCAATGAGCATTAATAAAATTTTTCTGTTTGTTTTCTTTTCTGTACCTTTCATATTCTCCTACCCCCAATCCTGTTCTTCTCAAGCATAGTAAAACCGAATTCTGCTTTGTAAGATTTCCTGCATACAGCGCCCCTTCTTAAGCACACTGCTTCTGATTTCATCTTTCGTGTGTCCCCTTATTCGCTCAGGATATCCCAATAAAATCAAAGAACATATGCGCAGCCTGCCGGTTATCTACAAGTTTTCTTTTGTTCATTTTCATCTGCTTAAAGTAAAATTTACCATATGTCCAAGAAAATTGTCAAGTGATCTGCAGAGTCATTTATTTTGTAGCGTTTCATTCATTCTATGCGATCCATGAAAATAGATCCGATTAAAACCATATAGGGAAACCGCTTAATTCTTTTATTTTTGAGCACTACAGGCTCAAAACACTGTTTACCAAGCTTATGCTTTTTGTAATGGTTAAAATACTCCCCACAGTTGAAAAACGCCAGATTAGAAGTGATTTCCCCTAATCCAGCCTTGATTCCTATCTTACTCTAATGAGTATATCTCCATCTATTTCAATCGTATTGCTATCTATAACCTTTAAGTCAACACTTCCCATATTTCTGTCATACACCATAGTAGCCCTATCATTCCCTTTCCATATTATGCTGCCACTAATAAGATGTTTTCCTTCTATACCTTTTTCCGCGGTTATGGAAAATCCATCGCTACTTATATGTGTTTCAACCCAATATAAATCCTTTATCTCTGGATAATAAGTAGCTGCTAAGCTTTTTCTTAACTTTTGTTTACTCATAAAGCCTGCTCCTCTCTACTTTTTCACTTAGCTAAAGAATTTGCAAAATGAATAGATTTCGAGAATTATTTATTGTATTGACAGGAATATAAAAATAATTCTTTTGAAATAATCTAATTCTTGTTTTTGTGAAAAAATTTTAAAATTTGTAGCACAAAAAGAAAAGAACCTTGATTCTATCAAGATTCTTCTCCATAAAAAAGAAGCGCGAGACGGGACTCGAACCCGCGACCCCGACCTTGGCAAGGTCGTACTCCA
>CAJUTC010000083.1 GCA_910589195.1 uncultured Lachnospiraceae bacterium
ATTCATCAAAAGTTTGCGGCGGCATACAAGATGACGCAAAATATCCGAAATTTCCGCTGTCAATGGATTGTACTGCTTCACAAATTGCATCCATCGCATTTTGAGAATAAACATTATAGCCAGAAGTATCAATCTGGTCCAGGTTTTTCAGTGGACAATACCAATAACCCGGCCAATCCTTGCTTAACTCTCCCACCGTTTCTTCCGTCATCAGCAGATCCAAAAACTTAGCACAAATATCTTTGTGTTCCGATGCTTCATTAATTCCAAGAACGCCGGTACATCCCATTGCATAATTTTTAGAAACGCCTTCCCTTCCCGGAGGCAACGCCGTAAATTTTAAATCGCCACCACGTTCTCCCTCATAAAATGTTACTGCAAACTGGAAGGATTTTGATGTTCCAAAATGGAACGGCGCCTTTCCGTCTGCCATCATTTGTAACGCCTCATTTCTTCCCAAAGCAATATAATCCTTACACAAATACCCTTTTTCATACCACTCTGCTGACTTCTCAACCGCCGCCGTCAATGTTTCGCTGTTCCAATCCTGCTCATTCACCAATGCCTGGTAAACATTTTCCGGGCCAGCCCAGTTATTTAAAAACATGGTTACATAGTCACCGTTATTCGCTCTCCAGGTAGCATTTCCATTTAATGAAGCATACATTCCTTTTTCCATTGCCTGATCCATAATGCTTTCCACCTCTTCAATGGTGGAAGGTACACTCCATCCATTTTCTTCCAATGTTTTACTGTCATAAAACATCCCAAATACGTCCAGGCCCATAGGTATTAAATATAATTTCCCATCAAACGTGCAGCTATTATAGGACGGCTCCAAAAGGCGGTCTTTCCAACCATATTCTTCTGCATAGGCAGTCAGATCTGCGTATTTACCGGCTTCAATATAGGTTGCTGCTAATCCAGGCGAAGATTCATAAAGGATATCCGGTCCCTGATTTGCAGAAATTGCGACCCGTACATCATTATTTACACTAGAACGATATTCTACTTCCAAATGATATCCCGGGTTTTCTTTGTTAAACTTATCAATCAGGCAGGATTTCAGAACTTCCTGCTGTTCTGGTGTAGAGCCCCAAAACCACATCGTAATCGGAATGGAATCTTCTTGTGCTTTTGTTTCTTCTGATACGGTCTGATCCGATTTTTCAACAGATGAAGAAGGTTGTGCCTTCCCATCATTTTCTGTATTCTTTGAGGGAGCACATCCTCCAATCAAAGAACATACTAAGCATATCGCCAAATAGGATGTCCAGTTTTTTTTCATAGAAATTACCTCCATTTTAAGTTTACCGTGTTATCAATATTGCAAAAAAATAATACTTAATCACCAATTTTCAATTAAAGTATAACGGAATATCTGTAAATTTGTCAAGTATTTCTTTGTTTTTTTTATTTTTTTGTTAATTTCGACTTATTTTTCTTTTTTATATTGACAGAATCAAAGGAACTATGTCATAATAATGATAAATTATGATAACACGGTAAACAAAAGGATAAAGGAGTACTGATAATGACAAAAAAATATACCATTCGGGATATTGCAGAACGGGCTGGCGTATCCCACACTGCAGTATCACTGGTTCTTAATAAAAAAGAAAACCGGGTTTCCACGGAAACCAGAAACCGAATCCTTCAAATTGCCCGCGAATTAAACTACACCCCAAATCAAATCGCGGTTTCACTGGCTACACAAAAGACATTTACTATTGGCCTGATCCTGCCTGATTTAACTAATATGTATTTATCATCCATTGCTTCCGGCGTGGAAATGTATGCCCAAACGCAAGGATACAGTGTTTTTTTCTGCAACTCGAATGAGAATGTGGAAAAATGTATTTCGTATATTAATGAATTTGTAAAGCGGAAAATCGATGGAATTGTGGTTATTCCCCCCAGTAAGATTAATGACGGCGACGGGTATATTGAGCTATCAAACGCATTAGAAAGCTGTGGAATCCCTTACATTTTAGTTGACAGAGCCGTGCTGCATCTATTTCATGATTTTATCACCATTGATAATAATCTGGGAGGCTATCTTGCTACTAACCATTTATTACAATTAGGCCATACACGAATCGGTTGTATCACCGGGCCGCTTACAGAATTTGGTGCCAGCCGGCGGTTGTCAGGCTACAAAGAAGCGTTATCTGAGGCAGGAATCGAGATCGATGAAACATTGATATATGAAGGAAATTATCACTTTGATTCCGGCGAACAAGGCGCCTCCCTCTTGATTTCCAATCACGTGACCGCTATTTTTGCCTGCAATGATATGATGGCTTTGGGAGTCAATAAAGCCGCTACTGATTTAGGTCTAAGCATTCCAAGAGATCTATCAATTGTTGGATTTGACAACAATCCAATTGTGAACTATATGAACCTCTCTTTGACAACCATTAATCAGCCTTCCGAACTTATGGGAAAAAAGGCTTGTAAAATCCTTTTGCATCGTATGGACTTCCCGGAAGAGCCACATAAAGATTATTTCTTTTCCCCATCCCTAATCGTACGGAATACAACATCCAAGCCAAAGGGAAGAGAATAATACAATGCTGTGTTTTACTTCTTCACCAATTTTCGATCGATTCCTATAACAAACAATATTGATTTTTTATAAAAGGAGTAATACAGCTTATGAATTGCACAAAACAAAAACTGATTTTAGACTGTGATCCAGGAACGGATGATTCTGTGTGCCTGGTCATGGCTCTTACGCATCCCGGTGTAGAGCTTTTGGCAGTTACCACAGAAAGCGGGAACCTGACCAGTGATATCACCAGTAAAAATGCTCTGAAAGTATTGGAACATTTTAATCGGACTGATATACCTGTAGCAAAAGGAATGCCACATCCCTTAGTTCGTAACCATCCAAAAGATCCTTACTCTCATGGGGAAGACGGCCTGGGAAACCATTTTTTCCCTGAACCGAAAACGCAAGTCAGCGAACTCCCGGCAGCCCTTATGATCATTGAACAGGTGATGAAATATCCTGGCCAGGTTACGCTGGTGTGTACGGCGCCTTTAACCAACCTGGCTCTGGCATTTATGCTGAAACCTGAGATCATACCCCTTATCAAAAAAGTTTATCATTTGGGAGGATCTTATGGCTTTACTGAAGCTGCTTTCTATTGTGCCACTGGCGATTCCCCCATGAGCGAATGGAATCTATATGTGGATCCAGAGGCCGCCCGGATTGTCTATTCTTCTGGTGTTAACCTTACAACGGTAGGACTGGATATCGCCTATGGCGGAAAAACCAATATCACCGATCAAACTCTGGAAAAACTAAAATGCCTGAATACGCCTCAGGCAAACTATGTTGCTGAAATTTTAGATTACATAGAAAAGGCAACTTCTGATGATAAAGGCGGATTCCATTTCCGTGGAACTATTGACACAGCAGCCATGTGTGCGTTTCTCTGCCCTCAAATGATAAAGACCAAAAAAATTTTGGTATCCATTGATACATCTGATGCCGCATCCCGTGGGATGATCTTATGGGACAGGCGTCTTTGGACAAAGCGGGAACTTTCCAAGTGGGATAACTTCTTTTATATTGAAACTGCATACGATATTGACGAAACTCTTTATCAGAAAACTTACTATCATGCCATAGGAGGTATTCAAATACCGGAGGAGGAGATTAAATATGCATAATACCCCAACCATGCATAATTCAGCAAAACTTGGAGAGATCGCCCCTTTTGTATTAATGCCTGGAGATCCGATCCGCGCCAAATATATTGCGTAACACTATCTTGAACATCCGCTGCTGGTAAATCAAATCCGTGGAATTTTTGCCTATACAGGAACATACCAGAAAAAGGAAGTGTCTGTAATGGCCAGCGGAATGGGAACTTCTTCCATGAGTATCTATTCCTATGAATTGTTTCATTTTTATGATGTGAATACCATTATACGTGTAGGCTCTGCTGGCGGATTACAGCCATTCTTAAATCTGATGGATATTGTAATTGGCATATCATCCAGCACAGATAGCAGCTATCCTTCTTTGTTTCATCTTCCTGGCACGATAGCCCCCACTGCCGACTTTTTACTTGCGGAAAAAGCAATGGCATATGCCAGAGAACATAACATAACCGCCTACGGCGGCCCTCTGTTTTGCGGAGAAGCATTTTACTATGATAAATCAGACAAGGAAAAATGGGCTGATATGGGCATACTTGCAGTTGAAATGGAATCTGCCGCCCTCTATTTGAATGCGGCCAAGGCAAAAAAGCGTGCCCTGGCTTTATGCACCATATCTGATTTAGTTTTCACTGGATCTGATTGTTCCAATGAAACACGGGAATCGGGCTTTGATACCATGATACAAATGGCTCTATCTCTCTGTGAATAGGTTTCAGCCCACATTCCATCAAAAGTAGGACAAGTTAAAACAAGAACGGGAGAAGAAACACTCTTATGGTCTTCCTCTCCCGGTTCCTATTCCTATTCCCGTTCCTTTTATTCAGCTAAACGCCTCTATTTTCATTTGATGCGAATCCTGTTTTAAAGCCAGGATATTCTCTTATTAATGCTATGCTGCTAATCTACCCCTCAATCGCAATATACTGCTTCTCTTCTGTTGCAGGAACCGCCTCTTTTTTCGGAATAAGCAATGTCAGGACTCCGTCTTCAAACTTTGCTTTAATATCCTCCTGCTTTACTTCTTCCCCCACATAAAAGCTTCTGCTGCAAGATCCCATATACCGCTCTCTGCGGATATATCTTCCCTGGCTGTCTTTCTCATCCTTCTCAGAATTGGAAGCAGCGCTGATTGTCAGATATCCGTTGTTCAGTTGAGCCTTTATATTCTCCTTCTTCATCCCAGGCAGGCTCATGGTCATCTCATAGCCCTGTGTGGTGTCCTTCACATCCGTTTTCATCAGCTCATTCACACCAGAATCATAACGGTATCCCCGGAAGGGGGTTCCAAAAAAGTCATCTAATAAGTTCTCTCTAAAAATACTGGGCATTAACATATATCATCTCTCCTTTTCTGAAATAATTGTTTTATTTGTTATATATGTACTATAACACTTGTTGTTAGCAATGTCAATAGGCGAGTGCTAAAAATTTTAAATTTTTTTCTCCTCAATATTTTCAAAACTTAGTATGACATCATCATAATATTATCGTTAGCAAAACTCATCAATCTATTCGTTTTAAATTTTTTCTAAATTTAGGTAGAACGGCTTAAAGAACTGCTTGAAGAGGACGGATGACGGGTAGACGGCCTCAAACTTACCATTTATAATGGACGTGGCGTTTTCAAAAAATCTCCGCAGATTACATCACCATGAAATGTCGGCCTGGGAAGCTTATCATTACGAAAGACGAAACAAGAACAAATTCAGGGGAATCATGTCCATCACATCTAAATTAAATTTTTGTAAAGTCTATTCCCTCTGGAAAATGATTGCGGTATAATAAGGAAACGTATCCCTTATCCGCAGCCTAACGGCTGTGGACATGGTATAATCTCGTCAGAGATTATACCGCGCCAAGCGGAGCGAGTGTGCACCGCGTCAGCGTAGCATATCCGGAGGATATGGTATAATAGAGCCATTAACAAATTAAATTTATATGGAGGAAACCAGAATGGGACTTTTTTCAAAAAAGCCAAAAGAACCTGAGTATGATGCGGCGGATTGTAAAGAAAAAAAGCAAAGAATGCGGGAAGTTTTTAACGAAGCCGTCAAAGACGGAGATACTTATGAAATTCTGTATTCTTATATGTCAACTTCAAAATTTGAAAGAGGTTTTGTGTTTGAAACAAACACTACTACGTTTTTCTATTATATTGTCGGATTCAGGCAAAACGATTTTAGCTTAGTCCTTGTGCAGGTAGATGCGGCCTTACAGGAACATGCGGAACCGTTTTATGTTGATATGGATAATATAGGCAATGTATCTTATGAACCAAAGGTTCATCAACTATGTTTCAAGTATAAAAAAGGTTCTGATGATTTTGGGGAATTGCTGAATATCGGCGGAACAAGTTCTAAAACTTTGTATGGGCCAAAAAACATACACCAGCCGGACGAAATCGAAAAAATCCTTAATTTTGCAGAAGCGTTTCGCGCAAAGCTAGAACAAAAAGGATATAAACTGGATAAGTGGAAAAGGTAAAGTTTTTCAGGGAAGAAACTTTGCTGCAAAAACAGGTGCGGCGCAAATGGCAAAAAGGACTATATGGAACTGGCACAGATGTGCGCCCTTCTACAGCAGTGATGGAGTGAGGTAACAGGCAACTATCTGTTGTTTTGGTGCAAAAATCAGGGCTGCTGGTATGCAGGCATCAAAGAAGAGGAACTAGACCATCCAAACCCGGTAGTATATTTCAATAATGAGGATGATATGTACCACTGGGCACTATTTTCCGATTCTGTCCAGTCCTTCCTTCTATCCATCGCCCTTGAAAATCTAGATGGAGAACTCCAAGCGGATGAGGTTGAAGCTCCCGCTGAAATACAAAACGTCCTGTCTGAGAGCGGCGTGGACTTTTGGCATTTGCGGGAATCTTATCCCTTTCCCGGTGGGCGCTTTGCCCATACTTGCCTGGATATGGATACCAACATTTTATATGTCTATGGAGAACAGGCAGAGGATCGGTCTGCGTATTTGAAAATCTTTCAGGACGAATAAGGAACCGAATTGATTACGTTGTTCCGGTTTATCAAGAGGATTCACGATGAACTATTCATTTCCGCACAGCAAAAAGCTTCTGCTGAATGATGGCAAGCCAGAGGACAGAGGGGCAAGATAGTGTCCTCTCTGTCCTTTTACCTTTTTATTCTTGAAAAATAATTCTTGACATATAAATTGAATTATGGTAGGTTATTAAAAAAGTTTAGGAGAACATGGAAATGCAGAGCTTACATTTTACAATGCACTATATGTATATGTATTACAGACGTACTTAAAAGTAATTGTGTTTCGATTGGATGCACAGTTACG
>CAJUTC010000084.1 GCA_910589195.1 uncultured Lachnospiraceae bacterium
GTTATTTTCTCTTAGCAAACTTTTCTTTTGCGAATTCATATGCTTCCTGAATATATGGTTTTAACCCTTCAAACGTTTCCTCTGATGGATTCAGCACACAGATCCACCCCATCCATCCATAAATGGGATGAGGTAATAATGTATCTATTGCTGTAAAATTATATTTCATTTCCACTATCCCGCCCGCTTTTGGACGTTTTGGCACAGCTCCGAACAGACGGATAAACGAGTTGGTTCGGATACCCAGATTTACCCGGTAGATCCCTGGCCTGTTTAAATTCGATCCCTTATCATTGTCCCCATCTTTCTCTTTTACAGTCAGTATGTACACTCCTCGTTTCAGCCTATGGTCGGGATTATAAAAAATCCCTTTTTCTCCCCAGCTCTCCACAAGGATACTTCCCTCTAAGTTTTTCAGGCAATACGTTAAAATTTCATCCGCCACCATATCCTTCCTCCTCGTATCCATTCGGTTTGATTAATTATTCCAATATTTCTTTTTAATTCTTTTAATGGAATCGATAACAAATTACATCCAAGCCGTTATGTCCGATATCATTGTACTATCCGCAGCCGCCAGGCTGCGGATAAGGATACGTTTCCTTTTAGACTTTATGGTAAAAAGAAACATCTCAAAAGAATTCTATAAACTCCAGCTCCCTTAGGAGATTTGATAAAATAACGCCCAAACATTCTGGAAAGAAACGAAAGCTGAAGTCTAAATCTCTGCTTTCCCCATTCTAGCTTTGAAACTTACCGCTGGTATGGCGCATCTGTCGGCATAGAAAATCCGCAATCTTAAGCTGTACACTCTATCTATTCTACCCCGCCGTTCTGTTTCGCAAAATTCCTTAAATGAAAGTAAACCGTGTTGACCGATATCTCCAGTTCATTGGCCACCAACTCCACTGAATTTTTAATCTCAAATACATTTTTCTTCTGCAACTGTCGGATAATTTCTTTGTTCCGGGCAGATGGCAGTATACTCTCATCATGATTCACCAGATCTCTTGCCATAACCAATTCCTGATAAATAACTGCTGGTGAATTCTCCGTAAAATTTTCCTGTGCAAAAATCGAAGTATCCCGTGGGATCAGGTCATGGAAAAAGTGCATTAATGGCGTTCCTAAGTACAGGTTGATGCAGAGAAGCCCAATAATCCGGTTTTCATTCCCCCGAATTGCGATAGTTGCGGACTTCAAAGGCTCTCCTAGTTTATTCTTCGTAAAATATACGTAATGATCCGACATAGAAGGATCTTGAGCCAGCTTATCGTACATATCCAAAGCCAAATCTGTAATCGGCGCACCCTCTTTTCTCCCTGTATGAAAGCCGTTTACAATTTTGATCACCGAATGATCAAAACTTTCTAATGTATGTAATATAATCTCATAGCTGGATCCTAAATAAGCGGCTAAACCGTCTATAGTAGATTTATACGATTCCAAAATCATTTTTTCTTCCGGATCCAAGACAATCGTGGACTTCATATCATTCACCTGCTTTTTTCTTCTCTTACTCTCTTTTATCTGTCTTTTATGATTTCTTCGTTTTTCCTGCTTCTAATTATACCCATTTTCACCGCAATTCTCAATACTAAAATCATTTTTGGTTGTTTTATCGCTTATTAGCGTTTTTTCGTTAATATGCATAATTATATTAATTTATTTTAGCTATATTGCTAATAGACTAAAATTTATTTTAGTATTAGAATCTAATTCATAAATAACTAAAATTTATTTTAATCGAAATTCCAAAAAATCAAAAAGGAGAGTCATCATGAACGTCATCACTACCAAAAACGCGCCGGCAGCCATCGGGCCTTATTCTCAAGGAATCATTAGTGGAAATACCGTCTACTGTTCAGGGCAGATTCCGGTTAATCCGGAAACCGGCGCTCCTGCCGAAGGCGGAATAACAGCTCAAACAGAGCAATCCTGCAAAAATGTTGCCGCTGTACTGGAAGCTGCCGGTACAAGTATGAAAAACGTAATCAAAACCACTTGTTTTCTTGCGGATATGGCAGACTTTGCCGCATTTAATGAAGTGTATGCCAAGTATTTCACCTCCCATCCGACCCGCAGCTGCGTTGCCGTCAAAGATCTTCCAAAAAACGTTTTATGCGAAATTGAAGCAGTTGCGGAATTATCATAAGAATTCCTCAGGGCAGAAGGTTATTTATCCTTCTAACACACATCCTTATTTCATGATCTTAGAATGGAAAGACAAAAAAATCATAAGAAAGGAATGGTAAACAAGATGAACAAGATTAAAGAATTAATGAAACCAGCTTTTGCAAACGTAGACGGAGGTTTATTTTCTGTAGCAGAAAAAGCGGATGTAGGCGATGTTCAGGAACGGATGAAACAAATGGGTGTGGCCATGATGAGCTGGGCCGATCCCTTTATGCCAGATCCCTCTTTACCGGAAACGGTAAAAAAAGCCGCCATTGAAGCCATCGAAAACGGTATCCCCGCCCACTATATCATGCCTATCGGAAGTCCTGATTTAAAGGTGCTGATTGCCAAGAGAACAAAAGAAAAATTCGGAATTGAGCTGGATCCCCAGCGAAACATTATCATCAATCCCGGATCCGACGTAGGGTTAATGTTTGCTATGGCTCCATGGATTAACCCGGGCGATGAAGTAATGGTGCACGATCCCAGTTATGGAAGCAATTTTTTAAACGCAGAACTTCTTGGCGGCGTAACCGTCCGTGTCCCCAGCTACGAGGAAGACGACTGGCATCTTCGAATTGAAGAATATGAAAAGCGTCTTACCGATAAAACCAAGATGGTACTTCTGACAAACCCGAATAATCCAACCTGCGTCTGCTACACGAAAGAAGAGCTGGAAAAGCTGGCCCAGTTCTGTATAAAAAATAACCTGGTCTGCGTGGTGGATCAGGCTTTTGAGGATTCTGTATTTGACGGAAAAGCAATGACCTGCATGGCAGCTTTGCCGGGAATGTGGGAGCGCACGGTTACTGTCTGCTCCACCTCAAAGGGCATGGCATTAAGCGGTCTTCGAGTGGGATGGATTTATGCTAACGACGTGATCATGGACACCTATTTCGGATCTGCGGTAAATATGCAGGGAGCTACAAGCACTTTAGGGCAGTTAGCTGTAATGCCCGCCTTTGAAGATGACCACTTTATCCAGGACTATCTGGTAAAATACGACAATCGGCGGAAATATGCCTACGATTTATTTAACTCCATTCCGGGCGTTTCCATGAAAATGCCGGAAGCAACCTTCTTAATTTGGATCAATATCTCCAAGCTGGGCACTTCGACCGAAGTGACAAACTATCTGATCGAAGAAGCCCGTGTCAATGTCAACGACGGAAAATTCTATGGCAGTATGGGAAGCGGCCATCTGCGGGTCGTTACCGGATGTTTCTGGGAAGACAAAGACTGCTTCAACGCCTTAGACCGGATGGGTATGGCGCTCCGTAAACTTGGCAAAGAAAAAGGAATCACCTCATAGGACAAAAGGAGATCTGTATGGAAGAAAATAAAAACCTCACATTTCGGGGAGGAATGGCTTTTTCCCTGGTTCCCGTTCTGATTTATGTCATTTTTTGTATCATTCTTTTTATCGGATTTAAAGCATTTAATATGGAAGCTCTTGCTGTAGGCGGCTTCTTGGGACTTTTAATCGGCGGTCTTTTCTGCAAAAGCTACTCCGCCTATTGGGAAAGCGCCATAAAAGGAATCTCTTCAATTACCTCCGTATCTGTCATCGTTATTCTGCTTCTTGTTGGTATGTTCAGTCAGCTAATTAAAATATGCGGAATCTCCAGCGGATTTGTCTGGCTGGCCAACAGCATCGGATTAAAAAATGGACTTTTCGTCGCTTTTACTTTTCTGGCTGCCTGCATCGTTTCTACCGCTACCGGCTCTTCCATCGGCACCATGTTTATCGCATTCCCCATCTTCTACCCGGCAGGCATGATTTTAGGAGCAGGTCCTATGTGGATGGCAGGATGCATTGTATCCGGAGCAATTTTCGGGGATAATCTTGCCCCTGTATCCGATACCACGATCGCATCCGCCTCCAGCCAGCTATTTAAAGACGGGCGTACCGCAGATATCGGCGGCGTAGTTGTCAGCAGGCTTCGTTACTCTCTGGCGGCTGGGATCCCCACTATCATAATTTTCGCCATAGCAGGCGGAATCGGCGGAACCTACCAGGGCGGCGCCATTGAAGCCGCCTCAAACCCCGTTACCTTGTTTATGCTGATTCCTGTAGCATTAATGCTTTTTGTTTCCACCAAAACCAGGAATATCTTTGCCGGTATTTTAGCAGGACTCTTTGTAGGCACTGCGGTAGGTCTGGGCACCGGTCTTTTCACCTTTGCCGATGTGTTTGCCAATGATCCTGCAAATAATGTGGCCGTAGGTTTCTTAATAGACGGAATTAACGGAATCCTTCCCACTGTCGCTCTTGTAATCTCCGTGTTCGGCATTATGGGAGTGTTAACTGACGCCGGAATGCTGGATTTTGTAGCTGAGTCTATCCTGCACAGCAATGCGGCCAAAACCGAAAGCGGCGCAGAATTAATCTGTATGTTGGGTATTTCCGCAACCACAATTTTATTCGGCGGCGTTACCAGCGCATCTATTCTCACCTTCGGTCCCATTTTAAATAAAATCGGATCCGCCAAACATATCCACCCTTACCGCCGGGCAAACTTGCTTACCGGAACTGCCAACAGCCTGCCGGCAATCGTACCTTTTTTAAGTACATTCGTATTTATCGGATCCGCACTGACCGGACTGTCGCCTATGTTGGTAGCCGGCGGCTCTGTGTATGCGTTCATGCTGTTCTTTGTCTTCCTCTTCGCCTCTATTACCGGATGGGGAAGGATGATGGAGGAATAATATCATTAAAATAGAAGGAAGAGAAACAAAAAAATACTATCTGGAATGTCAAAGCAGTACCGATAACAGCTACAGATGATATCCAATGGGATTAAGGAATATTTCGTCAGCATCTTTATTCTGATATAAAACATATGCTGCATTATATGCGCATATTGCCTTGCCACAGTTATAATCTTTTTCGTTTCAATATAATGATTTAAAATTCCCCTGCCTTTTGTCACAACTACAATCCCCTATTTTCTGTAAATAAACTTCCCCGGTGCAAGCATCGGGGAATGTACCCTCCTATAATTCAATTGTTCGTATCCATTACATATTTTCTATATAGTTTATATTTTTATCAGTTTTTAAACCTTTTTCTTACGATTTCGCTGCACAACTGCACTCTTAAATGCCTTCGTCATGGCTGGTGACAATTCCTTACAATCCTCATCAAAATTTATAGGACTTTTTTTGCCTCTTCAACTTCTTTAAGTTGTTCTTCTGTAGGTTTTTGTCCACTTTCAATAACTAATGTTCTGGTCATAATAAAGCTCCTTTTCTGCATTTGTTGCAAGTCTAGCTGAAATTAATCTAATCGTTTCTTTTCTTTCCATGAATACTACAAACAATACATCTCCAGCCTTCCCTATCGCAATACATCTATCCTCATCAACACTATGCTCAAAATCAAACATTTCAATATAATAAGGATCATCAAACACATATGCTGCTGTTTCAAAAGAAATCTTATGTTGCAGGTTCCCCTCTGCGGAAACCTCCACGCCCTTGCCATGCTTGTAGTCGATGATATACAGCGTCCCAGCTGCAATAATGACGCAGTCGCCAGTGCCGAATCCCTCCTCCATATACCAGGAGAAATCAAGCCGCTGCCCGATCAGCGCCACAGGGTCTTTGCAGGTTTTTACTGTTTCTTCCACAAGGGAAAGGACATACTTCGCATAGCCGCAAGCGCATTTCTCCGTTTCCTCGTCATAGAACGCAAACCCCTCCGTGGGATCTTTAGTTTCCATGCCCAGGGACAGCCACAGCTTGTGTTAGAACAAGCTGTGGGCATCGGTGCCCTCACTTCCTCCGTATGCCCGGAGCTGGAATTCTCTGCCAGGACCGCACGGACTTCCTCCGGTTCCTTTGTGGTCACCATTTCCACCTCGACTTCCGGCACCGTCCCGTCTGCAAATTCATATCTAATTTTCACTTTGATTCCCTCCAGTCCTGAAATTTGGTTAAACAGTTTCAAGACTGGAGAAACGGCGCACGGGCGTGGCAGAATGACAGAAACAGCCTTTTTCCGACAACGAAAAAGCGCACCCGCTGCTTTCGTTTAAAATAATATGATATTTTAGGTTATGGACAGGCTTTAAGCTGAAAAATGTTGAACAGAAAAATACCACAATCCCCTCATGAACCGCGGTATAACCGTCCCGGCCATGTCCATGGTTTCCTCTTTCCAGGGAACGGCTCCGGCATCCCTCTGGCAGCCTGCCAATGGGGGAAATTACAAAATATGCAAAGTTAGACCAAGTGTAGGGCAAAGGTAGAAACGGTGTAGAAAAATGCAAATTATGATACCGGAAAACGGAAAAATAGCACATAAAATCGGATTATGCAAAATTTATCAAATAGTATTTATCTATCAATCCAACTGCAAACCGTAACGTTTCATACAACAATCAGTGGAAAAAACGATATTTGTATGCTAAAATAAAATCATTTAAAAAAGCGGAGGTATTCAAAAATGCCAAGTACATATTTAAGCCAACTACCTAAAAGCAGGTCGGCAGAAGAATTTGAATTAATGTGTAGTGATATACTGCAAAACAACTATGGTGTAAGATTTCAATCTTATGGCCGTAATGGACAAGCGCAAAATGGAATTGATTTATTCGCTCAGCTACCAGGAACTCACAACTTATATGTTGTAGCACAATGTAAAAATTACTTTGGAGAAACAAAACCTTCTGTATTGAT
>CAJUTC010000085.1 GCA_910589195.1 uncultured Lachnospiraceae bacterium
ACAATACCGGATGTCTTTATCCCATGAATGGGTGTAAAGACATCCGGTATTGTTTTTTTCCTTAAGTTAATGACATTGTGATTTTTCAGGGGTTTTTATTTTACATTGTATTTCGTGTTGCATAGGTTTGTAAAATGGGTGTTTGCCTGGTTGTTCATTTCTTCTTGGCGGTCCTCATGGTGTGCCGGTAAACCACTTTAAAACCCCATCGGTTTGCCATCCGCCCCGATGCATTATATTACTTTGAAAGTTCGCCGCCGAATAGTCGGCATGCATTCAGGGATGCCAAGTGCGCCTGCCAGACTTTTATGGGGGGCGGAGCGTCCGCATCCGGGCGCATGAAGGTTTACTTGTGTAGCTGCTCCGAAGATGGTACAATAAGTTTATATATATGTGTACCTCTTTGGGGTATATCTAAAGCCGTTCGGTGTTGGTAGCGCCGAGCGGTTTTGTGTTCTATTTGGTACAAATTATTGCATTTTATTAGAAAGCAATGGCTGGAAGTTCAAGCGGCACTCAAAAGCGAGTTGAAAATTCAAAGTTGTTAGGTGTAAGTAAAAGGGAAAAGAGCAGTACAGAATAGTTATGCGGACGGATTGACGATAGAAAGGAAAGACGGAAACAAAGTACTATGTGTTAGTTTGTTTTACATTAACTGTAATCAGATAAATTAAAAAGTTGAAAGATAATTTAATATTTTGACTGTGTGATAGTCGCAGTGCTTAGAGAAGCAAAAGGTTACCTGATGGGGTAAGTGCGCTTCTCTTTTTTGATGCAAACTTCTATATAACCCTTGATTTTATGAGAAATCCGCAATAAAAAGAGTCATAACCTCCTTTTTGAAATAATGAGTTTATCACAAACATCACTCTACGAAGGGAAACATTGCTCATGGACATGATACACTATTTATTACAGCTTATTCAATACCGTTATCTTCTTGAAATATCATAGATTGCCTGGATAGTTACTAAGGTTTTCATCTCCCCGTTGCTTCATATGTTCGAAAACGGGAATAAAACTTTTCCTAAATCAGTAAGATTGTATTCCACATGGGGAGGTACTTCTTTGTAGTCATAACGGGTAATAAAACCGTCTGCTTCCAATTCCCGAAGCTGCTTTGTCAAGCTTGATTCCGTAATATCACCGATATGCCTGCGAAGCTCTCCGAATCGATGGATATCCCTAAAAGTGATGTAATAAATGATTTCAATTTTCTATTTGCCACCTAAAATTTTTTGTATGGTAGAAACTGTTTTGCAGCGTTCAACAGCCAACACACTTTTTTCATTCCGGTCACTCCTCATTTGAAAAATAATATAACATACCGTTTTCTAAAAATCAATGTACCATTAACACATGTATTGCGCTGCTTTCTGACCGATGCGGGTAAAGCGCCATATGTGGGACATGGATGGAATGAAACTTCAAACTTACTGGCAACCAGTTTTAAAATGATGCTTGAATATGACAAATATCTTTAGTATAACATAATGGCAGGGAATTTTAATGATATGTGAAAATAGGCAGGAACGGAGGGGGAAATAAATTATGAGCCGCTATATTTTGGAAGCCTGTGTGGATTCTGTGGAATCTGCCGTTTCGGCAATAAGGGGAGGAGCTAACCGCCTGGAGCTTTGTTCAAACCTGGTAATCGGAGGAACTACACCAGGAGTAAGCCAGTTTCAGCAAATAAGAGAAATTTGCTCCATCCCCATCCATGTGCTGATACGGCCAAGGTATGGGGATTTTCTGTATACCGATTATGAATTCCAGATGATTGCGAAGGATACTGCTATGTTCAGACGTCTGGGAGCCGATGGGATTGTAGCCGGATGTTTGAAGCCGTATGGGGATCTGGATGTGGAACGGATGAAGGTGCTGCGGGAACAGGCAGGGGATTGCCATTTAACCTTGCACCGTGCCTTCGATATGTGCAAAGATCCCTTCCGTACGTTGGAAGAAGCGGTAGCGGTTGGGATCCAAACGATTCTCACGTCTGGACAGCAGGATACTTGCATGGAAGGGAAGGAGCTTTTAAGAAAGCTGGTAAAACAGGCGGATAACCGGGTGGATATTCTGGTGGGATCCGGGGTAGATGGAGAGGTGATTGCCTGCCTTTTAAAAGAAACTGGAGCCAGAAGTTTTCATATGTCTGGGAAAAGGGCGCTGGAAAGCAAAATGGTCTACCAAAAGGAGCATGTAAATATGGGAATTCCGGGAATCAGCGAGTACACGATCTTTCGGACAGAAGAGGCTCTTATTCGCCAGGCAGACCGTATATTAAAAGCATTTTGTGAGGGGGAAATGTGATTTTTGCCTCTTATGGCGTCTACGTTTATTTTGAGCATTGCCACAAATGTAATTTCCAAAGGTTTAGGAAATTTAGCATCACGGATTGGAGCGTTTAATGTTCAATGTTTTGCGATTACCTATATTAATGTAGAAAAAACAAGGAGAATCAACAGTAGCATGGTTTCAGAGCGTTTAAAGGAGTATGCAGAAGAACGGTTTTGGCAGCGCCTGCCCTTTTTGGAAGCTGTCAGGGAAGAACTATTAAAGGAGTTAAAAGGATGTGGGGAGGAGGAGCAGGTGCTGATGAAATTTTTATACGGCACAATGCCCATCCGTGATGCCGGTGAATATCCTTTTTCCTTATTTTTAAGTTATGTAACCCATTCTCTGATGGTATATCAGACCATGGAATGGTGCAGGGAGATTCCGGAAGATGTGTTTTTACAATATATTTTGTATTACCGGATCAATTCAGAAGCAATCGAAGACTGCAGAAGGTTTTTTTATGATCAGTTAATTGGCCGGATCCGGGAGCTTCCCGTCCGGAAGGCTGTACTGGAAATTAATTATTGGTGCAGAGAAAATGGCACCTATGAAACTACAGACGACAGAACGATATCCCCTCTTGCCTTTTACCGCTGCGGGAAAGGAAGGTGCGGGGAAGAGTCTACATTTGCAGTAACTGCTTTCCGCAGTGTAGGGATTCCGGCTCGCCAGGTATATGTGCCCTGGTGGGCCCACTGTGATGATAATCATGCCTGGGTAGAAGTGTACGTGGATGGAAGCTGGCACTTTTTGGGGGCATGTGAACCGGAAGAAACGTTGAATAAAGGGTGGTTTGCCAATGCCTCATCCAGAGCGGTTTTGATCCATTCCCCTGCGTTTTCGGATTATCAGCAGAAGGGAGAAGAACGGTTCCTGAAAGAAGAGGATCTGCTTGTGTACCATAACCGCACATCGGACTATGCCAAGACAAAGAAATATGAAATTCAAGTAATCGATGAGAACCAGAATCCTGTAGAACAGGCCTGTGTGCAGATTGAACTTTTAAATATGGCAGAATATAACCGGATTGCAACTGTTTATACAGATCGGGAAGGAAAGGCAGCCATTGTACTAGGTCTTGGAGATATTAGGATCCGGGGCAAAAAAGGCCATTGCCAGGGTGTAGCATTCGGATCAGTGGGCAATCGGGATAAAGTTTGCCTGAAGTTAACAAAGGATCCGGTTTGGGGCGCTATGGATACATGGATTGATGTAGATCTGGAAGCCCCCGGCGACAGGCCAGTCCATAAGGCAGCGCTTACCAAGGAGCAGAAGGAGCAAAACCGGACTCGACTTAAAGAGTGTGATCGGCTCAGGGAGGCGCGGATTCAGGGGTATTATAAGGAAGAATTGGCCAGACAATATCCGGATCAGGAAGGGCTCCTGCGAAAAGCGGCAGGGAATTTTGATGAAATATACAATTTTTTAAAGAAAGATGAAAATCCGGATCGGAAGCGTCTTCTTTCCTGCTTATCCGAGAAGGATTATAAGGACGCAACGGCAGAGGTCTTAGAACGGCATCTTGCCATGTCGTTACCTTTCCGGGACCAATGGGAGGCATGCGGAGAACGGGAGCGCTATGTGCAGGATATACTGAATCCTAGGATTTACTTTGAGGAATTGAAGGACTATAAAACATTTATCTGGAAATTTTTTGATTTTGGCGGGAAACAAGGACAGGCCATAAAGCAAGCCTTCTGTGACAATCCAAAGGCTATCTGGAATGATATTAAAAAACGGATCCGGTATGATCCAAGGTTTGACTATCAGTCGATTTGCGCAACCCCAGCAGGCTGCCTTAAGCTGTCCTGGGGCAGCTTATTAAGCCAAAAAATTTTATTTGTGGCAATTTGCCGTACTCTGGGAATTCCTGCCCGAATCAATCCTGTAAATAAGGAGGCGGAGTTTTACCGGGATGGCAGGTTTTATCCGGTAAGCCAGGATAGGGAGGAATCCTTTGAACTACAAGAAAAAATTGCATCCGGCCAGGTGACCTTGCTGACGGAAGCAGGCATTTTGTGGAAGTATTATGAAACCTGGACTATAGGTCGACTTATAGGCCAGGAGGTGGTGACGCTTCACTATTCCGGAATTAAATTTCAGGAAGGGCGGCTGGCATTATCCCTGATGCCTGGATATTACCGTATCATTACGGTAAACCGGCTTCCAAATGGAAACCAGCAGGCGTCAGAGTATTGGTTTTGCCTGGAAAAAGGGCAGGAGAAAGAAATCCGTATGCGGCTTCGGGAAGGAAAACCAGAGGAAATGCTGACAGCCAGCCAACTGAATGATTTTCAGGTAATCCAAGAAGGCAAACGGGTTTCCATGGCTTCTCTGACGGAGGGGAAGGCAGCTGTTTTGGCATTCCTTTCAGAGGGACAGGAGCCTACGGAGCATGTGCTAAATGAAATGCTGGAGCTGGCAGATAGGTTCCCGCAGCTTCCAGCTCAGATTTTCTTTATCCTGTCGGCGCCAGAGGCATTAAAAAACAGGACCATTCAAAAAGTCTTGAAAAAGATTCCTAACATCCAGATCCTTTATGGTGAACTGGAAGAGATTGTGGAACCATTGGCACGGCGCATGTATGTGGATCCGGATCGGCTTCCCTTGCTGTTGCTTACTCATCCTGGAATGAACGGGATTTACGGATGCAGCGGTTATCATGTGGGAAGCGTCGGGCTAATGATGAAGCTTTTGGATATCAGCAAAAAGAAGGAAAAGAACAAAAATTGATGATAAATAGCAAAAATAAGGTATGAATAAAACTGTAAAAATTGTATAATAGAAGTATTCGCCAAGATATCAGGATACCAGGGCATTGTGGCCAAAGGGTTACTTACTTCGTACCGCATTGGATCCTTTGGGCGTAAATACAGAAGAACCTATTAAAACTAGGAAAGGGGGATGAAAGGATGTTTCCAAAAAATTTTGTATGGGGTGTGGCTACCAGCGCTTATCAGATCGAGGGGGCAGCTTCAGAGGATGGAAAAGGGATGCATATCTGGGATGTGTTTACCAAAGAACCTGGAAAAATTTTTGAAGGCCATACCGGAGATGTGGCTTGCGACCATTACCATCGTTACCAGGAAGACGTGGCTATTATGAAGGAAATGGGGATTAAGGCGTATCGGTTTTCCATTGACTGGTCCCGGATCCTTCCGGAAGGTAAAGGGAAGATAAATGAAAAAGGGATCGAATTTTACAACAATTTGATTGACGCGTTAATAGAAGCCGGAATCCAGCCCTACATAACCTTATATCACTGGGAGCTCCCCTATGAACTGTATAAAAGGGGCGGCTGGATGAACCAGGACGTTGTGGAATGGTTTGGGGATTATGCCGCATTGGCTGCGGAGAAATTCAGCGACAGGGTAACACATTTCATCACGTTTAATGAGCCTCAATGCTTTATCGGCCTTGGGTTTTTACAAGGGGAACATGCCCCGGGGATAAAAGCGCCTATAAGAGATACATTCATAATGGCGCATAATGTGCTAAAGGCTCACGGAAGGGCGGTGCAAAGGCTGCGTGAGAAGGCAAAGCAGACCGTGCAAATCGGAATTGCCCCTACTTCCAATGTCAGCTATCCACAGACGGACAGGCCAGAAGATATTAAAGCGGCCAAGGAGCTGTTGTTTGGGATGCCAAAGCTGGAAAACTGGGGATTTAATGTGGCCTGGTGGTCGGATCCGGTAGTGTTAGGGCACTATC
>CAJUTC010000086.1 GCA_910589195.1 uncultured Lachnospiraceae bacterium
ATAACTTCTCTGCCATATGACTCAATCATTGTAGTCAACTTAGCTTTGTTTTCATCATCGATTTCATCATCAATAATATAAAATGTAATGTTATCTGCCGATTTATTATTTTCCATTAACGAAATTATTGACGTAGCTGCTACGCTAATAAATAAATTACTTGTGAAATAAAATATGTTCATATTGGCAGATATCCTTTCTGTCGATTTATTATGTATTTCTAATAATTTCTCTTATTCCTTCCCCAAACCCCACTTCCGCTTTCCACCCAATATCCTGTTCCAGTTGACCCACATCCGCACACAGATACATTACCTGCTTCTCTCCATAAGGAATTGCGCCTAAGTCAACTTTTCCCATTGGATTTACTATATTTCTGATCTCCTCAATATACTCCGCAAGTGGCCTAGCCTTACCACTACCAAGTACATATGTACTTCCATCTGATCCTTTTTCGCCAATCATATAAAATGCCCGAGCAGCATCGCCGCTGTATAGGTAATCCCACATTTGTTCTCCCCTGGTAAACTTTGGAACTCTGTTGGCCAATAGTTGATCGAGTGCAGTCATAACAAGGCTCTGATGTCCATCATTTGGGCCATAAACGCTTAAAATCCTCACCCAGTTATATTGCATTTCTAGCTGTCGGCTTCTAATCCTGGCCATCTGTCCTGCGCACAGTTTTGCTATTCCATAACCTATTTCCGGAAAAGTAGGTGTATCTGGTTTTAACTTTCCTTTGAACCTTCCATACTCTGCCTGGGAACCAGCCCCAACAAATCGCCCGCATCCAAATCTTTTTGCCGCTTCCACCGCATCCAGTGTATATTTAACATTTAAATTTTGGAGAAACATATCATTCCTTGCTTCCCCTACTGTGCCGTCCCAGGCGAAATGATAAAATACATCATATACTTTTCCTGTGTCATTCTTTAAACCAGAAAGCTGGTTCAGAGAACAGTGTTTCACTTCAACCAGCGGATGAACTGGAATTTGTATATTTCTCATTGACCCTTCACGGCAGAGAACAAGTACTTCCGCATCATTTTTTATTAATTCGTTAATTAATGCAGTACCTACCACACCGGTTGCCCCTGTAATTACAGCTCGTTTCATCACGGATCCCCCTCCCCTGATTGCTTCCTCTATATTTTTATCCCTCTTCCATCAACGGAATAAACATCTGCCTTTTCAGTTCTTCTCTTGGAAGGAATGGAGCCAGATCTTCTAATGGCGGACTAATTAATGTTCCATCCGAACATTTTTTTGTACCGCTCTTAGGTTCCCAAACCTGTTTTGTACTGGTAAAGACCTCACAAAATACCGGACCATCAATTTTCAGAACCTCATTCACCATATTCTTCATTTCAGCATTGCTATGGGCACTAAAATACCAATAGCCAAACGCTTCCGCAAGTTTCCTAAATTCAGGAAATGACAAATCCCCTGATTCTTCCCCGATGCCTACATAATTTTTATGAAATAAGTTCATCTGTGTAATACGGATCGAATGGTAACCTTTGTTGTTAATTAAAAATATTTTAATTGGCAGTTTATTGGTCAGGATTGTCTGCAATTCCTGAAGGTTCATCATAATACTTCCATCACCTTCCAGACAGATCGTCTGTTTCCTTCCCCCGCCGATGCAGGTGCCTATAGCAGCCGGAAGCCCATATCCCATGCTCGCTATCGCACTGTTATTTGCCATACGGCTGCCCTTCTGAATCACATACGCCTGATTGCCAACTACGCAACATGCACCATTGGATACAGCAGTTAAGCTGTTTTCGGGAAGTTGGCTACTTAGATAACGGATAAACGCATATACATTTACCGCTGAACCATCTTCTTTCCATTGGCGAGGAAGAACTGCCGGATATTCCCTTTTCCAGCGCTGGCAGGTTTCCTGCCAGATTCCACTTTGATGTACAGTAGCATCTGTCGCCTCGCACAGCTTTGTCAGAAAATCGTTGGCATCAGCCCAAACAGGCATGTCAACATGAAGCGTTGGCTTTTTCAGCTCAGCTTTGTCAATATCAACCATAATTACTTTGGCTTTGCGTGCCCATGTTTTCCAATTATAGCCTACTTGTCGGATTGAAATACGGGTTCCTACAGCAAGAATCAAATCTGCATTCTGAATAGCCCAATTACCAGGACGATCCCCCATACTTCCCGCACGTCCACAATAAAGTGGATGGTCATCTTCAATCAGATCAACCGCATTCCAATATGTAACGATCGGAATATTCAGCTTTTTTGCTGCTTCCCGGAATTTTTCATACCCTCCGGAAAGCCGGATCCCATACCCTGCATGAAAAATCGGGCGTTTTGCAGTCCTTATCTTTTCTAATATCTTTTGAATTATTGCATCATTTACTTTTGGCGGAAGCTCCACGTCATCTTCTTGCGGATCATAACCTTCCAATTCTTCTGTTTCAATATATCCTCCCTGATAATTAACTGGAATATCAATCCAAACAGGACCTGGCCTTCCGGTTACAGCTAGGTGCCATCCCTTTTCAAGTGCATAGCGGATCTGACCTGGAGTTTCTATCATAACTGCATATTTTGTCATTGGCTTGACAGATTTCACAATGTCATATTCCTGATCCCCCATTGAGCGAAGCGGTGTTTCCGTAAACGGCAATGCGTAACGGGCAGTTGTATCATAACGTACCTGCCCACTGATAATGAACATAGGGATCGAATCAAGCCATCCGCCCACAACACCAGTTAAAGCATTGGTTCCTCCAGGCCCTGTCGTTACACATACTGCCGCTATCTTATTATCCAAACGCGCATAAGCTTCCGCTGCCATTGCGCATGCCTGTTCATGGTGGTTATATGTAACCTTCAGTCCTTCTTTATGGCCCAATGCATCATTTAGATGCATCGCACCGCCTCCAACAACGGAAAACACATCTCTTACCCCATGATCCACTAAAAAATCCGCTACATAATCTGCTAATCTTATTTTCATGAAAACTATTCTCCTTTTTCTGCTTTCCTTCCAAACCTTAAATTCTCCATAATTTATTGATTAACTGCCTTGATTATGACCTGAGCTATATAATCGATCATTTCATCTGTCATCCCGGGGTATACCCCAACCCAGAATGTATTGTTCATAATAAATTCGGTGTTCTCTAAACTGTCAACAATACGATATGCGTCTGTACTGCGGATTGGATCAAAGCAGGGATGTTTCACAAAATTGCCGCAAAAAAGAAGGCGGGTTTGTATATTATGACTTTCTATATACTTGATTACATCATTTCTTCGAATACCAGTTTCTGGTCTGACAGATATTAGAAAACCAAACCAAGATGGTTCACTGTTTTCTGCCGCTTTTGGTAAAATCAGTTTGTTTTCTGCTCCTTCAAGAGCCTTATACAACCTATCCCAGTTATATCTTCTTTTCTCTATGAAAGAAGGAAACTTTTTTAACTGCTCTACACCAATTGCTGCCTGAAGATCCGTAACTTTAAGGTTATATCCGAAATGGCTGTAAATATACTTGTGATCATAGCCATGCGGAAGTTCGCCAAATTGGCCATCATAACGATGCCCGCATATATTATCATGTCCTGAAGGGCAGACACAGTCCCGTCCCCAGTCACGGTAAGAAAGAATAAGTTTGCTCAATTTCGGATTATTCGTATACACACATCCGCCTTCTCCCATTGTTATATGGTGTGGCGGATAAAAAGATGATGTTCCCATATCCCCCCAAGCGCCGGAAAATCTAGTTTCACCATTAATCGTATATTTTGTTCCCAAAGCATCACAATTATCTTCTACTAGCCACAAGTTATTCCTATCGCAAAATGCCTTCACTGCTTTTAAGTCGAAGGGATTTCCCAATGTATGCGCAATCATTACCGCTTTTGTCTTTCCAGACAAAGCGCTTTCTAGTTTTGAAACATTAATATTATATTGAGGAACCGTAACATCCACAAATACCGGAACCGCACCATATTGGAGCATAGGGGTAATCGTAGTTGGAAATCCGCAGGCTACTGTAATCACTTCATCCCCCCGTTTGATCTGGCGATTCCCTAGTTCAGGAGCTGTTAGCACAGAAAAAGCGATAAGATTAGCAGAAGAACCACTATTTACAAGGTGTGCGAACTTTACGCCGAGCCATTTTGCAAATTTTGATTCAAATTCTTCGGAAAATCGTCCGGTGGTGAGCCAGAAATCCAACATCGCTTCCGTTAAGCTCTGCATCTCTTTTTCGTCATATACACGAGATGCGTAGCTAATCCGAGAACCTGGCCGAAAACCATTTTTTGATTCCCCCGTTTTTTTAAAGTCATGATAAAAGTCCGCAACCAACGCTTTTATCTGTTCCCTTGCCTCAGCCTCTGTTTTCCAATTTGCCATTTGTTCATCCTCACACTTTCTTTCCGTCTTGTCTGGCCTTTAAAAATCCATTAATCTCTTTCTCCATGCAGGCACAGATGTCGCCGTTTTCAATCCAACACTTGCTCCATTCCACTGCCAATTTCACTGCCTTATCTAAATTCCAATGAGGCCTCCATCCAAATGTGGCCTTTAGCTTAGAGCAATCAAGTTTAAGAAAGTTGGCCTCATAAGGACCATTATCAAAACCGTTTACCCACTTGATTCCTTCGCCCCAATAGCTTACAAAAAGATCGACCAGGGCACCTGTCTGAAGACAGTCCTGGTCATCTGGCCCAACATTATAAGAGCCAGCATACCTTCCGTCTTCATATTGCATAGCGGCTATCATAAGATACACATATAGTGGTTCTAATACATGCTGATACGGCCTGATGGAAAATGGATTTCTTACAATGATATCTTCATGCCTTACCGCCGCGCGAATACAGTCTGGAATAATACGGTCATTGGCAAAGTCACCCCCGCCAATTACATTGCCTGCACGCACGGTAGAAATAGCAACTGTACCATTATTAAAAAAGCTGTTTCGATAGCTATCCGTAATAAGCTCCGAACAGGACTTTGAATTTGAATACGGATCATATCCGCCCAATTCTTCATTTTCCCTATATCCCCATTCCCATTCTTTGTTGCGGTAAACCTTGTCTGTGGTTACATTTAAGAAAGATTTTACCCCAGGCCTATTGTGAATGCATTCTAAGATATTTACCGTACCCATAACATTAGTTTCATAAGTATCAACTGGCTTTTTATATCCGTCCCTTACTATCGGCTGAGCCGCTAAATGCAAAACGATTTCTGGCTGCGCTTCATCGAATGCCGCCTTCAGACTCTGGTAATCTCTGATATCACCAATAATAGAATGCATCCCCTGCTCAATCCCAGCAATTTCAAAAAGTGATGGTATCGTTGGCGGTTTTAATGCATATCCTGTAAGCTCTGCTCCAGTATTTTTCAATAATTGACAAAGCCAGGAACCTTTGAAACCTGTATGCCCTGTTATAAATACCTTTTTTCCTTTATAAAAGCTTAAATTAAAATCCATCATGCTGTCCTCAATCTTTCCACACCTTCCAAGGCGCATTTCCTGATTCCCACAAGCTTTCCAGCTTGTCTTTTTCTCGCTTTGTATCCATACACTGCCAAAAGCCATTATGATAATAACCCTTTAGCTCTCCAGCAGCAGCTAGCTCTCTCATGGGTTCTTTTTCAAACACTGTTTTATTGTCTTTCAAGTAGCGAAAGATTTCTGGATTGCAGGCCATATACCCTCCATTTATTATTGCGCCATCTTTGTCTTCCTTTTCTCTAAAAGCAGAAATTGTTCCTTCCTCATCAATATCCAACACGCCTTTTTCCTGCCCCAAACTAACAGTAGTAAGGGTAAGTATTTTCCCATGTTTTTTATGAAATTCCAAAAG
>CAJUTC010000087.1 GCA_910589195.1 uncultured Lachnospiraceae bacterium
TAAGACTATCACACTGGAGGAAGTTGAGGGTTCGGATTTA
Organism: uncultured Lachnospiraceae bacterium; assembly: GCA_910589195.1. Classification (GTDB taxonomy): domain Bacteria; phylum Bacillota; class Clostridia; order Lachnospirales; family Lachnospiraceae; genus Caccovicinus. The sequence goes on from CAJUTC010000087.1 coordinate 41, forward strand.
TCCGTACTCGGTGCAGGATTAATTTTAAAAATGGGCTTAAAAAGGCGGGGAATTTCCTGGAAAGCCCCATGGAATCAGGGTTTTTGGAAAATGAATTTTCTAAAACCCCTGATTTTTTGCTGTGGACTTTAGTCTGTTGATTCGTTTGGAGTTTTTCGTGTTCCGAAAAATGGAAAGTGAATCAACAATAAACCATCCGCTATTAGACCGCCTATTTGGCGGTGAATTTCCAAAGTAAACCCTCATGCCCCGCCGGGGCGCCACCATGAATGAAAGGGGGCCTTTAAAATCCAGGAGATGCGCAGAAAACGGGAATGGAAGATGCCGCTTTGCGGCCCCGTTTTCGCGCAGTTCAGCGCAAGGGCTCTGAACTTTCAAAGTAATCAGACTTTTTGGTACTCTATTAAATTTGGAAATCGTGAGTGATTTTTTACAGGTCTTCCTATATAATAAAGGACAGAAATTTGTGCTTGGGAGGAATATGCAGAATGAAAGAAGAATGTCTGATATGTAAAGCTCCGCTTAAATATTTGGAAGTGGAAGAAGGTATGGAGTGTGCCATATGCCATAGGAAAGAAAACAGCAAGACTAGATGTGTAAAAGGGCATTATGTATGTAATGAGTGCCATACTGCAGGCATTGATGCTATTATCGGGATATGCCTGAAAGAAATTACAAAGAACCCGGTTGCGATAATAGAGAAGATGATGGAACAGCCATTTTGCCATATGCACGGACCGGAACATCATGTAATGGTGGGTTCAGCTTTGCTTACAGCATATAAAAATGCAGGAGGCGATATTGATCTGCAGCAGGCGTTAGTTGAAATGATGAACAGAGGAAAAAGCGTTCCCGGTGGGGCATGTGGCTTTTGGGGTGCCTGCGGAGCCGGTATCAGCGCAGGCATGTTTGTGTCGATTATTTCTAAATCCACACCTTTGGCTTCTGAACCTTTTGCGCTTTCCCATCTGATGACTTCAAAAGCCTTAGGCGAGATAGGGGCGGTCGGCGGACCACGTTGCTGTAAAAGGGATTCTTATTTATCAATCCTTGCGGCTATTGATTTTGTAATGGAGCATTTGGGGATAGTGATGGAAAAGCCAGAGATCGTGTGCAGCCATTCCGCACAAAATAACCAATGCATTGGAAAACGCTGTCTGTTTGCCAAAGGAAACCATTAGGAAAATTTGATGAAAAGGTAAACTTTGATCCTGTTTAAAATAAGGCATCAGCCGTAAGAGGCGGGTAGCTTAGGGTTAGGGAAAATGGTGAAAACAGATGGGGATTGGCATAATTATGGATTAGTAATTGAATTAAGATTTAGAATGCACGAAAAGAAAATAGAAATGTACATTCTCTTGACAAGAGTACGAAACCATACTACGATAAGTTTTTTTGTAAGTATGGTTTCGTACTTTTATTTTTTGTAAGTAGCTTATAGAGGAAAGTTACCATTAGCGTATGAAGAAGCATGCAGGCCGTTTTTCTGCTGAGGGCAGCATTATTTCATCCTGCTGCTGAAAGATATGGGCAAAATAAATAAAAATAAAAGGGGTAAAGCAGAAAAAACGGGTTAATTTTCGGCATAATAATGAAAAATGTTGTGAAATAATATTTCTTTAAAATAACTATTGACGAAATTATGTTATAGTATTATGATATATCCAACATATGAAATAAAATTTCATTATAAGAAGGAGGTATGATATATGATTTACACAGTAACCTTTAATCCGGCCCTGGATTACGTGGTAAGGGTAAATCAATTTGCGGTTGGCCAGGTGAACCGAACCGTGCAGGAAAACATCTTTTATGGGGGAAAGGGGATTAATGTATCGGCTGTTTTGGCAAATTTGGGGCATCCCAGTATTGCCCTGGGATTTATAGCTGGATTTACAGGAGAAGAGATACAGCGCGGGGTGAAGACATTAGGGTTTGCGTCTGATTTTATCCGGGTGAAAAATGGGATGTCACGGATAAATGTGAAGCTGAAATCAGATCAGGAAAGTGAGATTAACGGCATGGGACCGGAAATCACAAAAGAGGATGTGGAAGCATTATTAAAAAAGCTGGATACATTAACCATTGGCGATGTGTTGGTACTTTCCGGAAGCATCCCTTTTTCCATCGGTGATGATATTTATGAGCGGATTATGGCAAGGCTGGATGGAAGGGGGATCCGCATTGTAGTAGACGCAGAAAAAAAATTGCTGCTGAATGTACTGCAGTACCATCCTTTCCTAATTAAACCAAACCATCATGAATTAGGGGATATGTTTGGGGTAACATTAAAGGATGAGGAAGAGATTATCCGCTATGCAAAGAAACTTCAGGAGAAAGGAGCAGAGAATGTGCTGGTTTCCATGGCAGGCGATGGCGCTATTTTAGTGGAACAAACAGGAACACACCATAAACTTGGAGTGGCAAAGGGTACGGTGAAAAATTCTGTAGGTGCCGGGGATTCTATGGTAGCAGGATTTCTGGCAGGATTTTTAGAAACAGGTGATTTTGGCCATGCCCTGAAACTAGGAACAGCAGCCGGAGGGGCCACTGCTTTTTCCGACGGGTTGGGAGAAAAAGAACAAATATTAAAATTATACGATTTGCTGTAGAACAAGGAAAGGAGGAGAATATGAGGATAACAGAACTTTTAAAACCAGAATCTATTGAACTTGGCGTAACCCTTCATTCTAAGGATGAGGCGATTGATAAGCTGGTAGGTCTGATGGATGCAGGTGGCAGAATCTTTGACCGGAATGGATATAAGGAAGGGATCCTGGCCAGAGAGGGGCTTGGAAGCACAGCGATTGGTGATGGGATTGCCATCCCCCACGCTAAGGTAGCGGCAGTAAAGGAACCGGGTTTGGCAGCAGTTACGGTACCCCAGGGGGTGGATTATGACGCGTTTGACGGATCCCTTGCCAACATTATTTTCATGATTGCGGCTCCGGCGGAAGGGGCGGATGTACATTTGGAAGCATTGGCGAATTTGTCAGTTCTTTTGATGACCCCGGGATTTAAAGAATCCTTAATTGCCGCCAAAACAAAGGAAGAATTTTTAGGGGTCATTGATCAGGCGGAAAAAAAGCGGTTTGAGGAAAAAGAAGGAACGGATGGAGGCTTGGAAAATACAGCAAAAGAATCTTCGAAAGAAAACCAAGCTTTGGAAGAAGGTAAAACGGATCGCCGGTCTGGAGTACAAGAAGCTTCTAAGGAACAGGAAGGATCCAACAAAACCATAAATACTTCCGCTAAATCCGGATACCGGGTGCTTTGCGTAACCGCCTGTCCGACAGGAATCGCCCATACGTATATGGCAGCGGAAAACCTGGAGAATGTGGGGAAAAAACTTGGGATTCCGGTAAAAGCGGAAACCAACGGATCCGGCGGCGCGGCCAATGTGCTGACAGAAGAGGAAATCCGGAATGCGGACGGAATTATTATTGCAGCGGATAAAAATGTGGAAATGGCCCGGTTCGATGGAAAGCCGGTTATTATGACCTGTGTGGCGGACGGTATTCATAAAGGAGAGGAACTGGTGAAAAAAGCGGTCAGTGGCACGGTTCCCATTTACCATCATACCGGAGGCGGGGAACACACAGAAACAGCAGGCAGCGGCGACAGCCTGGGAAGAACCGTTTATAAGCATTTAATGAATGGAGTATCCCATATGCTTCCTTTTGTAATTGGAGGCGGGATTTTAATCGCCCTGGCCTTTTTGCTGGATGATTATTCCATTGACCCGTCTAATTTTGGAAAGAATACGCCGGTGGCGGCTTACTTAAAAACGATTGGCGATCAGGCGTTTGGAATGATGCTTCCGGTGCTGGCTGGTTTTATTGCCATGAGCATTGCGGACCGCCCAGGCCTGGCAGTTGGATTTGTAGGCGGTATGGTTGCGAAAATGGGAGCTACGTTTGGGAATCCTTCTGGCGGTGATGTAAACGCAGGCTTCCTTGGGGCGCTATTTGCCGGATTCGTGGCCGGTTACCTGGTTCTTGGAATCAAGAAGCTTTGTAATTATCTTCCCAAATCACTGGAAGGAATTAAACCAGTTTTGATTTATCCGGTAGCCGGAATCTTACTGGGGGCAATGGCAACTACCCTGATTAATCCATTTATGGGCATGATCAATGATGGACTGAATCATTTGTTAAATGGAATGGGAGGCAGCAGCAAGATCTTACTAGGGGCTGTGTTAGGAGGCATGATGTCAATTGATATGGGAGGCCCCTTTAATAAGGCGGCATACGTATTTGGCACAGCCCAGTTATCAGAAGGGAATTTTGATATGATGGCTGCGGTTATGGCAGGAGGCATGGTTCCGCCGTTAGCAATTGCTTTGTGCACCACATTTTTTAAGAAAAAGTTCACCGAAAAAGAAAGGCAGTCTGGCATTGTAAATTATATTATGGGGTTATCATTTATTACCGAAGGCGCCATTCCGTTTGCGGCTCAGGATCCTCTTCATGTAATACCAGCATGTTTATCCGGAGCGGCAGTGGCAGGAGGCCTGTCAATGCTGTTTGGATGCACCTTGCGGGCGCCGCACGGAGGGCTGTTTGTACTTCCTACCATTGGAAATCCCTTGATGTATCTGGTTGCGGTTGCGGTTGGAGCTGTGGTCGGGTGCGGTGTACTGGCTGTATTAAAAAAAGATATTGTATAAAGAACGTATGGCATGAGGAGTTATTTGGAGATGGATAACCGCCAAAATTCATCTGACAAGGCTGGATTAGTAAAAAGATCGAGTAAATACTGGGGAGTATTGTTTATTGTATTATATGCGTCTTACAAAGGCGGAAATGAATTGTAAGGCATCCAGCAGGAAGGACGCTGCAAAAGCTAACAGGCTAAAGCAGCGTCCTTTTTTTAGGAAAATGTATCCCTTTATAGGAAATTCCAATTTTTTGAGGTGTAAAAGGAAATAGATGTTCCCCAAGCATATGTTAGATAGACATGTTTTCGGAAACCCCAAGCAGATGATAAAGGTTTTAGAAGATATAAAAGCCTTTTTCCCAAAAATCGTCATCATATGGGTCGTCTTCATTTAGAAAATAATCCATGTCCAGAAGGAATTATGGAAGTCGTGCAGAGGAGCTCCATCCACAAGAACGGGATATGACGTTCTCGTACATTTCTTCCAGAGAAACTCGTTTATGGCAGAAATAGAACTCTAAAAACAGCATGGTGGAGCTGCATTCACAGGTTAAAGGGTCATAGCCAAAGGCAGAAGAATAGCGGAACGCCATTGATTAAAACTACTGTAAATACAGTGCTTTTCGCGGGAAACAGACCGGTGGAGTTTTTTGTCAATATTCCGGTGGCGTGCATAAAGGCCGCCATAGCGGATCATTTTATAATGCTTTTTTGGATATGCCGGATGAGCTGTTTACGGAAACAGGCCAGGAATCAGAAATGCACTGGCTCCCGGCTTGTAAAATAGGGAGGTTTATAGTAGTATGGAAATACGAAAACGAGAGGGAAAGCAGGTGGGAAGATTGACAGTGACGGAACAGATAGATCAGAAACATCAGGAAGATTTACAGAGGCTAAGAGGCTTTCGCCTGCTTGATGAT
>CAJUTC010000088.1 GCA_910589195.1 uncultured Lachnospiraceae bacterium
CGGTGCACACTCGCTCCGCTCGGCGCGGTATAATCTCTGACGAGATTATACCATATCCTCCAGATATGCTACGCTGACGCGGTGCACACTCGCTCCGCTCGGCGCGGTATAATCTCTGACGAGATTATACCATATCCTCCAGATATGCTACGCTGACGCGGTGCACACTCGCTCCGCTCGGCGCGGTATAATCTCTGACGAGATTATACCACAATTTTCCATTTCGGTAAACCTTTGGGATGGAATTTTGTACAAAATACATTTTGTCATATAGATCGAACAATAAGCCATATACAAATAAAGCCTATCTAAGTATGATAAAGGCATCAAAGTATACCGAGATCCCGTTTTCTCTTCAAAGACATACGGGGATGCCTTGGGCAAAATTCAAATTGATCCATAGAGTACCACCGGAACATTAGGCATAATGATAGGTACGGCTAGATTCCGGAACTGCTCTGTAAGAAAAGGAGGAAATAATTATGATTGCGGAACGACCGCCTATGGGCTGGAACTCCTGGAATACGTTTGGGAAAGACATTAACGAAACTTTGATTTTTCAGATTGCCGATACTATGGTAGATAAGGGCTACCGGGATGCCGGATATGAATACCTGATCATTGATGACTGCTGGGCCTTAAAAGAGCGTGATCCTAATGGGAACCTGGTTCCCGATCCTCAGAAATTTCCAAATGGAATGAAGGCGGTGGCCGATTATGTCCACAGCAAGGGCTTAAAATTCGGCATGTACTCCTGCGCCGGAATACTCACATGCGCCGGCTACCCTTCCAGCTACGATCATGAATTTCAGGATGCCGCCCTGTTTGCTGGCTGGGGGATTGATTACCTGAAATATGACTACTGCAATTTCCCTAAAAACGCAGATTGCGTCAACCGCTACCACACCATGAGCATGGCTTTAAAAGCTACTGGGAGAGAGATTCTGTTTGCCGCCTGCAACTGGGGCTGTGAAGAATCCTGGAACTGGATGCGTTCCATCGGCGCTCACACCTATCGTTCTACCGGCGATATCTTTGATAATTACCGTTCCTTTATGGGAATCTTCCAGTCCCAACTGGAACACTTAAGCCAATCTGGCCCATACTGTTTCAATGACATGGATATGCTGACTGCTGGTATGTACAGCCAAGGGAATGTGGCCATTGGAAAGCCCTGCACTGACAGCGAATACCGGATGCAGTTCTCCCTCTGGTGCCTTTCCGGGACTCCTCTGATTATGGGTGCTGACATTCGTGGGATACCGCCTCAAATAGAACGGCTCCTTTTAAATAAGGAGCTGATTTCCATCAACCAGGATCCAGAATGCCGTCCCCCCTGCCTGGCAGGAAAAAGAAGTGTTATGATTCCCCTGGAAAACTCAGATGAAGCCACTGAACCGCTGCGGGTTATAAAGGATAAACTGTTTACCTTTATCAAGCATCTCTCGAACCAAAAATTTATCATAGCTTATTATAACCTTTATGAAGAAGAACAAGAAATCCAATGTATTTTTGCGGATGTAGGTCTTCCCTATGCTTCTGGTTACGGGTTCGACATGACTGATGTATTCACCGGAGAGCACATAGGCATTAAGCGGGACTACCACATTGTTTCGGTTCCCGGACATGACTGCCGCCTGTTCTGCTGCCGCCTGGCAAAATGCGCGGCATCTGACTAATATCCTAACAACGGGTGGTTGAACCTTGCTTTCCGGCTGATGTGAATGACAAACCCGCACGCGCCCGGCTAAGGACGGACACACACAAAAGGTCTAGCGGGCGCATTTGGCATCCCTGAATTTATGCCCCCTATTTTTGCGGCGGAACTTTCACCGCACCGAGGGAAAAGCCTCTTCTCAAACTGGATAAGGAGAACATAACGTGACAACAGATACTGACCACATCTGCAAAAAATGTGGCAAGGCACTGACCCTTGATGAAATTGCCATAACAAAAAAACTGGTAAACCGGGGTGCTTCTGCCTTTTTCTGCACAGTCTGCCTTGCCGATGCTTTCGATGTCACCACAGAAGACATTCAAGCAAAAATCCGGTATTTTAAAGAAATAGGATGTACATTATTCCTGCCCTTTCCGTCTATTTTATAGTTTGGGCAGCCTTAAAAAACTTTTCTGTATAACACAAAGCGTCTTGTCCTGCCTCATATGCTTGGCAAGGCGTTTTTTTAATTACCATTTTCCATCCCAGGCTTTTTTCAGGAAAAGCCTTTTACTCTATATCCACAGCACATCCGATTATGTTTTTTCCGATTACCGCATGCTAAAATCCTATCATAACAAAACAAAAAACCTGCTGGACACAGCAAGTAGAGGAGGACATAATAATGAAAAAGAATCGAATGTTATCTGTAATTTGGGCCGCTTCCATGTGCACATTTCTGGTAGCCTGCGGCGGCAGCGCTGGTAATAATTCGGATTCCGGCAATTCTGGAAACAACCCAGGCACTCTTTCCGTTTCGATCTGGGACAACAATCAGCTTCCTGGCCTTCGTTCCATTATGGAAGATTTTACTAATGAAACCGGGATTCCTGTTGATATCCAAGTTGTGCCATGGGATCAATACTGGACCCTTCTGGAAGCAGGAGCACAGGGCGGAACCCTTCCAGATGTTTTTTGGATGCACTCTACTTATAGCCAGCGGTTCATGCGTAATGATATGCTGCTTGACCTGACAGATCGGATTGCCCAGAGTGATGTGATTGATCCAGATAACTATTATCAGGATGTTTTAGGCCTGTATCAGTATGATGGAAAAACTTACGCCATACCCAAGGATTACGACACCATTGCCCTGTGGTACAATAAAACCATGTTTGACGAGGCAGGTATCTCCTATCCGGATGAAACATGGACCTGGGAAACATTGGCTGACGCTGCTGCGAAACTTACCAATAAGGAGAAAAATATATATGGCTTCGCTTCTCCCGCCGCTTATAACCAAGATGGCTACTACAACCTGATTTATGACATGGGCGGTTACATCCTGAATGAAGATAAGTCCGCATCTGGCTGGGATGCGCCAGAAACAATTGCCGCCATGAACTGGTGGTATGATAACCTGGTAACCGTTTCCATGCCAACCCAGGAAATGATGGGCGAAAATACTACGGATGTATTGTTTAGTTCCGGACGCTCCGCTATGACCCTGCAGGGCTCCTGGATGATCAAGTCACTTACTGATAACGAATACGTAGCAGAAAATGGTGATGTGGCAGTGCTTCCCATGGCAAATGACGGCACAAGAAAAACCATTTACAATGGCCTTGGATGGGCCGCGGCGGCAGAAAGCCCTAATGCAGAAAGCGCCTGGAAACTTCTGGAATATCTGGGAAGCGAAGGTGCTCAGAAAAAGCAGGCGGAATCCGGAGTCACCATGTCAGCTTACATCGGAACTTCTGATAAGTGGGTTGACTGTGCGCCAGATTTTAATCTGCAGGCATACTTAGATATGGCAAACGACATGGTAATCCGTCCTTACACAGCCAACACAAAAATCTGGGAAGATTACTCCCAAGAAGTAATGGTAAGAGTGTACACTGGTGAAATCACTATGGAAGAAGGATGCAGGGAAATCGCGGCTTTCATGAATGAGAAAATGGCAGAAGAATAAGGTTTTGATATGAAATATCGTGAAGGAAAACTTTACGAGGGAGCTGATAAGAATTTCTCTCAAAAAACCACATAGATACGCCGTTTTTAGGCGAGATTCATTTTAAAGGTGTTGCTTTCGGGCAGCGCCTTTTATTTTACTAGTCCAGGGTCAAAAAGGCAAGGCGGTGTAAAACATGCCAGCCCCTGCCATGCTGGGTTACTTTTATAGCTTTGAAACGGAACCGTATTCTTTCTATCTTTCTATCAGATGCCTGAGCATAGAATATTACAAAACAGAACTCAGAATCATCTAATATTCACACAATAAAATCTCCGCTTTTTCTGTAAAGTATCTATTTGTAACATGATTGTCACATCTATTTTGTATGATAGAAAAACGAAGTCTATTCTATGTAATAATAGTATTCACACAGTCAATCGTCATCAGAAAATTCAAACTGACTCTTTTGGGGTTGTTTTATGCTGACAGCTTTTGATATAATATTATTATTTTGTTAATCAAAGGTTGAACAAATCGAATTAAAAAAGATACAATGAATTCAATGATTGGAACTTCAAGATGCGCCAAGCGGGGAGTAATCCGGCATCAAGGTGGCAAAAGACCTTTTGACACCAACATCTTATGATCAATTTAGTAAAGGAAGGATAAATGCGCGTTTTAATAGTTGAAGATGATTTAGATATGCGGAAGATACTAAAATTATATCTGCAAAAAGAAGGGTTTATTGTGAGTATCGTATCAAATGGACAAGAGGCTATTGATTTCTTATCTGAAAATCAGGTGCATTTAGTTATCATGGATTGGATGATGCCAGTTAAAAATGGGGTTCAAACCTGCCGTGAAATTAGGCTCTTGCGGATTCCTACAAAAATTTTAATGCTGACAGCAAAAGGAGATAATGAAGATGAGATAACAGGTCTTACCTGCGGTGCTGATGATTATCTCAGAAAACCGTTTAATATTCAGATTTTACTGCTTCGAATACGGAAACTATGCCATGCGGAAAATCTCCTGTCTTTTCAGGATATCAGACTTAATCCTGACACCATGGAAGTGACAAAGCACGGAGAACGAATTATTCTTACAAAAACAGAATATGAACTTTTGAAATTTTTCCTTTCCAATCCAAACCAAGTTCTCTCAAGAGAGCTTCTGCTGGATCATATTTGGGGAATAGACTATGAGGGAGATATTCGTACGGTTGATACAACAATTCGGCGATTACGACTAAAAATTGGAGATACCATTATTCAGACCAGAGTTGGTCTGGGATATATGATAACATCGAATAATTAACAAATGGATACAATAAGCGGGAGGAAACTTTATTATATGAAACACGCACATACACATATCCTTATTTCTGCTTTTTCATTTTCTTTAATATTATCTGGTTGCGCTTTCAAACAAGAGCAATCACATTTTTCTCAGTCAGAAACCGAAAAAGCAAATCAAAATCAGATGGAAGCCTCTTTAAATTTGGAGGAAAAACGTGTGGTTTCCATCGAGGCAGTTCCTGAAACTACAGAATCATTTACAGCCGTATCTCCAATGACCATTCTCCGTCCTGACTGGAATTACTATTTTGGTGAACAAAACGGCACCGCGGTTATTTTTGATCCGGAAGAAAATACATTTCAGGTTTATAACGAAAACTTAGCAGATATTCGCCGTTCCCCGTGCTCCACATTTAAAATTATTTCTTCCCTGGCGGGGATAGAAAACAACAT
>CAJUTC010000089.1 GCA_910589195.1 uncultured Lachnospiraceae bacterium
CCGTGACCTCCGCACTACCAATGCGACGCTCTACCGACTGAGCCACAGCAGCATCATGATATGATATCATCCAGCTTGTTTTGTTTCTTTTGTTTCATAAGCCTTAGATATAATATCATGATAAAATGGTTTTGTCAATAAAAATTTTAAAATTTTATTCTGTTTCCATTTCGATTAAATATTCATCATATTGGAGCTCCAGTTCTTCAAAATCATCATGATCCAGCTTTTTTAACTTGGCATATTTCATAAATGCTTTTTTATCGCCATAGTCAAGGTTATCTTCATAATCAGGGCCCAGATCCCTCTCAGAGGGTTCCGTTTCGGTCAGCATCCGCCATTTTTTGTATGTTTCAAATAAATTGCTCATAGTTTCTTGCCTTTCTTATCCATTTCCTTTCATGAATTATGGACGCCACGTAAGTTCCACATCATAGACCTGCCGGGCTTCTCCTAAGGTTAAATCGCCTGCATATTTGGAAAACTTCCATTTTCCGTCAGCGCCTTTCTTTAAAATATATTCCGGAATTTGGTTTACCATGGCCCAAACCCGTATCCGGGTGTCGGGATGTAAATCCGCATAGCTATACTTCCGCTCCACGAAGGCTAACACATCTTGCGCAATTGTGCGGGAGCTGGTTTGCAATTCCCCATATACTTCGTCATAAATTACATCATAACGTTCATTCGCTTTCATGCGGATAGTATTTTCATCTTCCACAACAATATCGGTAACATAGTAATTCATCAGGGTTTCAGCGGTAACATTGGAAAATCCGCCGCTTACCTGTTTTTGCATCTGCCATTGAATTGACCATTTGTCATCCGCCGCTACGGTATCATCTACATATTGCCGTAAATGGTCATAGTAATGGTTATTCATATCAATAATATAGCTTCTTAAATAACTTCCTAACAGAGAATCAAATAATTCATCGCCAGCATTGGCGTTTCCGATGGTTTCTCCGCCAAAATTTTGATTTTGTACATAAATGGAAATTTCTTTATCCTGGGTAATCCCCTGGGTGCCGTCTTCTGTGTATTCCAGAACATAGTATTCCTTTAGCTGGCGGTAAATCTGGTTATAAAAATCACTCATATCCGAGCTGAATTGAGAAAGGTTTTTAAAGCTTCCCCCGGAAGCCTGGGCAATCTGCATCAGGTAATTGTCTTCTGAGGAAGAAGAGCTGTCTCCAATCCTTACAATAAAGACCGGGATATGATATCGGGATACCACATCCACCACATCCTGAGCAGAATTATAGCTTCCCACATCCATACCGTCGGTAAAAGCGATAACGCATTTGGCTCCTTCCTGGCCTGCTACATCCTGGACACCATAGATAATTGCATCATACAGCTTTGTTTGCCCGCTGGGAATATAATTATTGATGGTTTGGTTCAAAAGACCAAGATCGGCGGTAAAAAAGCCGCTTTTGTCAATTATGCTATTAAAGGGCGTTAGTTTTACCTGATCGCCTGCCGGAAACTGTACTGTGTTTAAAAAATTGATCATAATCATTTTGGCGGCAGACATATTTCCGCCCTCCATGCTGCTGCTGGTATCTGCCAGAAGATTAATGTTTAGCCGTTCATTTTCATTCATCAGAACTGCTTTTTCTATGTTCCGGGCTAAAAAGTCACCATTTCCTGCCTGGCGTTGGGAAACATAAAACATGTTAGGCGACAGCTCTTTAACAGAGTTTCCGGCATCGTCTTTCACGTCCACATAAAGACGCACTGTGGGATATTCGGTAAAATCATACTGCATAATAGATACCTGATAGCCAGTCTTTTTTACGGCGGCACCTTCGGCAAACCTTCTCCACTCCTTAGCCAGGGAATCAAGCTTTGAATAGTTGCCTTCTGAAATAAGCTGTTCCATTTTGGAAGCATAGCCGGCTAACGTTGCTTTCTGCTCATCTGACGCATAGCCAGGATCCTGGTTTTTCAGTTCTTCCAACAGGGCGGAAGCATCCGCATTCGCCTTTACGGTCATAGTTTCTTTTAATTCTTTTATTTCCTGGACATAGTGGATCTGGCCTTCATAATCCTCTGGATCCAGATCATTTTTTTCATTCCAGTAATCGTTTAACTGTTCTTCCTCCTCCTCAGTCAGAGGAAAGCGCTTAAAATCCTTTTTTTCCTGAGATACCCATTGGGATAAGTCCTGGGAACCGTCTATGAGCTCTGCAAGCTGTGCTTGCAATTGGCGGATATGGGTAACATGCTTATAATAAAAAATACCGCCCACGGCGCCAGCAACGATACATAGGGATAGCAAGGCAAGGCCAGCAATTAGAAGCTTGTTTGTTCTTTTTTTAGGGGGAGGAGGAAATCCGTTTTCTCCTTCCAGGGTAGGCGGCAATGCCGCATAAGCAGGGGGCGTTGGCACCGCTTCCTCTTCCTGCATTTGGGCAGGCGGCGGAGGAATCGGGACAGGATTTGGCGACAGCCGTGTTCCGCATTTGGGGCAAAAGTTTAGGTTTTCTTCTAAGTCTGCATTACAATTTGGGCACTTCATACGCATTCTGCCTGAATTTCTCTAAATTCAGTTTTTCCTTTCTGTTTTTCCTATAACTGTAAAAATATAGTAGCCATTTTTACAAAACAATTTATTTTACCATATCTATCAGTTCCCCGCAACTTCAATGACGCACATAGGTACTACAAAAAAGTACAGTACTTATAAAAATATTGTACCCAAGTATAATTAGCATAGATTACAGAAAAGGAGTTGTGTTTATGCATTATACTGGAACCATTTGGTGACCGCCGTATGAAGCTCATTCGGTCATTATACGGGCTACTTCTGGCTGCACTTATAATCAATGCAAGTTTTGCGGCCTGTATAAAAATGAACGATTTCGAATGTCACCCATTGAAGAATTTGAAGAGAATTTAGCAGAGATAAAGCGTTATCAGCCAAATGCCTGGAGGATTTTCTGGACAGGGGTCAACCCTTTTGCAATGAGCTATGAACATTTCAAGCTGCGAGTGTTGACGGTAAGATCGTGAAAAGGTCACAGCAGCAAACCACAGTGGCGACCTGAAGCCGGGAACGCTAAACAGCATTTACAAGCAAGTGAGGCTTAAATAACCCCGCTGCCTGCGGTTCTCTATAGAAAAGAGCGTAATTTATGCAGAGTTTACTTATTTTGCGGTCTTTGACCATCAGCAAACGGCTCATATAGCATTTACTTTCCCGATTTACCAGGATGTATCAGCTTTAGGAACAATCCGGAAGAAGCTGCACACATGGCAGCAGAATCCGCAAGCCTTCATGTGTACAGTATGGAATAATCTGTCCAAAGAAGATACAGAGGGGAATGTTAAATATCCGTTACAATCCACCCTGATTTATTCCGCATGAAAAGGGACAACAAACCCATTAAAACAATTATTACTCTTCCGGCATAGCTAAAAAGGATTGCAGAAGAACAAAAGGTAAACTATTCTCGGCTTTTAGAAGCTGCCCTGATTGATTATCTACAAATTCCTAGGTCCAGCAGGCAATAAGCCCTTGCCCTGCTGCCACGCTCCAGTTATCCGATGCTAGGCAGCAGGCGCATAAAGCCCCAAATCTCTAAGTTATTCTAAGTTTTGCAGAGGGCAGCAGAGCTAAAAAGCATATTAATTAAGAATATTACAGATCTGCTTTACTACCTGTCCTGGCTCTAACCCATTTTTTTTCAGCATTTCATCAACATTGAATTGAATCGGTATATCCATAGAAAATCCGCAGCACAAAGTCTTCATATCGCTCGGCCCATAGTACTGAGCAATTCTAGATCCAAAGCCGCCAGAAACAATCCCATCTTCTAAGGTAACTACCAAATTATGTTTTGGCCTCAGCTTTTCAAGAACATCTTCATCTATGCCAGTAATGAACCTAGGGTTAATAATCGTAGGCTTAATTCCTGTTGAAATTTCAAGAAATTCCGCTATTTCTTCACCTAACTGGTAAAAACTGCCCAGTCCAATAATTGCAACCTTGCTCCCCTTTTGCGCAACTTCATACTTTGTTTTCGAATACCCTGCAGGAACTGGTTTGGTTGTATAATGGACGCCATTCCATGGAATACGGATAGCAACAGGTGTTTCTGTCTGCTCGATGCTCCAATCAAGCATAGCCAAATATTCCTGCTTATTAGATGGTGCCAGATAAACAAGTCCAGGAATATTGCCGAGCAAAGCCATATCCAATAAACCTACATGGGCATTGCTGTCATGTCCATTAATACCGGAAAATGCTACTAGCATTGTAGCTGGGCACTTATTAATGCACATTTCTTGCTCAATCTGGTCATATGCCCTCTGGTAGAAGGAACTTCCTGTTACAAAAACAGGCTTAGCTCCACCTTTCGCAATTGCTGCTGCCATAGTTACTGCATTTTGTTCCGCAATACCCACATCAATATACTGGGGTCCGGCAAGTTTTCTCCTTTCGGCATGGAATCCAATGTATGCAGGAACTGATGCAGTCATTGCAATTACAGTCTTGTCTTTCTGAATCTTTTCCATCAAGAACTGACCCACGATAGAACCGTAATTTTCCTTTGGAACATCAGTAGCTTTTCGAAATTCTCCAGTATCAGCATTGTATGGATGGCACCAATGCCACTTCTCCGGATTTTGTTCTGCGAAAAAATATCCTTTTCCTTTCACAGTGCAGCAATGAATCGCAACTGGATGAGTAATATGTTTTACCTTTTCAAACACATGAACAAGATCAAGAATGTTATGTCCGTCCCTTACAAAAATATACTCAATCCCAAGGGCTTGAAAAAAGTTATTCTTAATCGATCCATTGTTGTCACGCAGTTCGTTTAACTTCTTTGAAAGTGTACCATGATTTTCTGGAATAGACATATCATTGTCATTTATAACAATAATCAATTTCGTTCCAAGTTCAGCAGCATAGTTTAATGCTTCAAATGCCTCACCACCATCTAAAGACGCATCGCCAATAATAGCAATTATGTTTTCGTTGCCGCCCATCAAATCACGAGCTTTCGCTAAACCATTCGCTAAACTGATAGACGTTGAGGTATGTCCAACATTGAACATATCGTGTTCACTCTCTGCTGGATTGGTATATCCAGTAATTTTATAAACAAGTTCTGGCTCAGTGAAATTCTTTAATCTTCCAGTAAGCATTTTATGAACATAGCTTTGATGAGAAACATCAAACACTAATTTATC
>CAJUTC010000090.1 GCA_910589195.1 uncultured Lachnospiraceae bacterium
GCGGTGCGAGGTTTATATTATCACTCCGCTTTGAAAATGTCAACCTCTTTTTTCACGTTTTTTACTGTTTTTTCGCTAATTTATATTTTTTCTCTAAATTCCGGTTTATCGAGCCACGTTATCAACTAAATACCACCAGTACAAAACCGCTGCTACATGGAAACATACAAAACCATGCGACAACGGTTTTCTTATTTCCGCTTCTTTCTCTGGCCGACATAGCTTTTGAAGAATTTCGATTTTTCAAGGATACATTCAAGCTGCCGGAACTCTGCATCAGACAGCTTGTTATAAAGGAAGCTTGATACATATGAGAGTACCAGCGTAATAAGCGATTTAACTGTAAAGATCCTGTTTGATACAGACGAGAAAACGGTTGAAAACGGAAGATGTGTTACTTGACACACCTGGTTCCTATTCTGGCCATTATGATTTACAAAACACGAATTCGCCTGATTTTGACATCTCTTCCTTATATTGATATCCTAAAGCTGTAAATTCTTTCATCTGTTCTGGCTGTTCAATCAAATTTGCCGCCATAAACCGCACCATTTCCCCACGTGCCATTTTAGCCTCTGTCCCTTTTACTTTTATTCTAAATCCATCTTTTCCTTCCGATTCCACCTGTCCGAACACACAGGTAATAAATCGATCCTCTGGCTGCAAATAAGGTTCTACAGCCTTCGAATATTCTTTTGACGCCAGATTAATAATCACGGTTCCTCTCCCTCTCGGCCTGCTTAGTTCCTTATAAATATCATCTTTCCAGAATTGATATAATGTGGGAACCCACTCCCCAATCTCGCTTCCATCCTGTTTCTTTAGAGGAAACATTCCTTTTGCCTGCATCTCCAGCCGATAAGGCACAACACCATCCATAGGCCGCAGAATCCCATAAAACCCGGATAAAATCCGCAGATGTTTTGCTACATACGACCACTGCTGATTATCAAAAGCTGCCGGAGCCATATACTGATATTGAATTCCCTCATAAGCTAATAATGCTGGGGTAAGATTGTTCTTAAGATTCATATTTTGGAAACGTTCATAGTTCAACTCTGTCAGCTTTTCATTGCACTTCCACATCAGGGAAACTTCTTTCCGGCTTAATGATCGGATATATTCCTTTAATCGTTCTGCCTTATCCAGCAGCGCCGGAACGCCCATGGGCGGAATCAAATCAGGGCAGATATTCATTTTTTTGGCAGGAGATATTATAATTTTCATACCCACTCCTTTCTTTTTCTTAGTTTATCAGAAAGGCCTGGCTAATAAATAATCCGAAACCGTTCGCTGTCAGCCGGATTTATCCGGTATTCTACACTCCTAACATATTCCTCCTGATAATCCCGCAGCTCCCGGTTCTTCAGGCCATTTAAGAATTCATCTTTATGCCTCATAAACATTTCCATCTCGCTGCTAACATGGCTCAAATAAAGATTGATCCAAATTTCACCATTTTCATTATCTTTCCCTTTTTCAGTTGCTACTTCACATAATTTTGAATTATAAACTACCGCAATTTCTACAGAATTAACAGGAATATCCTCCTGCTCTTTCATCCGGCAAATGGTCCCGCCAAAATAATTTCTTAGCCGGATCATTTCTCCCTCCTCTGGCATAATCCTATAATCAAACGTTTCTTTAACATAGTCTTCTTCCGGGGCAGGAACGGATTGATAGGTAAAATCAGAAAATTCTAAAAGCGCAATTCCAGTCCCAATACCGCCCAATAATACGCCAAGGCAAAAAATCCCAGCCGCAATCCCCCTTAACTGATTCTTTTTAATCATCGGTTTTCTCATTCCTTTCTGGCCTATCGGCAAGTTCCAAAGCCCGTTCCTTTTCCTCCACCGTATGGCTTTTGGATCCTTTCGGCTTAATCCAAAAAAATGTACATCCCAGAGTGCTTAGGGAAACGAAACAGAGAACTGCCCCTAAACATCCTAATACAGCTCCAAAAATCGGATAGCCCTGCGTCCAAAGAACAATCAACAGACCAAATAAATATAAAAATATAAGTCCACAGACAGCCGATCCGGTTGCCGCTAACATAACGCAAAAATTCCATCCCAGCCTGCACCACCAGAATAGGCAGCCAATAATCCACGCAATTAACATTTGAACCAAACCAATCCCCTTTTTTCCGGCTGATGAAATCCTCTGTCCGAAAACATTGGCACCATATCTCTTTTCTTCATTTCCTTCTGTCAAAGACTGTTTCTTTCGCCCTTCCATCCATTTTCCTCCTGCCTGCTTTCCAAGGCGAATAGGGCAGGTTAAAAAGCGTAGGCATGTTCCAACACAAGCTTTAGTAATCCTCCAAAACTTCCTGCCTGCTTTCGCAACATGTTTGCCTGCCTGTTTCATCCATTCTAACAGTATCCCTGATTTCTGTCGTTTCTCTTTTACCGAAATCGGAAGATGGGAAAAATGGAACTTGTTCGAAAACCTTCTGTTCTCTCCCTTCTCAAAATCAGGCTTAACATGATAGGCCTCCAGGATCTCTGCCGCTAATTCATGGATAGGGCCGAAATCCCGAATCGCCTCTTCCTCGCTTAGTCCCTTTTCCATCTTCATTTGAATGTGTTGGGAATATTCATCAATAATATCATTCTGCTCCTCATCCTGCAGCACCTGCAAATATCCCGTCAGCTCACTTAAAAACTCCTGTTTCTTCATCTACTCCTCCACTACTCCTCCGCTTTGCTCTTTTAAAAATTCGCAAACTCTGGCCTGAAGTTCCATCCATTCTTTTTCCAACAAATCCCGGTACAAAACGCCGGATGCTGTCAAATGATAATATTTTCTAGGAGGCCCTTCCTTTGATTCCCGAAGGTAGGTTTCAAAATAATGTTCATTTGTCAAACGCTTTAAAAGCGGATAAATGGTTCCTTCATTTACATTAATTACCTTGGATACCTCTTCTACCAGCTCATACCCATACATATCCTGCTTCCGGACCGATTCTAAAACAATCAGTTCCAGAACCCCTTTCTTAAACTGTGCATTCATACACAACCTCCTCGTAATACTATATTATACCAGCTACCTTGTATTGTCAAGTACTATAGAAATCATAATAGCCTCTTTTCATTGCGCTCTTTCTATTTGTCCGTTATAATGGAAGCAGGCCATACCCATTTTCCCCACATTCGCCAGAGGCTCACAGGAAACCCATTTTCATTCATGGCGGCATCTGTAAGGGCAGACATGAGGGGTTGGGTTGCTGTGAAAGTCCCGCAGCCGAATAGGCGGTATCAATTCAGGGATGCCAAATGCGCCCGCCAGACTTTCCTGTTTGGTTTCGCGTCCGCATTCGGATACATGCAGGCTTTAATGAAAACTAGGGGGATTACAAAAATGAAACTGTACCAGATTTATTTCAGTCCAACAGGAGGAACCAAAAAAATCGCAGAAATTATCAGCCAGGCCTGGAGTTACGAAAAGGAATCCATTGATTTGCTGGCTTCTGTTCCAGAAAGCTCGTATCCGGTTTTCACCAAGGACGATATCTGCGTCATCGCCGTTCCCTCCTTTGGAGGACGTGTACCAGAAATCGCACGGAAAAAACTTCAAGCTATGAAAGGCAATCATGCTTCTGCTATTTTAGTTGCGGTCTATGGAAACCGTGCTTTTGAAGATACTTTAATTGAGCTTAAGGATACGCTTATGGATTCCGGCTTTTTTATTGCCGCAGCCATCAGCGCAGTTGCCCAGCATTCAATCTTTCCACTGTTTGCCGCTGGACGGCCAGATTCGGATGACACGGAAGAGTTAATTCGCTTTGCCAAACAAATTAAAACATCCATCCAGCAAGGCACCCCTCTTGACGCGCCACCTATGCCAGGCAACCGCCCTTATAAGGAATATCATGTGATTCCCATGAACCCCAACGGATATCAATGCAACAACTGCAGCCTTTGTGCCCAGCAGTGTCCCGTTCAGGCTATCCCAAAGGAAAATCCAAGCAGCGTAATAAAAGAGCGTTGTATTTCCTGTATGCACTGTGTTGCCGTCTGTCCTCAGCATTCCAGAGGTCTTGATCCCCTCTTTTTGTCTGCAGCAGAGCTGAAGATGAAACAAGTATGTAGTGGACGGAAAGACAATCAATTATTTCAGGCGGCAGATCTTTATTGCCAGTCTTAATCCGTTACCGGAAACATGTAAAAAGCAGCCCGCAAAATCATTCGTGGGCTGCTTTTCGCTCCATATCTATTTCCATATCTTATCCCATAAATTCCAATTCCACAAAAGTGGTTATGTATCAAAACATTCCAAAATATCTTGATGATTTTCAATTGCTTTTTCCTATTTCTTGTGTTCTTTTTTATACCAGATATACGTATTGATTTGAGCCAGACCATATCTTTCACTTGAAATCACATTCATTAGCTTATCTTCCGTAAGATTAAATCTCTTATATCCATTTTTATCGTAAAAGCGGATTGCCCTAATATTTTCTGGTGAAACGCACCAATAAATTTGCTTCAGCTTTAACGTGTCAAAACCCAACTGAAGCATATCATCCATGCCTGCTCTTGAATAGCCTTTTCCCATGGCACATTTGCGGACAGTAATCGCAAACTCTGCCGTTCCATTCATAATGTGTTTGAGAGAAATGGTCCCCATATACTCATCATTATCTTCTGCTATAGCCAAATGTAAATCATTGATCTTACCTCCTGTCAAGCCGCAAGGGATTCGTCCCTCACAATCAGTTCCAACAATCTGTGCCAATACAGCCCCTGCTTCATGGCTCGCAGCAATAAAAGCTTTGCAGTCCTCTATTGTTTTCACAAAAAAATCTGTTTGCATATTTTTTACCACCGTTTCGTCGTGCATCCACTCTAACATAAACGGCGCATCTTTTTGCTGCAGCTTTCTTAATCTCATAGCGCCACCTCTAACCACTGCTTTCTTTTATTGCCAGAAATAGAATTTTGATATCCTTTCTGTATAAATGGCAATAAACTATGGCAATGCAAAAAGCCACGATTGTTTTCAAAGCAACCGTATGAATTTCCATGCCTCTCCATAACATCACACCAGCAGCCATTATCACTGCTGAAACAATAAATCGGGCCGATATTACCATTAATTTCATTCTGCATAATACAATCACACATATAGCCACTGATATCAGATAT
>CAJUTC010000091.1 GCA_910589195.1 uncultured Lachnospiraceae bacterium
ATATTGAGCATATATGTACCCCATTTCCGGATAAAATATAATAAAAATCGGAGGTGCCGCCATGCCAAAAAAGAAAATCCTTTGCGCCAGCTTCCTGTCAGTTCGGATGGCTATGGCAATATAAAAATTCATTTGGCTGAAATATTAGAAGAAAAGAACATTTCCCTCAATCAATTATCTTTTCACACGGAAACGCAGAGAACACAATTAAGAAATTACATGGATAACAAGATACAGCGTCTGGATATCGACATTCTGAAACGCCTGTGCTATGTGTTGGAATGTAATCTGACTGACTTGATAGAATATGTCCCACCAGAAGAAGCACAGAATCTACACTAGCAAAACCCCATAGAAGCCGCTTGCCTCCCATGGGGTTACAAAATACAACTCTTATTCTCTTTTATTCCCAGGAGCTCCTCTTCCCTTTCGCCTTTACTTATGATATGGTTCATTCCCTATAATCCGAAAGCTGCGGTAAATTTGTTCCAGCAGCATAACCCGCATAAGCTGATGTGGAAAGGTAAGCTTTGAAAAGCTAAGCTGGTAATCAGACCTGGAAAGCACAGCCTTTGAGAGTCCAAGAGAACCGCCGATTACAAATACAATATGGCTGATTCCACCTGTCCCCAGCTCTTCTAACTTTTTAGATAATTCTACAGAACCTAACATGCGCCCCTCAATTGCCAAAGCAATTACATAAGTGCCGGAAGGGATTTTTGATAAAATCCGCTCCCCCTCTTTTTCTTTAATCTGTTCCTCTAAAGCAAGGCTCGCCCCATCTGGAGTCTTTTCATCAGCCATTTGGAAAATTTCCAGTTTGCAGTACCGCCCAAGCCGTTTGCTGTACTCTGCCACCGCTTCCTCTAAGTACCGTTCCTTCAACTTCCCCACCGCAACTATGGTGATTTTCATATTTTCTTTAACCTTCTCTACTTGTATCCGAAATAGGAAATTCCAAAATCATATCATACCACACAGCTCCGCCGTGGACAGAATCTGATATTCCCATATTTCGGTATCCAAAGGCTTCATAATAAGGAATCAGCCTCTTCTTGCAAGTAAGGATCAACCCTTTTCGCCCTCTTTTCTTAGCATCCTCAATTAAATGCCCCATCAAATCCGAGGCAATTCCCCTGCTGCAAAATTCCGGTATCACATCCAATCCAAATATAGCCTGGTAGGCTCCATCTGGATTATGGTAAGATGCGTCAGAAAACATTTCATCACAAATTACCCGTTCGTTGGTTACGCACCCATTAATAAAACCAATAATCTTCCCCTCTGCTTCTGCTACCAGAAAACTCTCCGGAAATGTTTCGATCCGAAATTTCAGATCTTCTGTGGAAGCTGCCTCTGCTTCCGGAAAACAACGACGTTCCACTTCTGCTGCCTGAGCCAAATCCTCCATCCGGATCCTTCGAATCTGGTATGCGGAAAATTTTTCTATCATGGCCACCTCTTTCTTAATTCCTCCATGTACGCCACGGCACATTTCGTCTGATTGTACAGGTTCTTCCAATCCACTCTTTTTACTTCACCCGAAAATAATATCCTACGCCCCACTTAGTATGAACAAACCTGGGATCGCTGGGGCTTGGTTCTATCTTTTCTCTCAGGCGCCTCACGTGGACATCTACGGTTCGCACATCCCCTGTATCCAAAGCCCGGTTTCCCCAAACAATCGCAAGGAGGGATTCCCTGCTATAAACCTTGTTGGGATGGCACACCAAAAGTTCCAAAAGGTCAAATTCTTTTGCTGTCAGGTTAATCTCTTTCTCCGCTATAAACACCCGGCGCCCTTCAATATCCAGTTTCAGCTCCCCGGCTGTCACCACCTTATTTTCCGGCTCCCCACCTTTTTTATTCTTTTTAGCGCTGCGGCGCATAATTGCTTTAATCCTGGCCTTTACCTCCAAAATATTAAATGGCTTTGTGATATAATCGTCCGCCCCGTATTCCAATCCTAAAATTTTATCCATGTCGCCGCCTTTGGCTGTCAACATAATAATCGGCATTTCGGAAAACTCCCGGATAGCCTGGCACACTTCAAAGCCGTCATATTTCGGAAGCATCACATCTAGCAGCACCACATCATATTCCTTAGTCTTTGCCCGCTCAATGGCTTCCTCCCCGTCATAGGCACAATCTACTTCCATTCCGTCCTGTTCTAAGCTGAACCGGATCCCTTTTACAATTAATTTTTCGTCATCTACTACTAAAATACTAGCCATGCTCCACCCCTGTCTTCACATCCTGCCCAATCTATGTGTTCCTATTGGCCGTTTTCCTGTACTGTGATATCATCTTTTATTTTCTGAAACGCCCCGTCTTTAATTCCGGGCACCTGTTTAATTTCTTCAATATCCGAAAAAAACCCATGCTTTTCCCGGTAGGCAATAATATCATTTGCCCGTGATTCCCCGATTCCCCGAAGGGTAGTCAGTTCTTTGCTGTCGGCTGTATTAATATTTACCTTTGCCTTCCCGCCCTGGCCATCTGGCTGGTTATTGGCCCCCTCAAAAACAGCCGCCTGCACTGACGCTGTTTCTGATTCTTCCTTTGTATAAACTGTAATCTTCATTCCGTCAACAATAAGGGCTGCCAGATTCAGATACCCTTCATCTGCTTCCTCTAGGAATCCGCCAGCCGCTTCTATGGCCTGGTAAACCCGGCTGTTTTCAGGTATTTCATAAACACCAGGCCGTTTTACCGCACCACAGATATGTACAAAGCAGGTGGGCAGTTCCCCACCTGCCTGCAATCCATTTCCTTCTTTGCTGCTTTGTCTTTCTTCCAATAGCTTTTGCTCATCCGGTACTTTTGTATCCATTTTGGCTGTACTATTTTCATCTGGATTCTGTTTATTCGCAGCCTGGCCCGGAACGTCGGTTCCGGTTTCCGTTGTCAGCATTTCACCCTCATTTTCGCCGCTTTGCAGTAAAATTAACGACTCTTCCTCCTGGCTCTGCCGGGTACAACTATAACAGGCCCCTAAAAGGGCCATAACACATACGGTTCCTATTAATTTTATCCATTTGCTACGTAAATAATTCCTGGCATGTTTCATCATTTCATGCCAGCTCAGCCTGTACTACTATTCTACCTGGACTAGGATTGAAAAACAAGTGTTTTATTTCTTAAAAATAATAATTCCTGCAATGGCTATTCCGGCGCCAAGCAGCTTTTTCCACTCGAATTCCGCCTTTTCCACCCCTAAAAGCCCAAACAGTTCAACTCCATATGCTACTATAATCTGCGACACCACAATTAAAAGCGCTGCTTGGGCCGGCCCTAGGCTATCCATACTGCGGATTACCGTGTAGGTAATCAAAGCGCCCAAAACTCCGCCCAGCAGCATATATTTAGGTTCCACCTGCCACAAAGCCCCAATTGGCTGCCTGCCACTAAAAAACCACATAATCCCACACAACAAAAACGCTGAAAGCTGTACAAAACCTGCTGCTGTCCAGATACTGCTCTGTTTGGTCACTTCCGTATTCATTACCCCCTGGATACTCATTAACGCTCCGGAAAGCAACGCAATCACTATTCCCATATGGTATTCTCCTTTCCCCTGTCTTGTAATTTGCTGTCACCGGTTTTTCCGGCTCCTTTTCTTTATTGTGCGGCGGATTTTTTATTTTATTCCAAAAGCAGGTTGGATTCCCAAATATAGAAGCAAATATAGAAACACAACTATCTTGACAAAATCCGGCTGCCCGTTTATACTATGAGAGAAAACACAATACATAATTGACCACAAGCTAGGGGAGCTGATTGCTGAGAGTGGAAACCAGGTTAATCCGGATTTCCAGACCCTCAATACTTGAACCGGTTAGTACCGGCGTAAGGAAGCTGTTATTTGCCTATCAGTATCAGTCATACCGATAAACAATATGCTTTTCCAATCATCCACCCCTCCTCGTGTCCAGCAAAGGAGGATTTTTTTATGTCTATGTTTCTAATCTATGACGCTGAAAAGTACGAGTACATCCTGCAGCCTGGCGGTTATCTGCTACTAGCCTTTATCCTGTTGGCCTTGTTAGCTTCCATCCGCCTTTTCGGTGCAAAATCCGGCCCGTCCAAGCCGGGAACCAAACGTCTGGTTTTTTGTTCTATGTCTATGGCACTGGCCATGGTTACATCTTTCATTAAGCTGGCCTCTCTTCCCTATGGAGGTTCCATTACCTTATTCAGCATGCTTTTTATTTCTCTGATCGGATATTTTTACGGTGCTAAAACAGGAATCCTTACCGGAATTGCTTACGGCATCCTCCAATTGATTACAGGCCCATACATCTATGCGCCTCTCCAGGTGCTTTTGGATTATCCCCTGGCTTTCGGTGCCTTGGGATTAAGCGGACTATTTCCTAAAACAAAACACGGTTTTATGGTTGGCTATACTGCCAGTGTCCTTGGACGTTATCTTTGCCATGTGGTGTCCGGATATATTTTCTTTGCGGAATATGCGCCAGAAGGCATGAATGCCTTAGTTTATACGTTTTTGTATAATCTGACTTACATCCTTCCTGAGCTAGTGGCTACCATAATCCTTCTTTCTATTCCAGCCACTGCAAAAGCCATGACACAGGTAAAGCAGCAAGCTGTTTCGCTTTAGAGTGTGTTTAAATCTTTAAAAACGCTTTTGGGCACAAAAATCCAATAAAGCCAGGCACTGGTTCCTTTTTTGAGTTCTTTGTAATAAGGTATGCGATGAAAAATTAGGGAATTATTCATCGCATACTTTTATTCATTTTCTTCAGATATTAATCTTTTTGTAACTACTAATATTTTTCTGACTTTCCTTTTTCTTTTTTTCCAAATCCAACTACTGCATGCATTATTGGATTAATATGTCTTTTTCTAAGCACAAGTGCCTTTAATAACCAAAGAAAATATTTAAAAAAAGCAATTCTTTTATATTTTGCAAATAAACTAATCAAATAAAAATTATTCCTTGTGATATAATATTGGTTAAAATCACTCTCTGCCCCATTAGTAGATGCCGATATTTTATGAAATATAATTGCATTATCATTATAATATATCTTTTTACTGCAATCTATTATTTTGCAGGAATAATCTACATCCTCCCCATACATAAAATACATT
>CAJUTC010000092.1 GCA_910589195.1 uncultured Lachnospiraceae bacterium
ATCCAGTTAAAAACAATTTAGCTGTAAAAACCGACTTTATCGGGTATTTACAGATTTAAAGAATGTTGTGAAAATGGATTATGTAGAAAACTGGATTCAGGAGAAAGTGAAAGAAAGCGTATGATGAAATGGATCAAACAGACAGTAAAATTTGCGGCGGTTACTGGCATGGCAGTTATTATAATGGCATCTACAGCATTTGCTGCCGGGTGGGTACAGGAAACAGGGAGCCAACCGGGGAGCGCCCATTGGCAGTATGATTCGGGAAATGGTCAGTATTACGCCGGCAGTCAGGGCATCTGCTGGAAATGGGAATGCAGGAACGGGACTAACCGCAAATTCCCTGCCAAATGAACGGATTTGGAACTGGCTGTATGCCAATGGAATCCAATAAGGTAATTCTGATGAGAATCAGAAAGAATATCAATTAAATTAGAAAAAATATATGCTTACCGGCACTGGGATGACAAAAGGCCGGTAAGCATATATTTTTTTTTGATGTTTACGTTTCCAATCGTTTGATAAAATAAGGCTTATCCCACAGTTTTTCTGATATTCCCCGTTCCCGGTATACTTTGGGGGTAATAGAAGCAATCCGTTTAAACATGCGGGTGAAATAATGGATATCCGTAAACCCGCATTGCTCGGCAATTCGTTTGATGGGAAGTTCCGTACTTAACAACATATGTTTGGCGTGTTCGATCCGGCAGCGGTTAACATACTCAGTCAAAGGAATTCCCAATTCTTTTGTGAACAGAGTAGAAAGATAGTTTGCGTTCACATTAAGCTTTGCTGCCAATGTTCTTAAGCTTAGATCAGAAGCTAGTTCTATGTTGATATAAGTGATGGCCTTTTGGATTGGCAAGGAAAAGGCCTTTAGATTATATCTGTTTACCATCTTACAATAACCAATGATCATATTTCGATTAAATAGTTTACTCTGTTTGGAATTATAGAGCTGTTCAATACACGTTATGTTTTGATTGGAATATTCATCAATGTGGGCAGGATGGACACCAGCAGTTTCGGCAGCTTTTCGCAGTATGGAATCTAGAGAGATACAAAGGTTTTTATCATCCCGTAATTCATCGGACAGCCGGCGGGGAAGCATCACATCGGTAATTTTGTTAAATGCGTCCATTGCGGCTTTTTGGTTTCCGTGTGTTACTGCTTCAAAAATTATATTTTCAATCGCATACCGTTCTTCAATGTGCTGAATATTGGAAAACGTCTGCTGCGGAATATGAAAGTGAATATTTTTATCTTTTGTCCATTGATCCAATTCGTTTGCTGCCTGATAGAGAACTTGAAATGGTTTTCCCTGAATGAATTTAGTACTTGACAGAAGAAATGTTTCATAAAGAGACTGATAAGGTATAAATTTTACATTGAAGAAATAGTTTTTCAATGGTTTCCGTATTTCTTCTGGAAGCGATAACGTTTGAAATAAAGTGTCGAACCGTTGACCGCTGATCTTTTCAAATAACAGCGGCCCAATAACAACATATTCTCCAGTATCAGGAAGCAAAAAAATGGTATAACTGCATTGAAAAAGATCGGTTTGATGATAAATTACAGACGGAGAGAGTGAAGCAAACCAGTTGTTAAAATAGTCTGGGGAAAAATCGATTCCCAGGATTTCAGAGCGCAGGCTAAGATCCATCCAGTTCCAATCCTGACAAGGAAGCTTGATCAAATGGATTGGCATATTATTAGCCGTGAATAAAGTCTTGATAAAATCATATAATGTCTGTTCCATACAGGCCACCTTCTATACATCTTTCATACTATCTTGTAAGGCAGGATACTCATTATTTATTGCATATTTTTCAGATAAATTCAAGCGAAACTGAAAATAATACAAAAAAATCTGAGAAACGTTCATTACGAGTATTATGGGTTTCATGTATAATAAATTTCACTAAAAATTTTAGAAAACAATTGCGTTAATTGTGCGATGATAATAAAACCGGATTATTATCAGAGTGGAATTTAGGCAAAAATTTTGGAGGTGGTTATCGGTTTAAGTGAAAAAGCATGATACAAATATGACTCAAAATCAAAAAGAAAGATCAGGTATGAAAAAATGGAAAGGAAAACAAATATGGAAAATACTACAGGAAAACGTCCTTTTGGCATGAAAGACAAAATAGGATATGCGTTTGGAGATTTTGGAAATGACTTTACCTTTATGCTGTCTTCCATGTTTATGATGAAATTTTATACAGATGTTATGGGAATCGCGCCTGCGATCGTTGGTCTTTTGATGATGGTGGCAAGATTTGTAGATGCGTTTACGGATGTTACCATGGGGCAGATTGTGGATCGGTCAAAACCTACAAAGGATGGAAAGTTCCGTCCATGGATCAAGCGTATGTGCGGACCGGTAGCGGTTGCGTCCTTTCTCATTTACCAGTCTGCCTTCGCAGGGGCTTTGATGGCTGTAAAAATCGGGTGGATGTTTATCACCTATATTCTTTGGGGTTCCATTTTCTATACATCCATTAATATTCCTTATGGCTCTATGGCATCTGCTATCTCAGCGGACGCAAAAGACCGGGCACAGCTTTCTACATGGCGTTCAATTGGGGCTACATTGGCAGGTCTTACCATAGGAGTAGGCACGCCGATGTTTGCATATACCACGGTAGATGGGCAGACCGTATTGTCTGGCTCTAAAATGACTTTGATTGCCGGGGCGTTCAGTATTCTTGCGGTTATCTGTTATCTGCTCTGCTTCAATCTTGTTGAAGAACGTTTGGAAGTACCGCAGAATAATACGAAATTGGACATTGGAGCTATGCTTAAGAGCATCATCACGAACAGGTCTTTATTGGGAATCATAGCTGCTGCCATTTTCCTGCTTTTGGGAATGCTTGGGATGAGCGGCATGTCACCTTACATTTTCCCGGTATATTATAACAGCGGTACAGCACAGTCCCTGTCTTCCCTGGCAAGCAATCTGGCTGTATTGATCGTGTGTGCGCCGCTTGCGACAAAGCTTGCGTACAGGTTTGGAAAGAAAGAGGTGTCAGTAGTTTCCTGCATGGCAGGGGCAATGGTGTTTGCGGTCTGCATCGTAGTTCGGCCGGCAAGTGCCATGGTCTTTGTGGTGTTCTTTACATTAGCGTATATAGGACTTGGATTTTTTAATACTTTAGTGTGGGCTATGATCACAGATGTAATCGATGACGCTGAGATAAAAAACAATGTCCGGGAAGACGGAACAATCTATGCCGTTTATTCGTTTGCGAGAAAGCTGGGACAGGCAGCGTCTTCCGGTATGATTGGCGCTTTTTTGACACTGATCGGCTATTCGGATGCGGTTGCGGCGAACCCGTCAGCTTATCCAGAAGTTATGGAGGGGATTTTTAATTTAGCCTGTATCATTCCAGCTGTGGGTCTTCTGTTAGTTGCTCTGGCACTGGCATTTATTTATCCTCTTAATAAGAAAAAGGTAGACGAAAACGTAGCGGAGCTTGCTGGACGCAGAATGTAAATTTACATAGTATCAGTTTCGAAACGTGTAAAGAATCAGAGAGAAGGAGAAGGAAATGGCAAAAAAAGCATCGGAACATGTGAAATATTATAAAAATCCCAATGGTCCAACCATCGGAACGGTTTCCCGCAAAATAATCCAACGGGATGGGTTGTACTTTAAGGATTTGGACGGTTCAGGGGAATATAAGCCGTTTGATGACTGGAGGCTCCCGGCAAAAGAGAGGGCAGAAGCGTATGTGAATGTGCTGAGTACAGATGAAAAGATCGCGCAATTGTTTATTTCGGACTGGAGAATGGGAAAATATCCCTGTGGAGTTCCTAACCATCAGGCGGTTTTGGATGAATCAGGTGTTTTAGATGATGCTGAGGTACACGGCAAAAGTATATTTGGCGAACAGCATCTTCCTGGCACAACAGAATTGATCAAAAGCTGGTTTGCCCGCCATCTTATATTAAGGGCAAACCCAACACCGGATGATATGGCAGACTGGATGAATCAGCTTCATGCCGTTGCAGAAGAATGCGAACATTTTGTTCCGGTACAGGTAGTATCCAATTCCTGGAATTAAAATGGCGAGGCTGTTTTTGGCATGAATGATGCTGCTGGCGTTTTTGCCGCCTGGCCCGGAACGCTAGGTATTGCGGCGGCAATCCGAGGAAACGGGATTGAGCTGATTGACGATTTCGCTGACTGTATTCGCCGAGAATGGGATTCGGTAGGTCTGAAAAAAGGATACATGTATATGGCAGATGTTATAACGGATCCAAGATGGCAGAGAAGTTATGGAACATTTGGTGAAGACCCGAAGCTGATTTGTGAGATTTTTTCCCATTTAATTCCACGAATTCAGGGAAGTGAACATGGAATAACGCCAGACGGGGTGGCTATGACAGTAAAGCATTTTCCAGGCGGAGGTGCCAGGGAAAATGGCTTTGACCCGCACTATCAGATGGGGCAGTGGAATGTATATCAGACGGAAGGCTCGCTTCAAAAATATCATCTTCCAGGATTCCAAACGGCTGTGGATTACCATGCTTCCTCCATTATGCCTTATTATGCCAAGCCGTCAAAAGAAAAAAGCGTTCCCCAGACTGATAACAATGGCAATGTTTTGGAACTGCAACCCTATGAATGAGTTTTAATAGGAACACTGTAATATCAAGGCTTTTCGGAGCCAG
>CAJUTC010000093.1 GCA_910589195.1 uncultured Lachnospiraceae bacterium
ATTTCCATAAGGTTTACAGATGTAGGTCATTTAATGGGAAGTGCTTCTATTGAAGTATGGGTAACTGAAAATGGAATTACGAAGAAAATCGCTTTTTCCGGGGATGTTGGAAATTTGAATCAGCCTTTGATCAACGATCCAAGCTATCTGATGGGGGCAGATTATATTGTAATTGAGTCTACTTATGGAACCCGTACCCATCAGAAACCGCCGGACTATTGTGAAGCCCTGGCAGAGATTATCCAAAGGACTTTTGACCGGGGTGGGAATGTTGTTATTCCGTCTTTTGCGGTTGGGCGGACCCAGGAGCTGCTTTATTTTATCCGGGAAATTAAAGAACGGCAGATTATTACGGGACATCCCAATTTCCCGGTTTATGTGGACAGCCCTCTTGCGATTGAAGCGACCCAGATTTTTGACAGGAACCGGGAAAATTATGATTTTGAAGCGATAGAACTGCTGCGTCGTGGAATCAATCCCATTCAATTTCCGAATTTAATCACGGCTGTTACCAGTGAAGAATCGAAAAATATCAATTTTGATACTACACCGAAAGTTATTATTTCCGCGTCAGGCATGTGTGAAGCAGGGCGGATTAAACACCATTTAAAGCATAACCTTTGGCGGGAAGAATGTACCATTGTCTTTGTAGGCTATCAGGCCCACGGCACAACAGGCCGTCTGATTGTAGAAGGAGCCCCCTCTGTTAAGCTTTTTGGGGAGTCTATTGATGTAAATGCAGAAGTTGTCAGGCTGGAAGGGTTAAGCGGCCATGCGGATCAGCCTGGTTTGCTGCGGTGGCTGGATTCCTTCACATACCCGCCGGAGCATATTTTTGTTGTCCATGGAGAAGCATCTATTTGCGATACCTTTTCCCAGATTCTTGCAGATCGGTACCATGTCCCTGTGACAGCGCCGGATTTTGGAGAAGAATATGATCTGCTGCATAATGTAAAGATCCGGGACGGCATCCGGCGTCCAGAGGTGCAAACGAAATCTTCCAGCCTGCCTACTGGCGTTTTTGGACGCCTTATTGCGGCAGGAAAACGGCTTATGGTGGTTATTGAGCACAACCGCGGCGGAGCCAATAAAGATTTAGCCCGTTTTGCAGACCAAATCAATGCACTATGTGAAAAATGGAACCGTTAAATTAAAAAAATGGACAAAAAAAGGGGAAGCGCCGGATATTTAGTGCGTTTCCCCTTTGGATTCTCCATATAAAATTTCGTGGATGGAATGGCGTTCCAATTCATGATCCAGAGTGCCTTGGATCCGTACAAGTTCTTCATGGACTTGGCAAGGCTTATGGTATTTTTCGCGCCAAGTACACTGGTAATTGTCCTGGATGCAGGCATTCACTACGCCTTTTTCGCCGATAGCGTGCATAATGTCCAACAAGCTGACGTCATGCAGATCCTTATCCAGCTTATAGCCTCCAGCCGCCCCCCGGATAATTTGAATCAATCCGGCATTTGATAATTTTTTCAAGATTTTGTAAGCGAATTGTGTTGGAATTGCTTCCTCACCACAAATTTCCTTTACGGTTTTAAGGCTTCCATGAGATAATGCTCGCATAATCCGTACTGCATAATCTGATTCCCGGGTCATTGTCATAGATCCATGCACCTCCTCGTAAAAAGATTCCTATAACTGGTAATAAGTCCAGAATAACATTCACGAGGTTTTTTGTCAATCTTTTCCTAAATATTCTGTAATATATCACAATAATTCTAAAATACAGCTGTTGATTGCGGTATTTTTTATCCATATCAGGAAAAAAATTACTGAAATAATGCTTTTGCTAATCCCAGCCATTCCCGGACCCAATAACAGGGGATTACATTCCAGGAAGTGGATGCTGGCAATGCGCTGGGTTTCAACCCGTTTTTTCGTGAAAAAATCTGGCTCCGAAGCTGGTGAAAGCCATCTGTTGCTAATGCAATTTCAGTAGGTAAACCATTATCCCGAATGATTTGAGCCGAAAAAGTAAGGTTTTCTGCTGTGGAAGTGGATTTTTCCTCCAGAAAAATCCGTTCCTGTGAAATTTTATGGTCATAAAGATATTGGGCCATAACCTTGGCTTCACTGTAAGGATCTCCGGCAGATTGACCGCCGGAACAAACAACAACACTTTCCGGGTTGGCTTCTAAGTATTTCAGGGCTGTGTTCAGCCTGCGCTGAAGCATGGGAGAAGGCTGGCTTCCATAAACTTTGCAGCCCAACACAATTACAGTAGCGTTTTCCGGCGGTGTATTCCAGATTGCCGCAGCCATTGCAATACTAAGCCCTGTCCCAACAGCAGCTCCCAGCGCAAGACATGCCGCCAAAGAAATCCGGAGTTTTTTCCACCAGGAAGGAACGGGAGGACGCCGGTGGTCGCTTACTTCATGGAGGCGCCGGGGAACCCGTCCCCAGCCGTCAAACCGGTCCCAAAGGATAGGCAGGGCCATTGCCGTACCGCCAAATGCCAATAAAGCTGCGGATCCAAGATTGAAAACAAGGGAAGGAAGGGAAAGCAATCCCAGGGAAAAGGAGGCAGCACCTCCCCAGAAGGACAAGGAACGGGCTGTTTTTCCCATCCAAGAATGCTGTCTTTTTTGTATCATAATCCTTCTTTCAACTCGCTTTCCAAATCTGCCCATTCTTCCAGACGGGCTTCTAAATCCTGCCGCATCTGGTTTAATTCTTCATAAGCTTCCTGTAATTTCTGGTAATCGCTGTAAATTTCCGGGGAGAGCTCCGCTTCTTTCTGGGAAATCATAGCTTCTAACTGGGAAATTTCCCGTTCTACATCTCCATACCGTTTTCGGCGGGAAGCATCTAAAGCTCTTTGTTTTTTTCCTTTATGGTGGGGATCTTCTTTGATTTCTTTTTTTATTTTTTCTGTTTTTCTTTCTTCAAAGCCAGAAAAAGATTGTCTTGTCTGTAAATAATCCTGATAATTATTATATTCCTGGATTCCTTCCGGGTAAAGCTCCAATATTCTCCAGGGCATACGGTTCAACAGATAACGGTCATGGGTAATTGCCAGAACCGTTCCACCAGCTTCTCCAAATTCCTCCAAAGCCTGGTCTAAGGCTTCTCTTGTCATCAAATCCAGATGATTGGTAGGTTCATCCAGCAATAGCAGATTTGGAGATTGAAACATCATAATAGCTAATTTTAAACGGGCTTTTTCTCCGCCGGAAAGGGAACGTACTTCTTTTTCAATATCTTCTGCCCGAAATTGCAGAAAAGCTAAGGTTTGCCGGAGATCCTGTGTCACGGCCCTGGGGAACCGTGAACGCATTTCCTCCAATACCGTATGGGATGCGCATAAATGCTCCGATTCCTGCTCAAACCAGGAGGGACGCACTCCAATTCCCCAGCGGAACTGTCCCTTTTCTAAAGGATGCTGATCCATGAAAGCCCGCAATAAGGAAGATTTTCCCACACCATTTTTCCCCAATATTGCTACCCGCTGCCCTCTGGATATTTTCAGATTGACTCCCTCAAAAAGCTTCCGCCCCTGGGCAAGCCCCCCAGCCCGCAAGGAAAGATCTTTTACTTCCAGAACATTTTCTACGGGGCCATCTTGAAAACGGAAACGAATCCGCACAGGCAGCAAAGGCGGCGGAAGTGGATGAGAAGCACGTTCTTTTTCCAGGGCTTCCAGTTGTTTTTCACGGCTTTTCGCCATAGCCGCCGTAGAAGCCCGCACTTTATTCCGGGCAATATAATCTTTGAGTTTTTCAATTTCTTCCTGTTCTTTTTGATAGTTTTTAAGCTGTTCCTGGTAGTTATTTTCCCTTATCTGGAAATATTTAGAATAATTCCCGGGATAAGCTTTTACGGTGCCTTGGGTAACATCCCAAATACGGTTGCATATCTGATCCAAGAAATACCGGTCATGGGATACTACGACCAAAGAATTTTTAAAAGAGGTCAGGTACTGTTCCAGCCATTCCAAAGCGGATAAATCCAAATAGTTAGTAGGTTCGTCCAACAGCAGCAGATCCGGCTTTTGCAGCAGAATTTTTGCCAGGGAAAGCCGGGTTTTTTCTCCACCGGACAAAGAACCACATAACGTATTCCGGTCCCACTCTCCAAATCCCATCCCGCGCAGGACTGTTTCAATATGCACATCCATGTTATAGCCGTCGTTAGATGAAAAATAGGCTTCTAATTTTGCATATTCTTCGGCTAACGGGGTGTTTTCCTGGGAAGATGATTTTTCCATTTCCTTGGAAATTAAATCCATATGGGCTTTTGCCTCCAATAAAGGGGCATACGCACTGCGCATTTCCTCATAAATGGTATTGGAAGGGGTTACACCACTGTTTTGGCGCAGATACCCTAGAGTAAGCCCCCGTTTTGTCATTCGCTGGCCTTCTTCCAGGGGCAATTCCCCGGTTAAAACCCGGAGCAAAGTTGTTTTTCCAGCACCATTGACGCCTACCACGCCAATTCGGTCGCCTTCTTCAATTTTAATGGAAGTGCGCTGAAAAATAACGCGGTCTGCGAATATTTTGGAAGCGCCTTCCAGGGATAAAAGCATTTTTTGTTCTCCTTTCTGTCAGACAGGTTCTAAGGCAATATCTTCCTTGCCTCTAAATAATAGCGTTT
>CAJUTC010000094.1 GCA_910589195.1 uncultured Lachnospiraceae bacterium
TTTTGGTCAATCAGATTGATATCCGAAAATTTGGATCCCAAGGCCAGCAGCGTTCAGCAGCTCTTTCATTAAAGCTTTCCGAAATTGAACTGGTAAAACAGTTGATTTCAGACTATCCCATTCTTTTGCTGGATGATGTTTTGTCAGAATTAGACAGCAGCCGTCAAAATCATCTGTTAAATAGTATTCGGCATATTCAGACCATGATTACCTGTACTGGTTTGGATGATTTTGTAGGACATCGATTTCCAATTGATCAGATTTTTCAGGTTACTGAGGGAACGGTTTATAATGAAAATTGAATTGTCACAACAGGGGCAAATTGATAGGAGGAACAATATGGGCACTGAATATGGAGCAGATCAAATCCAGATTTTGGAAGGACTGGAAGCAGTTCGAAAAAGACCTGGAATGTATATTGGCAGTACTTCCATCCGTGGGCTGCATCATTTGGTTTATGAAATTGTAGATAATTCAGTAGATGAAGCTCTGGCTGGATTCTGTGGCATAATTGATGTTACCATAAACGAAGATAATTCTATTACTGTTATTGATGATGGCCGGGGAATTCCAGTAGGAATCCAGAAAAAAGCTGGAAAATCTGCAGTGGAAGTGGTATTTACCATTCTTCACGCTGGCGGCAAATTTGGAAACGGCGGATATAAAGTTTCCGGCGGTCTTCATGGAGTGGGGGCATCGGTAGTAAATGCGCTGTCACAATGGCTAGAGGTAGAAATCAGGCAGGAAGGAAAAATATATTACCAAAGATATGAGAGAGGAAAGGCTGTCAGTTCCCTAAAGGAAGTGGGGCAATGTGATCGCGGCCAGCATGGAACAAAAGTGGTTTTTCTTCCGGATAAGGAAATTTTTGAAGAAACGGTTTTCGATTATGATACATTAAAAATACGTTTAAGGGAAACGGCATTCCTTACCAAAAATTTAAAAATTACTTTGCGGGATAACCGGGAAGAAAAACGGGAAAAAACATTCCATTATGAGGGTGGAATCCGTGAATTTGTAACCTATTTAAACAAAGGGAAGGCGCCATTATATAACCAAGTGCTGTACTGCGAAGGGACAAAGGACGGGGTGTATGTAGAAGTATCCATGCAGCATAACGATTCTTATACAGAAAATATTTATTCGTTTGTTAATAATATTAATACGCCAGAAGGCGGCACGCATCTGGCAGGATTTAAAAATGCCCTTACCAAAACTTTTAATGACTACGCCAGAAAGAATAAGCTTTTAAAAGAAAGCGAAGGGAATTTGGCAGGAGAAGATATCCGGGAGGGGTTAACCGCTATTATTAGTATTAAAGTTGGGGAACCTCAGTTTGAAGGGCAGACAAAACAAAAGCTTGGAAACAGTGAGGCCAGAGGCGCGGTAGATGCCATTGTAAGCGAACAGTTGACCTACTTTTTGGAACAGAATCCTTCTGTAGCTAAAGCTATGTGTGAAAAGTCCATATTAGCCCAAAGAGCCAGGGCTGCCGCCAGAAAGGCCAGAGATTTAACCAGGCGGAAAACCGCATTGGACGGAATGGCGCTTCCAGGAA
This sequence comes from uncultured Lachnospiraceae bacterium, assembly GCA_910589195.1. Lineage (GTDB taxonomy): Bacteria > Bacillota > Clostridia > Lachnospirales > Lachnospiraceae > Caccovicinus. The sequence continues at coordinate 1,559 of CAJUTC010000094.1, forward strand.
AATTAGCTGACTGTTCCGACAAGGATCCAATGAATTGTGAAATCTATATTGTGGAAGGCGATTCCGCAGGCGGATCCGCAAAAGATGCCAGGAATAAGGCAAACCAAGCGATTCTTCCCTTACGTGGAAAGATTTTAAATGTTGAAAAAGCAAGATTAGACAAAATTTATGCCAATGCGGAAATTAAGGCTATGATTACAGCCTTTGGAACGGGAATCCATGATGATTTTGATATCACAAAGCTTCGGTACCACAAAATTATTCTTATGACGGATGCTGATGTGGATGGAGCCCATATCAGTACCTTGCTGTTGACCTTTATTTATCGGTTTATGCCGGAATTAATTAAACAGGGTTATGTTTATCTGGCACAGCCGCCACTTTATAAGATTGAAAAAAATAAAAGAGTTTGGTATGTATACAGCGATGAAGAATTGAACCAAGTTTTAAAAGAAATCGGGCGGGATAATAACAACAAAATCCAGCGTTATAAAGGTCTTGGGGAGATGGACGCGGAACAGCTTTGGGAAACAACTATGGATCCGGAGCGCCGTATCCTATTACGGGTTACGGTAGATGATGAAACCACATCGGAATTGGATCTCACCTTTACGACTTTAATGGGTGATCAGGTAGAGCCACGGAGAGAATTCATTGAGGCTAACGCAAAGTATGGTACGCTTGATATCTAGTTGTTTTCTGTTTTGAAGGTGTCAATACGTTACTTTGAAAATTCACCGCCGAATAGGCGGTCCAAGTTCAGGGATGCCAAGTGCGCCCGCCAGACTTTTATTTATGGTGGCGCGACTGCTTGCGGGGTACTTTGAAAGTTCAGCGCTCTTGCGCAGAAACTGCGCGAAAGCGGGGCAGCAAAGCGGTATCTTCTACTCCCGTTTTCCGAACTCCCCTGAAGGTTCACAGTAACCCCTCTTTCATTCATGGTGGCGTCTGCAGGGAAGGCATGAGGGGTTTTTGTATCAGTTCCATTGCCGATTTGGTGATTGGATGAAAGGTTTAGGAGGAAAAAATGGAACCGAATATTTTTGACAAAGTCCATGATAAAGACTTGAAAAAAACCATGGAAAAATTTTATATCGATTATGCCATGAGTGTAATTGCTTCCAGGGCACTGCCAGATGTACGGGATGGTCTAAAGCCTGTTCAGCGCCGTGTTCTGTTTTCTATGATAGAACTGAATAATGGGCCAGACAAGCCTCACAGAAAATGCGCCCGTATCGTAGGTGATACCATGGGTAAGTACCATCCCCATGGTGACAGCTCTATTTACGGCGCCTTAGTAAATATGGCTCAGAAGTGGTCTACCCGATATATGTTGGTAGACGGACACGGAAATTTTGGATCCATCGACGGGGATGGTGCTGCCGCTATGCGTTATACAGAGGCCCGTTTAAGCAAAATTTCTATGGAAATGTTGGCGGATATTAATAAAGATACTGTTGATTTTATTCCAAATTTTGATGAAACCGAACGGGAGCCAGTTGTTCTTCCGGCCAGATTTCCAAATCTGTTGTGCAACGGAACATCTGGTATTGCTGTTGGCATGGCAACGAATATCCCGCCTCATAATCTTCGTGAAGTAATTGGCGCAGTGGTTAAAATCATTGACAACAAGGTGGAAGAAAACAGGGAAACTACAATCGAAGAGATTATGGATATTATAAAAGGTCCGGATTTTCCTACTGGAGCCACAATCTTAGGCCGTTCTGGAATCGAGGAAGCTTACCGCACTGGCAGAGGAAAAATTCGGGTCAGGGCTGTAACCAATATTGAAACTCTTCCAAATGGAAAAACAAGGATTCTGGTAACAGAGATCCCTTACCTGGTTAATAAAGCCAGATTGATTGAAAAAATTGTAGAACTGGTAAAAGAAAAAAAGGTAGATGGAATTACCGATATCCGGGATGAATCCAACAGAGAGGGTTTAAGAATCTGTATTGAGCTTCGTCGGGATGTAAATGCGAATATTTTGTTAAACCAGTTATTTAAGCATACTCAACTTCAAGATACTTTTGGAGTAATTATGCTGGCTCTGGTAGATAATCAGCCAAGAGTATTAAATTTACTTCAGATGCTGGAATTTTACTTAAAGCATCAGGAAGATGTGGTAACTCGCAGAATTCGGTATGATTTAAACAAGGCAGAGGAACGGGCACATATTTTAGAAGGTCTGTTAAAGGCTTTGGATCATATTGATGAAGTGATCCGAATAATCCGTGGTTCAGCCAGTGTAGCAGAAGCAAAATCCCAATTGATGCAGCGTTTTGAACTGACAGACGCTCAGTCACAGGCCATTGTAGATATGCGGCTTCGTGCCCTTACCGGTTTGGAACGTGAAAAACTGGAAAACGAATATCGGGAACTGCAGGAAAAAATTGCCCAGTTAAAAGCGATTCTTGCGGATGAGAAAAAATTGTTAGGTGTGATTAAAGAAGAGATCCAGATTATTTCTGATAAATACGGCGATGATCGCCGCACCAGCATCGGATATGATTTTGATATGTCTGTGGAAGATCTGATTCCAGATGATGATACTGTGATTACTATGACACATTTAGGATATATCAAGCGGATGGATATTGATAATTTTAAAGCCCAGAACCGGGGAGGAAAAGGGATCAAAGGAATGCAGACCATTGAAGAGGACTATATTGAAGATCTCTTTATGACAACCAATCATCATTATGTAATGTTTCTTACGGATGCTGGCCGGGTATACCGGCTGAAAGCTTATGAAATTCCGGAAGCAGGGCGGACAGCCAGAGGAACTGCCATTGTAAATCTTCTTCAGATGATGTCAGGCGAGCGAATCACCGCTGTTATTCCTATGAAAGAATTTGATGACCGGAAATATTTAGTTATGGC
>CAJUTC010000095.1 GCA_910589195.1 uncultured Lachnospiraceae bacterium
ATCGACGATATTATCTTAAGCGAATATGGGACTACCGTAGTAGGTCTTGAAATGATGCGATCGGTGAATGAGGAAAATGCGGAAGAGAGCCGAAAAATCCAGATTGTAAAATCAGCGATCAGTACCCTGTCCTTTTCTGAGTTAGAAGCAATTACCCATATTTTTGAGGAGTTAGATGGAAATGAAGGGATTTTGGTAGCCAGTAAAATAGCTGATCGGGTTGGAATTACACGCTCAGTCATTGTAAATGCACTGCGGAAGTTCGAGAGCGCGGGAGTGATAGAATCCCGTTCGTCCGGTATGAAAGGAACCTATATCAAGGTCTTAAATGACGTGGTATTTGACGAGCTAAAAAGCATTAAAACGGATGGAAAATAATATTTCAGAAGATAATTCGGTAATCAATAAATACTCCCTCTTCGGAATTGAAATACCTGCTGAAAATAGATCATCAATACGTTATCCAATCAGAGATATGCTCCAGGATGAATTGGCAAGAGTTTTTACGGAGAATTATGGTCTGAACTGGCACCAGGGATATGAAGGAACCGCGCATTCTATTTTACGAAGCATGGGAGAAGGTCAAAATTAGCATCTTTAGCAAATACAGCACCAGTGCTGCTTACTCCGTAAAAAGAACGATAACGTTCAGGGAGAAATATAAGATGATGTCTTTGAGAAGATTATGTGTGAGCACAAAGAATGGTGATAAAATATGCCAAACCAAAGCTGAAATCATTGAAATGATAAAACAGTGCGCTGCTTTACCAAAAGGCGATGAGTTATGGGTGAGCCGTAATGAGAAACCGTATCCATGCCTTTCCATTCTCATAAAAGAAAATTATGCCTGTGTCCACTACTTTAACAATAATGAAGGGGAAATATGGCAGTCTTGCGGGGATTTGAACAAAAAAGTCACATTCCTTGCAGGTAAAGGAGATAGAGAATGGACGGCTCCTGAGTATGCTGTAGTGCCGTTAGAAAAAGCCGTTAGCTGTATAAAAGAATTTGGGGATACATTGGAACGCCCAAATAGTATTGCGTGAGAGGCATTGTGGGAGGAAGGCTGACCAGGAATACTTTTCTGAAAAGAGAGTTAAACGATAGCAACAGAGAATTTTTAAATATTGTTAATGGCAAAAATAGAGAATTTATAAAAATAGAAATAGAAAATTGCAGCATAGAAAAATGAAGCTGCAACATAGAAAATAGAAATAAAAAAATAGATAAAAAATAGGAATAAGCCGCTTGCCAAGCGGCTTATTTTGTGTTATACTGCTAAAGCTGACAAAATTATGCACGTTTGCGGATTCTTTGGGCAGGTGCCAGTCAGGAAAAGGAATCGTTTTCCTGCTCAGGTCGCCCTGGAAGCATGAGAAGCAGGCGGAAGAAAAGCACCCGGATACCGGGGAGCAAAAACCAAATGGAGGAAATGACATGAGTGTAATTTCAATGAAACAGTTACTGGAAGCTGGCGTACATTTTGGTCACCAGACAAGAAGATGGAACCCTAAAATGGCTCCATATATTTATACCGAGAGAAATGGTATTTATATTATTGATTTACAGAAATCAGTAGGCAAAGTAGATGAAGCTTACAAAGCGATTGCTGATATTGCTGCGGAAGGCGGTACAATCCTGTTTGTAGGAACTAAGAAGCAGGCTCAGGATGCCATTAAGACAGAAGCAGAACGGTGCGGCATGTACTATGTAAATGAAAGATGGTTAGGCGGTATGCTGACCAACTTTAAAACTATTCAGAGCCGCATCAACCGTCTGAAAGAGATTGAAACCATGGCTGAGGATGGGACATTCGATGTACTTCCTAAGAAGGAAGTAATTGCGCTAAAGAAAGAATGGGAGAAATTAGAGAGGAATTTAGGCGGAATCAAGGAAATGAAGCGGGTTCCGGATGCAATCTTTATTGTAGATCCCAAGAAAGAAAGAATCTGCGTACAGGAAGCTCATACATTAGGTATTCCTCTGATCGGTATTGCAGATACTAACTGTGATCCGGAAGAACTGGATTATGTAATCCCGGGCAATGATGATGCAATCCGTGCCGTAAAGCTGATTGTGTCCAAGATGGCTGATGCAGTTATTGAAGCGAACCAAGGGGAAGCTATGGATGAATTAGAAGCCGCTGGCGAGCTGGAAGCAGAAGAGGATGCAGAGGCATAATTGGTTAGATAAAGGTGTTAGGGCCGCCCATACTCTGAGGCGGCCTTCTTAAAAATATTCCATTTCCGGAAACAGGAATTTGTTTTTGCGTTTGTAAGTTTTGGCAGAAACAAACTTTGGAATATAGGAAATAATTAATTATGTAAGAGAATCCATTCGTTTTATGCAAGGAAATCAATTGGGCATGAAAGAAAATTGTTTATAAAAGAAAAACAATTGGTAGGAAAGAAGATTGATTAAGAAAATCAGTTAATAAAAGAAGATTGATTGTGAAGAGAACAATTAATTATGAAATAATCCATTTATTATAGAACATATAAAAGTGGAAATTATAAAATATGGAGGGAAAGAAAATGGCAGTTACCGCAGCAATGGTAAAAGAGTTAAGAGAAATGACTGGCGCTGGCATGATGGATTGCAAGAAGGCTCTGGCAGCTACTGACGGCGATATGGATAAGGCAGTTGAGTTTTTAAGAGAAAAGGGATTAGCTGGGGCAGCTAAGAAGGCTGGCCGTATTGCGGCAGAAGGAATTGTAGTTACTGATGTAACTGAGGATGGGAAGACTGCAGTAGTGGTAGAGGTAAATGCAGAAACCGATTTTGTGGCAAAAAATGAAAAATTCCGCACCTATGCGGCTGATGTTGCGGCACAGGCATTAAAAAGTTCTGCTGCAACCATGGATGCATTTATGGAGGAAAAGTGGGAAAAGGATTCTTCTTTATCTGTAAAAGAAGCATTGTCATCCCAAATAGCCATTATTGGTGAGAATATGAATATCCGCCGTTTTGAAAAACTTTCTGTAGAGAATGGTTTTGTTGCTTCTTATATTCATGCAGGTGGAAAAATTGGCGTATTGGTTGCGGTAGAATCGGATGTAATCAATGACTCTGTAAAAGAAATGGCAAAAAATGTAGCAATGCAGGCGGCTGCTTTGAAGCCTTTATATACCAGCCGCAACGAAGTAGACGCTGATTATATTGCAAAAGAAAAAGAAATTTTAACGGCTGCTGCTAAGAACGAAAAACCAGACGCAAACGATAAGATTATCGAAGGCATGGTAATGGGCCGTATTAATAAAGAATTAAAGGAGATCTGTCTGCTGGATCAGGTATATGTTAAGGCAGAAGATGGTAAGCAGGCAGTATCTAAATATGTTGAGTCTGTAGCCAAGGAGAACAATGCAAAGATTAAAGTTGTAAAGTTCTTGCGGTTTGAAACAGGCGAAGGAATGGCTAAAAAAGAAGAGAACTTTGCTGAGGAAGTGGCAAAGCAGATGGGAATGTAAGCGAAGTTTGCATATCAGAATATTGTAAAAAAATATG
>CAJUTC010000096.1 GCA_910589195.1 uncultured Lachnospiraceae bacterium
AATAAGTCAAGAATAAATACACAATTTTACGTAAAAAATAATAGAAAGGAGGACCTATGGGCAATCAGAGCATCGCCCGTCGAACGGTTGTGGAAATCGCCTTTGACGGGGTAGACATTACAGAATCCATCCGGCCTTATCTGCTGTCGGTAACTTATACCGATAATGAAGAAGATGAAGTGGACGATTTGCAGATCACCTTGCAGGACCGGGACCGGATATGGATGGAGCAATGGCTCATGGAGGCCATAGAAGCCGCAGCCGCTGCAAAACTGGAGATAGAAGCGGTGCTCTTGCAGGAAAACCAGAAAAGCGACGGCAAAGATATATATTTTCCTTTCGGAACCTTTGAACTGGATACCGTTACCGCCTCCGGCCCGCCCAATGTGGTTACCATCAAAGCAACGGCCCTGCCCTTTAATGCTACCATCCGCCAAATGAAAAAAACAAAAGCCTGGGAAGGTTATACATTATCCGGTATCGCCAATGAGATAGCATCCAATAACGGGATGATCTGCATGTATGAATCTGCCTATAACCCCGCCTATGACCGGGTAGAGCAGATAAAAACCAGCGACATTGCCTTTCTAAGAAAATTATGCCATGAGGCAGGTGTTTCCTTAAAAACCACAAATAAAATCATTGTCTGCTTTGACCAGGCCCAATACGAGGCAAAAGATGAAGTATTACTCATTCAGCGGGGGGACGGCACTTATACCAAATATAGCGTAGGCACCAGCACGGCGGATACACAATATTCCTCCTGCCGGGTAAGGTACAACAATCCGGCCAAGGGCCAGTGTATTACAGGGATTGCCACAGACAGCAAAATTAAAAGCAAGCAGCAGCTGGAAATTGAAGCCCGTGTAGCCAGTGTCGGGGAAGCCCAAACCCTGGCGGAAAAAACGCTGCGTCTCCATAACAAGTTTCAGAAAACAGCAAGCTTTACCATGATTGGAAACCCGAATTTAGTGGCAGGGGTAACGGTAAAGCTTCAAAAATTCGGCGGATGGGATGGCAAGTACATCATTAGCCAGGCGGTCCATAAAGTAGGCAGTTCCGGTTATACAACGCAAATCCAGTTACGGAATGTATTGGAGGGATACTAGTGGATGAATCAAACGCGCTGGAAAATCTTGTCCGGATTGGCACTGTTACGGCAGTCAATAAAGATAAGCGGATTGCTCATGTAAAGTTTGATGATAAAGACGGCCTCATTTCAGACTGGCTTGCTGTTCTGGACTGCCATCCCCACATTCACGATTATGACGATAAGGAACAACGGACAGAAGATGCTGGGCCGGATGGGGAAGGAATTGAAAAATTCAAAAAGCATCATCATCCATTGGTTGTTAAACCGTGGCTTCCAAACGTTGGGGACAAGGTGATCACTTTATTCCTGCCTGTTGGGAATGGCCACGGGTTTGTATTGGGGGCGTATCAGCCGTGGCAATAATCGGATGTTTAGGTGATATTGCTTTCACGGTGTCCGAATCTACAATGCGGGTGCTTAATAATTTTCAGTGGTCCGGCACGGCTAAGTATGCCGTTCATCAGCGGCACTTAGGACGGGGGCTGGTGGAATTTACAGGAGTGGACCCGGACCAAATCTCTTTTGACATAACACTTCTGGCCCAATTAGGGGTGGAGCCGATCAGAGAAATTGAGAAAATCCAAAAATACAAGGAACAGGGGAAAACTCTTCCGCTCACTTTAGGGACAAAGGTGTATGGGAAATACCGCTGGGTCATTACCGGCCATACGGCAAAAGCGCAGCACTTTGACCGGCGGGGGGATCTATTTATGGCTACTCTGTCCATTAAATTACAGGAGTACCTGAGAAAATGAGCTATACTGTTTCACCGTCTAATAAGCGGAAAATAAAGTTTAATGTGACCGATCCCGTGGAATCTGTTTTACAGAATATCGCGGTTATTTTATCCACGCCGAAAGGCTCCGTCCCCATGTACCGGGATTTTGGAATAAGCGTTGACATTCTGGACCGCCCCATCCCCGTTGCCAAAGCCATGATGACAGCGGATATTAAAGAAGCCAAGAACAGTGGGAACCAAGGGTAACATTTATCAGTGTGGATTTTATGGAAGATGAGCTGAACGGGCGGCTCATTCCAATGGTGGAGGTGGAAATTAACCCATGAGCAGAAATACACAGTATTAATTTATACCAACCGATCCCACGGAGATTGAGTCAACGCTGACAGCAATCTATGAAAAGCTGGTAGGAACTACGGTACAGCCCGCCAGCCCGGAAAAGCTTTTCATCCAGTGGATTACAAACATTATTGTCCAGGAACGGGTTTTCAACAATTACACAGGCAATCAGAACATCCCCAGCCGGGCTGAAGGAAAAAATCTGGACGCTTTAGGGGAACTATTTTTGGAGCATACCCGCCCCGGCCAGAAATCCGCCCATTGCACCATACGGTTTCAGATTTCCAAAGCGCAGCCCTTTGCCGTACTCATTCCCGCAGGCACACGGGCAACGGACGCCGGGAGCGTTCTAATCTGGAAAACAGAGGCGGACGCTTATGTGCCAATCGGAGAAACTTTTGCGGATGTGGAAGCAGTCTGCCAGACGCCCGGAAAGGTTGGAAACGGTTATGTTCCCGGACAGATTGACACGATTGTTGATCTATATGACTACTGCACCGAATGCCATAACGTTACGGAATCAGAGGGCGGGACGGATGAAGCCACAGATGAGGAATATTATAACCTTTTGCGCCTGAGCCAGGACGGCTGGAGCACGGCAGGAAGCACAGGAAGTTACAGCTACCACGCAATGCAGGTATCTACGGAAATTGCCGATGTTGTCCCCAATTCCCCATCTCCAGGGGAAGTTTATATTTATGTCCTTATGAAAGGCGGGAAGCCTGCCGGGGAAGAAATCAAAGCCGCTGTATACGAAAAATGCAGCGCCGATAAGGTGCGGCCATTTACGGATCATGTCCAAATGGGCGATCCGGAAATTGTTCCCTATGACATTGATTTAACCTATTACATCAATGCGGATTCCCCTGTCGGTTCCGCTGAAATCCAAAAGGCGGTAGAAGCTCAGATCCAAAAATATATTGACTGGCAGAGTGCGAAATTAGGCCGGGATATTAACCCCTCAAAACTTTATCAAATGCTTATGCAATCCGGTATCAAGCGGGTAGATCTACGGTCCCCGTCCTTTCAATCTTTACGGGATGGGAAGCTTGCCCTGGGGACAATAGACTATGAGGTTACAATGGCCATTCCCCAGGTGGCTCAGACTGGAAGAGTTACTGTTTTAAACGGAGGCTATGAAGATGAGTAGCCGAAAGCCTACCCGGGAAAACCTGCTGGAAACCCTTCCGCTTTTTCTGCGGACAGATGAGTCTGTTGTGAA
>CAJUTC010000097.1 GCA_910589195.1 uncultured Lachnospiraceae bacterium
GATTTTTACAAATGATGCCTCCAAAAGATGCGTTTACAAAAGAAGAGCTGCAAGTTACTTCAAGGCTTCGTCAGATGAAGCTTTCCGGTATGGCAGATGTATTAGAAAACCAACTCAGGGATCCGAATGCGGATCTCGCACCCTTTATCGTATCGTGGAAAAGGAAATTCTTTCTCCAACAGGCTACCGCCCAGCGGCTTTACGGTCGCAAGCCAGGACCAGAAGCTGTCCCAGACAGGGACTTCCAGCTCCAGACGTTTTTCCTTCCGTTCTTCCGCGGACAACGTCTTTAAGGTCCGTTCTATACGGAACAGCTGATTACAATAGCAAAGTCCTACCTCTGCCGGTGTCCTGCTTCCCACCTTTGCTTTCTCCGGATCCGCTGCCTCTTTCAGGATCTCTTCCGGTGAGTTGATATCCAGGAGTTTTACTTTCTTACGGCGGGCTGTCGGAACTGCTTCGAAGAAATGTCTCCGGCAATGGGCAAGACAGCACACCAGGGTCACGTTCTCCACGCGGTTGTACCCGGTATAGCCATCGCATTCCAGCAGGCCACAAAACCCTTCCAGGAAGTGCGTACTTTTCCAGATATTCTCCCAAAATCACTTACCATTTTTCTTCATACTATTTCTGACAATTTCCACTTAAAGTATACTGTTCTACGAAAGGAGGACATTGCATATGTATTCACAAGAGAAGATACAACAAGCGATAGAAACGATTTTATCTGAACTTGGAAAATGGCAGTTATCAGCTTCTACAATCCAGGATTACCGTTTCCATTATCAGGAATTACTCTCTTATATTTCTGAAGCAAATATCACTGAAATCAAAGGGGAAACAATTCTCAACTTTTTGAAAATTCGGTTTGGCATTGAGGTTTCTGATTTTTATGTCAAGGGATTAGATCACCGTTCCAACAGGCGCCTCAGGCCGCTGGCTTTGTTGAACAGCTATATTGAAACAGATTCTTTTAATCCGGCGTGCCGCCAGGAATCCCCACCCTTTGCATGCCCGGATGGCTTCCTGGAATCTTATGAAGGCTTTCTGGAATACCTGATGAACAAAGGGCTGAAGCCGTCTACACTTCGTACAAACCGAAAAACTGTGGAGCGGCTGATTAATATCTCTCCAATGACGGGATTGGGTCAACGGATCTGATCTCAGCAGGGTCTGTGAATGACTTTTTTGCACAATTTGAAGACAACTCCTTAAAGCATAACGGAACAATCCTTTATGAACTTAGGAATTATCTTTCTTACCTTTTCCAAGAAGGTTTTCTGGAAATCAATCTATTAGATACCCTGCCACATTTGCGTGTGCCAAGACACGGGGGTCAGGATTTGTAAAAACGATAGGTTATTCATCGCTTACGGAAAAGATATTGCAGGCAAGGAATGCGCACGGATCACCTGTTGTGAGGAGGAAGATATGTCAGCTATGGATGGGGCGCGTATCCCTATGGAGCGTATGTGTACCCTGAACAAATGGAAGATGGTGGTCGAGGTTCTGATTCCCGGCGTGCTGAATGCAGGTGATATTGACAAGACGGATGACTACAAAAAGGCAGCGGCTCTGGCTGATGCGATTTAGGAGGAAGTATTTTTCCTTTATGAACAGAAGGCGTTTATATCTGCCGTCAATGGCAGGCACTTCCTCCGTGATTTAAAACGGTGGCTCCTGGGGGAGCCAAGGGAGTAATATTCTGGAAAAAGCGGCTACAGGATATGATAGCAGCCGCTCATTTCATTCCAGAAGTTTCAGCGATACTATATGTATCTATTCAGCTGAAGAATTGATATTTTGTTCCCTTTTTGCGTCCAAGGCTGCACGCACTTCCGGATATTTTTTGTCGAGTGTATAAAACATATTTATGATTCCTACTACGATAAAAATAATTAACGGAATTACCAGATAGTTGACGCGAATGGCGTTGACAGCAGAAGGAAACTGTTCGTCTGCCCCGCCCACATAGCCATTGAAATTTAAAACAGCGGATGCAACCATAGTGATCACCGAGTTTGCAATCTTTACTGCAAAAGCGATTACTGACATCAGGATTCCTTGGGATCGAAAACCATGTTTAAACTCGCCATAATCTACCGCTTCTGCGGCCATTACGTAGATAATACCACTGATTATTGCAGAACCTAAAGAAATGGCTGCATTAAAGAACATCAGCAGAATAAAATTTTTGCCGGCAAAAAGAGAACATATACAACCTAGTGCACTGATAAAGCAGCTGGCTACAATCAGATTTTTTTTGCTGAATTTTCCAGCAAGCAACGGGCATACTATGGCAACTGGAAGGCCAAGTACGTTCATGATTGACATTAAAGGGGCGGCATATGCCTGATTTTCCAGATAATACTGACAGAAATAAATGGTCTGCGTATTTCGGAGAACAACGGCAGCAATTAGTAAAAAGAAGGTAATGGCAATAATTAGCCATGGGGCATTGGAAAAGGATTGAAGCATTTGCTTTGGGCTTAAATTTGTTTTTGTATCCGATGTTTGCGCAAGGCGCTCTTTCGTTGTTAAAGAACACATGATCAGTAAAGCTGCACCGATTATACCGAAAATAATAGCAAGAAGAAAATAACCTTTGGCTTCATCGGCGCCGCCAAGCAGCTGAACAAGACTAAGGGCAAACATCATGACACCCAGTTGTCCTACATTTGTGCCAATGGTTCCAAATACGTTCAGGTTCAACCGATCTTTTGGAACGTCTGTTTCATTGGAAAGCAGGGTGACAAGAGGAATATTTACTGCAGTATATGCAAGTGTAAAGAAAACATAAGTAGCTAGTACAACGAATAATAAATAACTAGCCATATCACTTGTCTGATTTTCCAGCTACTGCGTTAGATTTTCTAGCCGTAGCCACCGCTACGCCGTCGAAAATCTGCCTTGTATCTGAAAAATCATCCTGCGCGATATAGCCAGATACTTATTATTCGATGTACTAGTTACCGATTTTCCATTGAATGTGTTGCTGTTCGGATGGAAGCGTATGCGTTCCGTGATTAAAACGACATTTATATATAGTATAGAAAACAGCTAAAGGAGACGATGGAGAATTTTTCGGAGAAAAAATGACTATGGGAGCATAAAGTCATGGGAACCGATAACGATTATGCAAAAACGGTTTATTTGTACCTGAATAACATGTATTTTTTTCGATATTCTCTAGGAAGAACTTTAAAATATGCTTTAAATGCAGCTGTAAACTTACTCTGGCTGTCATAGCCGACAGCTTGCGCAATCTCTGCTATATTCATATTAGATTCTATTAACATACGGGCAGCTTGCCGCATTCGGTGTTCCTTAATATGTGCCGCAA
>CAJUTC010000098.1 GCA_910589195.1 uncultured Lachnospiraceae bacterium
ATTTGACAAAAGTGGCTGAAGGAAGAAGCAGACAACTTGGAAAGGGATACGCATTTGAAACAGAATTATTTACTATGGGCGCGGCTATTAAAAAGGACAGGAGAGAAAGGATAACAATTAGAGGGATAGTAGTTAATATTTTTTTCATTCCCTTTAAATTTCGATTAACTGGTATTCCTTACTTCCTAATCCAAGTTTCACTGCATGATCGATACAGCTCTCCCAGTTGGTATCCGGGTGAGTATCGGTGAAGTGATCGTGGTGGCAGTGCTCTTGTTCAGAAAGAAAGCTTCCTGCCATAACCGGCTGGCGATTTACGGCATCTACACAGGCCATATCCAGGGCAACCGGATCAAAGGAGGCAAACATGCCGATATTGGGAACAATCGGAGCGTCGTTCTCAGCATGGCAGTCGCAGTTGGGGGATACATCTACCACCAGGCTGATATGGAAGCTTGGGCGATCCTTTAAAATAGCCATGGTATACTCAGCGATTTTGCAGTTTAATACATCGTTGGCCTCATCATAGTCGGGAGTAACGGCATCCGTGGGACATGCGCCGATACAGCGGCCGCAGCCTACACACTTGTCATGGTTGATGGAAGCCTTTCGGTTTTCAATGGTAATGGCGTCATGGGCGCAGTTTTTCTTACACATGCCGCAGCCTACGCAAGGCCCTTGATTTACATGAGGCTTGCCGGCGCTGTGCATTTCCATCTTACCGGCGCGTGAGCCGCCACCCATGCCGATATTCTTTAAAGCGCCGCCAAAGCCGGTGGCCTCATGGCCCTTAAAATGGGTTAAAGAGATGAGGATATCCGCATCCATTAAAGCCCGGCCGATTTTGGCTTCCTTTACATACTGACCGTCAATGGGAACCAGAGCTTCATCTGTGCCTTTTAAACCGTCGGCGATAATCACATGGCAGCCGGTGGCAAAAGGATTATAGCCGTTTTCATAGGCGGCATCCAGGTGATCCAGAGCATTTTTCCGGCGTCCTACATATAAGGTGTTGCAGTCGGTTAAAAATGCTTTTCCTCCCTGAGCTTTTATCAGATCTACCAGGACCTTGGAGTAGTTGGGGCGCAGGTAAGCCAGGTTGCCGGGTTCGCCGAAATGAATCTTAATAGCGGCAAATTTGTTATTAAAATCAATCTGCTCCAGCATACCTGCTTTTTTTACCAGGCGTTCCAGCTTTCCTAAAAGATTTTCACTGAGGGTAGTCCTCATGTTGGTAAAATAAACGTTAGATGGTGCCATATTATCCTCCTAGTCTAATAATGAATCGGTATGCGACTCTTAGGGTCGCCTGAAGGGTTACCTTAAAAACTGAAATGATTATAGCGTAAGTTTTAGGTATTTTCAATAAGGTTTTTTTGTGGTAGACTAGAGTGTACTTGAAACAAAAAGGAAAATCAACACAGCAGTTCAGATTCCATGCTGGTCTGAACCGTTATAAATCATCAGGAGGAAATAAACAATGGAGAAAACACGTTCCCTTGACACCATCTGCATCCAGGGCGGATGGCAGCCGAAAAACGGAGAATCCCGGGTTCTTCCCATTTACCAGAGCACCACTTTTAAATATGAAACCAGCGAGCAGATGGGGCGCCTTTTTGACTTAGAGGAGTCCGGATATTTTTATACCCGTCTGGCAAACCCAACCAATGATGCGGTTGCAAACAAAATCTGTGAACTGGAAGGCGGCGTTGCTGCCATGCTGACTTCTTCCGGCCAGGCAGCCAACTTTTATGCGATGTTTAATATCTGCTCTGCAGGGGACCATATCATCAGCGCTGCTACCATTTACGGCGGAACTTCTAATTTGTTTACTGTAACCATGAAGAAAATGGGAATCCAGGTAACCCTGGTGGATCCGGATGCATCGGAAGAGGAGCTGGAGAAGGAATTCCGCCCCAATACCAAAGCGGTTTTCGGCGAGACCATTGCCAATCCGGCTCTGGTGGTGCTGGACATTGAAAAGTTTGCCAGACTGGCCCATAAGCATGGGGTTCCCCTTATTATTGACAATACCTTTGCTACTCCCATTAATTGCCGGCCTTTTGAGTGGGGGGCTGACATCGTAACCCATTCCACCACCAAATATATGGACGGACACGCTATGTGTGTAGGCGGCTGTATTGTGGACAGCGGAAACTTTGACTGGGATGCTCACAAGGACAAATTCCCCGGACTTACCACCCCGGACGATTCCTACCACGGAATTACTTATACAGAGCGTTTCGGAAAAGGCGCTTACATTACGAAAGCCACTGCCCAGCTTATGAGGGATCTGGGATCTATCCAGTCCCCCCAGAATGCATTTTTATTAAATGTAGGCCTGGAGACTCTCCATCTCCGGGTGCCCCGCCACTGTGAGAACGCGTTAAAGGTGGCTTCTTATCTTAAAAGCAGAGAAGATGTGGCCTGGGTAAACTATCCGGGACTGGAAGGAGATAAGTACTATGATCTGGCCAGGAAATATCTGCCAAAGGGTTCCTGCGGAGTTATCTCCTTTGGATTAAAGAGCGGGAGACAGGGAGCGGAAGTGTTTATGGATAAGCTGAAGGTTGCCGCTATTGTAACCCATGTGGCAGATGCCAGAACCTGTGTCCTCCATCCGGCCAGCCACACCCACAGACAGTTAAATGACCAGCAGCTGGCAGAGGCGGGAGTGGATCCGTCCTTAATCCGTTTAAGTGTGGGCATTGAAAACGCGGATGATATTATTGAGGATATCCGCCAGGCGTTAGAGGATTAGATAACAGAAAGCGGCGTAACAGCGGCAAACTGCTTGGTACATAAAATTGAATAGCGTGTAAGATCAAAGGACATTTCATCTTTTATTTAGGTGGATGTCCTTTTTGTATTTATCTACTACCGGGAAAAGTTTGGATGAAAAAACACCTTTGATGCTGCACTAGAGTCATTCCTCTTATAGTCTATTGAAAAAATGGGGCTGTCGCACTAAGTGATTAGTGCGCAGCTCCT
>CAJUTC010000099.1 GCA_910589195.1 uncultured Lachnospiraceae bacterium
GTATGCCTCTAAAATTTCGTCATATTTTTTAGGGGGTGTCTGAACTGTTACAGCTCCAAAGAGGTGGCCCGGTTTGTGAAGGACAAATTCTTTTGTCCTTTCGAATCCATTATTTTTTTATTTTAAATAGGAACCCGCAAGCTTTAAGAAGGCCTCTTCCTCTGTTTTGATCCAATCTTCAAAACATAAACCAGAAGCAAGCACAGTCTTTCCTAATTCTACAAGAAATTCCGGAATATCTTTTTCCAGAATCACCCCTATTTCTTTTCCCATACGTTCATTTCCCTGATAGGCACAGCCATTTAAAAATAAAGTAAAGGATGGATTCGGAACTTTATCGATCAGCTTTACCCCGCCCCGAAAACCTATGGTTCCGATTTGGTGCATTCCGCAGGAAGAAGGGCATCCGGAAATATTCAGCTTTGGAAGCACATGGCCTGGAAGATCCGAAGCTCTGACAGCCTCTACAATCGACTTTATTAATTTCTGGGAATCTCTTACCCCTACCTGGCAGATACTAGCTCCTATACAGGCTACAGACTCTTCCAGAGAGGTTGTTGCACCATCTTTTGTTATCGTTTGCACTTGTTTCGCTTCTGTACCGGTAAGATTTATAATATACATGGATTCATCCGGCGACAACCGGACTTCTGCCTGATCCATATCCTTTATCACCTGGTAAATTTCCCGGAATTTGGATGGATTAATGGATCCTCCGATTGGATGGTAATAAACCGCGTACAGGCCTTCTTGTTTCTGCTTTATGATCTGGCTTCCCTCTGCCACAGTTCCATCCCCTGTTTTTGAAATCGTTTCCTGTTTTTTATGAATCCTTAAATCTTCACCTGACGCCATTACTTCATCCAGCTTTTCCTTAAATGCTTTTTGATATCCTTCCTGACCTAAGGTCTGCTGCATATAGCGTGTTCTGGCCTTGGCTCTGTTTTCATAATTCCCATAAGACCTGAACGTTTCCCACATGGCCCGGATATAATAAAGGATCATTTCCGGATCCACGGCTTCCCCTACTTTTATTCCAAATAAAGGATTGGCTCCCAGGCCACCGGCGCTATATACATCAAATTTTCCGTCCGGGCGTGCCGCAAATCCCAAATCCCGGAAGGTAGCATGGGAAATGTTAGCAGGGCTATTGGAGAAAGATACCTTTAATTTCCTGGGCATTTTTTCTTTTTCAATAAAAGTTAACAAATATTCGCCGGCTGCTTTTGCGTAAGGAGTTACATCGAAATATTCCTCTTCCACGCCGGAAAGAGGCGGCATGGTAACATTTCTGGGATAATCCCCGCCTCCTCCCATGGTAACAATCCCATGCTCCAAGGCATGTTCCATAATATCATAAACCTGGGAAGGATTTAGATTATGAAGCTGTACCGTTTGGCAGGTGGTAAGGTGAACCAGGTTAATTTGATGTTTTTCAATAGAATCCGCTACAAATTTCAGCTTGTCCTTTGTTATTATACCACCTGTAAAACGAAGGCGCAGCATACTGGCTTTCCCTCCCCTCTGGGCGTAACTCCCATACTTACCGGAAAACCCTTTATATTCTTTCTTATCCACCTCTCCAGCATAAAACGCTTCTGTCTTCTCTTTAAAGTCATCTAATTTTTCTTTCCATATTTCATATGTTGTTTCTCCCATATTCATTTCCTTTCTCCAGCAAATATTGATATACTTCTCTTTTGCTGATTCCCCTATCATAAGCAACGGCCTTCATAGCACGTTTCTTATCCATCCCCTGGCCTTCATATCGTTCCATATGTTCTTCTATGGAAATCTGATCCCAAGCCTTTTGCTGCATTTTAACAATTTCTTCCAGAGATTTTCCCTGAACTACAATCACATACTCTCCTTTCGGCTCTTCCTTTTGAAGCTTATCCAAAGCATCCTTAAATGTAGTCAGACAAGCTTCCTCATATCGCTTTGTCAGTTCCCGGCAAAGGGTAATTCTCCGTTCTCCCAAAACTTCATAAAGCTCTTTTAGCGTCCTTACTAGGTGATGAGGCGCTTCATATAAAATGATTGTCCTTGTTTCTGACTTAAGCTCTGCTAATATTCTTTGACGTTCCCTTTTGTCTGGTGGAAGAAATGCTTCAAATGAAAATCTTCTGGTTTCCAAACCAGATAACGTAAGAGCCGTAATACAGGCAGCCGGCCCTGGAAGGGAAGTTACCTCAATTCCTGCCTGGTAACACTGTTTTACCAATTCCTCCCCTGGATCCGAAATCCCAGGAGTTCCCGCATCCGTAATCAGAGCCAATTGTATTCCCTTTTCCATTTGGCTTACTAAATATCTTGCCTTATCTATTTTATTATATTCATGATAACTGGTTAATGGCGTTTTAATCCCAAAATAATTCAAAAGCTTAATACTATGGCGTGTATCCTCAGCGGCAATTAAATCCACTTCTTTTAAGGTATTTAACACCCTTAAAGTAATATCCTCCAAATTTCCAATAGGCGTTGCACATAAATACAGTTTCCCAGCCATCCTGCTCCTTTCCAAATTGGTATCCAGCCTGAAGTCTTTTTTCATCCATGTAACGTAACATATTGCTCCGAAATAATTGATTGAATCCTTTCTGAATTACTTTATTCATACATTAATATCCATACACATTTCGGATTTCATCTGTATAAATTCCAGGTTCTTTAAAAACAACCACCGGTTTTTCTACTTTCATCATAGGCTTTCCTCCCCG
>CAJUTC010000100.1 GCA_910589195.1 uncultured Lachnospiraceae bacterium
TTGTCATCCGGAAACGAAAAGATTTTTCTCCCTGAAAATATCAGTAGGAATCCAGGTATTTTTTGGTATAATAAAATACAAAGGTGTTTTATGCCTGAATAGGGAAAGAGCAAATTGAACGGCGCCAGACAGACCAGAAAGACTTACATTATTAATAAATTTGCGGATGAAAATTTTAAGCACAAAATCTACATTAACCTGTTTGACCTTTCAGGAAGGCAGTTTATGGAGTGTTATGAGAAAGCAACCCAATGGGTTCCTGGAAGTAAACGGCCGGAATTTCCGCTTCATAAGGCGTTTTGCCTATATGAGCCGTCATTCCAGGATTGTGAGGATACGGTGATCATTATTGACGAAATCCAGGAGTCTTCGGAGATTTATAATCGGATTCGGGAGTTCACCAGAACGTTTGCGGCCCGTTTTATTATTACAGGAAGCTATCTTGGGCGGGCGCTGGAACCGGAATTTAAGTTTGCCAGCGGGGATATTACAAAGGTGAGGATCTACACCCTTTCCTTTGAAGAATTTCTGGAGGCACTGGACCAGAAGCTTTACCAGGCATGGTTGCGGCTTCCGCTGCCGGAGGCGGACGTCAGCGTGTTTACCAATATTTTTTAAGTATCTGCCGTATTCTTTTGCGGGAAAAGAAGGGGCTGGAGGAGGACAGTGTCAGTGAGGAGCTTCAGAAGCTGGTGACCAGGAATTACTCCAGCAATCTGTCAAAGGAGACCTGCAACCGGGCGGTCAGCTGGCTGTATCATTCGGGGATTATCGGGTTCTGTGGTAAAATCATCGAAATGGACGTTCTTGATTTTAAGCCAGGAAGACGGTGTTTCTTCATGGATCCGGGAGTTGCGGCTTATTATTTAAACAGGGTGGGAACCACACAGGCGGCTGTCCGCGGAAGGCTCAATGAGAATTATGTGTTCATCAATCTTTTAAAGCGCCAGGATTTCCCGGAAGAGATTACTTTCGAAATGCCCGCATTTGCCACCTATAAAGGCGGAGAAATTGATTATGTAGTGCAGACAATCATGGGACACAAAAGATATCTGGTGGAAGTGAAATCAGGAAAGGGAAAGGCGGCCACAGCGGTGAAAGCTTTGGAAGCAGGAAAAGCGGATTTTCTGCTGTATCTGAAGGGCAGCACAAAAGGCGGTAAAGAAGGAAAAATCTTTACGCTGCCTTTGTATATGCTGGAACGGTTTGAGTTTTAGAAAATATATCCTGAGCCAGTTAGTAATGACATTGTTACTGTTCATGGGGGATGTTCCAGAGCTGGTATCCGCTGGTCAAGAAAAAACAACCTGGCCGTGACCAGTAACATGATATTTTAACAAATGCAGAATGTCTGCCTAAAACTATTGAAGCTTGCCCTGGCTGCCGAGCTGGCGGAGCAGGCAATGAAAGCCATCGGTCCAGAGCGTCAGGTGATCCTGATATGTGACATCTGGTATCCCAAAGCGGGAGTGGCCGCTCTTGTGGAACAGTTTGATAACCTGGAGATGGTCTGTAATGTCAGGGTGGATACGGCTCTTTATGGACTCCCGCCCGCTAAGACTGGAAAAAAGGGCCATCCAAAAAACGTGGAGATCGGATTCAGCTGGATGATATTGTTCTCAGCGAACCGGAAAGCGGTAACTGGCTGATTGGCATGATGCTGGTTATTACCAGCCTCTGGAAAGATAAAGTAGCATATGCCCTGGTTACTGCGCCCCAAAATGGAAAAGGGAGCCGCCATCTATTCTTATGTACAGCTGATCCAAGAACCATTTCCTTTGACTGGGAGAACAGCGTTGACAAAATAGCCTGCTCTTATGGAGCAGAAAATGTCTTTTATCTGCCGCTGGCCTGAGGTGGAACATCGAGGTTTCTTACTATAAAGGGAAAACCTTCTGGTCGATGGAGGAATACCGGGTGCGCAGTAAGGAAAGAATTGAACGACTGGCGAATCTGATCAGTCTGTCCTGCAGTGCCATGACCCTGCTTACAGTGATGAAACCTTTTCCGGATATCAGTCCGCCAGCGCTCAGGAAAGTCGGTACGAAATTGGCCAGCAAATCCAGGCGGATATATTTTTGTGCAGTTTCGGGAAATTTCTCGAAACTATTAAAAATTGTTCTGCGCCAATAAAGATTGTAGAAGACTACATTTTATCAGGTTTTAGGAAATTTCAAAAGTTGTAAATTGATGTAAAATGAAAAATGCTATTATAAATCTTTTTGCTGGGAAAATAGAGGGTTAAACGTTCCCAATTGCTCGCCTTTAGATTCTCTATATTCTTCTCATAGGAGCCTCCATACTGCGATCTGATCCAGGCTGTCGGTGCAGATACGCAGCAATCTGGCCAGGTTCTCCTTGTGTTGGTTCATGTTTTTTAATCTTGCCCTGGAAGTTGTCAATATGGGGAATATTGCTGAAAGGGTGATTGTCAGGTCCCAAGGCATGGAAGCGTTCAGGTTTCAACGTATTCTGGAGTTTTTGGACAAAGCTGGTGTCTGGTACCCGGAGGGTCATGAAAAATTTGATGCTATTTTGTCACTTAAATATTTTAAGTTGTCCAAATAAGAAATTCAGAATTAGGTTGTAACATTTAGGAGTAGCTAGTACTGCATTGCGGAAATAACGGTGAATTAAGTGCTCGATATCTGCGTCAGCTGT
>CAJUTC010000101.1 GCA_910589195.1 uncultured Lachnospiraceae bacterium
GCTGCCCCACGCCATATATCAGATACCGGGCAGCAGGCGCACACTTCCAAACCTTTCTCACGTTTGGATATACTGCTAAATTCAGATTTTTCCAAAACATTATATTTCCGACAAAATCTGAATTACTGGCAGAAATAAATATCCAAAGTTCAGAAAGAACCCCAATTAAGGCATTGAGTGCTTTTCCTGCTCTAAAATCCTATCGATCCAATACATTACTTCTGAAGAATAAGTTGTGCCAGCCTTTTTAAGTCCGCTAACTTCATCATTTAGTTCCTTAAGAATATATTCCTCGCCAGCCCATTGTAAGCGATCATAGACATCATCAAGGGCGGCTGCGGTTTTACTTTCCATAAAAGCTTTTATAAATGACGGACAATCCAATCCGGTTATTAGAGCAAGTTCAAATTAACTTGTAAAAGTGTATAATCGGTAGTAAAATAAAATTATATATAAAATAAAACCAGAGACTTTATTTCATTTTGCGACACCCCACCCGGAAAGGACGTGTTATTATGGCATTAGCTCAGGAAAAAACCTATACCATTGCAGATATTTATGCTTTGCCTGACGGGGAACGGGCCGAACTGATTGACGGCCAAATCTACAGTATGACGCCCCCCAGCCGAAAACATCAGGATATTGCCGGTGAGCTTTTTGGAACCATCAGAGAATATATTAAATCAAATAATGGTTCCTGCCGGCCTTACATCGCTCCATTCGCTGTTTTTCTCGCTGAAAATGATAAAAATTATGTGGAACCGGATATCAGCGTAATATGCGATCCCCATAAACTTCACGATAACGGCTGTGTTGGAGCTCCTGACTGGATCATTGAAATTGTATCTTCCAGCAGCCGCTCCATGGATTATTACAAAAAACTGTTCAAATACCGGACAGCCGGTGTCCGTGAATATTGGATAGTGGATCACGAAAGAAACCTTGTCACTGTTTATGATTTCCAAAACAGCAGCGCCGCAAATTATACCTTTACCGATGATATTCCAGTAAATATTTATCCGGGATTTTCCATCAATCTGTCTAAACTGGATATTTAAACGTTCAGGACGATTTATGGATTGACTTCCCTTCTTTTTTTACATCAGAATAACCAAATTAACCGGATTTTCTCTGGATAAAGGGGTTATATCCACCCGAAGCGCCTGAAACCCCGGAACCAGGTGAAAGATTCGTTCTGTTTTATAAGGGAGTTCCATTTTTCCCCGGGTTTTAAAATAGACCAGGCCGCCGTTTTTCATTATTTTTATGACAGAGTATCCGGCGCTTTCATCAAAAGTCAGCTCCTCTTCCTGATGGCTGATAATGGGACATATCAGCTTTCCTAGGGGAAAAGCCCCGTTTATTTCCACCTGGTTTTTAAGAAACCTGTATTCCAGGCAATAAGGCAGCTCCATACCGGCAGGCGGGTTGTGGGAAATGTCTTTTAATTGACCTTGTACCTTAAGAGAAATTTCCCGGGAATCATTTTTTAAAAGGCTTTCCGCTTTTGCCTCATCCTCATAGACGCTGCTGTAGAGAACCCCGTTTATTTCCGCCTCAATCCGAAGCGCCAGGCACTGGTGGCGCACTTTGTATGGAATCTGCATATTGTTGGGTTCTTTTCGCGTATATTCTCCCATCCCTGCACAAAACAGAGGGCCTGCGTCTTTATGGTGAAGGAGAGAAAGGGTTCCTCCCCCCACATGGCCGCCGGGCATGTATTCCCAGTCATAGCAGGTTACGGTAGCAGACACAGCAGAGGGCGCAGATATCTGCCAGGAGGCAATTTCCGGATACCAGCGGGAGTTAAAACAGGGATTTTCTCTTCTCTCATCTGTTAAAAAAGGCCCTGTATTTTTTGCCAGCTCCCGATCCAAAATCCCGGCCAGAACTTTGGCATGGGTAAAGGTATGATGTACACAGGACGGCTGCCCGGCGAACCTGTAGTGAGGCCCTCCGGACAGTAATCCATCCTGGGTACACGCTTTTAAAAGCTCTAAGTTTTTCCATACAGCCCTTTCTATTTCCAGCTGCTTTTGGCCTCTTTTTAATCTCTTTGCAGCCAGCAGATATCCCAGGCCAATCCCGTCGCAGGTCCGGCTCCCCCAGTAACTCCATTTATAGTTTCTTGTTCCAAAGCTGTTGTTGAT